>OMXI01000006.1 GCA_900314975.1 uncultured Eubacteriales bacterium | reverse complement strand
TCCCTGATGGTCCATTATATTCAGGGGTATAGCTCAGCTGGTAGAGCAGCGGTCTCCAAAACCGCGTGCCGAGGGTTCGAAACCTTCTGCCCCTGCCAATAAGGTCCGTAAACTTCACGTTTGCGGATCTTTTTTTCGTTTTTATCTCGTGTGCAAACTTTCATAAAGCCATTACAGCAATATTCAAGTATCTTCTTGTTATCCTTAATGACTTCTTAATACCTTTTACGTTATACTATGTTCAAACAAAAAATAGCATAGAAAAGGAGATACAAAATGAAGAAGATTGCTATAATCACAGGTGCAACTGGTGGTTTCGGTCAGGAATTTGTCCGTGCTGTTTTAAAGGAAAAGCCCGACGAAATATGGGCAATTGCAAGGAATGCCGACAAGCTGAAAGCTCTAAGAACCAAGTTCGGCAGGCGGGTTCGCCCCGTTATTTGCGACCTTTCAAGGCGTGAGGATATCGAACGTTTTGCAAAATTGCTCGAAAGTGAACGTCCTGATGTCCGCCTGCTTATAAACAATGCAGGTATTGCACGTATGGGTAATATAGCTGACTTTTCAGCCGATGAGATCAGCAAGCTTATCGACATCAACTGTAAAGCTGTGAGCCTGATGTGCGGCTATGCGCTGCCGTTTATGTCTAAGTGTTCCCGCATTTTGAACATCTCGTCAGCATCGTCGTTCCAGCCTGTTCCGTACATCAATCTCTATGCTGCGAGCAAGGCGTTTGTTCGGTCTTATTCACGTGCACTTAACGTTGAACTGAAAGGCAGCAGAGGTATCACCTGCACAGCTGTTTGTCCTGGCTGGATAGATACTGAAATGCTGCCAAAGGTCAGCGGCGGCAAGACTATAAAATACCCCGGTCTTGTTTCACCGAGAAGGGTAGCCGTGCAGGCAATGCACGACAGCGCAAAAGGACGGGATATGTCAGTATGCACACTGTTTGTCAAGTATGAACATTTACTGAGCAAGACTCTTGCACACAAGATGCTTATGAAGATGTGGGTTAAAGGCATCAAAGGATATATTGCATAACTAAAGGGCTGGTGCTATTTTGAAGCATCAGTCCTGTTTTTGTGTATATTGCAACATTAAGCTATGATAAATATGTGCAAAATTTATTTTTAAACCTATTGACAATTGTATATATGGTGTGTATAATGTATATATCAAGTATACACAATGTTGGTGATCACATGAACATAATCATTTCAAATTCGTCGGGAGTGCCTATCTATGAACAGATAGTCTCTCAAATCAAGGAGCAAATTATGAACGGTGAATTGAAGGCAGGGGACGCTCTTCCTTCAATGCGCGCACTTGCTCAATCTATCCGCATAAGTGTCATTACGACCAAACGCGCCTATGAAGAGCTTGAAAGAGACGGCTTTATCGAGTCTTTTACGGGCAAGGGCAGCTTTGTCAAAGGGCAGAACACCGAGCTTTTGCGTGAGGAATATCTGCGTCAGACAGAGGAACTTATGGCGCAGGCTTGCGATAAGGCGCACAAGGCGGGTGCAACAGCGCAGGAGCTTCACGATATGCTTGACATTCTTTTCAATGAAGATTAAAGTATTTGCAGAACAAAAGAAAGGTGATGACTGTTTATGTCTGACTATGAAAACGCCATTGAAATCAAAGGTATTACCAAGCACTATGATGGCTTTACACTTGACAACATTAGTTTCAATGTGCCAAAGGGAAGCATTATGGGCTTTATTGGGCAGAACGGAGCAGGAAAGTCCACAACGATAAATACGATACTCAATATTATCAAGGCAGACAGCGGCGAGGTTAAAATCTTTGGGCTTGACAACTGCAAGCACGAAAACGAGATAAAGCAGGATATCGCAGCGGTCTTTGACGAGCTGCCATTCCACGAGCAGCTAAACGCAAAGTCGCTCGATAAGATACTAAAGCATATTTTCAAACAGTGGGACAGCAATAAGTTTTACAGCTATCTTGAGCGTTTCCAGCTGCCTGTAAAAAAGAAATTCGGGCAGTTTTCAAAGGGTATGAAAATGAAGCTGCAGATCGCGGCGGCTCTTTCGCACAATGCAAAGCTGCTGATTATGGACGAGGCTACTACGGGTCTTGACCCTGTTGTAAGAAACGAGATACTCGATATTTTTCTTGAGTATCTTCAGGACGAGGAGCACTCTATTTTGATGTCCTCCCACATTACATCAGACCTTGAAAAGATAGCCGACAGCGTTACCTTTATTGACAAGGGCAAGCTGCTTATTTCGGGATATAAAGACGAGATACTCGAAAGCCACGGCGTTGTAAAATGCTCTAAATCTGATTTCAACAATATAGAGAAAGGGGACTATATTTCCGCAAGGATAGGGGACTACGGCGTTGAGGTAATGGTCAGCGACAAATCGGTCTTTGCAAGAAAGTATTCGGGACTTGTTATTGACCATACAACGCTTGAAGAGATAATGCTTTTCTATGTGAACCGCGAAAAGAAGGAGTGGAGCTGATATGAAGGGACTTATTTTCAAAGAGATATATCTCACCCGAAAAAAGATATACATATCGCTCGGTATATATTTCTTTCTGATGCTGATATGCGTGCTTGTCAAGCTTTCGGCTGTTCACGGAAACCTGCGCCTTTTGAGTGAAGAAGCGGTCAAAAACACTACGAATATAACCTTTTACTTGGCAATTTTTGGCACTATGCTTGCGCTTTCGGGTTTTGTCGCAGATAATATCAACTCTGACATCGTGTCCCGCTGGAGCGATTTTCAGCGCTCCACACCGATGAGCGAAAAGCAGGTCGTCAGTGCAGCGTACATCTCAACAGGCATAATGCTTTTGTCGATGCTTGTTGTGCACATTCTAATGACTCTAATGCTCTGCGCCGTTTTCGGTGAGATATTCCACGCATATTTTGTTTTGGTGTTTATTACTTTTGCGTTTTTGACCTTTATTATGTACATTTTCCGCCTGTTCTGTTTCTACCGTTTCAGGCAGCAGAAAAAAGCACAGTTTGTCTTTTCAGCAACATTTTTCTGTCTGTATCTTGCAGGGTGTTTTGTTATAATCAACAGACTGCTCGCTTATCAGGACAAATTCAAAGCTGAAAACCCACAACTTGACATAGAACCAGGACTGTCTTCAGATCTATCGGACAACATGGAGTTTTCAAAGTACCTTAAAGAAGACTTTATTACTGTTAAGAACTTCTTTATAAGCTATTGGTGGGTATTAGTAATACTCCTTATCGCATTGTCAGTCGCTTTGTACTTTATAAGCGTCAGTGCGCTAAAACGCCCGTTCGACCTTGCAGGGCAGACGCTTGAGGATAAAAAAGAGAAAAAGAGCTTTTTCGGCTCACTTTCAAAGCCAAAGAAAGCAGCCAAAGGAGATGAGAACTGATGCTGGGATACCTTTACAAAGAGATAAAGACCAACAAGCTTATACTCGGTGTTATGCTCGGTCTTATGCTGTTTTTCAATCTTTTCCTGCCTACCACGGCAACAGGTGATGATAAACCAGAGGGAGTATTGTTCTATGTATTTTTCTTTATTATGTCAGGCTCGTCATTCCTTGTTATCGGTATGTGTGCCTCGGGCTTGGTTCAGACCGACGAGCGCAAAAAGTGGGGATACTACAACGCCGCTGCACCGCACGGCATAAAGCTTCAGGTGGGCAGCATCTATATCATTATCCTGGCTGCTCTTGTCTGCTGCTTTTGTTTCTCGTCAGTTATGAATATAATAATGCGTAAAATGTCTTCCGATGTGCCTGATGTAACGGGCATGATGATAGCTATTGCTTTGCTTGTGCTGCTGCTTCGAGCTATCGAGCTGCCGTTTTTCTACGCTTTCGGTTCAAAGGTCGGTGGGCTGGTCAAGGCATTGCTGCTGTTCGCAGTGATTTTTATCGCTGCACTGTATTTCCTTTTTGCCGACCTCTCGTGGCTAGGCAGCCAGGACGATGTAATGGAGAAAATCTTTAAATTTTTGTCAGGTATCAGCCTAAAAGGTCTTTGGAAGAGCATTTTCGGCAAAATACTAATATCTGCTGTACCGCTTTATGCCGTTTCCTACTACATCAGCACAAAGGTATATCTCAAGGGCGTAGAGAGGCTCGAGAAATAAGCATTTACTATCCCTTTTATATTGAAAAAACCGCTTCGGACTTGTTTGCCCGAAACGGTTTTTTGTTTATTCTCTTACTTTCTTTTTCTTTTGCTTGCTGCTGTACATAGCCTTATCTGCTGCTGACAATGTCTCGTCGAAGGTGTCCTTTGCGCCTACAGCACATCCTATGCTCGCGGAGATCACATACGGCTTGCCAGAGTTGTCGGACAATTCTTTCATAACCTTGTTGAACTTATCCATACGTTTGTTGATGTCGGACTCGTCATAGTCACCCACACCGACAATAAAGAACTCGTCACCGCCTGCGCGCACACATCTTTCATTTGTCATTGCAATTGCCTGAACTGCCTTTGCGACAGTCATAATGCTGAAATCGCCCTCGCTGTGACCGTAGGTATCGTTGATGTATTTGAGCCTATCCATATCGACAACAATAGCAAACAAGCTGTCAGCTCTGCGTGATTTCGAGAGCATTTTGTCAAGCTCCTCATACATTCCGCGTCTGTTGTAAAGACCTGTCATTTCGTCCTTGACAGACATAAGCATATACTTGTTTTTGGCTCTTACCATTTCAAGCGAGCTGTTTACAAATCTCAGCCAGTTGCGGTAAACAAGGTTGATAGTGTGCTGACTTGAAAGCTCTCTTTGCAAAACCGCATATCCCAGCGTCTTTTCATTGAAATGCACCGCTGAGAAATAAAAGACATAGGGCTTGTCACAATCCTCGTGTATGCGCGGTATCATCTGATTTGTAAAGAAAACAAGACTGTCACTTTTCATATGGAAGCTCATTTCACCGTTGTTTGAGCTTGCAAGCACCATACGCATCTTTTCGGGGTAGCCTGTAAGCAGCTCGGAATCAATATCAAGCCAGTCATCAAGCAGACACAGATAGAAATTCGTGAACGGCTCGATAAGATTTGTGTTTTCGTAGATGTTGTCGATACAGCTTTGCGGTGTACCCGAGCTTGTCAGCTTTTCAAACACATAGCTTTCCATAAGCTGTCCGATATCAACATTTTCGGTAAAATCGGTAGAGCAGTAATTGCGTATCGTCAGATAAAGCGCATCTTTGAAAACAGATGAATTTCTGTCAATATCGGGATTGCAGCCGCAGCTCATACCCGTGTGAATATTGTTTTCTGCAGTGGTCGTAAACGGAAGTATTTCCGCACCGGGTTCTATCTGTTCTCTTATGTAGTCTACAGCCTTTGCAGCCGACATCTTTTCGTTTGATTCGTATGTTGTCAGCGTAATTCTGCTTAAAGCAGCTTCCGAGGTACCCTCGTAACCAATAACAATAAGGTCTTCGGGAATCTTTACGCCGTTTGTCGTCAGCTTTTCAATAAGCCCGAGAGCCATATGGTCGCTTGCACATATTACCGCTTCGGGCATTGAAACCGTACCGTCAAGCAGGTCCTCTGCAAGCTCGATACCGCTTGTGTACCAGAAATCGCCGTAAACGATATGTTCGTTTGAGACAGAAATATTGTGCTTTGAAAGCTCGTCAAGGAATATCGAAAGCCTTGACTCTGCCTCGGTGTGTCCTTTAGGACCTGTCAGTATGCAGATGTTTTCTTTGCCGTGTACCTCAACTATGTGGCGGCACATCTCGCGCAGGATAGGCTCGTTGTAGTTTTTAACGCAGTAAAAATCTCTGTATGGCACGATAAGTGCAACAACAGGCACCTTGCATTCTTTTTCGATCCTGTCGCTTATCTTTTTTATCGTGTTGCCCGTGTAATCCTCTGTAAGCGCAAGAGTATCGAGAATAACAGCGTCAAAGTTGCTGTAGTCGATAAGATTATAGATGTTTTGTTCGCCTATGTTAAAGGTCTTTGCGAAATTCTGCAGATGTGTCAGCGAGGAAACAACGCTGACATTATAGCCGTATTTCTGACATTGCGTAAAAATACCGTCAAGCACACGTTTGCCGTGCGACTTTTCGGGTCGCGCAGTTATAAAACAGATGTTCTTTCTCTTGCTCACTTTCTGACTTCCTTTCCGTGTGTTTTCGCCAAATCTTCATAATTCATTTATATTATATCATATTTTATTTGCTTATGTCAATCAAAAGATACAATACAGTAATGATTAAAGATACGAATTAAGAAAATATTCATTTAACTTGTGCAAGCATTTAACAAAATGACTTTATGCATTGTCTGTGCTTTGCTCTAATAAATATTGACATTTGTAACGTAAAGTTTTATAATAAACATACAGTTTTTCCTGCACAGCATAAGGAGTGAAAAAGCAATGAAAAAAAGAGTGCATATTGACCCCATTCCCATTGCCATTTTACTTATTGTTTGTGTAATTGCGGGGGTTATTATCGCAAATGGCATATCCTTTGGCTTGCAGAAATATGACGAATACTGGCGCGATAACAACATAGCTTATGGCACTGACCTTCGATTTTTTGGTGTCAAGTCGATAGACCAGGATAAAAAGCCGAATGACAGCAGCCTTGAGGATAAAGTGCTTAAACTGCTTTACGCGCATATCAATGGTGAAGATGCTCAAAGCTGCGGCGCTGGAATTGAGATAAGCGATGAATACTTTGATATGCTTGACCCTAATTACAATATATCAAAGCCTATCGACAATTGGTGCTGCCTGCGTGCGTTCCTGGTAGTGCAAAAGGGCGATAAGGCGATAGCTGCATTTGATTATTCTATCGTTCCCGAAAGCACCGAGCACGCAAAGGAGTATTGCATGGGTACATTTAAAAACAGACCCTGCAGCAGAATGTATCTTGAACGAAACGACAGTGGCTGGATAGTTACAGACGTTCTTATAGTAGGATAACAGATATATACATCAAGAAAGGGGAGCGCCTTATGAACACAAGAACAGATCTGGAGGCAATGGTAGGACAGGGTGAGCAGATACTCTGGCGTGGAAAGCCGCAGAAGAAATGCTTTATTTTCGAGTGCATTTTCAACCCTATGTTGTTCTTTGCACTTCTCTGGGCATCATTTGATATCTTTTTTATTGTTATGGCAAACAAATCTTCCACGCAACAGGGTGAGACAAGCAGCGGATTCGGCGGCTTTATGTTTGTTTTCTTTGCTTTCCATATGATGCCTGTATGGATATATCTTGCGGGTGTTATTTTCTCCTTCAGAAAATACAGGAACACCGAATACATCGTGACCGAAAAAGGTGTATACATTTCGGGCGGCGTGTTTACATACAGCTGTCAGATGAAGTCTTTTGCAGAGCTTTCAAACGTTAATATACACCGCGGTATTTTTGACCAGATGTTCGGTGTGGGTGATGTTATACTTACAAGCGCAAATCTTATACAGTTTGCAGGTTCAAATACAAATAGCCAGTCAAGGAGCCTGACAATGTGCGATATAGCTGATTATCAGGAGGTTTTCGCAATGGTAAAACAGCTTCAGCAGGATATATACTCTGATACAATGTATCCCAACGATTTGCGCCCTGCAGAAAACCACGGCTACCAGACTAAATACAGAGGAAGATTCTGATAACACAAAGCTGCTGCATAATTTTGCCGCAGCTTTTTTGTGCCGTTTCTGACTAAACACGCGCAAAATGCACATCTTAAATACATAAAACTGATTTGGATGTGATTGTATTGCGCTGCTTTTCAAAACTGCTGACCGTGTTTATAATCGGCGGTCTTTGCTACGGTCTGCTTGAGGTCGCGGTAAGAGGTTACACGTTTATCTCTATGGGTATTATCGGCGGAATTTGTATGGTTGTTGTTCATCTGCTCAACGACGAACGCAGAAACCGATTGAGCCTTATTTCAGTTATGACAATTTCATCAGCTTTCATTTTGTCTGCCGAACTGCTTTCGGGCGAGATATTGAACCGAACGTTCAATCTTCATATATGGAGCTATGAAGACCAACCGCTCAATATCGACGGACAGATATGTATTTGGTACGCTGTGATATGGTTTGCTGTATCGCTTCTGGCGGTGATCGTTGATGAATGGATACGTCTGAAAATACTCCGCGAGCCTAATATGCCGATATTTATACGCAAAACAAAGCTTACCAAAGCATAAAAAATGCCTGCAGGCGCAAATCGGCTTGCAGGCGTTTGCTATTTAAAATCCTTTTTGGTGTAGACCTGTATGCAGAATCCGCAGGTGACCTCAAGCGAGTCAAGCGCTCTGAGCCTTTGGACACCCTCTGCAGAGGTCTTGTAAAGGTATGGCGTCATAGAGAACAGGTCAAGTATGTCCTGCGTTGATGAAACGGTCTGCTTGTATTCAAAAATCTGTTCGTCAGTTTTTTCAAACTTGTTCAGTCCGTAAATGTTTGGCTTGTTTTCATAAGGCTTATCATAAGCTGCGCTTTTAAGCTCGAACAAATGCCTTGCAGAAGGCGACACAACTATCAGCTTTCCGCCTTTGTTAAGTACCCTGGCATATTCGTCATTGGATACAGGCGCAAAGGTGCTGATAACCATATCTGCGCTTTCTTTAATAAAGGGGAGTTCAAACGACGATGCAACGGCAAATTCGCAGTTTGTAATATCCGAGGTATGCACTCTCGTCATACAGTGCGATATCGCAGACTTTGAAATGTCGATACCGAAGATTTTCGCATCAGGCAGAGCCTTTGCATAAACGCAGGTGTAAAAGCCCTCGCCGCAGCCGCTGTCGATTATCATTGGCTGCTTTTTGCCGCATAAGTGTTTGTACGCAGTCTGAGCGATTTTTTCCGCCAGCGGCAGATAATAGCCTTTGTCAAGAAAGCTTGTGCGCGCCTTTACCATTTCCGCATTGTCACCGCTGTTTTTGGGATTGCGTTTTGCTGTTGTCAGAAGGTTCACATACCCTTTGCGCGCAATATCAAAGCTGTGTCCGTTCTGACAGTGCAGGATGTTATCAAGCCTTTTCAGTTTTTTCTTACAAACAGGACAAATATACATACTGTCATACCTACCCGATAATTATAGTTTGTTAACATTATAGCACATCTGTTTTTACTTGACAAGATGTAAATAAAGTTGTATAATATATTGGAAATATTTAAAGCTGTGACGGAATTATCCGATGTCCCTGCGGCGCAGAGAGAAGACGTTTGGTGCAAGTCTTCGCGCAAGGCTCGGTGGCTTACCTGAGCTGTGCTGTGAAAACAGTGCCGTATGCCTGCGTTAAAGGCTTCGAGTGGTCTTATCTGTTCACAAACCGATAAGGCAATTTGGGTGGTAACACGGAGTAACTGCTTCGTCCCATTTTCTTGGGGCGGAGCATTTTTGTTATGCCGCCCGCGCTGAAACGATAATCATTATAAAACGGAGGAAACTGAAATGGAATGGACAAGTCTTAATGATTTAAGAGAATCTTACCTCAAATTCTTTGAGAGCAAAAACTGTTTGCGTCACAAGAGCTATCCGCTCGTTCCGCAGAACGATAACAGCCTGCTGCTTATAGTTGCAGGTATGGCACCGCTGAAGCCTTATTTTACTGGTCAGGAGGTTCCACCAAGAACGAGAATGACCACATGCCAGAAGTGTATCAGAACGGGTGATATCGAGAATGTCGGAAAGACTGCAAGACACGGTACATATTTTGAGATGCTGGGCAACTTCTCGTTTGGTGACTATTTCAAGGACGAGGCTATCGCTTGGGCTTGGGAGTATGTGACCGAGGTTTTGAAGCTGCCAAAGGAAAGACTTTATATCTCGGTTTACGAGGACGATGACGAGGCAGAGAAGATATGGCACGAAAAGGTCGGCGTACCTATGGACCACATCTTCCGCATGGGCAAGGAGGATAACTTCTGGGAGGCAGGTACAGACGGCCCCTGCGGTCCCTGCTCGGAGATATACTTTGACCGCGGCGAGCAGTACGGCTGCGGAAAGCCCGATTGTACGGTAGGCTGCGACTGCGATAGGTATATGGAGTTCTGGAACCTTGTTTTCACACAGTTTGAAAGACACGAGGACGGCACATATACTCCGCTCAAGCAAAAGAACATAGATACTGGTATGGGCCTTGAAAGACTTGCTGCACTTATGCAGGGCGTTGATTCTATTTTTGATGTTGATACCGTCAAGGCGATCAGAGATAAGGTCTGCGAGATTGCAGGCTGCGAGTACGGCAAGGAGTATAAAAAGGACGTTTCTATCAGAGTCATCACCGACCATATCCGCTCGGTGACATTCCTTGCATCTGACGGCGTTCTGCCTTCAAACGAGGGCAGGGGCTACGTTATGAGAAGACTGCTCAGACGTGCAGTTCGTCACGGCAAGCTGCTGGGCATCAACGGAATGTTCCTTAAAGACATCGTTAAGACCGTTGTTGACTGTAATAAGTGTGAGTACAACGAGCTTGAAGAAAAGTACGATTATATCGTTAAAGTCCTTACCACCGAGGAAAAGAATTTCAATGCCACTATCGACCGCGGTATGAAGATACTTGATGAATATATCGAGAATATGAAAGCTGACGGCAAAACTGTTCTTGACGGTGAAAGCTGCTTTAAGCTCTCTGATACCTACGGATTCCCGATCGACCTTACAAGAGAGATCCTTGAAGAAAAGGGTATGGGTGTTGACGAGGACGGCTACAATGTCTGCATGGAAAAGCAGAGAGAGACTGCGAGAACTGCCCGCGGCGGCTCAAAGTATATGGGCGCTGACGAAACCGTATTTCATCAGATGGACAAGACGTTCAGCACGTCATTCATAGGCTATGATACACTTGACGGGGAAAGCGAGATAAAGTATCTTGCAACCGATGACGAGCTTATCGAGAACGCTGGTGTGGGCAGCGAAGTCTATATGGTCTGCGGCGAAACACCTTTCTATGCTGAAAGCGGCGGACAGGTAGGCGACAAGGGCGTTATCTCCACCGTTAGCGGTAAGGCTCAGGTGCTTGACGTTCAGAAGGTAGTTGCAGGCAAGTTTGCCCATAAGCTCAAGGTGACCGAGGGCGCTTTGAGTGTCGGTCAGAAGGTCGAGCTGCACGTTGACAAGAAGAACAGAAACGACATTATGCGTAACCACAGCGTCGCACATCTTTTGCAGGCTGCTCTGCGTGAGGTTCTCGGCGACCACGTTCATCAGGCTGGTCAGCTTGTTGATGCAGATAGAGTAAGATTTGACTTCTCTCACTTCTCGGCAATGACTGAAGAAGAAAAGATGAAGGTAGAGGCTATCGTTAACGCAAATATCCTCAAGGGTCTTGATGTTGAGATGAAGGAGATGCCAATCAAAGAGGCTGAAAAGCTCGGCGCTATGGCACTTTTCGGTGAAAAGTACGGAGAGACTGTAAGAGTAGTTACTATGGGCGACGGTGACGAGGTCGCTTCAAGAGAATTCTGCGGCGGTACTCACGTTGACAACACATCAAGGATAGGTCTGTTCAAGATAATCTCCGAGGCATCGGTTGCAAGCGGTGTCAGACGAATAGAGGGAGTAACAGGCAGAGGCGTGCTTAAGCTCGTTGCAGAGCATTCAGAGGAGATAAGAAAGGCTGCTGCAATACTCAAAACTGCAAACCCACTGGAGCTTGTAAAGAGATGCTCGGCTGTTATGCAGGAGGTCAAAGACCTTGAAAAAGAGCGTGACGAGCTGCAATCATCTATCAATGCTATCCGTTCAAAGACCATTATG
Source organism: uncultured Eubacteriales bacterium (assembly GCA_900314975.1). Taxonomy (GTDB): domain Bacteria; phylum Bacillota; class Clostridia; order Oscillospirales; family Ruminococcaceae; genus Hominimerdicola. Next base: position 54,375 of record OMXI01000006.1, on the reverse strand, counting down.
AGCAGCACTGTTGATGTCAAGGGCGTAAAGGTTGCAAGTGCGCTGCTTTCAAATATCAAGCCCGATGCGCTCAAGAAAATGGCAGAGAATATCAAGTCGCAGTTTGACGACGTAGTCGTTGTTATCGCAGGTGTTTACGGTGATAAGGCAAACCTTGTCGCTGCAGCAGGAAAGACTGCTGTTGCAAAGGGCGCACACGCAGGTAAGATAGTTGGAAAAGCAGCTGCCGTTACAGGCGGCAAGGGCGGCGGAAGACCTGATACTGCTATGGCAGGTGTCGGCGACAGATTCAAGATAGATGAGGCTCTTGCGCAGGTCAACGATATAGTTGCAGAATTTATTAAATAAAGAAAGAAGGTTTACCTATGAATGATTGTTTGTTTTGCAAAATAATTGCGGGTGAGATACCCTCAAAGAAAATCTACGAGGACGATACAGTTTATGTTTTCGAGGATATCGCGCCGACAGCACCGATACATTATCTGCTTATCCCAAAGCAGCACATATCCAAACTTGACGAGGTCAATGCAGACAACAGCGCGGTCATCGCTCACATCTATGAAGTGATTGCCAAGCTGGCTAAAGACCTTGACCTTAAAGACGGGTTCAGAGTTGTCTCAAACTGCGGCGAACAGGCTGGTCAGAGCGTGTTCCACATTCATTTTCATCTTCTTGCAGGCAGAGCTTTTGAGTGGCCTGCAGGCTGATTGTTACGGGCGGGTATTATTATCCGCCCTTATCTGTATAAAGTGATGCAACCGTGAGGTGATAGCGTGGTAAGAAAGGGCTTTTGGTGCGGTCTGTCGTTTATGGCGGGCTTGTTTCTTGCAGGCTGTTTCAGCACGGGATTGTGGTGGGTGTTTGCGCTATGTGCTGCCGCATTGTGTGCGCTCGGCGCGCTGACTTTTAAAACGATAAGGCGCTATTTTATAGTCTGCGGCTGTTCGTTTGCTGTTGCGTGCGTATACAGCGCCGCATATTACCACTTTGTTTATGATGATATTATATCCTTTGACGGACAGACTGTTTCGGTCGACGGGTATGTTGACAGCTTTAATTACGTCGGACACGGGCAGGGCTATCTTACAGTAAAGTGCAGCCTTGGCGGTCACACAACGACGGTATCGTTCCTTGTCAGCGATGATGATTACGAGTATTATGACGATGTGCATATCACGGGCAAGGTCGTTAAGATAAAGGACAGCTATAACTTTTTGTCCGAAAGCTATAACTTCAGTGAGGGAGTTTTTCTTAAAGGCGACGGCGCGGCAAGCGTAGAGCTGAAGGGAACAAATTCCAACAGGCTTTTCAAGGCTATCCGCAATTACAGTGACAAGGTATTCAACACGGTTTTGCAGTACAGCGGATTTGAGGAAAAAGGCTTTCTCGGTGCAATGCTTTGCGGCGACAAAAGTGAAATGGATATCTCACAAAAGAATATGCTTTACCGCAGCGGCATCGGTCATATCTTTGCTGTATCGGGAACGCACCTTGTTATCCTAACAAGCGTGGTCGGCTTTGTGTTGAGCCGTCTGCTCGGTAAAAGACGCGCATATTCAATTGTGATGTTTTTAATAACATGGGCTTTCGTTATTTTTGCGGGTATGTCTGTTTCGGTAATTCGCAGTGCAATAATGATGTCGATAGTCTACCTCGGAGATTTCTTTATGCGCAGGGGAGACTGCGCTAACTCTCTGGGTATCGCAGCAATCATTATTTGTTTGTTCAATCCTTACTGCGTTTTCTCGTCCGGCTTTTTATTGAGCTTTACCTCTGCATTTGCAGCCGGTGCTGTGGCACCGCTCGTTTACCGCAGATTAAACATCAAAGCAAAACCACTGTTTCTGTTCAAAGGCTTGGTGTTTTCCTGTGTCGAGTCGATATTCATTGCGCCGCTTTGCGTGATATTTTTCGGCGGCTTTTCGGTGCTTTCGCCTCTCACAAATACGCTGCTGATACCTGTTTGTACTGCGGCGCTTGTGCTTTGCTTTATCGTTGCGCTGACGGGTGGAACAGCAGTTATTGCAAAGCCTATGCTATTGGCAGCAACAAAACTTGTCAAGGCTGTTATCGCTGTTGTCAAGGTCATTTCAAAGCCTTCGCTTTTATTTGTAACTGCACCTGCGGCAGCGGCAGTTGTGATAATTACACTTACCTGCGCGGCTGTGATAATCCTTGCCTGTGTCAGCAAAAAGCCGATTATAAGCGTTTGTGCCGCGGCTTGCGGAATGCTTTTGTGTATGCTTGTTTCAAACATTTGTGTGCTGATTTCGTATGACAGGCTTAATTTTTACATCTTTGCACGTAAAAAGGATTGTGCCGCGATAGTTGTTCAGTCAGATACGGCGTACATACTTGATATGTCCGACGGTGCACGCTTTACAGGCGCACAAATGCGTGTTATACAGCACTATGGTGTGCGAAAGACAAGTGCCGTTTTAGTAAACAGCGAACCGTATTACACCTTTGGCAAATACAAGGACAAGCTATTCCCACAGCCTGATGTTTATATTTCGGGTACACAGGTTCCCGTTGAAATGAACGACACATATGAACTAAAAACAAGCGACAGCGTCAAGCTTGACGATATACGCTTCACAAGACTTGAAAACGGCTTTGAATTGGAGTATAATAAAATAAGCTATAAGATATATCCCGACAGGTTTGTTATCAACGGAAAGGTTTATGATACAAACGGCGTGTCCGTGCGCTTTGATACGGACGATAATGAAGTAAGGAGACTTGATTATGAGCTCGGTTTCACCGACTACACTTGGTAAAGACATAAGAGAGGGCAGGATAAGCACGCTCTATTATTTCTACGGTCACGATGTAACCACCCTTGAAAGCTATACCAGAAGGCTTGTAAGCAAGCTTTGTCCTTCGCAGGCGCAGGCTATGAACCTGCACAAATTTGACGGCACAAAGCTGGATATTCCCGCACTTACCGATGCTTGTCAGGCTCTTCCGATGTTTGCCGAAAGAGTAGTTATTACAATAAACGATCTGAATATGGACAGCATCAATAAAGGCGACGGCGATGACCTTCGTAATATTCTCAAACAGCTTGAGGACGGCACGACTGTAATAATCTACGCGACCGCTGCCGACCTTTACAAGAACAAAAAATCCCTTACCGATAAAAACAAGCGCTTTTGCGACTTTTGCGATAAAAACGGCTGTGTGTGCGATTTCGCACTCAAAACACCTGTTGAAATGGGCAGGTCGATAGCAGGTGAACTGTCAAAGCTTGGCTGTACGATTTCAAGAAACAATGCAGAGTATCTTGCGGAGATTTGCCTTTGCAATACAGGCTTTGTTAAGCAGGAGATAAAAAAACTGTCCGATTATGTCGGGCAGGGGACTGTCACCAAAGAGCATATCGACCTTTTGTGCATTAAACACGTTGAATCGGACGGATACTCGCTTGCGCTGAATGTACTGCGTTCAAGGGCGGATATGGTTTTTGGCAGACTCGGCGAGCTGGTTCAGCAAAACTTTGAGCCGTTTGAGATACTTGGCATTATCAGCTTTTCAATGGCAGATATTTATCGCGCAAAGCTCGCGCGTTCAACAGGAAGGACTTTGCAGGATATACTTCAGGATTTTGATTATCCGCGCAACAGAGAATTTGCAGTCAAGAAGATGTATAACGAGTGCGGCAATATCTCTGTGACAAGAATTCAGCAAACGCTGTCAATACTGTCCGATACCGACCTTGCGCTGAAAACACGCTCACTTGGAAAAGGCTCTGATATGCTCACACTTGAACAAGGACTTGCCAGCTGTATGGCACTTAACAACTGATATGGAAAAGTTAAAGATATCACAAGCTATTGTCGTTGAGGGAAAGTACGATAAAATAAAGCTTTCGGCGGTTATCGACGGAATGATAATCTGCACTAACGGTTTTGGCATTTATAAGGATAAAAGCATAGTTGAGCTTATCAGGCTTTATGCGAAAACAAGCGGTATTATTGTGCTTACCGATTCGGATTCTGCGGGCTTTCAGATACGCAATCATCTCAAAGGTCTTGTACCTGACGGGAATATCATCAATCTGTATATCCCCGAGATTTTCGGCAAGGAGCGCCGTAAAAATGCGCCCTCCAAAGAGGGCAAGCTCGGTGTCGAGGGGATAGATGTAGGTACCCTTCGCGAGATATTTGAACGCTCGGGTGTGCTGACAGCTGAAGATACCGGCACAGAAACAATTACCGCAAAGGATTTCTACGAGCTTGGTTTAAGCGGAAGGCTGTACAGCTCAAATCTTCGCAGAGAGCTTTGCAAAACGCTGGGTCTGCCTGTTAATATGACCTCAAAAGCACTTGCGGATTATGTCAGCCGTACCTGCGGCAAGCAAAAGTTTTTACAGCTTGTTGAAGAAATAACTCGTAAATTATCTTGCAAATAACTCAAAAATGTGGTATACTAAATTAGTTTGTATCGAGCCTTATTGTGAAAGGAGAGATTAGTATGATTTATAACAATCTCAATCTTATCGACCTTAACGATTATCCTGTTAAATGGTGGGAGAAGCTGTTGTCGCTTGCCCACGAGATAATACAGGACCCCGCAAAGTATTCAAAAGCCTGCGAGGGAAAAATAATGGGTACGCTGTTTTACGAACCGTCCACAAGAACACAGATGTCTTTTCAGACGGCGATGTTAAGACTCGGCGGAACGATCATCGGATTTGACAACCCTGCAACATCATCTGTTGCAAAGGGCGAGAATATAAAGGACACTACCAAGATAGTTTCCGAATATGCAGACGTTGTTGTTATGCGCCATCCCACAGCAGGCTCTGTCAAGGCAGCGGCGCTTACAACCGAATGTCCTGTAATAAATGCAGGTGACGGCGGACATCTTCACCCTACGCAAACCCTTACCGACCTTTTGACACTCAAAGAAGAAAAGGGTCATCTTGACAATATGACAATCGGCTTTTGCGGCGACCTTAAAAACGGACGTACTGTTCATTCACTTATAAAAGCGATGTCCTGTTTCAAGGGCAATAAGTTTGTGCTAATATCTACCCCTGAACTGACTTTGCCTACATATATCAAGGACGTGCTTTCAGCGGGCGGTCATACGTTTACAGAGGTCACTGACCTTGAAAAAGCGGTCGGCGAGCTTGATGTGCTTTATATGACAAGAATTCAGCACGAGCGTTTTGCAAGCGCCGAGGAATACGAAAAGCAAAAGGGCAGTTATATTCTTGATAAGACTAAAATGGCTTATGCAAAGGACGACCTTATCGTGCTTCACCCTCTGCCTAGAGTTGACGAGATAGCTATCGATGTAGATGATGACCCGAGAGCTATGTATTTCAAGCAGGCAAAGTACGGAATGTTCATAAGAATGGCACTTATTCTTACAGTCCTTGAAAACAAGGACAAGCCTGCACCGCTTATAACAGGAAGTGAGCATATCCATCAGAAGTGTTCAAATCCAAAGTGCATCACACATACAGAAACGTACCTGCCGCACTATTTCAGGGGCGAGGGTACAACGCTTGAATGTGAATATTGTGATGAAAGAACACTTGTACAGTGATAGATAGGAATATGTATGGATAATAATGAAAACAGAACACGCCCTGTCGTAAAGCGCAAAAGGATCCTATGGGGAAGGGTAGCAGCGGCACTTGTGCTGCTTATACTTGTGTTTGTGCTTTTGATAAAGGCGGCAGGTGCGCTTATACGCGCAGGCAAGAATAACAGCTCGTCAAAGGCTGATACGTCCAAGCCCTCTGATTCAACTGCTGTAAGCACAGTTCAGAGCAGCAGCGAAGCGCAAACCAATGTGCAGTATAACATAACCGTTTGTGTTGACCCGGGTCACGGTGATTACGACGCAGGTACTGTCAATGCGGATAAAACAAGGCTTGAAAAGGACGATAATCTCAGGATATCCTTAAAGCTGCGTGATTATCTTAAAGAATACGGCATTAATGTTGTGATGACAAGGGATGACGATACCTTTGTTGAGCTTGAGGACAGAACAGATATTGCAAACAACGCAAAATGCGATTTCTTTATCTGTATGCACAGAAACGCATATGACGGCGAAATGAGCGGTGTTGAGATATGGGTCAACAATGCCAAGCCCAAAGAAGATACCGCACTTGCCCAGAATATACTTGACGGTCTCGAAAAAGTGGGTATATCCAACAACAGAGGCGTGTGCTACGGATATGTCGGCGAACCTGACATAAATTATCACGTTAATATTTATACATATATGCCCAGCTGTCTTGTTGAGCTTGGTTTTCTGACAGACGAAACCGACAATAAGGACTTTGATGCGCATATTGATGAATATGCCAAAGCAGTTGCCGATGCCGTGGTAAAAACAGCTGTTGAACTCGGTGTTACAGATAATAGCGGCAAGCGGCTTATAGACGGTCCATTCTTTACAAACGACAAAAAGCTCGCAGCCGATGCGCAGGCTAAAAAGCCTCAGACTGTCTCAAAGCCCTACAATGCACAGGAAAACGAATATTAAAAATCAAAGCCTTGTACAAAGCAGTTGCTCGGTACAAGGCTTTTTCAGTGCAGCTTGAAATTTGCCTCAATGTTTTTGCGTATCTTTTTAAACTCCTCAAAGGCTTGGGTAAGGTCGTCAATAGTCTTTTCAAGTCCCTGCGCGGTCATTTCCTCGTGGAACTCGCATACAAACTCCTTTACAAACGTATAGCTGTCTGTTCCGTACCACACCTTTGAGTGAAGCTCCTTCAAAGGCTCGGTGCTATCGTCACCTTTGATGTCCACGGGGATTATCCTGTAATTGAAATTTGTGTATAGGCTGCCTGTCCATATATTACCCTGCGTGAAGAATGTAATGGTCGGCAAATCAAAGTATCCGTGAAGCATATAATCTTTCCTTTCATTTATCTTTTCTTATTATACTATATTTTTCACCGCTTTTCAATACCTGCAAAAATTTTTAAGTTGTTAACTAAATCCACCCTAATTATCTATGTAATTAAGCGGAAAATATGATATAATATATTGTCAGATTATTGAAAGGATTCTTTTAATGGAACAAATAAATAAGATTCTTACGGCAATCGACGACTACGTTTGGGGATTGCCGCTTATAATTGCGATAATAAGCATTGGTATATTTTTGTCTGTCAGAGTAAAGTTTCTGCAGATATTCCAGCTCCATAAGGGCTTTTACTTTATGTTCAAAAAAGAAAAAGGCGGCAAAAGCGGCGAAATATCAAGCTTTGCTGCACTTTGTACGGCGCTTTCCGCAACTATCGGTACGGGCAATATTGTAGGTGTCGCAACCGCAGTAGGCATACTTGCAGGCGGTCCCGGCGCACTTTTCTGGATGTGGGTAGCTGCTTTCCTTGGTATGTCTACAAAGTATGCAGAGTGCTTTCTTGCAGTTAAATACCGTAAAATCGATAAAGACGGACACGCTATCGGCGGACCGTTTTACTACATAGAGTACGGAATGGGCAGACGCTGGAGGTGGCTGGCAAAGGTATTTGCTTTCTTTGGCGCTTGTGTTGGTCTTTTCGGCATTGGCACATTTTCACAGATAAACGGCATTACATCTGCTGTTCAGAATTTCTTTGACCCGCAAAAAGAAAACACAGTAACTTTGTTCGGCAAAGAGTATACCCTTGCAGTTGTTATCTCCGGTGCTGTTATCACAGTTTGTGCCGCTCTTGTTATTATTGGCGGAATAAAGCGTATTTCAGGTGTTGCGCAGGTCATTGTTCCGTTTATGGCAATTCTTTATGTTTTAGCAGCAGTCAGTCTTATTGTAATAAATGCAGCAAAGCTGCCGGGTGCTTTTTCTTTGATATTCAAAAGTGCTTTTAATATGAAAGCTGCCGCAGGCGGAACGATACCTATGATGTTTGTGGCTATGCAAAAGGGCGTTGCACGCGGTATCTTTTCCAACGAAGCAGGTCTTGGCTCGGCACCTATCGCTGCGGCTGCTGCAAAAACCAAAGAGCCTGTAAGGCAGGGACTTGTCTCTATGATGGGAACCTTTATCGATACTGTTGTTATCTGCACGATGACGGGTCTTGCAATTATTATGATGGGCAGCTACGATGCAATAAACCCCGTTACTGATGCGCCGTTTGAGGGCGTTGAGGTCACTACGCACGCATTTAAAAACGGCTTTTCATTTTTGCCATCTAATGTGCCTGCTTTCGTGCTGATGCTTTGTCTTGTGTTCTTTGCCTTTACAACGATACTTGGTTGGAACTACTATGGCGAGCGCTGTATGGAGTACCTCACAGGCGGAAATATGGAACCCGTTAAGATATACAGATATCTGTACATACTCGCTATATCGTTCGGTCCTTATATGACCGTTTCTGCTGTGTGGACTGTGGCTGATATATTCAACGGTCTTATGGCTATTCCTAACCTTATCGCGCTTGTGGCGCTTAATAAGGTCGTGGCGCAGGATACAGCCGTGTATGTGATGAAACTGAAACGTTCGCGGCGAATCAGAAAACTTGCAAAAAGGAGAATTTATAATGAATCTTGAAACACAAAGGCTGATACTTCGCCCGTGGGAAGACAGCGATGCGGAAAGTCTTTTTGAATACGCCAAAGACTCTGATGTGGGACCAATAGCAGGCTGGCACGAACATAAAAGCATTGACGAGAGCCGCGAGGTCATCAAAAACATTCTGAATGTGCCCGAAACATACGCGGTGTGCCTTAAAACAGATAATAGGGCAATAGGTAGTATATCTTTAAAGCTGAACGGCGATACTGATATGACCGACAGAGATGACGAATGTGAACTTGGTTACTGGATCGGCAAGGCGTTCTGGGGTCAGGGTCTTATCCCTGAAGCAGTGAGAGAGCTGCTTCGACACGCATTTGAGGACATTGGCATGACTGCCGTGTGGTGCGGATATTACGACGGCAACGAAAAGTCAAAACGCGTTCAGCAAAAGTGCGGCTTTGTCTACCAGTTCACGACCAAGGACATCGTTGTAACGCAGATGAACGATATACGCACGGGTCACGTTTCGCTTATCACTAAAGAAGATTGGCTCAAAACCAAATGATACAAGCCTTGCTGTTCGGTAGACTGCAAGGCTTTCTTTTTGCTTTGCTACTTCAATTTGCCGATTGACATTAGTAAAATTATTTGATATAATTCTTTTTGTAATAAAAAATATAGGAGGAGATACTTTGAAAAAGATTTTAAAACACTTTCTGGCTATTGCAGTTATCCTTGCTGCTGTCTGTTTGTTTCCTGTAGTCAGCGATGTAATGGGCGAAGTGAAAGCCTCGGCGCTTGTATCGGGGAATTTTGTTTTCAATGAACATGATGACGGCACGCTGTATATATCCGGCTACAACGGTAAGGATTCGCCGACAAGCCTTACGCTTCCATCGTCGGCTGGCGGAAAAAAAGTTACCGCTATCGGTTCAAACGCTTTCAACAGTATTTCATCGTCCCTGAAAACAGTAAAGGTGCCCGGCTCGATAACTGTTATAGACCCTTACGCGTTCGAGAAGCTGACGGCTCTTGAAAAGGTAGAGCTAGGCAGCGGCGTGACGAGCATAGGCGAAAGCGCCTTTTACGGCTGCACAAAGCTTACTTCAGTTAACCTGCCCAACACGGTAAAGACTTTGGGAGAGAAAGCATTTTTAAATTGTTCTTCACTCACAACTATCACTCTTCCGAGCAGTCTGACCAAAATTGAGCAGAGCGTCTTCAGAAACTGCACAAATCTTGCAACGATCAACTTTCCGACAACAATTAAGGAATTCAAATCATATGCTTTTGATGAAACAGCCTGGCTCAAAGCAAAACGAAATGTGTACTCCAGTAAACTCGTTATTGTCAATCAGATACTTGTTGACGGGCAAATGACTCCCAACGCAGCGTTGACCCTTCCTAATACACTTGAAGGTATTGCAGATATGGCTTTTAACTGCAATACAAACCTAAAGAGCATAGTTATTCCAGGCAAGGTCAAGAGCATAGGTCTGGCGGCATTTACGTTCTGCTATAACCTTGAAAACGTTACAATACCGTCAAGCGTTACACATATCGGCGGAAATGCCTTTGACGAGACCAAGTGGCTTGAAAACCAGCAGAAGAAAAGTCCTTTTGTTATTGTTAACGGTATGCTTATCAACGGTGATGCCTGCAAAGGTGCGGTAACGATCCCGTCAAGCGTCAAGAAAATAGGCGAGTGGGCATTCGCACAGAACCGCAATATCACTTCACTTTCAATACCAAGCAGTGTTACCTCTATGGAGGACAGGGCTTTCGGTGAGTGTAGCAGCCTTAAGACAGTGTCTATTGCAAGTGGTCTTACAAATATCAGCGAAAAAGCGTTCGATAGTTGTAAGCTGCTTGAAAAGATAAATATACCGTCGACAGTCAGGAAAATAGGTGTCCAAGCGTTCTACTACTGCAACTCTCTCAAGAGCATCACTATTCCAAACAGCGTGACCGAGATCAAAGAAGCGGCATTCTATCACTGTGACAATGCTGCATCACTCACGCTCCCTACAACAAGCGTTAAGATAAGCACGTGTGCATTCGGTTATTGTACCTCGCTCAAATCACTGACTGTTCCTGCAAAAGTAACGTTTGACGGCGTAGCTCAGTTCGTTTATCTTACATCACTTACAAATCTTACATTGCAGGAAGGTCTCACAAGTATACCCGATTATGCATTTCAGGCGTGCAGTAAGCTGACAAATCTCAAGCTTGCCAATAGCATAAAGGTGATCGGAAATGACGCCTTTTCCGCAGCACCGCTCTCCGCCGAGCTGAAGCTCCCGAAAAACCTTGAAAAAATCGGCTTTTATGCCTTTGCGGGCTGCACCAATGTCAAGAAGCTCTGCATATACGATAAAGTAAAAACTATCGGTTCGTATGCTGTGACTCCAATAAAATCCGATATGACTATCAGATGCTATAAAGACTCTGCTGCTGATACCTTTGCAAAGGGCACCGAGGCTAAAATTGTTTATTTTACGCTCGATGCTGACAGAGTAGCAGGCAGCAGCCGTTATGAAACTGCTGAAAAAATTGCCTCGTATCAGTTCACGGGCAGCGCGGCTAATGTCGTTATTGCTTCAGGTGTAAACTATGCCGATGCACTTGCAGGCGTTCCGCTTGCTGTTGCTCTTAAAGCACCTATACTGCTTTGTGACGGAGATTCACTCAACCAGACCACTGTAAATAAGATAAAAGAGCTAAAATCCAAAAAGGCTTACATTCTTGGCGGAACAGGTGCAGTTTCTGCTAATGTCGAAAAACAGCTCAAATCGCTCGGTCTTACAACTGAAAGAGTTGCAGGAAAAAACAGATTTGAAACCGCCGTTAATATTGCTAAAACAATGGCAAAGGTAACAAATAAGACCCCGACATCAGTATTTGTTGTGTATTCAAACAATTATCCCGATGCGATTTCAGCAGGTCCTGCGGCTGCGGCAACCGGTTCGCCTATCCTTTATATTGCAGGCAACGGTGAACCTGAAACACAAACAGCAAATTATCTTAAATCGATCAAATCAGGTCTGAAAGACACCTATATCGTTGGCGGATACGGAATTATTACGCAAAATGCAGATACAAAGCTAAAAGCATACGCGACAAATGTTACAAGACTGTATGGCTCCAACAGATACTCTACCTGCATTGCAATAAACAATAAGTTTGCAGGATCCCTTAACAGCGACCGTATTCTCGTTGCTACAGGTCAGAATTACCCTGATGCACTTTGTGCGGGAGTAATGGCTGCATTGTCAAAGTCACCTATCTTTCTTGCGGATTCAAGTCTTAATTCACAGCAGACATCATTCCTTGCCGGCAGGGACATTACAAAGATGACCTGTATTGGCGGTAAAGCAATTGTACCATATGACATGGTGTATAAAATCTCCGCTGCTATCAAGGCAGGCTGGTAAACAATAATATAATCTTATAAAAATTGCCGATATTCACTGCAATCAGTAAATATCGGCTTTTTTGTATGCTAAATAAAAGGTCTTTGTCTATTTGAAATGCTCAAGCAGGAACTTTGCAACGCCGTCATCATCATTTGCGCCGAGAATACCCGTTGCTCTTTGTTTGATAATATCCACAGCATTTGAGACCGCATAGCTCTCGTCAGCGATATCAAACAGAGCAGCGTCATTCACTCCGTCTCCGAAAGCAACGATTCTGTCACAGTTTAAAAGCCCTGCGAGCTGCTTTGCGGCATTTGCCTTTGATGCGCTTTTTGGCATTATTTCAAGCCACTGTTCGCCCGAATATATGTCGCTTTGATAATAGCAGCTGAAAGTGTCCTTGTATTTTTCATAGAAAGGTTCAAGCTTTTTAGGCTCGTCAATGCACGTAAAATAAAAGATATCTCCCTTTATTAGCTGTTCATAGGTGTGTATCGGTCTGTCGCGGTAATCACCCTTTCGTGTGCTGATAAACTCCGCTTCAGCACGGCTTATCTTTTCTTTGATGTATGAAAACTTTTCGCTTCCTTCTATCAGCGAGTAGACTATCGGCTGAACACCGCCGTGTATAAGCTCACTTGCGATTTGAACAGCACTGTGTTTGTCAAAAAGATTTTTAGCGAGATATTTGCCAGTTGCGTTGTCTCTTATAAAAACGCCGTTGTACACTATTACAGGGAAACGTGCAGTCAACCCGTCTGTTACCTTGTGCGCTGTAGAAAAAGACCTTGCAGTTGCGTAGGAAAAGCGCATACCTTTGCTTACGAGCTTGTTTATTGCCTTGTTTGTGAAATCCGAGGTCTTCTGGTCGCTGTGCAAAAGCGTTCCGTCAAGGTCTGAAATATAAAGCGTGTTCATTTTATCACCCATTGTGATTATACCATTTAAGCGATATTGCTGTCAACGCATAAGTTAAGAAAATAGCCATTGAAAAATATACCGATGTGTGTTACAATGATAAGGTAATAAATAACCCGAAAGGAATGTTTGAAATGACTTACAAGGAAAGCTTTATTAAATTTATGGTCGAGTGCGGCGTGCTTACATTTGGCGATTTTACTCTCAAAAGCGGAAGAAAAGCACCCTATTTTGTAAATACGGGCAACTACAAGACAGGCGCACAGCTTGCAAAGCTTGGTGAGTTCTATGCCGAGTGCATAAACGAGAACAATATCGACGTTGAAACTCTCTTCGGACCTGCTTACAAGGGTATCCCGCTTGCAGTTTCTGCTGCTGTTGCGCTGTATAACAAGTTCGGCAAGGAGGTCAGCTATTGCTTTGACAGAAAAGAGGTCAAGGATCACGGCGAGGGCGGAATGTTTGTCGGCAAAAAGCTTGCAGACGGTGAAAAGGTCGTTATTATCGAGGACGTTATGACCTCGGGCAAGGCTCTTCGCGAGGTAATGCCAAAGCTTAAGGATACTGCAAATGTCAACGTTACAGGAATGGTCATCACTGTTGACAGAATGGAAAAAGCCCTTGACAGCGAGCTTTCCGCTGTTGAACAGGCATATAAGGATTTTGGTGTCAAGGTCTATTCAATAGTTAATATCAACGATATCATTGATGCTATCAGAAACGGTGTCGTTCAGGGCAAGGAGTACCTTGATAAAATGCTGGAGTACAGAAATACCTATGGTGTAAATAAGGATTGACTTGATTACAAATTGAAAACATTTGTAATACAATTGTAGTAATATGTAACTTGTCTGTTGTTGAACATTTTTCTATAAAATAGTATAATGTTAAATGTAGAACAAGAAAGGAAAAAGAATGAACACTAAGATGTAAAAACTCTTAGCTCGTTTCATCCTCTCCAAAATTTTTACACAAGCAAAAGGTAGCCAAGCGGCTGCCTTTTTGTTTTATAAAAATAATTTTCCTTGGTACTTGAAAAATCAGGCGCATTGGTGTATAATAATAAAGGTTTTACAGTGAACGGAGGAAAGCAAATGGCTAAAAAGAAGAAAAGAAAGGGAAGATACCGTTTTGGACTTGTTCTTGTCCTCAGTGCGTTTATACTTATCATTTCCTTTTGTGCATATATGACGAATACCACGCTTGAAGAGGTGCTTGAAAGCAAATATCCCGACGGTATCGTTGTCCATCAGGAGAATTACGGCGGTTCATCAAGCACAGCAGAATAAGATTTATTAAAGGACTGTTCAAACAGTCCTTTTTTCTATTGATTTTTTAAAGCGAATGTGCTATAATTTATTAAACGATATTGAATTTTTTATACATAATTTACGAGAGGTGATATTGTGTACGATGTTTTGATTATCGGTGCAGGTGTAGTCGGCTGCGCTGCCGCGATGGAGCTTTCAAAGTATAAGCTAAAGGTCTGCGTTGCCGAAAAGGAAAGCGATGTCTGTGAGGGGACAAGCAAAGCAAACAGCGCAATAATACACGCAGGCTTTGATGCAAAAGAGGGTACGCTGAAAGCAAAGCTCAATGTGCTTGGCAGCCAAATGATGGGTGATCTTGCAAAAAAGCTCGACTTTGCATACAAGCGCAACGGCGCAATGGTGCTTTGCTTTGACAAGGCTGATCTTCCAAAGCTTGACGAGCTTGAACAAAGAGCAAGGAATAACGGCGTTGACGGTGTTCGCGTTGTAACGGGCGATGAAGCTAGAAAGCTTGAACCGTCGCTTTCTGACGAGGTTTGCGGCGCACTTGTGGCTGATACATCGGGCATAGTCTGCCCGTTTGAAATGACCCTTGCCTTTGCGGAGAACGCGCTGCAAAACGGTGTCGATTTCAAGCTCTCAACTCTTGTTACCGGCATAGATAAAAACGAGAACGGCTTTACCGTCCATACCTCTCGCGGCGATATCCAAACAAAAGTCATAATCAACGCAGCAGGTGTCTATGCGGATAAGATACACGCTATGGTAAGCAGTAAGCCTCTGGGCATAACTCCGCGCCGCGGCGAGTATCTTCTTATGGATAAAGCCGCAGGCAGCCTCGTCAGCAGAACGATATTCCAGCTGCCTACAAAAATGGGCAAGGGTATACTCGTTACCCCGACGGTTCACGGTAATCTGCTCGCTGGTCCTACCGCCGAAAATATAGACGATAAGGATAATGTTTCCACAACTAAAAACGGTCTTGACGAGGTCAAAGCTAAGGCTGCGCTTTCAGTCAAAAATATACCTTTCGGAAAGGTCATCACAAGCTTTACGGGACTTCGTGCAGTTGGTGATACCGGCGACTTTATCATCGCTCAAAGCGATGTAAAGGGATTTATCAATGCCGCAGGCATCGAGTCACCGGGACTTTCGAGCGCGCCTGCTATCGCACAGTATCTATGCCGTATCGTAGGGGAGATACTGCCGCTTGAGATCAACCCTGACTATATCGGCACAAGAAAGGGCATCACCCATTTTACAGCGCTTTCAAAAGACGAGCAGAATGAGCTTATCAAGCGCGAGCCTGCTTACGGCAAGATAGTCTGCCGCTGCGAAACCGTAACAGAGGGCGAGATACTCGATGCGATAAACAGACCTCTCGGCGCGACCACACTCGACGGTGTAAAGCGCCGCACAAGAGCAGGTATGGGCAGATGTCAGGCAGGATTCTGTTCGCCCACAACTATGTCGCTTATAGCCAAAAAGCTCGGCATAAAGATCCAGGACGTAAGAAAAAGCGGTGTTTACAGCACACAAAGGAGGCAGGACGATGAATGAATACAGTTTGCTGATAATCGGCGGAGGTCCTGCCGGAATGGCTGCGGCTGTTGCTGCGAAAAAAGCAGGTGTCGATGACCTGCTAATCCTTGAGCGCGACAGCGTTCTTGGCGGAATACTCAACCAGTGTATACACAACGGATTTGGTCTGCACACGTTCAAAGAGGAGCTTACAGGCCCCGAATATGCCGAAAGATACGCAAATATGGTAAAAGAGCAAGGCATACCATTTGAGCTTGATACAATGGTGCTCGGTGTTGAAAAAATGCCTGACAGCGACAAAAAAGCAGTAACTGTGATAAGTGCCAAGCGAGGAGTGCAGACTCTTTATGCAAAGGCAGTTATTCTTGCAATGGGCTGCCGCGAAAGACCGAGGGGAGCACTTAATATCCCAGGTTTCAGACCACAGGGCGTGTATACGGCAGGAACTGCACAAAAGCTCGTAAACCTTGAAGGTGCCAGGATAGGCAAAGAGGTTGTTATTCTCGGCTCGGGCGATATCGGGCTTATTATGGCGAGAAGAATGACGCTTGAGGGCGCACACGTTGCGGCAGTTGCAGAGCTTATGCCGTATTCAAGCGGTTTGAAAAGAAATATAGTGCAGTGTCTTGACGATTACGGCATACCGCTGCTATTGAGCCACACGGTTGTTGATATCAAGGGCAAGGATAAACTTGAAGGTGTGTATATCGCAAAGGTCGACGAGAAGAACCAGCCGATTGCAGACACGGAGGAATACTATCCCTGTGATACGCTGCTGCTTTCCTGCGGACTTATCCCCGAAAACGAACTGACCGTGGGTGCAGGTGTCGAGATAGATCCGAGAACAAACGGTGCATCTGTTAGTGAGAGCCTTGAAACAAGCGTAGAGGGCGTGTTCTCATGCGGAAATGTGCTGCACGTTCACGACCTTGTAGATTTCGTTTCGGAGGAATCTGCAAGAGCAGGTGAGAATGCGGCAAAATATATCCAAAACGCCATAGACCGCAGCGGAAAGGTTATTGCAGTCAAAGCCGAAAACGGAGTGCGATACACTGTCCCAAGCAGGATAAAAACGGCAAATCTCGCACCGCTCAATCATATACGTTTCAGAGTTACAGGTGTTTTCAAAAATGTCAGCATAGTTGTCAAATCGGGCGAAACAGAGCTTTTGCGCAAAAAATCACAAATACTTGTGCCAAGTGAAATGGTAGATCTTATCTTAAAGCAGGATAAGCTTGAAAGCATAAGCGAGGATATAAGAGTCTATATCGAGGAGGTGGGAGTATGACAAAGGAACTGACCTGCATATGCTGTCCGATGGGTTGCTCGCTCACAGCGGAGGTCGATGACAGCGGACAAGTGCTTTCGGTAACGGGCAACACCTGTATCAGAGGAGAAAACTATGCCAAAAGCGAACTTACAGCTCCCGTCAGAACAGTTACTACCACAGCAAAAGCGAACAGCGGCAAGCCTGTCCCTGTAAAAACACAGGAACCTATTCCAAAAGAAAAGATTTTTGAGGTTGTAGACGTAATTAAATCCCAAACAGTAGCCTTGCCTGTAAAAATGGGCGACGTTGTTGTAAAGAATGCCGCAGATACAGGTGTAGACATTATAGCCACAAGAAGTGTTGAGTAATAATCGGAAAGGGGAGATGTTATGAATATTGCAAACCTTATGGTCAATGAACAAAGCAGTATAAGGATAATCTCGACAAGTAAACTGTATTTTGACCCGTTTAACCTGCCCAACGAGCCGCATGACGCTGATATAATCTTCATAACCCACGAGCATTATGACCATTTCTCGTTTAAGGATATTGACAAGGCAGCAAATGAAAAGACAATATACGCATTCCCGGTAGGTATGAAAGCCACAATGCTCAAGCACGATATACCCGAAGAACAGATTTATCCGCTTGTTCCGGGGCAAACGGCACTTATTGCGGGGCTGCCGATACAAGCAGTTGCGGCATATAATATCAATAAGCCGTTTCACCCCAAAAGCAACGGATGGCTGGGATATGTCGTTACTGTAGACAACAGCCGAATTTATATCTGCGGTGATACTGACGACACGCCCGAGGCAAGAGCGGTCAAGTGCGATATTGTTTGCGTACCTGTCGGCGGAACATACACTATGGATGCAAAGGAAGCAGCTAATTTTGTCAATGCCATAAAACCGAGGATAGCGGTTCCAGTGCATTATGGCACAGTGGTAGGAAAGCCTGCGGATGCAGATACCTTTGAGCGCTGCGTGTATAAAAACATACCCGTGTGCAGAAAGCTATTCTTTTAATATGAATAATGCCGATGCTTATTTTTATAGGTAGGCATCGGCAGTTTTATGCTCTGAACTATATTTTTGGATGTATTTTAAAGTCCGTTTCATACCTGAACAAACAAAAGTTCTGTACCCAAAGAAAACAGTCAAAAAACAAGAAAATTTTCAAAAAAAATATGGTGTCAAGCGATTTACCTTACACCACAATTGAACGAAAAAAATCGATTTTTCGAGGCAAAAAACAATCGATTCTGTAAATAGTTTGTTCATATTTGCCACCTTTTGAATTAGTTTTCCACGCAAACAAGCGTAAAATGGGCTTGCAACTGTGTAAAGTAAAACGCTTTACACATATTTTGATAAAAACGGTGCTGTAAAGATTGATAGCTTGACGAAAAACGCTAAAAAAATATATGAAATGGATTGAAAATTTACATTATATGTAAATTGTGCAAGGTACACAAAAGACGGCCTCCTAATTTGTCAAAAAGCACATTGACAGTTTGAAACAAATACTATATACTTTGAATTGTTCCACACGAACCACAACATATTGTGGTCGTCTTCCAAGACTGATAAGTGTGGCGGGCAGATTTGCCCGGGGCTATTATGGTTTCTTTTTAATACGGTCATTGACCGTTGTTTATAGCAGTGTCATTATGTGGAGGAAGTTTGTTATGATTATAAAAATCAAAAAGCGTGACGGAAGAACAGTTACTTTTAATATAGAAAAGATAGCTAACGCTATTTATAAAGCTGCGCAGTCCGTCGGCGGTTCTGACCAGGAGGAAGCGCTCACGCTCGCAGGCAAGGTCGTTGATATGCTTATGGAGAAGGAAATGACCTCTCCTACAGTTGAACAGATACAGGACTGCGTTGAGAAGGTCCTTATAAATGAAGGACACGCTTCTACTGCAAAGGCATACATTCTTTACCGTTCCGAGAGAACACGCGCAAGAGAGATGAATACAAGGCTTATGAAGGTCTATGAGGACCTCACGTTCAAGTCTGCAAAGGATTCTGACCTCAAGCGTGAAAACGCCAATATCGACGGCGATACCGCTATGGGCACAATGCTAAAGTACGGCTCTGTCGGCGCTAAAGAATTCTATGAAATGTATGTACTTGACCCTGTTCACGCAAAGGCGCACTCCGAGGGTGATATCCATATTCACGATATGGACTTTTATACCCTTACCACTACCTGCACACAGATCGACCTTACAAAGCTGTTTAATAAGGGCTTTTCCACTGGTCACGGTCACTTGAGGACACCTAATGATATCGCAAGCTATGCAGCTCTTGCGTGCATTGCTATCCAGTCCAATCAGAATGACCAGCACGGCGGTCAGTCTTTGCCAAAATTTGATTATGATATGGCTGCTGGTGTTGCAAAGACATTTAAGCACAGATACCGCGATAATGTTCACAGAGCACTCAATCTGCTCGGTGGCTTTGAGAACTCGCAGGCTATCGCAAAGAAGCTTGTTGACCAGCTTGAAGAAAAAGGGTTTGTTCCTACACTTTCCAATGATAACGGCTATCAGGATGCCGAGGCAAAGCTGCTGGTTCAGATAGTTGATGCTCCGACTGTAAAGAAGATACAGAATTTTGCATACAAGACCTCTGTCAAGGAGACTGACAGAGCTACATATCAAGCTATGGAGGCTCTTATCCATAACCTCAATACTATGAATTCCAGAGCAGGTGCGCAGACGCCGTTCAGCTCTATCAATTATGGCACAGATACCTCTATCGAGGGCAGAATGGTCATCAAGAACGTTCTTCTCGCAGAGGAGGCCGGACTTGGCAACGGCGAAACCCCGATCTTCCCAATACATATCTTCAAGGTCAAGGAGGGTGTTAATTTTAACCCCACTGACCCTAACTATGACCTTTTCAAGCTCGCTTGCAGAGTTTCGGCAAAGCGTCTTTTCCCGAACTTCTCGTTTATTGACGCGCCTTACAACCTGCAGTACTACAAAGAGGGTGACCCGAATACCGAAATCGCGTATATGGGCTGCCGTACAAGAGTTATTTCAAATGCACACGATCCGTCAAGAGAGATTGTCACAGGCAGAGGAAATCTGTCCTTCACATCTATCAATCTGCCAAGACTTGGTATCAAGGCAAACAAGAACATAGGTGCATTCTTTGACAGTCTTGACGATATGATGCAGCTTTGCATTGACCAGCTCAAGCACAGATTCAAGATACAGTGCATGAAGAGGGTCAAGAACTATCCGTTCCTTATGGGACAGGGTGTGTGGATAGATTCAGAAAATCTTTCGCAGGACGATACCGTTGAGGAGGTCCTCAAGCACGGTACGCTTTCTGTCGGCTTTATCGGTCTTGCAGAGTGCCTTGTAGCACTTACAGGCAAGCATCACGGTGAAGATGAAGAATCAAGGAAGCTCGGGCTTGAAATAATCACCCATATGCGTAACAGAATGGACGAGGAAACAAAGCGCACAGGCTTGAATTTCTCTCTGCTTGCAACACCGGCTGAGGGCTTGTCCGGCAGATTTGTCAATATGGACAAAAAGCGTTTTGGCGTTATCCCAGGTGTTACCGACAGAGAATATTACACCAACTCGTTCCATGTACCTGTTTACTTTAATATCAACGCTTTTGACAAGCTAAAAATAGAGGCTCCGTACCATGCTCTGACCAATGCAGGTCATATCAGCTATATCGAGCTTGACGGCGACCCGCTCAACAACCTCACAGCCTTTGAAAAGGTGGTAAGGTATATGAAGGAAGTCGGCATAGGATACGGCTCTATCAACCACCCTGTTGACCGCGACCCTGTTTGCGGCTACACGGGAATAATAGGGGACAAGTGCCCCAAATGCGGCAGAACCGAGGCTGAGCACCACAGAGTCTGCCACGAAAGAATACCACGCCTTAAAGCATAGTCAAGTGCTCTCTTTTTAGGGCTTCGTTCTCACATGGGGAGCGGAGCCCAGCTTTTTTTCAGGAGGAATTTTTATGAAACTGCGAATAGCAGGGACAGTAAACGAATCAATAGTTGACGGTCCGGGATTCAGATATACGATTTTTACGCAAGGCTGCCCGCATAACTGCGAGGGCTGCCATAATCCGCAGACACACGATTTTAACGGCGGCATACTTGTAGATACAGATGACTTGTTTAATGAAATAATCAAGGACAGACTGCTTGACGGCGTTACCTTCAGCGGCGGCGACCCGTTCTGCCAATGCAAGCCGCTTACAGAGCTCGCCCGTAAAATCAGAGCCTATGACGGCTTTATCACACCGCTTAATATAATTGCTTATACGGGCTATACCTACGAGTATCTTATATCCCACGCAAACGAGGAAAACGGATATATGGAGCTTTTAAAAGAGCTTGATTACCTTGTTGACGGTCCGTTTGTCCTTGCAAAGCGAAGCCTTGAGCTTAAATTCATGGGCAGCTCAAACCAGCGTTTTATTGATGTAAAACAATCACTTGAACAGGGCAGGGCAGTCGAAATTGAGCCTTACTGAAATATGAATATGCAAACAAAAAGCAGCCTATCGGTTTGTTACCGATAAGCTGCTTACTATTTTAGTACATACAGTTTACAAGCACAGCTGTAATATATTTCACAGGGCTGAGATTCGGCTTAACGATTATCCGTGCGATATAGTTAAGGTACTCGTACGCGCGGTCAAGTTCTTCCTCGCTTGGCTCGTGCTTGCCCATATAAGCATCCTGCGTTACGCTGAACAGGAATTTTAGTTCCTTGCCTATGTGTATCTCTCTCTCGGCAAGCTCTGCGTGAATCTGGTCACACAGCTGCGAATCAGTGATATTGTCGCCAACCTTCAAATCCAGAAGCTTAAGATACTTTATTGAGTATTTCAGGATATATTCAAGCCTTTGCATTGGTTCTCCGTCAAAGCAGTTGCGCTCTCTTGTCTTTATCAAAAGGATTCTTCGCAGCAGCATTACTGCAAGGAACGCAAGCGTGATTATGACCACTGCAATTATCATCTTTGCAGAAGAGAAGCCGCTTGAGTTGTTCTGCGGCGGATAAGGTGCAACCGAAGCTCCGCTTTCGGTCGTTGACATTACAGTGCCGCCTCCGCTGCTGTCGGGTAAGCTTCTATGGTCGATGTATCCGTTTGTGCTTGTTGAGTTGCTGTCAGGCGATGCCGAGTCAGGTGAGCTGCTTGAGCTGTTTTGTGAGCTTTCAGGTGACGATGATGTATCATCAGGTGCTGATGAACTGTTGTCTGGAGTGCTTTCTGATGAGCTTTCGTTTAATGAAGAGCTGTCACCCTGGCTGCTGTCGTCAATCGGAGTTTCGATAGGGTGCTTTTCTTTCTCGGTCATATTCGGGTTGTCGTTGTCATACCCAGGTGTGAAATCTACACAAACCCATCCGTAGTTTTCAAAATAGACCTCTGTCCAGGCGTGTGCGCATTTATCGGTAACATCGATACTGCACGATTCAGCGTTTTGGTCGCACAGCGATGGCAGTACAACATACCCTTCAACAAACCTTGCCTGGAAACCGAACATTCTCAAAAGCTGAACGCCTGCCGAAGCATAGTAAGAGCAATATCCCTTTTTCTGTTCGGAGAGAAAATAGTCTACAAAATCTCTGCCTTTAGGTGTCTTGCCGGGCTCAAGTGAGTATTTGAAGTTGTTGTCGGAAAAATAGGAGTTTATCGCAACAACAACGCTGTTATAATCCCTGTTTCCGTTCAGATAGTTCCTCTCTATCTCGTTGTAAGCTTTTTTCAAGCCGTTTGATTCGGTCACCTTGCTGTATTTCTTTTTAACAAATGAACTGTATCTTTCAAGCGCATCTTCGGGAAGAGTTTTGTTCCTCTCCAATGCGTTCGGATTGCTGATTATTGCATTTTGAACGCTGTTAAAGCTTTCAAAATCGGGATTTGGCTTTCTGTATGTAATGCTGTAGTTTTTAGAACCGAGCTTTACATACGAATCATAGTAGGGACGCATTTTATAGTCTTTTTTCTGCTCTGATGCAGTGTAGTAGGACGCATACGGCGCATATACGAACTTTTTGCTTGCACCCTTTACCTTTATGCGTATCTCTTCTTCGGAGGTCAGTCCGTTTTCACCCTGCGCAGAAAGAAGATTGGTAAGGTCGGTAAGCTCAAAATAGTTTATATCCTGTGGGCATACACCGACTCCGTCAAGCCCCTTTGCAAATTTCTCACTGCTGTCATATTCAACCGGGTCCCACTGGTTGTCATTGTAATCGCCTGCAACGTAGCCCCTGAGATACAGTGTCTCTTTAAATGGTGCTGTATCGACGACAAGCGCCGTTGTGCCGTTAAAGTTGATACCGTCAGTATCTCCGAGTTTTCCTCCGTTAGTACCGCCGACAGCCTTTGTGCCGAAAAAGTCAAATCCGCCGTCGTAGTCTGCAAAAAGACCGCCGAGGTCTTCAAGACTGAAATTGTTCACAAAGTTATTGATTTGTTTTCTGTATCTGTCAACTTTTTCAGACCGCTCGTGCCCGAACAGGTTCGCAAGAATGATAGTAATAATGAATATAGCCGCGCAAAGCATAGCTATAAACCGCATAAGCACAAAGAACACCTTTGATTTTTCTGTTTCTGAAGTCAGGTAGTACGTGTGCTTTTTTTCATGCACAGCAAATGTGTTTTTGCGCCCTGCCTTGTTAGTACGCTGATTTATGGTGTGCAGCGAGATAAGTATGACCCAGCCCATAACCAGCACAACTACCGAAACAAGCGGCGCTTCCCAGCCGTGATACATTCCAAGCTCAAACAGCGGGAATGTAATAATGAAAAGCAGCGGGAAATCAATTCTGAACACACACGATATAGTAACTATAACGCTTACTACAGATGCTAAAAGGTTCAGAAAAAATGATGCAAGCTCGGGATAATCAATCGGACTTATTCCGCTTAATGCCGTGCCGAGAATACTGCTCGGCTGCTTTGCGTGCTCAAGATACAGCGAAACTGTACTGTAAAACCCAAGCGATACTTCCTTGTAATTTAAAGCAAAATACATAAAATAAAGCACAAGGAAGATAATGCCTATGGTTTTGAATTCTTTGTTCTTTACTCTTACTACGCACAAAAGACCGATCGGAAGGGCGCAGCACAGGAATAACCCTGCATAGCTGGGTTGTTTAAGTATAAACGATGCAAACATGCACATCGCTGCAAAGCTGACTGCAAGTGCAAACAGCGCTCTTGCGATGTCAAAATATACGGATTCGTGCGGCTTTGTGTATCGCAGGGCGATATCGTTTCCAAAGCAGACCCCGTTGCTGCTGATAAAGCCGTTGTCTATCAGAGCTTTTCTTTTCTTTTTCATTTTTATCTGTCTCCGAAAAATTGCTGATTTCATTTTTCCTATCAAAGCAGAATGTCCGAAAAGGCTTCTGCAACGCGGTCACGCATTACATTGAGTACGGTGACGTTATCGTTTACATCGACCTGACCGAGCAGCTGCTGGTCGTTGACCGCAAATACGAACGTGTATCTTGATGCGCAGCCCGATTCGCTGATGCTGTTTATCTCGCTGCTGTCAAGCGCTTGAGTGACTACTATCATATGTGCGCAGTTTACCTGTCCCTCTTCGGCGGTAAACGGGTAAATAGGCAGCGTTTCATTTCGGTATGTTTTTGTTTTTATCAGTGCTTCCGAACAGTCTATGTGTTCCTGCTCGTCTTTGATGTTCATATGGACAAGGTTTTGTTCGCCGGCATCATACCAGCTGATGCTGTGGGCATATCCGCGCTCTGTAAGCAGCATAGATACCGATAGTGCACTTTGTATGATAGCATCATAGCTGCGCAGGCTGTCGGTATTGAGATTTATAAAAATATTCAGCGCAAAGGTCATCGGCAGGGAATAATCCTTGACCATTACCGAATCCTGCTTTGCGGTGAGCTTCCAATGTATGCGGTTTGGCTTGTCGCCCTCAACATATTCGTGTATGTCAAAAATCTGTGACGGGTCATCGCCTTTTTTGTCGGGCGAGTATTCATCGGAATCTATTCCCGTGTTGCTGTAGTCTGAAATCTGGTTTTCTAGGTGGCTGTACTGCGGATAAACGTAGACAGTCGAATCCTTTTGGCACTCGCTGTATCCGTTTCCTCTCAATTTGAATTTAAAAAGCCTCAAAAAATCAAATATGCGGCATTTTTTTATTTTAAAATCTACTGCGCCGACGTGCAGCGAAGCGATGTTGAGCAGCATGCTGTGGCATTCTTTTGGCATTATCGGCGAATTTATCTTTGCAATATTCTTGCCGTCTGTTTCAATAGCACTGTGGTATTCAAGCACTATCTCAAGGTTTGCAACAGGGAATGCAGAGGTGTTTTCGGCTACTATTTCAAGCTGCAGCGGTGTTTTTCCCATTGCCTTTTGAGTTTTTTGTGTAAAATACACCTTGACTTTTCTTGACAGGTAAAGGTCAAGAAGAAACAGTACTATCGGCAGGACTATCATAAACACCATAAGATAATACGAAAAAGCGCCGACATACATAATATAGAATACTACCGATATAAGCAGCAGTATCAGATAAATAAATATCATCTGTATTCCTCGCTTATTTGTTTATACGCGGCACCTGAACGCTTGATATAACGCCCTGTACGACCTGCTGGTGCGATATGCCGTTGAGCTTTGCCTTTGATTCAAACACAAGTCTGTGCCTTACAACGTCGTCAAAGCAGTAAAGCACGTCATCGGGGATAACGTAATCTCTGCCCTTGAGCAGAGCAGTAGCCTTGCATATTTTAAGCAGAGCGATAGAACCTCTCGGCGAAAGTCCGAGTTTGATGTAAGAGTTGTTTCTTGTAGCATTTGCGAGCGCAGCTATGTATGAAAGCACCTCGTCCGATACGTAAACATCATCAACGGTGTTTTTTGCAGCAATAATATCCTGTATCGTTGCAACGCCCTCAACTTTATCGGTTGAAACATTTGTATTTTTGGATTTGAGCATATTTATCTCGCTGTCAAATGACGGGTAACCCATAGTCAGTCTGACAAGGAATCTGTCAAGCTGCGATTCCGGAAGCATCTGCGTACCGATTGAACCCATAGGGTTCTGCGTAGCAATAACGATATACGGGTCGGGTACCTTGTGCGTAACTCCGTCAACGGTTACCTTGCCCTCTTCCATTACCTCAAGCAGAGCAGACTGCGTTTTTGATGAGGTTCTGTTAATCTCGTCAGCAAGGAACAGATTTGTCATTGCTGCGCCCTCTTTGTATCTGAACTCGTGTGTATCCTTGTCAAGTACCGAAAAGCCTGTTACATCAGACGGCAGAACGTCAGGAGTAAACTGCATTCTTTTGTACTCAAGATTGAGCGCTTTTGAAAGAGCGATCGCAAGGGTGGTTTTGCCGACACCTGGGATATCCTCAATAAGAATATGACCGCCTGAAAGTATTGAAAGCAAAACCTTGACAATTATCTCGTCTTTGCCGATAATCACCTTTTTCACCTGGTTGATAACACTTTGAGCAAGGGTCAGTACTCTTTTCTGATCATTGTTAAGTTCGTACGACATTTGTTTTGTTCTCCTTATATAAAATATTCCATAATATTATAACACAGTTTCTATGTCAATGCAAGCACATTATCAAAAAAATACTGTCACGGACAAGTGCTGTGAATATTAGCAGTTGATCGTTCATAGTATCTAATAGGACAAGTGCTGACGGGGAGGCGGAATATTGAAAAATACAAGCAGGATACAAAGCGTTTTTGCGTATCTTCCGCCGCGTATACTTGAAGCGGTCAAGGCTGTACCCAAGTGTGAGCAAAGTGAGATTCGTGAGATACGCCTGCGCGCCGCAAGAAAGCTCACAGTTACAGCAGGTGATAAAGAGTATTTTCTTCAGCCCAGCGGCTTGCTTTCGGTTTGCCCGCTTAAAGCCGCCGATGTGACCTCAGAGGATATATCATATATCTGCCGAACGGCTCTTCGCGAATCTGTGCATAGCTTTCAAAGGGAGATAACAGGCGGCTATGTAACCGTTAAAGGCGGCTGCCGCATAGGCTTTTGCGGAACGGCAGTGCTTGACCCGCGTAACTACTACAACATTGAGAATGTCAAAGATATTTCCTGCGTTAATATCCGTATAGCGCGCGAGATCAAAGGCTGCGCTGACGATTTATATAAGCGCTTGTTTGAAAGCAGTAAGTCAAGTCTGCTGATAGCAGGACCCCCTACAAGCGGAAAGACTACGCTTTTGCGTGACCTCACAAGGCTGCTTGGCAACGAATGCAGCACCAGCCTTATTGACGAAAGAAACGAGATAGCCTCGGTGTTTGATGGTGCTGCTCAAAACGATGTGGGTTTAAAAACTGACGTGTTTACGTCATATAACAAGTTTGAGGGTATAATGACCGCTGTGAGAGTTATGTCTCCTGTCTATCTTGTGTGTGATGAAATCGGCAGCCGCGATGACCTTAAAGCGCTTGAATATGCCGTTAACAGCGGTGTAAAACTGATTGCGACCTGCCATAGTTCAAGCTTGCAAGAATTGCAGTCAAAGCCTGTTATCCGTAAGCTGATAAAGCTCGGCGCATTTGAAAGGGCAGTGCTTTTGGGCAGCGGTGCGCAATGCGGAAAGGTAAAGTGTATCTGCGATGCATCAAAGTGCGGAAAGGAGCAGGTGCGATGCTGAATCTATGGGGAAGCATACTGCTTATAGCCGCAGGGATGTTTGCCGGATTCAAGGCAAGTGAGATGTACAAACATAAGCTTGTGCTTCACAAAAAGCTGCTGCGTATGTACAGCGAGGCAGCGATACTGCTTGAATATTCGCTGATGACATACGGAGAAATGATTGAGTATTTTCGCCAAAGCGGCGAATACACTGATTTCAGTTTCCTAAATGTAAATGCAGCCGCATACGATATAAGACAAGCTGTGCTTGATAAAATAGATGATTGGGACTGCGGACTTGAAGACGCTGCGCTCAACAACCTTAAATCGTTTTTCACAACACTGGGTACGACAAATATACAAGGACAGCTTTCATATGCAAGGCTTGCTGCTGTGCAGCAGCAAAAGATGATCGACTCGGTAGAAAAGCTGTACAGCCAAAGGTCGCATATTTGCCGCACTTTCGGTGTGCTTGGTGGCGCATTTGCCGCAATTATGCTGATATGACTTTGACCTGCGGCAATGCAGCAGATGCCGTGCAGTACTTGAATTACGGGGCGATACCCCTTATTGAAAGGAATGGACACTAATGGATATCGACCTTATTTTCAAGATAGCCGCTATCGGTATAATCGTTGCCGTGCTGAATCAGCTGCTCAAACGTGCTGAAAGGGATGAACAGGCTATGATGACCACTCTTGCAGGTCTTATTGTGGTGCTGTTTATGATAGTCAACCAGATAGGCAGTCTTTTTCAGACAATAAAGAATGTCTTCGGGCTGAACTGATGAATATCTTATCAATTTGCGGTTTTTGCATAGCATCGGTGATAGCCTGCAAAACTCTTGAAAACGACAGCAGGCAGCTCAAAACAGTACTTACGCTTGTTGTATCGGCAATATTTCTGCTTTCGTCTGTCGGATTTGTTTCACAGATAGTTTCGGCAGTCAGTTCATTGTTTGATGCAGCTAAAATCGACAGCATGTACATAAAAGTCATATTCAAATGCCTCGGTGTTACATATATAACGCAGTTTGCTGCGGATTACTGCAAAGACTGCGGAGAAAGTGCTATAGGCTCACAGGTGCTTTTAGCGGGCAAAATATCGGTCCTGGTAATATCTTTGCCGCTGTTCAAAGCATTTGTTGAGATAGTAAAAAGTCTTATCATCTGATAAAGAGGAATAGTATGAAAAGGTTGACTGCCGTTTTGTGTCTGACGATACTTGCAATATTTGCCGCGCCTTGCGCATTTGCGCAAAATGATACGCAAACCGCTGAAAGCATAACGAAAAAGATAGAGCAAAAGCTTGAGGGCAGCACGCCTAAAGAAATCAGGCGAACGCTTGATTCCAAAGGCATAAAGTTGACATCACCCTCGTCTGTTGGCAATATCGAGCCAAAGAGCTTTATACAAAAGGGAATAGATTATTTCAAAAGCGCCTTGAAATCTCCATTTGTAATGCTGGGAAGAATAATAGCGATAACGCTTCTGGGTGTGCTGATACGCTCAGTCAGCGCTAATGACGACAATATCTCGCGAGTTTTTGAAATAGTCTGCGTTATCTGTACGGTCACCGTTATGACCGATACCGTCAGGGATAGCTTTATGTCAGTGCAAAGCTCCATAAACTCGGTCAATACATATCTTGCGGCATATCTGCCTGTCTTTTCGGGCATAACTGCGGCAGGCGGCAATCTTATCGGCTCTAACGGATACCTTGCTATTATGCTTTTTGTGTGTGAAGCTATGGGTGTTATCGCTTCAAAGGTGCTGCTGCCGTTTTTGAGTATCGTTCTTGCAGTTACTCTCGTTTCGGCAGTAAATCCGCGGCTAAATTTTGCAGATGCAGCGGACAGTGTCAAAAAGGTCGTAACTGTCGGTCTTGGGCTGCTGATGACAGTTTTTACAGGACTTATGACTATACAGGGTATAACAGGTGCTGCTGCCGATAATGTAGCTACAAAGGCTGTAAAGTTTGCAGCTTCAAGCTTTATCCCTGTTATCGGAAACTCCGTATCGGAGGCATACTCGACAGTAAAGGGCAGCCTTGGCATAATACGCTCAACGGTCGGAAGCATAGGCATTATCGTGCTTTTTCTTATAGTTGCAAAGCCGCTTATAAGCCTGCTTGCTGTGAGATTTTCAATATTTCTTGCAAAGTGTGTCAGTGATTTCTTTGGAAGAACGCAGGTGTCGGGTCTGCTTAAAAGCATCAATTCGGTGCTGGGCATAGCGATGAGCATAATAATCGCATATGCACTTATTTTCACAGCGGCAACGACAATAATGATGCTTACTGCATTTAATCTGGGAGGCTAAATGGATACAGTTAAAACGATCATCTTCTCGGCGTGCGTAGTCGGTGTCGTCAGCACTATGATAGAAATAGCATCTCCCGAAGGAACGATGAAAAAACAGCTTGACCTTGTTATAGGTCTGGTGCTTGTAATGACGGTCATCACGCCGTTTATGGATAAGGATTTCAGATTCAGACTGAACGATTATACGGTATCCTACGATAAACAGGTTTACGACGATATCAAAGGCTATGAAAAAGCTATGGTGCTTGAAAACGCGAAAACAGAGCTTTCGGACTATCTGCGAAAAAAGCTGACAGCTGTCGGTATAAACTGCGGTGAAATAATCATAACACTTGATGTCAACGAATATAATCAGATAGAGATAACAAAAGTACAGATATCGTCAAAAGAGCAGGATTCAGAAAAGATAAAAGAAACAATACACAGTGAGCTTCCAAAGACGGAGGTTTCGGTCATAGCGGGTGACAGCAGTTGATTTTCAAAGATTTAAAAAAGGCACTTGCAGGTTTCAAATCATCTGAAAACAAGACAAGAATAGTGTTCGTTTTAGGCATCGCAGGTATCATGCTTATTGCTCTTTCAAGTCTTAATACGGGCGCAAAGCCCGCAAACAAAGGCACAGAGTCTTTATCGTCAGAGCAGGATTATATCGAAAGCGAGCGCTTCAGACAGCAGATAACAGACGAACTTGAAACTATCCTCACTAATATAGACGGAGTTGGAGACTGCCGCGTCATGATTTCCGTTGAAGGAACATCAGAATATTATTACGCCGAGAATATAGACAAGATGCAGGAATACAGCTCAAACGGCTCAAATGAGAAGTATACAAACGAAGTTGTCGTTATCGACAGCGGCGGTACAAAACAGGCTCTTGTAAGAAAAAAAGTCAAACCAAAGATAAACGGCGTTGTCGTGGTTTGCTCGGGAGGTGGAGATATAACTGTCAAAGAGAGGGTAATTAAGGCTGTTTCAGCAGCTTTGAATCTGTCCTACGGCAAGATATGTGTCGAGGGAAAAACTAAGATAGAGAGGTAATCAAAAATGAAAAAACCATCACTTATCATCGGCAAAAAACAGATACTTTTAGCAGGTATGACACTCGTGCTTGGGCTGGCTATCTACATAAACTATGCATATTCAGCCACGGGCGGCAAGATAAAGACTACGGACGTGGTAAAGAATCAGTCTGTAAACTACGGAGAATCGCAGCTTGTAAGCAAGGACGCTGATGAAGACTACTTTGCAAAGGCAAGACTTGAAAGGACGACTTCAAGAGATGAAGCCGTTCAGACTCTCAAATCAATTATCGGCGGGGGAGATGCCACCGAGGAAGAGAGAAAGACCGCCTCACAGCAGGCACAGACAATGACAGGGCTTATGGAGACGGAAAACAAGATAGAAAGTCTTGTCAAGGCTGCGGGCTTTAAAGACTGTGTTGTATACCTTGACGGGAACAATGCCAATATCGTTGTCAAGACAGGCAACAAAGACGGGCTTATGGCAAGCGAAGCAGCGAAGATAAAGGATATTCTTCTTTCCGAGGTATCGGTTGCAAACGAAAACATCAGAATATTCGATGTTGCCTGACAGTATTGCTTTTTTCTGCATAACCACACAGTATTGATATCCCGCTTTGTTTGTATTGACGGTAAAGCGAAAAAACTTAATTTTTTTGAGCCAAAACACTTGTAAGTTCCTCCGAAATGTGTTATACTTATTGTAAGTATAGTCGGCTGAATTTGAAAATACGCTTTCGATGTGCCGACTGATTCGCTTTACCGCAATACAATAAAGGGGGAACAGCATATGAATAAGTCCAATGATACTGTTGAAAAAAGTCTGCATATCAGTCAGGACGTTATCGCGCAGATAATCGTAAACTGCATTAACGAGGTGGACGGCGTATACAGCGTTGCACCCGTTATGAAAACTCCCAGACAGATATGGCTCAAGCAGGAGAACTTCGGCAACATAAGGATAGGACTTGTTGACGACGTTATTTCCGTTACCGTAGGTATTATCATTGAAAGCGGAACGAAAGCTATCGCAATAAGCGAGCTGATTCAGGAAAAGGTAAAGGGTTCTATCCAGAATATGCTCGGACTTATGGTTGCAAGGGTGAATATAAACGTGTGCGGTGTTCACACGCAGGATAAAGCCTGACTTTTGCTTTTGGCAAAGGTCGGCTTTGTTGTGTATGTAATAGTTTTTAAAGGATGTGTTTTTTGTGTCGACATCAAGGCGGCAGGTAAGGGAAGCGGCTTTTCTGCTTTCATTTGAAAAGCTTTTCAGAGATGATCCGTTAGACGTTATTTTTGAATCAGCAAAGGAAGTTGATGACTTCGATTTTAATGATGAAGCCAAGCAGCTTGTAAGAAATATCTGTGATAACGCGGACAAGCTCGACGAAATTATAGCCGAGTTCAGCGACAAGCGTGCTGTAAGCAGGATACCGAAGGTCAATCTTGCTTTGCTTCGTCTTGCTATATACGAGTCTATGTTTGATGAAAGAGTACCTGTAAACGTTGCGATAAGCGAGGCTGTAAAGCTTGCGCAGGCATATGCTCTTGATTCGGACGTTTCGTTTGTGAACGGTGTGCTCGGTTCGTTCTCAAAAAGCGAACATGTTAAAGATAAGGCGGAAGATACCCAATGAGCCTGTTTCTTGGCATTGATACAAGTAATTATACCACATCGTGTGCGCTGTATGACAGTGAAACGGGAAAAGTTGATTCTGTAAAAAAGCTTTTGCCCGTCAAAAGCGGTGAAAAGGGGATAAGGCAGTCAGATGCGGTGTTTCACCACACAAAGCAGCTTCCGGAGCTTATGCAGCAGTTTTTGCTTGGCAAAGGTGAGATCTCTTGCGTCAGCTATTCGTGTGCGCCCAGAGATGTACAGGGTTCGTATATGCCTTGCTTTCTCGTAGGCGAGTGTACTGCAAGATGTGTCGCAGCCGCCTGCGGTGCAAAATGCTATGCAACGTATCACCAGATGGGGCATATACTTGCGGCTTTATATTCCTGTAAAAGACTTGATTTGCTCAAATCGAACAAGTCTTTTCTTGCTTTTCATATAAGCGGCGGCACAACTGATATGCTGTTGTGTACGCCCGATAAATCAGAGGTTCTTGACATAAAGCAAATCGGCTGCTCGCTTGATTTGAAGGCTGGTCAGGCTGTTGACCGCGTAGGTCTTATGCTTGGGCTGGATTTTCCGTGCGGTGCGCAGCTTGAAAAGCTTGCTGTAAAAAGCAGCGGCAGCTTTACGGTAAAGCCTGTTATAAGAGGACTTGACTGCTCACTTTCGGGAATTGAGAATAAGTGCAGAGATATGATAAATGCGGGAAGATCCGCGGAGGATACAGCAAGGTTCTGCCTTGAATATATTGGCGGTACTGTGCGCGGTATGACACTTGCCGCAATTAAAGAATACGGCGAAATGCCTGTTGTTTATGCGGGCGGTGTTATGTCGGACAGGCTTATAAAGGATATGCTCACACCTGTTTGCGACGGCTATTTTGCGCAGCCCGAATATTCGTGCGACAACGCTGTAGGTGTGGCTTTATACGGTGCAATAAGAGAGGACGCTTTGTTATGAGTTCGATACTTTCGGTATCACAATTGAATAAATATGTTGCGTTCAAGCTCAAAAGCGATGTAAAGCTGAAAGGTATCTGTGTAAAAGGTGAGATATCCAATTATAATCTCAACTACAAATCCGGACATATTTACTTTACCATCAAGGATGAGCAGAGTTGCATTAAAGCGGTAATGTTCGCAAGCAGCGCTGTAAGGCTTAAAACAGAGCTTAAAGACGGTATGAGCGTTCTTGTGGTCGGCAATGTTGAGATATACGAGGCAGGCGGTACTTATCAGATAATCGCGACAGATATTACGCCGCTTGGCAGTGGTGCGTCTCACGATAAGACAGAGCTTATCAAGGAAAAGCTGTACAAAATGGGCATCTTTGATGAAAAAAACAAAAAGCCGATACCTGCTTTCCCAAGAAAAATCGCAGTCGTCACCTCAATGACAGGCGCTGCACTTCAGGATATCCTCAACGTGCTTCAAAGAAGATTTCCGATTTGCACTGTCGGTGTTTTTCACACGCAGGTGCAGGGCAGTGAATCGGTAGAAACTATCTGCGCAGGCTTAAAGAAAGCCGACAACGGTGAGTTTGATACAATAATCCTTGCACGAGGCGGCGGCGCGCTTGAAGAGCTTTCGTCTTTTAATACCGAGGCGGCAGCTATGGCGGTTTACGACTGCAAAACTCCTATCATATCGGCTGTAGGTCACGAGATAAACACTACGCTTGTCGATTATGCAGCTGATTTGAGAGCGCCTACTCCTTCGGCTGCCGCAGAGCTTGCAACGCCTGACAAATCGCAGCTTGCAGGTGCTGTTGATAATTTGAGTGCGCTGATGAAAAAGTCTGTGCTGTCGCGTCTGGAACGCTGTGACAGCAGGGTGGACAGATTGTTCTCCGAAATAAAGCTGTGTTCTCCGAAAAATAAACTGAAAAACAACGAGCGGCTGGTAAACGACCTTTCACTTCGCTTGAAACGCAGTATTGCCCGCGCCGTTGAGAAAAAAGAATACGCTTTTGAATCACGTGCAGGAAAGCTGAACACGTTAAGTCCCTTTAATGTGCTCTCGCGCGGATACTCAATAGTTCAGAAAAACGAATCGGTGGTAATGACTGCCGATGATATAAAAGATGGTGACAGGATCTCTATCCGGTTCCGTAATGATACAGCCTGTGCAACCGTCACAGAGATAACCCGAAAGGAAGAAGAATAATGAGCTTTGAGACAGATATTTCAAGACTCAATGAGATAGTAAAAAAGCTTGAGGGCGCTGACCTGACGCTTGATGAGTCGCTCGACCTTTACAAAGAGGGTGTTGAGCTTTCGGTCAGGTGCAAAAAAACACTTGAGCAAGCCAAGCTTACAGTAATACAAATGGACGGAGATAATACCGATGAATGATATAAACAAGCAGCTGCTTGATGAATACGTCAAGTCGATAGATGAATGTCTTTTGAGGTTTACACAGCAAAAGCCCGAGCTTCAAGGCATTGTTTGCGAGGCTATGGAGTATTCGCTTATGGCTGGCGGCAAAAGATTAAGACCTGTGCTTTGCCTTGAATTTTACCGTATGTGCGGCGGAAAGGACATTGACAGTATACTTGATATCGCTTGTGCGATCGAGCTTATACACACCTTTTCTCTTATACACGATGACCTGCCGTGTATGGATAACGATGATTTCCGCAGAGGAAAGCCGTCTTGCCACAAGGCGTTTCCCGAAAACATTGCTCTGCTTGCGGGCGATGCACTCAACACGCTTGCATTTGAGGTCATTTCAAATGCGGCGCTCGACGGAAGGATACCTGCACAGCAGGCAGTCATGCTTATCTCCGTTTTAAGCAAGGGCGTCGGCGTTGAGGGAATGATAGGCGGTCAGGTCATTGACCTTTTAAGCGAGGGCAAGGATATTGATATTGAAACGCTTAACATTCTGCAATCGTACAAGACAGGCGCTCTTATCGAGGCAGCCTGCGTAATGGGCGTTATACTTTCGGGTAAATATGAAATGATTCCCGCAGCTGCAGATTATGCTTCGGCGCTTGGCAGAGCTTTTCAGATAGTCGATGATCTGCTTGATGTAAACGGCACTTTTGAAGAGCTTGGCAAGCCTATCGGCAGCGACAGTGAGCAGAAAAAATGCACATATGTCACGCTGCTGGGTGAGACCCGTTCAAGACAAATAGCCGCGCAGCTTACAATGCAGGCTTTGGGGCATATCAGTAAGTTTGAAAACAATCAGTTTTTATCCGAGCTGACGGATGATATGCTTAACAGACGTAATTGACAAAAGATTGGAAGTATTTAAATGGGCAATAACAATAAGCTTGACCTGTATAAATTGAATCTTCCCGCTGACCTTAAGCGGCTTAATTATCCGCAGTGTGACGAGCTTTGCAGGCAGATACGCAAGCTTTTGATAACAACTGTTTCCAAAAACGGCGGACATCTTGCATCAAGCCTTGGCACTGTTGAGTTGACGCTTGCGGTGCACCGCGTTTTTGAGTCGCCTAGAGACAAGATAGTCTGGGACGTTGGACATCAGGCATACACACATAAGATAGTCACAGGCAGAGCAAAAAAGTTCAATACCTTAAGACAAGAGGACGGGCTTTCAGGCTTTTGCAGACCCGATGAATCGGTTCACGATGCCTTTATAAGCGGTCACAGCTCCAATGCCATTTCTGCGGCGCTTGGTATAGCAACTGCTATGAAGCTAAGCGGCGACGACCACCATACCGTTGCCATAGTCGGTGACGGTGCATCATCAGGCGGTCTTTTCTACGAGGGCTTGAATAACGCTGGTAAGAGCGGTACGAACATCATTGTTATACTCAATTATAACGAGATGTCTATATCCAAGAATGTCGGAGGTATGGCAAAATATCTTGCAACGCTTCGTACAAAAGACGGATACCATAAAACAAAGAGCGCAGTCAAGAAAGTGCTTGATAAAACTCCTGTTATCGGTTCGCCCGTTAAAAAGGTCATTAAAGGTTC
Source organism: uncultured Eubacteriales bacterium (assembly GCA_900314975.1). Taxonomy (GTDB): domain Bacteria; phylum Bacillota; class Clostridia; order Oscillospirales; family Ruminococcaceae; genus Hominimerdicola. The sequence goes on along the minus strand of OMXI01000006.1, from coordinate 17,885 downwards.
CAAAGATGCGTTCAAGAATTCGCTGCTGCACAGCACGCTTTTTGAGGACCTCGGTTTTGAATATATCGGACCGCTTGACGGTCACAATATCGCAGAAATGGAAAGGGGACTTCAGGCTGCTAAGGCTCTGAACTGCCCTGTACTTGTCCATGTCAATACTGTCAAGGGTAAAGGCTATGCGCCTGCGGAAAAAAATCCGGGTGAGTACCACGGTGTTGGTTCGTTTGAGATTTCTACAGGCAACCCCGACGTTGTATCAAGCGACAGCTTTTCCTCTGTAATGGGTAAGGAGCTTTGCGATATTGCAAGGACTAATAATAAAGTCTGCGCAATAACTGCTGCGATGAAATACGGAACAGGTCTGCAGTATTTTGCAAAGCAGTTCCCCGAACGTTTCTTTGATGTGGGTATTGCCGAGGAACACGCTGTAACGTTCTGCGGCGGATTGGCGCAGATGAATTATATCCCTGTGTTTGCAGTATATTCATCTTTTCTGCAAAGGGCGTATGACGAGATTTTGCACGACCTTTCTATATGTCATTCACACGCGGTAATATGCGTTGACAGGGCAGGTATTGTGGGTAATGACGGTGAAACACATCAGGGTATTTTTGATGTTTCTTTCCTTTCAAGCATACCAAACACAAAGATCTATTCGCCTTCCGATTACGCCGAGCTTAAACTTTGCTTGCGAAAGGCTGTATATGAAGATGACTGTATCGCGGCGGTAAGATACCCCCGCGGAAACGAAAAAAGTGGTATTAGAACGTCCGAGCCGAATACTTCTTTTGTGCATATAAAAAAGGGCGGCAGCATTCTTATTGTTACTTACGGCAGGCTTTGCACAAACGCTATGGCTGCTGTTGAGATACTTAAATCAAAAGATATTGCCTGCGATGTTTTGAGGCTTGTTGAGATTTTCCCGATAAGCGAGAAGATCGCAGATATAATCTCAAGCTATGATGTTGCGTTCTTCTTTGAGGAAGGCTATGACTACGGCTCTATCAGTGAAAAATATGCCGCAGTTTGTGATAATGTTGCACCGTTTACTATCGACTATTTTGTAAAGCATGGTGACAGCACGGTTTTGCTTGACGAACTTGGTTTTTCGCCCGAAAAGATGGCGCAGCAGATAGAGGATTTTCTGAACGATGAGCAGACTTGACGTATACATTACCGAAAACGCTCTTGCCAAAAGCCGTGAACGCGCCAAAGCTATGATAAAAGAAGGTAAGGTTTCTGTAAACGGCAAGGTCTGCACAAAACCTGCGTTTGACATAAGCGTTGATGATAAAGTTGAAGCACAGCCCGATGACCTGACTTATGTTGGCAGAGGCGGGCTGAAGCTCGCTAAAGCATTTGACGTTTTCGGTCTTGATGTAAAAGACCTGGTATGTGCTGATATCGGCGCGTCAACAGGCGGTTTTACACAGTGCCTGCTTGAACACGGTGCAAAAATCGTTTATGCCGTGGATGTCGGTCACGGACAGCTTGATAAATCACTGGTTGAGGACAGCAGAGTTATAAACTGTGAGGGTGTGAACGCAAGAGAGCTTACAAAGGATTTCTTTACGCATCAGGTGCAGTTTATAAGCATTGATGTTTCGTTTATCTCGCTTGAGCTTATTATCAAGCCTTTATGCGAGGTACTTTCTGATAACGGGGAAATGGCTGTGCTTATCAAGCCGCAGTTCGAGGCTGGTAAAAAGGCTCTCAACAAAAAAGGTATTGTCAAAGACTCTAAAGTCCATATCAGCGTGCTTGAAAGGCTTGTTTGTGCTTTTAATGCGCAGGGGCTTTTCGTTAAAGGACTTACTTTTTCCGCTGTAACGGGCAGTGACGGAAATATCGAGTATCTTGCGTATCTGCGCAGGGGAGAAGTCGGTAATTCAAACCTTGACATAACAAAGCTTGTAAAGGAAGCATTTTTGTATTTTAAATAAACGGGAGAAACTATGAACATCTTTATTTTTCCGAATCTGAATAAAGCAAACTGCGAAGAATATGTTGTAAAAGCCTGCGAGGTGCTTTCGCTCAGTGGCTGTAATGTGTATGTTGAAAACAAGTACAGGGCGCATTTCGGACAGCTTGGCGGCATAGTGTTTGACAGCTATGATAACTGCATAGCAAACTGTGATGTTGTCGTTGCAGTCGGCGGTGACGGTACTATTCTCAACTGCGCTATTGACTGCGCAAAGAATCGTAAGCCCGTACTCGGTATAAACTGCGGAAGGCTTGGCTTTATGGCATCGCTGGAGCATACGCAGATTGAGCTTCTGAAACGCCTTGTTGAAGGTGATTACACCCACAGCAAGCGTATGCTGATAAGTGTGGATATAACCGATGAAAATGGCAAAACTATATCATTGTGCGCTCTTAATGACGTTGTGCTTTCAAAGTCTGACAACTGTAAAATTGCTGATTTTGAGGTCAGCAGAAACAAACAGGTGGTTTCGTCTCTGCGTGCTGACGGCATTATTTTTTCAACACCTACGGGAGCGTCTGCGTACTCAATGTCTGCGGGCGGTCCGATAATCGAGCCTGATATGGAGTGCATTGAGTTCACACAGATTTGCCCGCATTCGCTTTTTGCAAGAACTATGATATTTGCCACGAACAGCACTATAACCGCAAAATGTCATACCTGCGACGGCGCATATGCTAATGTGGTCGTGGACGGAAATACCGTCTATAAAATGACAAATACAGATATTGTAACAATAAAGCGCGCTGATAATTATGTTGACATCATAGATATCCACGGCGACAGTTTCTTTACCTCGGTAAACAAAAAGCTGATGCAGCCTTTGAAAGAGTTTTCGGGAGGCGATTTGACGTGAGGTCTCAAAGACAACAGATGATAATGAAGCTCGTCAGCGAAAAGCATATAGACACGCAGGAAAGCTTGCAGGCGGAGCTTGCCAAGCATGGCTTCAGCGTTACGCAAGCGACGGTTTCAAGGGATATAAAAGAGCTTTCTCTTATTAAAACAGCATCTGCTGACGGAAGCTACAGATACAGCATACCCTCTCTGAAAAAAAGCAGAATGCAGGACGGCGGAAGTGCCGTTTTAGGCTTTATCAGCGATTCGGTTTTAAGTGTTGACTACGCGGGGAACACCGTTGTGGTGAAATGCCATTCGGGTATGGCGCAGGCTGTATGCGCAAAGCTTGACAGCACAGGGCTTGATAATGTTGTTGGCACGCTTGCAGGCGATGATACGATATTTATTCTGATGCGTACCGAAAGTGATGCGCAAAGGCTTTTGAAAGAGCTTAATTCTATTTTATATTCAAAGTGACAGGGGACAGGTTATGTTATCGCAGCTGTACATTGAAAATCTTGCAGTTATTGAAAAAGCGAATATTGACTTTACAGGTAAGCTTAATGTTTTTACAGGTGAAACAGGCGCAGGTAAGTCTATTCTTATAAATGGCATAAATGCAATACTCGGTCAGAGAGTGACAAAGGATATTGTTCGTACAGGGACAGATAAAGCCGTGATATCAGCTGTTTTTACTGCTGTTCCGAGTGAGTGCGAACAGCTGCTTTCGCAAAGCGGGCTGACGGTCGAAGACGGACAGCTTTTCCTTGAAAGAGAAATACGCTCTGACGGCGGCAGCATAGCAAGGATAAATAACCGTCCCGTTAACATATCGCTTTTAAAGCAAATCGGTGAGATGCTTGTTAATATTCACGGTCAGCATGATAATCAGATTTTGCTTTCGCCCGACAGACATATAGATATTCTTGATTCGTATGCCGAATCGTGTGAGATGCTTGCTGATTATCAGGAGTCTTTCCACAAGCTGCAAAGAATTGCAAAGCAGATAAATGCGCTGAAAACTGATGCTAACCAGAAGCAGTTCAGAATTTCAAAACTTTATGATGTAGTCAGCGAGATAGAAAACCTCAATATAAAAGAGAACGAGGACGAACAGATAAAGGCAGAGCTTGCGGTCTCAAAGAACGCTGTTGCGCTGTCCGAGGCAATATACAGCGCAAATGCAGTGATTGCGGGGACTGATGATTCAAGGGGCGTTGTTGAGAATGTAAGCACCGCAAACTCGTATATTGAGCAGTACAGCGACCTGATGCCCGAACTTTCGGCGCTTTGCGAAAGGCTTGACAGCGCCAAAATCGAGATACAGGATATTTCGCAGGAGCTTGATTCGATTCTCGGCAAGCTGAATGTTGACCCCAAGCGCTTTGACTGGCTTAATCAGCGCAGCGAGGAGCTTCGCAGGATATGCAAAAAGTACGGTCCTGCACTTGATGATGTTTTAAAGACACTTGCTGATTCAAAGCAGGAGCTTGAAGTGCTTGAAAACAGCGAGCAGGATCTGTCAAAGCTTGAAGCGCAAAAAACAGAGATTCTCACGGAGGTCTCTAAAAAGGCTCTTGAGCTTTCCGATTTCCGAAAAAAAGCTTCCGAGCGTTTTGTAAAGCAGGTCACAGGCGAGTTGGAGTTTCTCAATATGCCCAACGTAAAAATCGTTGTTGACAGCGTACAGGGCAAACTCACTCTTAAAGGAATGGATTCTATCGAATTTCTTATCTCCGCGAATGTGGGCGAGCAGCCAAGACCGCTTGCCAAAATTGCATCTGGCGGTGAGCTTTCAAGAATAATGCTTGCTTTGAAAAACGTTATAGCGCAAAAAGATGCGATCGGAACGCTGATCTTTGACGAGATAGATACGGGCGTAAGCGGCAGGGCAGCTCAAAAAATAGGCTTGAAGCTGAAAAACATAGCAAGATTCCGTCAGGTGCTGTGCGTAACTCACCTTGCGCAGATCGCTGTTATGGCTGATAACCATATACTTATCGAGAAAAACGTTGTAGGCAACAGAACCGTCACAACTGTCAGACCTCTTGCACAGGAGGAAAGAAAGCACGAAATTGCGCGTATTATGGGCGGCGACAGCATCACACCGCTTTTGCTTGAAAATGCGCAGCAGCTTCTTGACGAGGCAAATAATTCATAATGCGATTTACATAAAAAGGCAGGGATTTGTCCTGCCTTTTTTGTGTGAAAAATGTCGCAATTGTGTTGACTATTGCATTTAAAAATGATATAATAATATTTGTATATGGAGTTAGAAAGGATGTGCTTTAATGAATGTCAAGTTGCTCGCCCATACACCCGAGGCAGAAAAGATTATTGCTACCGCTGCAAAGCTTTGCTATTCGTCAAGTGATATAGAATCGCTGAAAGACGGTCTTACAGATGAAAAGGTCGAGGGCTTTGTTGCTATGCTTGCATCTATTGGTCACGAAAGTGTTATGGAGCATGTCAGCTTTACATTCGGTATCGAGGGCATTTCCCGCGCTTGCTCGCACCAGCTGGTAAGGCACCGTATAGCATCTTATTCGCAAAAGAGCCAACGCTATGTAAACGAGAACGGTTTTGAGTTTATCACTCCGCCTGAAATCGCTGCTGATGCGCAGGCAAAAGAGGAGTTTGACAAGCAGATGGCTGCAATCACCGAAAGCTACAATAAGATTGCAGATATTCTTACACAAAAGCATACACAGACCTTTATCGAGCAGGGTCTTGACGAGAAAGAGGCAAAGTCCAAGGCGAGAAAAAAAGCAAATGAAGATGCAAGATTTGTTCTTCCAAACGCCTGTGAAACAAAGATAGTAGTTACTATGAACGTCAGAAGCCTTTTCAACTTTTTCAAGCACCGCTGCTGCAACAGAGCACAGTGGGAGATAAAGGCTGTTGCTGATGAAATGCTGAGGCTTTGCCGAGAGGTCGCGCCGAACGTGTTTAAAAATGCAGGTCCGTCTTGTGTGATGACCGGCAGATGCCCCGAGGGCAAAATGTCCTGCGGCAAGATAAATGAGGTCAAGGCTTTTTACAAAGAACTTTGATCGCTTCATAGGGAGGTCTTTATATGGTATATATTTTTCTGGCAACAGGCTTTGAGGAAATGGAAGCTCTCGCTCCTACAGATATTTTAAGGCGTGCCAATGTTGAGGTAAAAACGGTCGGTGTTACAGGCAGCGTTGTATCAGGATCGCACAGTGTGACCATCAAACCGGATTTGTTTATTGATGATATCAAGCTTGACCAGAATCTTGATATGATAGTTCTTCCGGGCGGTATGCCAGGCACTCTGAACCTTGAAGCAAACGAAAAGCTGCAAAAGGTCATTGACTTTTGTTCAGCAAACGATAAATATATCGCTGCGATTTGCGCCGCTCCATCAATCCTCGGTCATAAGGGCTTGCTCAAAGGAAAGAAAGCAACCTGTTTCCCGGGATTTGAAAAAGACCTTGACGGTGCGCAATATGTTGATAGCCTTGTGGCTGCTGACGGAAAGATAATTACAGGCAAGGGCGCAGGCGCAAGTATAGAATTCGGTCTGAAGCTTGCAGAGATTATGACTTCTCCTGAAGTTGCCAATCACATAAAATCGGGTCTGCAATGCAAGTGAGTGATAAAAAGCTGCTGCGCAGCTTTTACAAACAGCAAAGGCTTTCAATGGACAAGTCTGAAAAAGCAGCACTTGATGAAAGAATCGCTGAAAGGTTCCTTCACAGCGAGCTTTACCAAAAATGTGATGACCTGCTTGTTTATGTGTCCTTTGGCATTGAGGTCGATACGCTTGAAATAATAAAGCAGGCGCTGACAGAGAAAAACGTTTATTGTCCTCGCTGTATTGCGGGTACAAATATAATGGAGTTCTACAGAGTAAGAAGCTTTGCGGACTTAAAGCAGGGCAGCTTCGGCATTCTTGAGCCTGAAACCGACAGCACTACGCTGAATGGTTTCGGTCACAATTCGCTTTGTGTAGTCCCAGCACTTTCTTACGATAAAAACGGACATAGACTTGGCTTTGGCAAGGGCTTTTATGACAGATTCCTTTCAGGCTTTGACGGCGTATCAGTCGGCATATGCTATGAAGATTTCCTGACACAAAGCCTGCCGTATGACAGTTTTGATATATGTGTTGACCACCTTATTACCGAAAGCAAAACAGTTTCTTTCGGTTTTAGAAAGGAAGAGATTTATGGATAACAAAGAACTCAGCCTTGAGGATATTATTGCTGCGAATTCGGCTGAAAAGCAAAAGGCGCAGGAGAATCACACCGATACCCTTGATGATATCATCGATGCTGGGAAATCTGATATCGGCGATGAAGCTGATACACAGGAAAGAATTGTTGATCTAAAGGACGATGTGCCTAAAAAGCACATGCTGACCGCTGATGAAATACTGGCAGGGGAGACACTGACTGATGTTTCATCTGATGATGCGCCTTTAAAGACACGCCATACTGATTTGACAGTCGACGAGATACTCGGTGAGGTCAATTCTGTTGAGGCTGATGTTGAAGATGTAAAGGTCAGTGATGACACTGTTCTATCGGATGGTTTGGCAGAGAATACAAAAGCAGAACCAGAATCCGATGATGTACAGGATGACGGTGAGCAGTACGATGATGACGATGACTACGATGAAATAGACAATGAACCGACCGTAGTAATGCCAAAGCACCGCCGTAAGCCCGAACAATACCGTACACAAGCGAGAAGACCGCGCAGAAAAAAAGTACATAAAAAGCAAAAGCCAAGCAAGTTTAACGGCTCCATTTTCGGCGGTATCATACTTACCTGTATTATACTTACCGTGTCTATCGTGCTTGCTATCACGGGAATATCTATCGCAACTGAGTATTACGGCATAGGCAAGGACGATAAAGACGTTATTTTCAATATCCCCGAAGGCTCGACAAACGAGAATATCGCCGATTTGCTTTATGAAAATAACATCATCAACAATAAGTCGCTTTTCCTGCTTGCACTCAAAATCCAAAAGCCGCAGACGATTTATCCCGGTGATATAACGCTTCAGGCTTCAATGGGTTATTCCGATATCATTGAAAAGCTCGCAACGCAGCGTAAAAAGCTCCAGACTGTTAACGTAACTATTACCGAGGGTATGAATCTGCTTGAGGTTGCGAACCTGCTCGAAAAGAATAAGGTCTGCAAGGCTGATGACTTCCTGTTTGAATTCAACAAAGACCAGGGCTTTGACTTTGAAAAAGAGCTTAATGTAAGCAAGGACGCTTTCTACAAAATGGAGGGCTATTTCTATCCCGAAACTTATAACTTCTATGTTGATGATACTGCATACAATGTAACCAAAATCGTGCGTGAGCAGTTCCAGAACGTTCTCAATGCCGATATAATGAGTCAGGTAAAGGCTAACAAGCTGAACCTCAATCAGATAATCACACTTGCATCTATCGTTCAGATGGAGGCTGCAAACGAAAAGGAAATGCCAAAGGTCGCATCTGTTTTCATCAACAGACTCAACAATCCTGATGTTTACCCAAATCTGCAGTCAAATACAACAGATAAGTATATCGAAAAGGTAATTAAGAAAAAGGCTATAGATGCAACTTCTGCAGAGCATTACACAGCACTTTACGATACCTATAAATGTACAGGCCTGCCTGTAAGTCCTATCTGCAATCCGGGACTTGCCGCAATAAAGGCTGTACTCAACCCTGCAAAGACCGATTACTACTACTTCTGCAACAACCTTGCAACTGGTGAAACATTCTATGCAAGAACAGATGCAGAGCACGAGGTCAACAAGAAGAAGGCAGGTCTTGCATAATAAAGAGGTTTTAAAATGTCCGATTTGCTTGAAATACTGTCACCTGTGGGTGATATGGAAAGACTATACGCAGCGCTTGATTTCGGAGCTGATGCCGTCTATCTCGGCGGCACCTGCTTTGGAATGAGAGCGGCATCTGCAAACTTTGATGCGCAAACTCTTGTGCAGGCTTGCAAGGTCACGCACGAATGCGGTAAAAAGCTGTATCTGACCTGTAATACGCTGCCGAGAAATTTTGAGATACCGCAGCTTGAGGGGTTTGTGAAAAATGCGGTCGATGCTGGCGTTGATGCTCTTATAGTCAATGATATCGGCGTGTTTGCAATGGTCAGACGCTTTGCACCCGATATGGAGATACACATCTCCACACAGGCGGGTATAGTTAACTATGCGACCGCTGCAGAGTTTTATAATATGGGCGCTAAAAGGGTAGTGCTTGCAAGAGAGCTGTCCCTTGAGGAAATAGCCGAGATAAGAGATAAAACTCCGAAAGACCTTGAAATTGAATGCTTTGTTCACGGTGCTATGTGCGTTAGTTTTTCGGGAAGATGTCTGCTTTCGCAGTATCTTGTAAACCGTGATGCTAACCGCGGTGAGTGTGCGCAGCCTTGCAGATGGGGTTATCATCTGATGGAAGAAAAGCGCACGGACGAATTCTACCCCGTGTTTGAGGACGAAAGCGGAACGTATATCCTCAATGCAAAGGATATGTGTGCTATTGAACACCTTGACAAGCTTGCAAAGGCGGGCGTGAACAGCTTTAAGATAGAGGGCAGAGCAAAATCCTCTTACTATATTTCGGTAGTTACCAACGCTTACAGAAAGGCTATGGATATATATAAAGCTGCCCCCGATAACTACGTTCTTCCGCAGTGGATAAAAGACGAGGTATTCAAGGTCAGCCACAGGGCATACTGCACTGGTTTTTTCTTTGGTCACCCAAAGCAAAGCCAGTATTACGGCGACGGAGGATATATCAGAGAGTATGACGTTGTTGCAGTGGTGGAGGGCTGCCGGGGCGGCAGGATTTACGCACAGCAGCGAAACAAGTTCAACAAGGGCGACGAGCTTGAAATTCTTTCTCCCCAAGGCGAGCCTGTAAAGTTGACTGCACAGCAGATGTTTGATGAATACGGCAATGAAATCGACACCGCAAATCACGCAATGATGAAGCTTTCTATCAGTTCCGATATCGTTGTTCCCCAAAATTCAATTATCAGAATGAAAAAATAAATAAAGCTGTCTTTTCAAATCGAGAAGACAGCTTTTTGTTTATTCTTCGTTTTCTTTTTTGCTTTTTTTGTCCTTTTTGAACTTTGCAATAGGAGAGGACTCTGCAGCATTTTGCAGCTCGTTGTTTGATATGTGCGTGTATATTTCAGTCGTTGAAATACTTTTGTGACCGAGTACTTCCTTTAAAACAAGCGTATCAACGCCGCTTTTGTACATCATAGTTGCAGCTGAATGCCGCAGCTTGTGCGTGGTGATACCAAGATTGGACAGCCCGGCAGTTTTTAGCTGCTCCTCAACGACCTGCTGGACACGGCGCTTATTTATGCGCGTTTTGTTGGCAGATAGAAAAATCGCCTTTTCCTCAACGTGAGGTCTGTGGTTGTTTATGTAATCATCAAGTGCATCAATGCAAACATCATTCAGATAAACTATTCGTTCTTTTCTGCCCTTACCGAACAGCCGCAGCGTACGGTTTTCCTTGCTGTAATCTTTAAGGTCAAGACCAACCAGCTCGCTTAAACGCATTCCGCAGCTTAAAAACAGTACCAGCATACAGTAATCACGTTCTTTGTGATTTGAGTCAATGTTCTGCAAAAGCTGTATGCTTTGCTCTGCGGTCAAATACTTTGGCAAAGCCTGTTTTATACGCGGCAGTTCAAGGTCAGTCATCGGGTCAGTTTTTATCAATGCAGCCTTTTTGTGCAGATACGAATAAAACTGTTTGAGCGCAGAGCATTTTCTCGCCCTTGTATTTACCGAGTTCTTGCGCTGCTGCGACAGATAGCCAAGATAAACATAGGCATCGTTAAGTGAAAAGTTTTCGACCCATTCAAGCGGAGTATCGGCAATTTCTATGCTGTGAAAATCTTCGTTTTTCGCTTTCTTGTGTTTGATATGAAGATAGCGCAAAAATGTTCGTATATCAATATAGTAAGCCTCAACAGTACGCTCACCGCGGTCTTTAACGACCTTCATATATGTCAGAAAATCGCTTAAATAATATGGACAGTCATCAAGGTATTCTTCTTTCATTTTCCTTGCTCCTTATCGCTTTGATTGATTTTATTATAAACCATTTAAATACCTGTGTCAAGGATTTGCAGCGGCATTGACAGCGCCTTGTGCTTGTGTTATAATTAAATAAAATAATCTGCACTTGCAGAATAGATGGGAGAATAAAATATGAGTTCAAATGTCAGACCCGCACAAATGGAGAGAATAACCAACGAAACACTTGCAAAGGCGTTTATCGACGAGCAGGTAAAGGAGCTTCAGTCGCAGATAGGTGACAAAAAGGTGCTGCTTGCTTTGTCGGGTGGTGTTGACAGTTCCGTTGTTGCTGCACTGCTTATAAAAGCGGTAGGCAAACAGCTCGTGTGTGTTCACGTTAATCACGGACTGCTCAGAAAAGGCGAACCCGAGCAGGTCGTTGATGTGTTCAAAAACCAGATGAATGCAAACCTTGTTTACGTTGATGCTGTTGACAGATTTCTTGATAAGCTCGCAGGTGTTGCAGAGCCTGAAAAGAAGAGGAAGATAATCGGTGCAGAGTTTATCCGTGTGTTTGAAGAAGAGGCACGCAAACTCGACGGTATAGAGTTTCTTGCACAAGGTACTATCTATCCCGATATTCTTGAAAGTGACGGCGTAAAGGCGCATCACAATGTCGGCGGTCTGCCTGAGGATATGAAATTTGAACTCGTTGAGCCTATAAAGCTGCTTTTCAAAGACGAGGTAAGGGTAGTCGGCAAGGCACTCGGTCTGCCTGATAATATGGTATACCGTCAGCCGTTCCCGGGTCCTGGTCTTGGTGTAAGATGTCTCGGTGCTATCACACGCGAAAGACTTGAGGCTGTTCGTGAGAGTGACGCAATTCTGCGTGAGGAATTTGCAAAGAACGGTCTTGAGGGCAAGGTTTGGCAGTATTTCACCGCAGTTCCTGATTTCAAGTCAGTCGGCGTAAAGGACGGTAAGCGCACATTTGCTTACCCGGTTATCATCCGTGCTGTCAACACAAAGGACGCTATGACTGCAACTGTTGAAAACGTTCCGTTTGAGCTTTTGCAGCATATTACCGACCGTATAACTCACGAGGTCGAAAATGTAAACCGTGTGCTTTTTGACCTTACACCAAAGCCAAGCGCAACTATCGAATGGGAATAATGGATTATTAACCAACAAAGACTCTCACTGTCCCGAAAAGGCGGTGAAAGTCTTTTTGTGCAATGAAAAAGCCCGAAAACAAATCGGGCTTTATATTTTAAAATACAAGCAAGCTATCTTGTGACTGACTGTTTAAAGGCACTCATAAAAAGGTACAGCCAAGGCTGTACACTTTCTCCCATTTTTAAAAGGAAGTCACAAACGGCTTTCACCGCTGCCTTTAACAACGCTTGCAGGATAGTAAGCTAATTGGCAACAAACTTAACTGCACTTCAACAGGACAAATGTTGGTCTTACGACCTAAAAGGAAGTTGCCGTAATGTGCAGCAAACGCTTACTATGCTTTGATTATACAATTAAATTATTGATTTGTCAAGCTACTCCATAAAGAAGTTGTTGTCGATAAGACTTATCTCGTCGTCCTTTGAAGGCTTGCCCATTACAAGAACTATATCAGCATCTTCCGCGCTTGCAGCGGTTTGCGCTTCTTGCGACTTGAAAAGGACATCAAGGTACTTGTTAAGCGAAAATGCGTTGTTCCTTACCATTGTGCCATAGTAACCGACGCTGTTATTCACGACTCCGTCAAACACGATTACTCTGTTCTGAACGTCCACATAACCGTAATTTATCTTGCGGTATTTGCCTGTAAGGTAATGGGTGAAGAAGCAGTTTTTCGGGTCGTAGAGCTTGATATCTTCGCCCGTCTTGCTGACAGCCATTGCGCCCACGAAACACTCGTCGATCTCCTTGAATGTATCGTAGCCCGAGTAAAGATTGATGTTTGCAGATACCGTATCTACAGTGCCTTTAGCAGTTGTAAGGTCTATATCGATATATTCGGCTGCATCGCTGTGAGTAATGTCACCGCTGAAAACAAGCGCGCCTGACTTGTAATCTGTATTCCAGCCGATGAATATCGGTTCACCGTTAATATCGACAGCACTGCCGTGAAGGTCGACATCAACTCTTTGCTTGTCGTTCCAGTAAACGAAAAAGCGTATCCTTTGAGCGCTTTCTGGAATCTTGTAAGCAAGACCCGAGCGAATATAGCCGCCTTCAGACGACTTGTCCGTTACCCTTATCGATGACTGGTCAAGGTCATATTCGGGCATATCGATGTATATTTTCTTTCCTTTGAGTGCTGTTTGGTTTGCGCTTAACCTTTCAAGCAGCAGGGGAGATACGACATCAAGAACGCACTGAGCCTCGTAGTATTTGTTGTCCTTCCAGGCGCTTTCAGGTCTTGAAAAGAAGGACATCAGGCTTATAAGTGTCTGCGTCTTGAGTGATGCAGCGCTTGGTGAAAGCCTTGCAAGGATATCCTGCGTTTTGTAGCCGTTTCTTATCAGATATGTAATGCTGCGAAGCATCATACCTGGTCTGTCTGCATAATAATCAAGTGCATGCGGGTCTTTGTTTTCAACAAGGAACTTTGCCCGTGACTCCCACGAATGAAGTTCGCCGTTTCTGAACGCTGCAACTGCATCAGAAAACTCTTTTTTACGGCTGTACTCGTTGAAATCAACGTATTTCAGCATAAGTATCGTGCGCTCACCTTTTTTGTTGGAAAGGATAAGATTAGATTTGAAATCGCTGATAGGGTAGCTTTCAAGGAGCTTGACAATAAGACGCTTTTGCGAGGTCTTAAAGTGGTACTTTTCGCGTGTAAGCGCATAGTCCATACATTTCCACACATCGCCTGTGTGCTGGCAGACAGAGTGCAGATACTCAAGCTTTTTATCGGAGTCAAGCTCGACAGACGTGAAGATATAGTAGAACACATCAAGCAGGTTCTGTTTGAATGGAATCCTGATGCTGCCCAACTGCTCGGCTGTAAGCTTTTTTAGGCATTCAAGCACAATATGCCTTTGCTTGTCGTCCATTCGCTCGGTTCTTGAAAGTATTTTGCGGTAGGGCAGTATGTACTCATCTTTAACATCGACAAGAGCAATTACCTTGGCAGAAAGAATAGTCTCGTCGGAAACGACTTTTTCTGTGTCAGGCATTTCCGGCATCCAGCCTCTGCTGACTTTTGCACCCGTAAAATCTTCTATACCGTAAGTTGACATATAGTGAACAAGCTGATGAAATCTGAAAACAGCCTCATCAAGCGCCATTACTTGTGAAGGAAAATTCGGGTACATAGGTTTAGCCTTGACGTCACCGATATAGCTGCGCACTCTTTTAGCGAAATTGTCAACGCCCAGAGTCTTGGAAAGCCTTATCAAATCCTTTGGGGACAGCATATAACCAAGCTGCAAGAGTTCCTCGTTAACAGTCATTGCCTTAACAAGAGCAGCTTCCTGAAGTTCTGTAGGATTATCTGAAATGCATACGAGCCGAAGCTCTGAAAAAAGCAGCTGATTAAAGTTAATAATAAATCCCTCCATTTGAAAAACAATCCGTAAAAAGTGTAGTTTTATAATGTAACACAATTACCAATGCTTGTCAAGTACGTTCACAAATTATTTACAAAAGAAAGCCGCCAGTGAGTCAATGCTCATTGACGGTTGTATCATTCATTCAGATAATATATGCAAATTGGCTCTTGCAAGAAACTACCATAGGGTAGTTGATTATAGACAAATCAGTCGATCCGCCGCGAGACATTTGCATTGATCAACATATTGTTTAGACAGATTGTTTTATACTTTTAAACTATTACGACATTGACTCATTAATCTGTGTCTTTTTGCATCGTCGTCATATAAAAGCTAATGCAATGACTGTAAATGAAGAATTGCTGTCACTCGGTTTGAACATTTCATCAAATCATTTTGTTAACTCTTTGAGTCTAATATTTTTTTAAGATTGCTAACCAGTATTTTAAAAGAAAATGTGAATCGCGGTTAAAAAGAACTACAAATATAAAATGTATCAATGTACAAATTATTTTAGAGCAAACCAATTATTATAATGCCCAGAGTTTTTTATAGCTTTATTTTTATAGAATCTGTAGGACGCTGTAAGTGCTTTAAAGACGGTGCTTATAAAAGAATACTGGTTCTCAAACCACCTCTCCTAAGTTTCACTAAATTTCTATTTAGTGAAACTTCCTAGAATTTACCAATTAGATATAGTAACAGTTTATTCCCTATTATAACATACAAACACAGCATCGTCAATGACTATAAACACTTTTATGGATAACTATCATTTGCTTATAAATCTTTATTATTTGAACAAGCTTGTAAAAAAACTGCCGACATCAGCCGACAGTTTTTATAAAGACCTTTATTAAATCGTTCGTGCAGATCCTTGCTGCATTATAATGAGTATTTTGATATCTCAATAATGTATTGATCTGTAACAGCTTTTGCACCGCCGAATGCTGTGACTTCAACTGACATCTTGTATTTGAGATATGCTTTTTGTTTGTCGGTAAGCTTTGGTGCCGCAAGTTTACTGTTTACAAGAAACAGCGGTGCTGCATCCTTTGCAGCGTAAACTCCCCCTGCGAGAGCATCAGGGAAATCCATTCCTGTTGCTACGCAGACAGAATCGCCCGTCAGCACATCTTTAAAACGGTTATTTACCGCAATACAGGTAGCAAATCTATCATTGCCTGCGATGCGTTCAGGCTTGAATCCAAGCGCGTTTTCAGCTTTTTTCAGCATTTCGTCGCTGATAACGCTCGTTCCGCCGATAACGTATGCGTGCTTTACTTTGCTTTTTACTTTTGAAAGATATTCTGCTGTATCGGGAGTAAGCTCTCCGTTTGTTGTAAGATATATTATAGGAGCATTTTTGATTGCCGCAACTGTGCTTACAGAAAGTGCATCAGCAAAGTTCTGACCATAAACCAGGAACAGATCTGTCGGTTCAGAGTTTGATCTTTCCGCTATTCTGACTGCTGTTTTGTATCGGTTTTCTCCGTGGATCCGTGTGATATTATTCTTATTTATACCGCTCTTTTCAAGCGTATTTACGATGTTTTTGCTTATAACGCTCTCTCCGCCGAGAATAACAACATTCTTTGCACCGAGGCGCTTGATCTCATTAAGAGTTTCATCAGAAAGAGAATCTTTATTTGAAAGAAGTATCGGTGCATCGAGTTTTCCGGCAAGCGGTATGCCTGCGAGTGCATCAGCATAATTCATTTCGTATGCGAGTACAACTGTGTCCGACTTATCATACGATTCTTGAGAGATAGCAGCCGCTGTTGAATATCTGTTATCACCTGAAAGCCTTGATGCAAAGCGATATGAAAAGTGATTATCCTTTGCGTACCTCTCCCCTTCGGAGTTCGGTGCGCACAATATCGTCAGATCTTGCATTTGGGAATACTTATTGGTCTGCTTATCAAACAAGAAACCTAAAGCGCTGTCACTCATTTGTGTAACGCTTTTGGGGATCATTATGGTTTTAAGATTCGGACAATTCAAAAATGCATCTGCATCGATCTTGGTAGGACCTTCGGAAAGTGTTACGTTTTCAAGGCTGAAACAGTCACGAAATGTTTGATAATAGATATTCTTGATACCGCTTGGAAGTGTAATGCTTTTGAGCTTTTTGCAGTTACGGAACACTGCATCACCCATAGACTTTACACTGTTTGGAATAGTTATGCTCTCAAGGTTCTCACACCCTTGGAATACATAGCTGCCCATATATTCAACGCTGTTGGGAAGTGTCAGACTCTTGATCGCGCTGCACTCCCTAAAAGCAGATTCTGCTATTCTCGTTACGCTTGAAGGGATGTTGATACTCCCCTTTTGGCACGGACATAGGATCAGAGTAGTCTTATCCTTATTATACAAAGCCCCGTCAACAGAACAATAATTCTTGTTCTGTGGCGCAACATTGATGCTTTTCAGCTTTGAGCAGCCAAGGAAAGGATGAGCGATACTCAAATCACGACCGATATAGGTTATGCTTTCAGGGATCGTTTTACTTGAAAGTGTTTCATTCAACAGAAAAGCACTTGCACCAATATTGGTCACTTCCCTGTCGCCAATCTTAGACGGGATAGAAAGCGTTGAAGCATTTCCTGTGTACTTCTGGATCTCGACTGTTCCGTCTTTAAGTACCTTATACTCAAAATCGCCGAAGGTTTCAGCACTTGCGGTCAAGCTTGCACTCTCGGTAAATGATCCCGGAGGAAGAGTCGCCGCAGTGCCGAAAACCATGCAGATCGCTGCTGCTATGGAGAGTATTTCCTTTTTCAATCTGATTTCCCCCTTTAATACTTTTTGCAGTTTTATTATAGCAAATCAGTTGTTTTGTGTCAATAAATCTATTCAGAGTCGTTATTTCTTTGTGTTTTTCAGATAAACATAAATATACTGCACTGCATAAATCTGTATGTTTTATATACAAAACTACAGTATTTCCATATTTGTTTTAAAAACAAACCAAAATCATATAAAAGCATTAAAATATTTAAAATACAGTACCGTTTCTTATCAATACATTTTATAAAAACTACTATAATAAAACAGTATTTTTAACAAGCGAGGTAGTATTATTTATGATATGCAGACGCAGAAGATTATGTAAGTATTCACCGGCAGGTACTAATTTTTATAAAGTGCTTCAAGAGGGAAAGTCCTGTTATAAAATTGTCGGAGCATTTTCAATGGTACCACACAGAGCATCCGGACATGAAACTATCTGGACAGCTGAGTTTAACAATGTACCGCCTATTATTATTCCGATGGGTGCATTGATATACAGATACAATAAAACAGATGATTCGTTGGTAAAAACAAGACATGTCAAAGCACCGCCAAAGAATTTTTTTTTACTTCGCTGATTATTTCACCCCTTGGAACGCACCAATCCGCAACAAGGAAAACGGTAATCCGAAACAAGGAACGCACCAATCCTAAACGAGAAACGCATCAATCC
>OMXI01000029.1 GCA_900314975.1 uncultured Eubacteriales bacterium | reverse complement strand
CCATTGAACTGGAAGTCTCCCGCTGATTATATCAGCGCCTTCCTTTCAAATGGTGAACTTTTTTGAAATCTTTGTATCACATCATTGACAAACCGACAGAATTTTGAGCAAGCAAAAAGCAGCCCGCGGGGGAGCTGCTTTGGTGGGTTATGCTTTTTCGCCAAGGGTGATTTCGATTGATTTATCATATGTTTTTTGGGGATTGGGGTATTGTCCGACAGGAGAACCGCTTTCCTTTTCAGACCACTGGGCAAAATTGCCGTCTTCAGCACTTGGGTCAAATTTAATGCAGATATAACCGCAGTCGTCCCCACACACTTCTTCAAGTGCAGTTTGGATAGGTTTAGAAAGAGAATTGCTGTCGGGCAGCTCGTCAACGGGACCTGTGTAGTCCAGCTTATCGACGATTTTTCCGTCTGCAATAAAGTCGGCGGCATAATTGTTTGCTGTTGTAAATACCAGCTTTGCGTTGGAATTTGCGGTTTTCAGCAGGTCGGTCTTTTGCTGCTCGCTCAAGCTGCTGTCTGCCGCGCTTGAACTGTCGCCGCAGGCGGTAAGGCACATAGTCAGCAATACGGCACAAAGGACTAATAACAGAAACTTTTTCATAGGAACACTCTCCTTAAAAGATTTTTAGTACCAATAAGTACTACAACCACAATTATACGTCAAAAATATGGTAAAGTCAATAGTACCGAAAGGTACTAAAACAAATTCGGCAAAAATTACAAATTTCGGGGTGGTTTTTATGTATTTTCCAAGGCTGCGCGATTTGCGTGAGGACGCTGATATGACACAGGCGCAGGTCGCAAAGCTGCTTTTTACAAGTCAGACCGTTTACTCCCGCTACGAGCGCGGTGCGCTGACGATACCTGTTGAACACCTGCTTATTCTGGCAGACCTATACGGCGTTTCCACCGATTACATTTTAGGCAGGACAAACAGCAAAAAAACAAAATAAACGGCAGTTCGCACACAAATACGAATTGCCGTTTTATTGTTTATTAATAGCCCGGTGAATAAGTGCCGAATTCAAGTTCCAATGACTTATCTTCGGAGTTGGGCGCCCATGGGCATTGTCCTATCACTGCGCCGCTTTTCTTTGCTGACCACTGTACAAAATTATCGAGTGAGGTATCAAAATCATTGTTATCGTAAGAATGAAATCTGATACAGATATATCCGCCGACATCCGCTTCTTCAAGCGCGCTTTTGACCGCTTTTCCGATAGCGTTGCTTTCGGGGATATCACTTACAGGTCCTGTGTAGTCCAGAGGGTCCAGCAGTTCGCCATAGTCGATGTATGCATTGCGTGCTGTTTCGTCAGCCGCTTCATATGCCATTTTTGCATAGTCGTTCGCATCCCTGAGCGCATCATATGTACGGTACTGACCGTAGAGAAACCACCACAGCATTACACAGCCTGCGATAGCAAAAATCACTAAAAGAACAATGAACAGCAGGTGATTTGATTTCTTCTTTGCAGGCAGCGCGGCTGTATCGCCCTGCATTACGGCTTGCGGTACTGCGGCAGGCTGGTTCGCAGTCTGCACGGGACTGTCGGTGAGCTGTGCGCCGCATATGTTGCAGAAAAGAGCATTATCCTCCAGTGACGCGCCGCATTTTGCACAATTTTTCATACATATCACACCCCTATAATTTTTTTAGTATTATATAATACCATATTTACATCATATATCAAAATCGTATAAAAGTCAACAGTTTCTGTCAGGCAATGGCACTGCGGCGCTTTGTAATCAAACTTTAATTTGACATATGGGCGTGAACGTATTATAATATAGAGGAAGAATTTGGCGCGATAATATACCAAAGGGGGAGAATCGTATGGCAAAAATCAAGGTCGTTACTATTGGCAGACGTTTCTGCACGGGCGGAAGCGAGATAGGCAAAATGGTTGCCGATAAGCTGGGTGTCAAGTGCTACGACAGGGAGCTTGTTGAAAAAGCTGCCGAGCTGGTGGGCGTTTCCATGGCAGAGGTCGCTAAAAACGAGGAGAACATGATGAACTGGCTCAAGACACCTATCACGCTGTTCGGGCAGCCAGAGCTTACGCTTGCGGAGAAGATTTTTGCGGCGGAGAGCGAGCTGATACTTGACATATGCTCAAAGGAATCGTGCGTTATTGTCGGCAGGTGTGCTGACCACATTCTCAAAAACAAGGTCAAGACGCTGAGCGTGTTTATTACCGCGTCGCTTGACAAGCGCATACAGACTGCGACCGAGCGGCACGACATAGATTGTGACCACGTTGAAGAGCGCCTTAAAAAGTACGACCAGAAACGTGAGAGATACTACAATTCCAACACCAACAAAAAGTGGGGGAGCATAGACAGTTACGATATGTGTCTTGACAGCGGAAAGCTCGGCTACGAGATGTGCAGGGATATTATCGTAAAGACTGTGGAGATGTCGGTATAAATGGGCAAGGCTAAAAAGGACAAGGACATTAAGACCAACGCTATGCGCTTTCTGGACTCAAAGAAGATAGCGTACAGCGTCAACACCTACGAATGTGAGGACTTTATCGACGGGGTGCATATTGCGCAGATGCTTGGGCAGGACGAGAATATGTCCTTTAAAACGCTTGTTACAAAGGGCAAAGGCGGCGGGTACTTTGTGTTCGTACTGCCCGTTGCAAAAGAGCTTGATATGAAAAAGGCGGCTAAAGCCGTGGGTGAGAAGTCGGTAGAGATGGTTCACGTCAAGGACATCAATGCGGTGACGGGTTACATTCGCGGCGGCTGCTCACCGCTGGGCATGAAAAAGCAGTTCCCCACGGTAGTTGACCAAAGCGCGCAGGGATTTGAGACTATCATCATCAGCGGCGGCAGGCTCGGCTCGCAGATAATGCTTTCACCGCGTGACCTTGTAAGCGCCTGCGGCGGCAGCTTCGGGGATATCGTTTTTGATGCGCAAGTGTGAAATATAGATGAAAAATCAGGTTTCGGCTTGATTTTTTTCTTTATACGTGATACAATGCAAGGGTGGATAATCTATATGAAAGGAAAGATAAAAATGAAACTGAAAAAAATACTCACCTGTATGGTGAGTACGATGTGCGCGGCGGTAATGACGCTTTCGCTGGTATCGTGCGGAAACGCGCACACAAAGAAGGAGGTATCGACAAACAGCTCGTCAAGCAGCAAGGCGGATTCATCGGATGAAAAGCTTGATGACAGCAAGTCATTTGTTATCGCGCTTTATCCCGAGTATGCGCCCGAAACGTGTGATAACTTTGAAAAGCTCGTAAGCAGCGGCTTTTATGACGGGCTTATCTTCCACAGGGTAATGGAAGGCTTTATGGCGCAGGGCGGCGGTTATGATACAAACGGCAAGCGCAAGGAAAGCTCGAACATAAACGGTGAGTTTTCCGCGAACGGCTTTACCAAAAACAAGCTGAGCCACACAAGAGGTGTTGTTTCAATGGCAAGGGCAACTCCTATGAACAGTGCTTCCTCGGAGTTCTTTATCTGCTATTCGGATGAAGATACCTTCCTTGACGGCAACTACGCGGCTTTCGGCAAGGTAACAAAGGGCATGGAGGTCGTTGACGATTTCCTCAAGGTCGGTCTTTCGTATGACGCGCGCGGTGAGCTGTCCGTTCCGAACAAGACTATTCTTATCGTTAAGGCTGAAATGACAGACGACGACAGCGAGGGACATCATCAGGTGAAGTTCTATATGGATTTCTGACACACATAAATTAACTCCGCTTTGGTACAATACCAAGGCGGAGTATTTTTTACAGCTCGGTGATTTTTATTTTGCAAAGCTCTCGGTCGCCGAACTTTACGGTCACGCTGTCGCCGACAGACATTTTCGGTCTGACATAGTCTATCATAAACGAGAACTTTTCGGTTTTGCCGGCTTTGCACTCGGTCATACCGCCGAAATGCGGTATAATGTCAGTACCGTTGAGCAAAAGCTCAAATTTGCCTATATCAAATTGTGCAGGCTCGGAATAGGGATTCTTTACCGATAGTATGAAATTATAATCCTCATTCTCAAGGTGAACGACCTGTATCTCGCTGACGAACAGCCCTGATATTTCATACGTTCCCTCGTCTTTGTTTTTCCCGCAGGAGACTGCACATATCAGCAAGGCGGCGCATAAAAGCACGGCTGCTATTTTTTTGTACGCTTTTCGCATAGCGATCACCCTTTTCAAAGGTCTGTTACTTTACTTTGAGGCTTGAAAGAATATCCTTAACGTCGCCGTCGCTGACGGATATCTTCTCTCCGCCCTTTTCGAGTGTGAACTTGCACACCCAAAGTCCGCTGCCCTCTTTTGCGGTAAAGCACGCTTCGCTGCTTCCAAACAGAGAGTAGGTATAGCCCTCCCACGTTCTGCTGCCTGCAGTTATGTCGGACACGTCTTTTGCGTCCTTGTAAAAGCTCTTTTCATCCTTGTACTGTGACGGGTCGGAGAAGTAGGATATCAGGATGCTTGGATAGCTGTTATTATCCTCGCCGCCCTTGATAACGTACACCTGGTCGTCTTTTTCCTTGCCGTCGACCTTGCGCTTTACGATTTCCCAGTCACTCGATGTTTTGACAGAGAAAACGCCCGTGTCAAGCTCGTTGTCGCCGCAGGACACGAGTGCGCTGCACGAAATGACCACTATCAGCATTAACGCGATAAATTTTGTAAGTTTCATTTTTCTTTCCCCTTTTTGTTTTATTGTTTTATTTTAAGACTCGAAAGTACGGTCTTTACGTCTTGCTCGTTGAGGTCGATATTATACTCTCCGTGAGAGAGGACGAACATTGCTACCCACAGCGATTCTCCCTCGCGAAGCGTTATGCACGCGCCGGGGTAGCCCGAACTTGTGTAGGTAAAGCCCTCCCACGTTGTGCCGTTGATATCAACGGTGGTTTTGCGCGAGTCGCTGTACATCGACTCGGGACTGACAAACCTTTCGGCGTTCTGATAATAGCTTATCCATATATAAGGATATTTCATTATATCGTCGGCTGACTTGCCGTTTTTTATCACATACACCTGATCGGGATTTGTCTTGCCGTCATATTCTTTTAGCGTATCGGGCGCGGGAGCTGCACACCAGCCGCTCGGAGCACAAACGGTGAAAACGGTTGTATCATAGGTCACGGTGTTTTCCTGTGCTTTGCCCGTTTGTGCGGAGACGCTGTCTGCCGACGGGCTGCCGCAGGCGGTCAGCGCTGCGCAGGAGATCACTGCTGCGAGCAATACGGCTGTGAGCCTGCCCATTGACATTAAGCATCACTCCCTTGTGTTAACAATAATAACAATATAAATATACCATACTTTTCAGCAAATTGCAAGCGCAGAATAATTTTTTTCAAAAACCCCTTGACAAATCAAAATATATTTGATACAATATAATTGCAAACAATAAAGGCTGACAAAACCAAAGGAGGAATTATATATGAACATTTACGATTACAGCGTACCAAGACCCGACGGCAGCGAGCTTAAGCTCTCCGAGTTCAAGGGAAAGGTGATAGTTATCGTCAACACCGCGACGGGCTGCGGGTTTACTCCGCACTACGAGCCGCTTGAAAAGCTGTACGAGGAATATCACGCAAAGGGACTGGAGATAATCGACGTTCCGTGCAATCAGTTCGCGGGGCAGACCCCGGGCACCGACGAGGAGATACACGAATTCTGCACGCTCAAGTACAACACGCAGTTCCCGCAGATGAAAAAGTCTGACGTAAACGGCGAGAACGCTCTGCCGCTTTTTGAATATCTGAAGTCGCAGCAGGGCTTTGAGGGCTTTGGCAGCGGTGTAAAGGCTTTGGCTGTGAAGGCTGTGGCGAAAAAGATGGACAAGGACTACAAGAATAATCCCGACATAAAGTGGAATTTCACCAAGTTTGTTGTTGACAGGGACGGTAATGTTGTCAAGCGCTTTGAGCCGACCGAGGATATGAAGAAGGTCGTGGAGTATATTAAAAAACTTATGTGAGATGATAATGATGAAAAGCGAAAACTACGAGCAGCTAAAGCTTGAAAACCAGATATGCTTTCCGCTGTACGCGTGCGCGCGGCAGGTGGTGAACAGCTACACGCCGCTGCTGAAGCCTTTGGGGCTGACTTACACGCAGTACATTGTGCTTATGGTGCTGTGGGAGAGCGACTGTGTGACTGTGGGCGAGATAGGCAGGCGTTTGTATCTTGACAACGGCACGCTCACACCGCTGCTGAAAAAGCTGGAAAAGCAGGGGCTTATCGAGCGCAGGCGCTGCAGCGAGGACGAGCGCGTGGTGAAGATATCTCTGACGCAGGAAGGCTGGGAGATGCGCGAGGCGGCAAAGGATATCCCTGCGCAGATGGGCAGCTGCTCGGCACTTGACGAGCAGGATGCAAAAACGCTGTATATGCTGCTGTACAAGCTGCTGGGCGATTTTGAAGGGAAGGTGTAATGTATGAGCATAAGGCTTAACGAGGACAAGGAAGTTGTAAAGGCTATCAAGGAAGGTCTTGCAAAAAAAGGCGGCTACTGCCCGTGCAGACTTGAAAAAACTCCCGACACGAAATGCATGTGCAAGGAGTTCAGAGACCAGGTCGCCGACCCCGATTTCGAGGGCTTTTGCCACTGTATGCTTTATTATAAATCAAAAGACTGAATAAAAGAAAGGCGGAATAATTATGGCAGTTATTAATCTTACTAATCTTAATTTTGAGCAGGAGGTCATGCGCTCGGACAAGCCCGTGCTTATCGACTTTTTCGCAAACTGGTGCGGTCCGTGCAGAATGGTCTCGCCGCTGGTGGACGAGATAGCTGACGAGAGAGAAGATGTCAAGGTGTGCAAGGTCGATGTTGACGAGCAGGGCGAGCTTGCTGCGCATTTCGGTGTGTCGAGCATTCCTATGCTGGTGGTGATGAAAAACGGTAAGATCACCGCGCAGAATGTCGGTGCAATACCTAAACCTGCTATACTCGAAATGATCGACAAATAGGAATATATCGGTCTGCACTACCTATAAGGACTTGCCAAAGACAAGACAGGTTTTTCGGTCCAGCCTTTTCGGCGGAATACCCTGACGCTTCGCGCGCTCGGCAAGGGGTGAATTTCAAACAGTCCTGTGGACTGTTTGAAAGAGGGGACGCCCTGCAAGAGAGGGCGTCCCCTACGGAGAATACACTCACTATTCTTCCGCAATCCGCCTGCAAAAAGGCGGATTGAATAGCTCTTGTTTTTTTGGGGGCTTTCCGGTCGCCCCCAAAAGCCCCTTCGGACACACACTACTACATAGTGCTAAACTATATTCTGATTTGATGAAAAAAGTCATCACGGAGTGGTTCTGTGATGACTTTTTGGTTTTATTTATACTTTTTATCGGTATACAGCACATTAAAATCGGTATTGCCGCCGATACCTGCGATACGCCCGTAGCACACCTGCCATACGCCGAAATCGCCTTTATATGTCGGCTTATCGGTATACTGTGCGAGCCATATGGGGCTTGTGTTTTTGACTGGGTCACTCCAAAGCTTACCAAGTGTAAAGTCACTGCCGTATATCATAGCGGAGCAGCCGTTTTGGGCAAGCTCGTTTTTAAAGGCGATATAGGCGGCGTTGAGGTCGGCAAAGCTCGCGCCGAAGCTTTGAAAGCTGTCAAGCTCCTCCCAATCGAATGCGACGGGCAGGGTGAGCTTTTTGCCGCCGAGCTGCGAAACTACCCATTTTGCGCTTTCGCGCGCAGAGGCTTCGGTAAGGTCGGTGGTGTACAGGTACACGCCCACGTCAAGACCTGCGGCGAGCGCGCCGTCGAGGTTTTTCTTGAAATACGGGTCGAGGGTGAAGCCGCTGAACTTTGTTCCCACGCGGATAAACACAAAGCTGCAGCCTGCGTTTTTGACTGCGTTGAAGTCTATCTCGCCCTGCCACTGCGAAACGTCAATGCCCACGCGGGTATTTGCCGATTTGTACTTTGAGGTGAACTCCTCAAAGGTCATTGAGGGTATCGGCTCGCTCGGTGACGAGGGCAGGCTGCTGACGACCTTGACGGTGATATCCCACGAGGTACTGTTGCCGGACGAATCGGTAACGGTGGCTTTTATGGGGTAATCGCCCTGCTTATCGGTATCGACCTTGCCCGTATAGGTAAGGCGCGGGTGCCTGTCGGTGTCGTCGCCGTAGCTGACGTATTTATTAAGGTCAAACGGCGTGCCTAAAGCGTGGTAGGTGGTTGAGCCGCCGTAAATTACAGTTGGGTTTGTGCGGTCGGCAGAGGGCGGAACAGGCGCGGTGACTGTCGGTGGGGTGGTGCTTGTGGGGGTAGTGGTGGTTGTTGTGCTTGTGGTCGTGCTTGCTGTGGTGGAGACACTTGTTGTGCTGCTCGCTGTGACTGATGATGTGGTCTGCGAGGTCACACTCTCGCTTTGCGGCTGACTGCTTGAATCTTGTTTCTCACTTGCGCTGTCAGCGCACGAACAAAGCATCAGCGCTGCGCACAGTGAGAGCGCCAAAAGCCTTATTTTCAGTACTTTCATAATGTTACTCGATAAACGATTTCATACCGCGCTCGCGGCGGAAATCGAGAAACTCCTCATATGTTCCCATTCTGTCAAGGCAGCCGTCGGGGGTTATCTCGATAACTCTGTTGGCAACGGTCTGCGCTATCTCGTGGTCGTGGGTAGCAAATATCACAACGCCCTTGAAATCCGAAAGTGCATTGTTTACGGCGGTGATAGATTCAAGGTCGAGGTGGTTGGTAGGTCTGTCAAGGATAAGCACGTTTGAGCCGAAGAGCATCATTCGCGAGAACATACATCTGACCTTTTCGCCGCCCGAAAGTACCTTGACGGGCTTGTATATCTCGTCGCCCGAAAAGAGCATTTTGCCGAGGAAACCGCGCAGATAGGTGTCGGTTATCTCCGAGCGCGAATACTGACGCAGCCAGTCGACTATGGTGGTATCGTTGTCGTTGAAATAGCTTGAATTGTCGATAGGGAAATATGAACGTGAGGTCGAAACGCCCCATTTGATGCTGCCCTCGTCTGCTTGCTCCTCCTCGGCAAGAATTTTGAAAAGCATGGTTATTGCCTGCTCTGACTCGCCGATAAATGCGACCTTATCGGTTCTTGAAAGAGTGAACGAGACATTGTTGAGCAGCTTTACGCCGTCAACTGTTTTGGATATTCCGTTGACTTTAAGCACGTCCTTGCCAAGCTCTCTGTCCATATTGAATGCTATGAAAGGGTACTTTCTCGACGATGCGGGAAGCTCCTCGACGGTGAGCTTATCAAGCAGCTTGCGGCGCGAGGTCGCCTGCTTGGATTTGGACTTGTTGGCGGAGAAGCGCTGGATAAACTCCTGCAGTTCCTTTATCTTTTCCTCGGTCTTTTTGTTCTGGTTGTTTATCATTCGCTGCATAAGCTGTGAGGACTCGTACCAGAACTCGTAGTTGCCGACATACATTTTTATCTTGGTGTAGTCGATATCGACGATATGGGTGCAGACGTTGTTGAGAAAGTGTCTGTCGTGCGAAACGACAAGCACGGTGCCGAAGTAGTCCGAAAGGAAATCCTCCAGCCAGCTGATAGCGTCGATGTCGAGGTGGTTGGTAGGCTCGTCAAGCATAATGATATCGGGGTTGCCGAAAAGCGCCTGTGCAAGCAGCACCTTGACCTTTTCGTTACCGCTTAATGTGGACATCTGCGAATAGAGGATATCCTCGGGCAGACCGAGTCCCTGTATCAGCTTTGAAGCGTCGGACTCCGCCTCCCAGCCGTTAAGCTCGGCAAACTCGCTTTCAAGCACGCCTGCGCGCTCGCCGTCCTGCTCGGAGAAATCCTCCTTGGCATACAGTGCGTCCTTTTCCTGCATTATCTCGTAAAGGCGCTTGTTGCCCATTATCACGGTGTCGAGCACTGTGTACTCGTCAAAGGCAAAGTGGTCCTGACGCAGTACGGAAAGGCGTGTATCCTTGGGGATAATGACCTCGCCTGTGGTGGGTTCAAGCTCGCCGCACAGGATACGCAGAAATGTGGATTTGCCAGCGCCGTTTGCGCCGATGATGCCGTAGCAGTTGTTGGGTGTGAATTTGAGGTCAACGTCCTTGAAAAGCTGCTGACCTGCAAAGGAAATGCTGACGTTTGATACTGTAATCATTTTTTACTCTCCCTCTTAAATAGTGCATTAAACAATTTATTATAACACACGGCGAGAAATAAGTCAAATGGAGGTAATGTTAAAAGTTTTGCGATTTTTAGTTGACATTCCTATCTGCTTGTTGTATAATATATAGTGTATTTTTGTAACTTGATGAAAAGTTTGAGAATATATCCGAAAAAATAATGCCAACAAAAGTAAAGGGTGGAAAGATAAAATGGGTTTAGTAGACAAATTATTCGGCAACTACTCAAAGAAAGAGCTTAAAAAGATAGAGCCTATCAAGCAAAAAGTTCTCGACCTTGAGGAAAAATATCAGGGCATGGACAACAAGGAGCTGTCAGAGCAGACGCAGGTACTCAAAGACAGAGTAAGCGGCGGAGAAACGCTTGACGACGTGCTTTGCGATGCGCTCGCTGTTTGCCGTGAGGCTGCGTACAGAGTGCTTGACAAAAAGGCTTACCCCGTACAGATAATCGGTGCTATCGTACTGCACCAGGGACGTATCGCGGAGATGAAAACAGGTGAAGGTAAAACTCTCGTTGCTTGCCTTGCTGCGTATGCAAACTCGCTTGACGGCAGGGGCGTTCACGTTGTAACGGTCAACGACTACCTGGCAAAGTTCCAGTCGGAAGAAATGGGCAAGGTGTTCAAGTTCCTGGGCTGCACTATCGGCTGCGTACTGCCGGGCATGAGCAAGGAGGATAAGAGAAAGGCGTATTTCTCCGACATCACCTACGGCACGAACAACGAGTTCGGTTTTGACTACCTGCGTGACAATATGGTGATTTATAAGAAAGACAAGGTTCAGAGAGAGCATTCATTCGCTATTGTCGACGAGGTGGACTCTATCCTTATCGACGAGGCGAGAACTCCGCTTATCATTTCGGGACAGGGCGACAAGTCTACCCAGCTTTACACGCTTGCGGACAGGTTTGCCAAGACCCTTAAAGCCGTAAAGGTCGTTGAGATGGACGACAAAGCCGACAACGACGCACTTGGCGGAGACTACATCATTGACGAAAAGGCAAGGACTGCCACACTTACCAAGAGCGGTGTTAAAAAGGCTGAAAAGGCGTTCAACGTGATAAACCTTATGGACACCGAGAATATGACGCTTTTGCATCACATCAACCAGGCTATCAAGGCTAACGGTACGATGAGAAAGGATATCGACTACGTTGTTAAGGACGGCGAGGTGCTTATCGTTGACGAGTTCACGGGTCGTATCATGGTGGGCAGACGTTTCAACGACGGTCTGCATCAGGCTATCGAGGCAAAGGAAGGCGTGGAGGTCGCAAGAGAGTCAAAGACTATCGCGACTATCACGTTCCAGAATTATTTCAGACTTTACGAAAAGCTGTCGGGTATGACAGGTACTGCGCTCACCGAGGAGGACGAGTTCAGGGAGATATACCGTCTTGACGTTATCGAGGTGCCGACAAACAAGCCTATCGCAAGAATTGACCACCCCGATGTTATCTTCAAGACAGAAAAGGGTAAATTCAATGCCGTTATCGAGCAGATACAGGAGTGCCACGCAAAAGGACAGCCTGTGCTTGTAGGTACGGTTTCTATCGAAAAGAGTGAATACCTCTCAAAGCTGCTCAAAAACAAGGGCATCAAGCACGAGGTACTCAACGCCAAGTATCACGACAAGGAAGCGCTTATCGTTGCCCAGGCCGGTAAGTTCGGTGCGGTAACTATCGCAACGAACATGGCAGGACGTGGTACCGATATTATGCTCGGCGGTAATGCCGAGTACAAGGCGCTTGCACAGCTCCAGAAGGAGGGCTACTCCGAGGAGATAGCTGTTGCGGCATCAGGTCCGTCGGTCACCGAGGACGAGGAGATACTTGCTGCAAGAAAGAGATATGAGGAGCTTTACAAGGGCTTTGCCGAGGAGGTCGCAGAGCTTGCTGACAAGGTAAGAGAGGCAGGCGGTCTGTACATCATCGGTACGGAAAGACACGAGGCAAGACGTATAGACAACCAGCTGCGCGGTCGTTCGGGACGTCAGGGTGACCCGGGCGAAAGCACATTCTTCCTCTCGCTTGAGGACGACCTTATGAGAATTTTCGGCGGCGACAAGGTAACGGGCATCATGGACGCTCTGAAGGTCGACGAGAACACGCCGATACAGTCAAAGATGCTCACAAGCATTATCGAGTCCTCGCAGAAGAAGATAGAGGGCAGAAACTTCAACATCAGAAAGAATGTCCTCAACTACGACGACGTTATGAACACGCAGCGTGAGATAATCTACGGTCAGCGCCAGAAGGTGCTTGACGGTGAGGACGTTCACGATTACATTGTTAATATGATAGACCAGTATGTTGTTGACTCGGTAGATGCTTACCTGCTCGATGATGATATCAAGGACGACTGGAACCTTTCGGGTCTGCGTGAGCACCTTGCGGGTATCCTCACGACAGAGGACGATTTCAACTACACTGTTCAGGAGCTTGACGACGTTAACAAGGAAGATATCGTGAAGATACTTTCCGACAGGGCGAACGAGCTTTACAAAAAGCGCGAGGAAGAGCTTGGCACGGAGATGCTGCACGAGGTCGAGAGAGTTTGTCTGCTCAAGGTCGTTGACACAAAGTGGATGGCGCACATCGACGATATGGAGGAACTCAAGAGAGGTATCGGTCTGCGTTCGTACGGTCAGAAGAACCCTGTTGTCGAGTACCGTGTTGAGGGTATGGATATGTTCGACGATATGGTCGCATCTATCCGCGAGGACACGGTGAGAATGCTGTTCACCATTCAGGTGAGAAAGAACGAGGACGCGCCAAAGCGTGAGGACGTTTACAAGGAAAACAAGGTACACCACAATATGACTATCCGCAAGAAAGAGAAGATAGGCAGAAATGCTCCTTGTCCGTGCGGAAGCGGTAAGAAGTACAAGAACTGCTGCGGTGCAAACAAGACCACCACTGCGCAGGCTGAAAAGGAAGCAGCCGAGAAAAAGGCAGAGGAAAAGACCGAAGATAAAACCGAAGATTGATTTGTGAGACGGACAGGACTGTAATATGATTTGCAGTCCTGTTTGAGCAGATGAGGGTGAATACTATGAAAGAATACACTTACAAAAAGGCTTCGATAGATGACCTTGAACTGCTCGTTTCGTCAAGGGTCATGGTGCTCAAAGCGGCGAACAAGCTGCACGAGGACACGGATATGAGCGAGATAGAAGCGCGGTCGAGGGAATACTACAAAAAGGCGCTTGCGCAGGATACGCACACGGCGTATCTTGTGTTTGACGGCGACAGGCTTATCGGCGCGGGCGGAATGAGCTATTACAGCGTTATGCCGACCTGCTGCGACACGACGGGCAAAAAGGCATACGTTATGAATATGTACACCGACCCCGAATACAGGCGGCAGGGGATAGCATACAAGACGCTTGACCTGCTGGTGCAGGACGCAAAGGCGAGGGGAGTTGACCACATTACGCTTGAGGCGACCGATATGGGCAGACCGCTGTATGAAAAGTACGGGTTTGTGCAGATGCCTGCCGAAATGCAGCTGATAGACAAATAACACATTGATTTTATAAAGGAAGGACTGATTTTAATGTCAGCATTTAAACCGGCAGATATTCTTCTGCCAAAGAACACCGATATGTCAAAGTGGGCGGTAGTTGCCTGCGACCAGTACACGAGCGAGCCGCAGTATTGGGCTGACGTGGAGAAGATAACGCAGGGCAGCAAGAGCACGCTTGACCTTATTCTTCCGGAGGTCTACCTTGAGGGCGACGACGTTGACCAGCGCATTGAGAAGATACACGGCAAGATGAACGAGTATATGTCGCAGGATACTTTCACCGAGTACAAGGACGCGCTTATCTACATTGAGCGCGTACAGGCTGACGGCAAGGTGAGAGCGGGCATTGTCGGCGCTATCGACCTTGAGCAGTATGACTACAACAAGGGTTCAAAGAGCAGGGTAAGGGCTACCGAGGCGACTGTTGTTGAGCGCATTCCGCCGAGGATAAAGGTAAGACGCGGTGCGCCTGTTGAGCTGCCGCACATTATGATTCTTATTGACGATGTGAAAAAGAGCATTATCGAGCCTTTGGCTGCAAAAAAAGACACCTTTGAAAAGGTGTACGACTTTGATATGATGAAAAACGGCGGTCACATCACGGGCTGGGTGATAGACAAGGACACACAGGCTGCGCTCCTTGACACGCTTGAAAGGTTCGACTCGCAGGAGGCTTTCAGCGAGCGCTACGGCTATGAGAACGAGGCGGCGCTGACGTTTGCTATGGGCGACGGAAACCACTCGCTTGCTACGGCGAAGGCTTTCTACGAGGAGCAGAAGGCGCAGAATGCGGGCAGGGATATGTCCTGCGCAAAGTGCAGATATGCGCTTGTTGAGATAGTCAATCTGCATTCGCCGGCGCTGGAATTTGAGGCTATACACAGGATATGCACGGGTATCGACAGGGCAAAGCTGGTCTCTGAAATGACACAGGCTCTCGGACTTTCAAAGGAGCAGAGCGAGCAGAAGATTACTGTCGTTACAGACGGCGCGCACGAGGACTTTTATATCCACAAGCCAAGCTCAAAGCTGACGGTCGGCTCGCTGCAGAATTTCCTTGACGGGTATATGAAAGAAAATGGCGGCAAGATAGATTACATTCACGGTGCTGAGGTAATTGACAATCTTTCAAAGAGCGCTGATGCGCTTGGCGTGCTGCTGCCGGATATGGCGAAATCAGAGCTTTTCCCGACGGTAATATGTGACGGTGCGCTGCCCAGAAAGACGTTCTCTATGGGTCACGCGTGGGACAAGCGCTACTATGTTGAGGCAAGAAAGATAGCTGACTGATGCAGTACATTTATGAAACGCACTGCCACACCTCGCAGGGAAGTGCCTGCGGTCGCGCCACGGGTGCGGAGCTTGCACGGTACTACAAAGCTGCGGGGTATGACGGCATTATCGTCACCGACCACTTTTTTAACGGCAACTGCGCGGTCGATAAAAATCTTCGCTGGGAGGAAAAGTGCGAGCGCTACTGCGAGGGCTACAAGGACGCAAGGCGCGTGGGTGAGCAGATAGGCTTGTCGGTCTTTTTCGGAATGGAATACTCTTACTTCGGCACCGACCTGCTTGTTTACGGGCTGGACGAGGCTTGGCTGAAGGCGCACCCCGAGGTAATGGAGCTTTACGTTAAGGATTTCATGCGCCTTGTTTATGAAAACGGCGGAATGATAGTTCACGCGCACCCGTTCAGGAAGGCTTCCTACATTGACACGATACGGCTTTACCCGTATGATGTTGATGCGGTCGAGGTGTTCAACGGCGGAAACAAAGACCCAAAGGCTGATGAGCGTGCAAACTGGTATGCTGAAAGCTACGGGCTGGTAAAGGTCGCGGGGACTGACAGGCACGAGACTTACAGCACTGCAAAATGCGCGACGGTGTTCGCTGAAAGGCTGCAAAGCATTGACGACTATATGCGCCTTGTGAGGCTTGGGAAGATAGAGCGGTTGATATGTGAAAGATAAAAAATCGGCTTGCGTGAGCATTGAGGTTCACACAAGCCGTTTTGTTTTGTTATCTGCCGAGAATGGCTTTTATTGCATCGTCGGTTATAAGTGTTGAGCCGCCGAAGGTGACTGCGCTGGTCGCTTTTATCTTTTGCGCGTACGCTTTTGCCGCGGCGTAGTTGTTGCTGACGGTGAGTATCAGCGGGCATTTGTATGCCATTGCAAGAGGTCCGCCGCATAAACCGTCGGGGAAATTAAGTCCATAGGCAACGGCAATCGTTGGAGGGTTGCTGAAATACCTTTCGGCTACAAGCACGGAGGTTTCGTATCTATTCTTGCCGCCGAGCCTTGTGACAGACGAGAAACTCTTTTTAAGCTCACTCTCGATACCTGTGCTGACTGCACCAGTGCCGCCGATTATGGTAGCATTGGTGGATTTGAGCGTAGCAAGGAATGCTTTCTGGTCTGCGGTCAAGCCGTTGCCTGCAACGAGGAATATCGGTTTACCGACGGCTGACGATGACAGCGCATCTGCGTAGTTTCCGCCGAATGCGACGAGCAGTTCTTCGTTGGTGAGCTTTGCCTCTTTAAGCACTGCAAGGTTGGTGAGGTATCTGTTTTTGCCTGCAAGGCGGACGGTCTTGAAGCCGCCGAGCTTGCTTTCCATTTGCGCGGGGACAGCAGCCTCGCCGCCGATGATATATATTGTTGCGCTCTTGTCGGCATTAGCCTTGATGTATGATACAACATTTTCCATAGCAAAATCCGCTGTTGAGGTGATAAGGATAGGTGCGTTGGTCGTTTTTGCAAGGTAGGTTGCCGAGAGTGCGTCTGCAAAGTCGGTACCCGATGCGATGATGATATTTTCAAATGCCTTGCCGCCGTTTTCCGCTTTAAGTCTGTCGGCTATGGCAAAGGCGGTATCGTATCGTGTTTTGCCTGCAAGGCGCAGGTCTGTCTTTTCATACTCCTCACTTTGCTTATTGCCGCAGACGGTGCAAACTCTGTATCTGCCGCCAGCCTGTGCGGGCGAGGCTTCGATAGTTACCCAATCGCCGTACTGATGCGGTGTGGTGGTGGTGTAGCTGTCCTTGTAGCTGTCGCCGCAGTGCGAGCAGGTATGCAGTGTATAGCCCTGTGATGTGCAGGTCGCAGGAACGACTGTGCTTTCATAGCTGTGGGCTGTTTTGGGGACAGGCAGATCCTCGCTTTCGCCGCAAGCCGAGCAGGTTCGCGTTTTTGTACCCGTCTTTGTGCAGGAAGGTTCCTGCGTTTGTGTCCAATCGCTCCAGTTATGCCCTGTTTGTGTGACGTAATTGCCCTTGTAGCTGTCGCCGCAGATGGCGCAGGTGTACTCGGTATAGCCCTTTTCGGTACACGTAGGCGGAACTATCCTTGTGGTATACGAATGCGGTATTGTGGCGATATATTCGATCCGGCTTTCGCCGCAGCGCGAGCAGGTGCTTGTCTTTACACCCATTTTGGTGCAGCTTGCGGCTTGTGTTATGCTCCATTCGCCCCAGCTGTGACCCTTTGCCGCGGTCTTGTCTCTTTGCTCGGTCTGACCGCAGTTTACGCAGGTGTACAGCGAATATCCGCCCTCCTCGCAGGTCGCCTCAACGGTTTTGGTGAACCTGTAATCGTGGTCGAGCTTTGCTATCGGTTTGGTTTCGGTCTTGGAGCATTTTTCGCAGGTTCTTGTCTGCAAGCCCTCCTGTGAGCAGCTCGGTGCCTGCGATTGTGTCCACTCGCCAAAGCTGTGACCTGTTGCCGCGGTCTTATCTCTTTGCTCGGACTGACCGCAGTTTGCGCAGGTATAAAGGCTGTAGCCCTCCTCCTCGCAGGTAGGCTCAACTGTTTTTACAAAGGTGAGCTGATGCTCAAGCTTTGGTATGGTTTTGGTTTCTGATTTTCCGCAGACGGTGCAGCTGTGCGCCTGTGTACCTTCCTTGGTGCAGGTGGCTGCCTCGGTGGTCGTCCACTCGTTCCACTTATGACCTGCTGGCGCGGTATAATCAGTTTTATGCACATTTCCGCATACGGAGCAGGTGAACTGAGTGAATCCCTGTTCGGTACAGGTCGGCGGGACGGTCGTTCCCACGGCGGGGTACTTGTGTCCGGGTGCGATGATAGGCTGCGTTTCGGTAGCGCCGCAGACAGAGCAGCTATGCGTCTGTACGCCGTCGGTGGTACAGGTCGCGGGCGTGGTTATATTCCACGAGCCCCAGCTGTGACCCTTTGCAGCGGTATAAGAGCCTATCATCTCGTCGCCGCAGCGCGAGCAGGTATAGCGTGTGTAGCCCTGCTCGGTGCAGGTGGCATCGACGGGCTTGCCTGTGTAGCTGTGCCCGAGGGCGTCTTCATACTCTGTATAGCTTTGTCCGCACACCGAGCATTTGTAGACGGTTTCGCCTTTTTCGGTGCAGGTAGGCGGTTTTTTGCTGACAAGAGTGTAGCTGTGCGTAACGGAAAGAGTTCTCGCCATAACGCAGACGTAAGCATCCTTCCAATAGTCGTTGGTGGAATAGTAAATGGAGATGTACTGACCGCTGTCCTCGGGTGTGGCGTTGATATAGTAGTAATGCTCAACGCCGCTGCCGTCCTTATCAAACTCGGTAGAGGAGAGCGAGCTGTAGGTATTTTTGCAGACATAGCTGCCGCTTTCGTCCTCAACTATCTGGCAAAGTGCAGAGCTTTCAAGGTGAGTGTAGGTTCTGTAAACGGAGAACTTTACCTGTGAATTCTCTATCGGCTTTGAGGGTGATATGGTCAGGGTATTCCACTGGCAGTACATATCGTCGGTGTACTCGTACTTTATCTCTATCCTGTCAAGCAGACCTGCGGTATCCACATATTTTACGGGGATATCCGCGGCATCGACGCTGTTGTACCAGCAGCTTTTGGCTTTGTCAAGCACCCACGCGCCTTTGGTCTTTACCTTGGTACTGCTGCCGAACTCGTTGGTTATGGTGACATACTGCGGCAGGCAGGCGCCGAGCTTTTTGAGTGCATCGGTGCTGTCAAAGGTATCGTTGTATATCTTGATGTTTTCAAAGTTGAGTCCTGCTTTGGTTATAGCGCCTGCGGCGTAGTCCTTAAGCTCGAAGAACTTTACGGTGTACTGCACCTGCGCGGGCTTTGAGGTGGCTTTATCGGTAAGACCTGTTACAACGACCTTATAGCTTTTGTCGTACTTGTTTGTAGTTGTATTGTAGTCGGACGGCTGTACAAAGCCGATAAAATCGCTGCTTTCAAAGTTTATCTTTCCGTTTGCCTGTGTGCAGACGTAGCTTGCGCCTGTTGAAAGATTGGTAACTGTTATTTTAACGTCGGACTTGCTTGTGTAGGTGAGCTTTTTGAGGTCAAGCCCGATCGACCACGCGCTCTCTGAAGGGATTATGCACGACGATGGGTTATAAGATGGTGCGGGGAACGCATAAAACGGCGGATGATTGGCTGATGACGCACTGAAATCACACACGCCTATGCCGATATTTCCGCTATAGCCGAACTGCTGGTCGACGTGGTCGGGGTGGATAAGCACCTCTCTGTGACCGAGCGCTGTCCAGGATTTGCCGGAAAGGTAATAACCCTCGTTCATCCAGCCCGTTATCGAGCCAAGCGGCGTAAAACCGCCCGCGAGGATATTATGGCGGCACTCAAAGCCCTTGTCCCAAAGCTCCTGCGGCATATCGTCAGGCTTGCTTGAATTGCTGATATTGTGATTGAATTCAAAGTTTCTGTCAAGCGCCTGATACTGCAAAGACGGTGTCTGCTCGCAGTTTACCGCAAGCGGACTGCTGCCCACCAGCCACCTGTAAAAGTTGGTCATCTCCTGCATACACTTGAGCGTATCGTCGGTCAGCACGCCCTCGTTATAGGGAGATTTAGTCGAGGCTGCCGTAGTGTAGTAGGTAGATTCGTCACCGTCGGTATAGCTTTTGCCCGCGTAGAATGCATCGGTATACTTTTTGGCGACTGTATCGGCTGTTCTGCCCGAAAACTCCGCCATTGTGTCTCCGTCATATATTACCGTATCGTCGGCGCGAGCCGTTATTGTAAACGCTGAAGTTATCTCGCGCGCGATGTCGCCTGACAGCGCGCCGCTGCCAAGAAACAGCGCTGCGGATAAGAGCAGCGAGGTTACTTTTTTTACCATATAAAGACCTCCATGATGTCATCACACACATATAACATATATATAAGTAGTATAACACTTTAAAGCGGTTTCGTCAATTCAATTTATGTACAATATGACTAAAAGATTTTTAGATACTTGTTACAATATAGGCAAAATGCTGTCGGCGGTAATCTTTCACAAAAATCTCACACAGGCTTTAGGTTGGTTTAAGCTTGGCAGGGTATACTTTAAACATAGACAAAACAAAAGCCCGTAAAACAGGGCGATGTCAATAATAATTTTCTCCCCCCCCTATAATAATTTCTCTCTCCCCCTAATATTGAAAAGACCGCAGTGCCAAGCCATAAGCACTGCGGTTTTTACTGTTACTCAAATTATTAAGATATGTACCCGAAGGGGTTTGGGTGGGCGCAAATTTGCGGAAAGCCCCCCAAATATAACGCACCCCACGCAAAAAACTGATTACATCATAAATACAAAACGTAATGCGGAGTTTACTTTTATGTGACGGCAAACTGCGAGTTGTAGAGCTGCGCGTAAAAGCCGCCTTTTTGCATAAGGCTTTTGTGGTCGCCCTGCTCGATGATATGCCCGTCTTTCATTACGATTATGCTGTCCGCCTCTTTTATCGTGGACAAGCGGTGCGCGATTATAAAGCTCGTTCTGCCCTGCATCAGCTTTGCAAAGGCGTTCTGGACAAGTATCTCGGTTCGTGTGTCGATAGACGAGGTCGCCTCATCGAGTATCAGCATTTGCGGGACACAAAGCATAACGCGCGCTATGCACAAAAGCTGCTTCTGCCCTGCCGAAAGGGTGGCGTAGCTGTCCGAAACTACGGTATCGTAGCCCATAGGCAGACGTTTTATAAAGCCGTGGCAGTAGGCTGCTTTTGCTGCCGCTATGACCTCTTCATCTGTGGCGTCAGGCTTGCCGTAGGCGATGTTTTCGCGGATAGTGCCTGTTTTGAGCCAGGTCTCCTGCAAAACCATTCCGTAGCCCGAACGCAGAGAAGCGCGGGTGATATCCTTGATGCTTTCGCCGCTGACGCTGATAGTGCCCTTGCCGACGTCGTAAAAGCGCATAAGCAGGTTTATCATTGTGGTCTTTCCGCAGCCTGTAGGTCCTACTATCGCGGTGCGCTGACCTTTCTTTACGTGCAGCTCAAAGTTCTCTATCAGCGGCTTTTCGGGGGTATATGAAAAGCTGACGCCGTTTA
Organism: uncultured Eubacteriales bacterium; assembly: GCA_900314975.1. GTDB lineage: Bacteria > Bacillota > Clostridia > Oscillospirales > Ruminococcaceae > Hominimerdicola. Next base: position 20,426 of record OMXI01000029.1, on the reverse strand, counting down.
TGTCCACGCTGCCGTCAAATTGGGTGATGACCTTTGCGCCCTCGTCAGAGCTTTCTTCCTTTTCGCCGATAAGCTCAAAGACTCTGTTTGCCGAGGCGAGCGCGCCCTGAAGCTCGGTGATAACGCCCGATATCTCGTTGAACGGCTTGGTGTACTGGTTGGCGTAGGTGAGAAAGCTCGAAAGCTGACCGACTGTTATGCCGCCCGAAAACGCCGTAAATGCGCCCACTATGCCGACACTTGTGTAGACAAGACCGTTGACAAAGCGCGTGGTGGGGTTGGTGAGGCTTGAAAAGAAGATAGCCTTTACGCTTACGTCCGAGAGCGCTTTGTTGGCTTGCTCGAATTTTTCAAGCGCCTGCTGCTCGTAGCCGAAAGCAGAGACAGTCTTTTGCTCGCCCGTCATTTCTTCGACAAGGCTTGTAAGCTCGCCGCGCGCTACCGACTGCTTGTGAAACAGCTTGTAGGTGTTTTTTGAAACGAACCTTGCCACAAACAGCGACAGGGGAGTGATAAGCACTACCACAAGCGTTATCTTGACGTTTATGGTCAGCATGAAGATAAGCGTGCCGATTATTGTGCAAAGCCCTGTGAAAAGCTGTGCAAAGCCCATAAGCAAGCCGTCCGACACGGCTTCGACATCGGTTATGATACGGCTGATTATATCGCCGTGCGGGTGCGAGTCGATATACGAAAGGGGGAGCTTTTCGAGCTTTTTGAATGCGTCGTTTCGCAGATCGCGCACGATGTTGTAGGTTATCTTGTTGGTGCAAAGCGTCATAAGCCACTGGCAAAGCGCGGTTATAACGACCGCTGCGAGCAGTATGATGATTTTGGGGATAAGCGCCTTGAAGTCGACATCTCCCTTTGTGACGATAACATCTACCGCCTGTCCTATGACGATAGGCGCGTACAGCGTTGCTGCCACGCTGACAAGTGCGAACAGCACCGACAGGACAAACAGCATTTTGTACGGCTTGGCGTAGCCTGCAAGCATTTTAAGCGCCTGCTTTGAGCCTGTTTTTTTTGCGGACAGTTTTGTATCAGCCATGCTGCGCCACCTCCTTTTCGGAAAGCTGCGAGAGGCATATTTCCTTGTACACGCTGCAGGTTTTGTAAAGCTGCATATGTGTGCCGATACCCGCGATTTTGCCGTCGTCGAGTACGATTATTTTGTCTGCATTTTTTATTGAGGATATGCGCTGCGAAACGATGAAAACGGTGATACCGTCGGTCTTTTCGGCGATAGCCTTGCGCAGCGCCGCATCTGTTACGAGGTCAAGCGCCGAGGCGGAGTCGTCAAGGATAAGTATTTCGGGGTTTCCCACGAGCGCTCTTGCGATAGTCAGCCTTTGGCGCTGACCGCCCGAAAGGTTTTTGCCCTGCTGGTTTATCAAGTAATCGAGCTGTCCCTGCTTTTGCTCGATAAAGTCCTTTGCCTGCGCGATCTCAAGCGCATTCCATATGTCCTCGTCGCTCGCGTTTTCGTCGCGCCAGCACATATTCTCGCGCACGGTGCCTTTGAAAAGCACTGCTTTTTGCGGTACGATACCTATTTTGCCGCGCAGCTGCGCAAACGGGTAGTGCTTGACATCTGTGCCGTCAACAAGCACGCTGCCTTGTGTTGCGTCATAAAAGCGCGGGATAAGGTTGATAACGCTCGTTTTGCCCGAGCCTGTACCGCCGATTATGCCGACAGTTTCGCCTTTTTGCGCGGTAAAGCTGATACCCTCAAGCACGTTTTCGCCTGCACCTGCGTATCTGAAATCGACGTTTCTGAACTCTACGCTCGGTGCGCTGCGGTTGTCGGCAACGTCGGTGCTGCCCTCGTCGGAAACGCTTGTGTGAACGTCAAAAACCTCGTTGATACGTCCTGCGCAGGCATACATCCTTGTTATGTTGGTCACGAGAAGTGTCACTGCCAAAAGCGCAAGCAATATCTGATTCATATAGTTGAGCAGCGCGATGACCTCGCCCTGCGTAATGCTGCCCGTGTCTACCGACTTGCCGCCGAACCATAGTATAGCCGCTATCGCGAGGTTGACAAGCACATAGGTTGCGGGGTTCATTATTGCGGATATCCTGCCCGCAGTTATCTGCATTGCGCGCAGCTGCTCGGCGTTTTTCTCAAACTCCGCCTGCTCGTCTTTCTGGCGCGAAAACGCTCTGACGACTCTTGTACCCGTGAGGTTTTCAGAGGTCTGAAGATTTGTTTTGTCAAGCGTGCTTTGCACTTTTTTAAAGCGCGGTATAGTCGCGGTCATGATTTTATAGATGACATATGCCAGCGCAGGTGACATTATCAGAAAGATAAGTGTCAGCTTTACAGAGATGGTGAAAGCCATTATCACCGAGCCAAGCACGATAAACGGCGAGCGCAGGAACAGACGCAGTATCATATTCACGCCAGTCTGCGCCTGGTTGATGTCAGAGGTCATACGCGTTACGAGGGTATGGCTGCCGAGCTTGTCTATCTCGGTGTAGGAAAGAGTATTTATGTGCTTGAAAAGCGCGGTGCGAAGCTCACGCCCAAAGCCGACAGAGGCTTTCGCTGCAAAGTACTGCGCCGTCAGCGAGCAGGTAAGCCCCAGCACGCCCAGCAGCACAAGTATGCCGCCGCGCCAGAGGATATATGACGAGTCCTCGTTTTTTATGCCCGTGTCGATTATATCCGCCATTATCAGCGGTACGGCAAGCTCAAAGCAAGCCTCTATCAGCTTGAACACGGGTCCGAAGATGCTTTGTATTTTATAATGCTTTAGATACTTTGCAAGCCTGAACATCTTAAAACTCCTTGATTGTGATACACCTATTATAGCGCTTAATTGTTGCTAAAGATTATCTGAAATGCAAAAAAAGCGGAGAAAGTCCTCCGCTTTATTTTTTTCTGCTGAAAAATGCCTTTATTTTTGCCCACAAGCCTTTCTTTTCGGGCTGCGGCTGCGGTGTCGGCAACGGGTCGATAGGCTGCAAGGCGGGTGCGGCAGTCTGAACAGCCTGCGGCTCGGGCGGTGCGGTAACGAGCGGCGGCGCGCTTTCGTAAGCCATAGCTACGAACTTTTCCTGCGCGCAGCATTTCGCGCTGCTGTCAAAGGAGCGTGTGTAGATGCCGTCTGCGCCCATTACTCTCGCCTTGACGTTATCGTGCATTTGTATATTGAAATAATCCAGCACGCGCTGCTTTATCTGCTCGTCAAGTATCGGCGCACCGACCTCGACACGCCTTGTGGTGTTTCGGGTCATATAGTCCGCACTTGAGATGTAGACCTGTTTTCTTACGCCCGCGCCGAAGATGTATATTCTTGAATGTTCAAGAAATCTTCCGACTATCGAGCGGATATGTATGTTGTCGGTAACGTCCTTTACGCCTGCGACAAGGCAGGATATTCCGCGTATCACAAGCTCGACCTTTACGCCTGCCTGCGAACACTCTATCAGCTTGTCGATTATCACTTTGTCCGTCAGCGAGTTGAGCTTTGCGCCGACGTAGCCGTCACCTCCTGCTTTTGCCACGGCTATTTCGTTGTCCATAGCCTCAAGCACTTTGTTTTGCAGGCATTTCGGTGCTACCCACAGCGTTTTTGAATCCTCAACAAGCTCGCCCATACTGAGCGCTCTGAACACCTCGGCTGCGTCTGCGGCGATATCGGTGTTTGAGGTCATAAGGCAAAAGTCTGTATACAGCTTTGCGGTCTTTTCGTTGTAGTTGCCCGTGCCTATCTGAACGGTATACTTTGCCTCGCCGCCCACGTTTCTTGTGATAAGGCACAGCTTTGAATGGACTTTGAGGCGCGGCGGTCCGTAGATAACGTGACAGCCCGATTCCTCAAGTGCTTTTGACCAGCCGATGTTGTTCTCCTCGTCAAAACGTGCGCGCAGCTCGACAAGCACAACGACCTCCTTGCCGTTCTCGCTCGCCTGGCAAAGCGCTCTGACGACCTTGGAGTTTTTCGCAACACGGTAAAGTGTCATCTTTATCGACACTACCTGCTTATCCTCCGCTGCTTCGTTCAAAAGGCGAATGAACGGGTCTATCGACTCGTAGGGGTATGACAGGAACAGGTCGCGCTCGTCTATCTGCTCTATCATCGGTTTGAGCTGGTCTATCATAGGTGAGCGCTGCGGCTCAAACTTTTCAAAGAACATATTCTTCTTGTCGGCAGCCTTGTCAAAAATGTCGCCTACGTATGACATATCAAGCGGTGCTTTTTCGACAAACATCTGCTTTTTGGCAAGCTCAAGCCTTTCGCAAAGTGCGTTTTTAAGCTCGTCGGAGATGTCCTTTGACACCTGCATACGCACGGGGCACAGCCTTTTGCGCTTGCTTATTGCCACGGACACGTTCTGTCTGAAATCAAGCTCGGAGTCGTAGCTTTCGTCAACGTCGATATCGGCGTTGCGGGTAATGCGCATAAGCGCTTTTTCTTCTATTTTGTAGTTTTCAAAGATCTCCTGCGCAAAGTGCGAGATGATGTCCTCGACCAGCACAAAGCTGATGTCGCTGCCCTCCTCGCAGGGAAGGAACACCACGCGCTTGAATTTATCGGTACACGATATCATGCCCAGCGACCTGCTGCCCTTTGCCGAAAGCCTTGTGATGACGTAGATGTCCTTGTTCACAAGGAACGGGAACGGGTGGCGCTTATCTATGATGTTTGCATTGATGAACGGCTTTATTTCGTAGGCGTAGTACCCCTCGATAAACTCGGCTTCTATGCGCGAAAGCTCTTTGACAGACTTATGGTGTATGCCCTTGCTTTTAAGCTCTTTCAAAAGTGCGTCAAACGATTTGTCGCGCAATGCGCCAAGCTCGCGCACGCGGCTGAAAATAGCGCTCAGCTGCTCTGACGGGTGCAGCTTGGTCTTGTTGTCCTTCTGCTCGTCGTCGTCCAGCGATGCGTCATACAGCGAGCCTACGCGCACCATAAAAAACTCGTCAAGGTTGCTTGAAAAGATAGACTCGAACATCAGCCTTTCAAGCAGCGGCACACTGCCGTCCTGCGCCTCTTCAAGCACGCGCTCGTTGAATTTCAGCCACGACAGCTCGCGGTTGTCATAAACCTTTTTGCCCATATCGTTCCCTCCTTTCGCAAGGGTATAGTTTCATTGTAATAATTGTAATACAAAACGGTGCAAAAGTCAAGCAAAACCGCGTTATTCTTCCCAATGCAGACTGCGCTGTACTGCTTTGTCCCAGCCTGCGCGCAGAGCCTTGCGCTTTGCGCTTTTCATTGCGGGAGAAAACTCTTTGAAGCTGCCCGATATCTGCAAAATATCCTCAAACGAGTTCCATATACCGCAGCCCAGTCCTGCGAGGTATGCAGCGCCTGTGGCGGTCGATTCGACGTTTTCGGGCCTTATGATACTGCACCCAAGAATATCCGCCTGAAACTCCATGATAAAGTCATTGGCAGATGCGCCGCCGTCAACTTTTATGGTATTGAGGCTGCTTGCGTCGCGCGCCATAGCGTCGATAACGTCTGCGGTCTGATAGCAGATAGCTTCAAGGCAGGCGCGGACGATATGCGCTCTTGATGCGCCGCGAGTAAGCCCGAAGATGCTGCCTCTTGCCGCGGGGTCCCAGTAAGGCGTACCAAGACCCACGAACGCGGGCACGACATACACGCCGCCCGAATCCTCGACACTGCGGGCGATTTGCTCGGTCTGCGCTGCGTCGTCTATCATTTTAAGCTCGTCACGCAGCCACTTTACGACAGCGCCTGCGACGAACACCGAGCCTTCGAGCGCGTAGCTTATCTTTCCGTCGATACCCCACGCGATAGTGGTGAGCAGACCGCTCCGGCTTTTTACAGGCTCTTTTCCTGTGTTCATCAGCAAAAATCCGCCTGTGCCGTAGGTGTTTTTGACATCGCCCTTATGGAAGCAGCACTGCCCGAAAAGTGCAGCCTGCTGGTCGCCTGCGCAGCCGCATATCTTTATTTCCGCGCCGAAAAAAGATTTTTCGGTCGTGCCGATAACGCCGCTGCAATCGACCACCTTTGGCAGCATACATTTTGGTATGCCAAGCAGTCCGAGTATCTCCTCGTCCCACTCGAGCGTGTGTATGTTGAACATCATCGTTCGTGATGCGTTGGTGTAGTCGGTGGCGTGAACCTTGCCGCCTGTTAAGTTCCAAATCAGCCAGCTGTCAACGGTGCCGAAAAGCAGCTCGCCCTTGTTCGCTCTTTCGCGTGCGCCGTCTACGTTATCAAGTATCCATTTGACCTTTGTGGCGGAAAAGTAGGGGTCGATGACCAGTCCCGTTTTGTCGCTGAAGAACTTTTCAAGTCCCTGCTCGGTGAACTTTGCGCACATATCCGCGGTGCGTCTGCACTGCCACACGATAGCGTTGTAAACGGGTTCGCCCGTGCTTTTATCCCAGATTATCGTAGTTTCGCGCTGGTTGGTAACGCCAATGGCGCTGATGTCGGCGGGGTCTATGCCTGATTGTTCTATCGCGCCGCGTGCGACCTCAAGCTGACTTTCCCATATGTCCTTTGGGTCGTGCTCGACCCAGCCGCTTTTGACGAATATCTGCTCAAACTCCTTTTGGCAGCAGGCGAGCTTTTCGCCCTTTTCGCTGAATATCAGCGCTCTTGACGAGGTCGTTCCCTGGTCAAGCGCAAGTATGTATCTGCTCATAGCTTTTATCCTTTCTTACAGCGGTTCATCGCTGAATCTTCGGGTCTTGTACTGTATCTTGTCGCCCACTTTCAGCTTTTCCCATTCTTCGAGGCTGTATTCGATCTTTTGCTCTTTGCCCTTGTCGTCTTTTACGACCGCCCAATAGGTGCCAATGCGCGCCCCCTGCCGCCTGTCGCCGTATTTTGGCGACTGAACATTTTGGGGCAGGCCTGTTTCAGCCCATATAGGTTCGTGGTCGCTGCCGCTTGTTTTCAAGGGGTCGACGGCTTTCCATTTGTCTATGTCGTAATAGTATTTGGTGTCGTAGATAGGCTCTTGTCGATAGACAGGCTCTTTTACCCTCTGATTCTCGTAGACGGTCTTGTAGCGCGGGGTCTTTATCTCCTTGAACTGCCCGTTGCCCATATCCTTATACTTGACATCGTAGCCGTCCTGTACCCGCTTGGCGACTCGTTTTGTCTTGTATTCGTAGTGGTCAAGCACCTGCCGATAGGAGCGTATCTCTCTGTTTGAGGAAACGAGGCTACCGCCGCTTGGTACATTCCAGTCGCTTTCGCGGACCCTCTGAAATTCCTCAACGGTTATTGACTGCTCCCACTCAAAGCCTGTTATCTCGCCCTCGCGCGTGACAGGCGAGTAATACCAGTAGCCAACCATGATGACCAGCATCATAATTACGAAACCGATCAGCGATTTGTAGCTTTTCTTCTTTTTGCGTTCAGGCTCTCGCTTGGGTTCGGGCTTTGGCTTGGGCTTTGGTTCTATCGGCTCGGGGTCGGGCTTGTACCAGCCCAGAGCCTCGTCACGCGATGCGCCGCAGCTCTCGCAGACCTCTGCCTGCGCGGGATTCTGCATTCGGCAGAAAGAGCAAAGCCAGTTTGCCTCGTCGCTTTCAAGCTCTTTATCGACATATTCAATTGGTTTGGTCGGGTCCATAAAGAACCGAACATCGTTTGGCACCGACGTTCCGCACTTTGTGCAGTCTTTGTGGTCTGCCCGTACGACCTCGCCGCAGTATGGGCATTTCCAGTAACCCCAGACGTTCAATCATATCACCTCAACTGATTTTTGATGCTTTATATCTTCGGATAAGGCTTGATACCTAACGAATACTTTACCTCGTTTACCAATTCTTCATACGGCAGATCGTATGGAAACGGTTCGGCATCTTCCATTGTATTATTCAGCAAATGGTCTATATCACCGCACTCTATTACAATAAAAGGCTTGTGCTTAAAAAGAATTTCATCTACTCTGAAGTATTCTTTGTTATAGGTAAAGATCGGTCTTTTGGAAAAATGCGTTTCATCAAAGTCTCCTGAAAAGGTCGTTGTTTTTTGTTCATAAGGCAAGTCTGTTTCAAATATTTCAGCGCCTGAGCGAAGCATTATCTCTTCCACGGTATCCTTAACCTTTTCAAAATCATCTCTTGTCGTTATATCATAGAACCACATTGACTGTCTCCTGCAAAAAAGTGTTTTAATAATTGTACTATGATTTTGCAGCCTTGTCAAACATTTGTCGCAAAGTCCGATATTTTGTACAGACAAACCTTGCAAAAGCTGTGCAAATGTGCTATACTCTTACTGATATATTCTGTGAAAAGGGGAGTGCAAAATGGCAAAGGTCAAAAGCAGCTATGTATGCAGTCAGTGCGGCTACGAGACGAGCAAATGGAACGGCAAATGCCCAAACTGCAACGAGTGGAACACCTTTGAGGAGGTCGAGGTCGCGGTGAGTGCGCGCACGGGCTCAAAAGGCTCGGCGGCGGTAAAGGACATATCCTCAAGCATTGTGAATATTACCGCGGTCGATGCAAGCTACAACGAGGTGCGCTACAAGACGGGCTTGGGCGAGCTTGACAGGGTGCTTGGCGGCGGTCTGGTGAAAGGCTCGCTGGTGCTGCTCGGCGGTGAGCCGGGTATCGGTAAATCCACGCTGCTTTTGCAGATATGCGCGTTCTTGGGGAAAGATCACACGATACTGTATGTATCGGGAGAGGAATCGCTGAGGCAGATAAAGCTGCGTGCGGACAGGCTCGGGGTGAAAAGCCCGAATCTGTATCTGCTGGCGGAGACGGACTGCGAGAGGATATGCAATGTCATCGTCAAGCAGCAGCCCGAGATAGTGATAATCGACTCGATACAGACGATGAGCATGGCGGGGATAAGCTCGGCGCAGGGCTCTGTGACGCAGGTGCGCGAGTGTACGAATATGTTCATGCACACGGCAAAGTCCGAGGAGATACCGATGTTTATCGTCGGGCACGTCAACAAGGACGGCGCTATCGCAGGACCTAAAGTTATGGAGCATATTGTTGACTGCGTGATGTACTTTGAGGGGCAGAGAAACCTTACATACCGTATCCTGCGCGCTGCAAAGAACCGCTTCGGCTCGACTAACGAGATAGGCGTTTTTGAAATGGCGGACAAGGGATTGCTGGAGGTGGAAAACCCGTCAATGATGCTTCTTGACGGCAGACCGACAGATGTTTCGGGAACGTGCGTTGCCTGCATAATCGAGGGTACTCGTCCGATAATGGCGGAGGTGCAGGCGCTGGTATCAAAGTCGGCGCTTTCTACGCCGCGGCGCACGGCGACGGGCATAGATTACTACCGTATGTCGATAATAATCGCGGTGCTTGAAAAGCGGCTGGGGTACTTTTTCGGCGGACTTGATGTGTACATCAACATTGTCGGCGGCTTGAAGCTTGATGACACGGCGGCGGATCTGGCGGTCGCGATGGCGCTTTATTCAAGCCTTACGGATAAGGTCATTGACAGCAAGACTATCGCTTTCGGCGAGATAGGTCTGGGCGGCGAGCTGCGCACAGTCACCCACGCGGCGCAGAGAATAGCAGAGGCTGAACGTATGGGCTTTGAGAGGGTGATACTGCCTGCACACGCGCTGAAATCGGCAGATATGAAAAAAACGGGGATAAAGGTCGTCGGCGTGCGCTCCATAAAAGAGGCGTTCAAGGAGATCTGACGGCAGGTGCAAGGGGCATCGCCCCGTCATTCAAGCACGACTGGGCGTTAGCCGCTTAGGGTTTCGGTGGGGGATTCATTCCCACCACCGAAAGACTAAGATGACCGCCGCATAAGAGGCGGGGGTCATAAGTCGTGGTTATATGCTCGCTCGATGAGCAGGGCTACCCGAACGTGAAGGCGATGCTCAGACCGAGAAGGATCGAAGGTCTGAATCAGTTCTTCTTTTCAACCAATACTTCATCGATGAGAGTAAAGCAGTATCTGAACGATCCCAAAGCCTGCATCTATTTCTATCACAAGGGACTGATAAAGTATACGGGAGTTATGCTCAAAGGCACAATGGAGGTGCTGACAGATCAGGAAACGAAAAATATGATCTGGCGCAGGGGCGATACTATTTTTTATAAGGGCGGCGTTACAGATCCCGACTACTGCGTTCTGAAATTTCACGCAGAAAGCGGGAGGTACTATTGCGACCTGAAAACAGAAAGCTTTACGGTAGAGCAGCAGCAAAAGTAAAATTTGTGTAAACTTTTGCGCAGGACTTGACTTTTTATTATGTATATGGTATCATATTTAAGCCGCATATCTACGGTATGCAAGTTCGGAGCATGATCCGACACCGTATAATAGCGAGTTCATGAAAAGGCAGGTGCATATTGAATGTACGCAGTAATCGAAACAGGCGGAAAGCAGTACCAGGTCAAGGCAGGCGATGAGGTCTTCATTGAGAAGCTCGATGCGCAGGCTGACGAAAAGGTAACTTTCGACAAGGTAATGATGGTAGGCGACGAGGGCAAGACAACTGTTGGTGCTCCTTATGTTGAAGGCGCTACCGTTAGTGCAAAGGTGCTCAAGAACGGCAAGTCCAAGAAGATAACCGTTTTCACCTACAAGCCGAAGAAGGGCGAAAAGACCAAGATCGGTCACAGACAGCCATACACAAAGGTACAGATCGAAGCTATCAACGCATAAGCGATGATACAGGCTGATTTCTACCGAGACAGCAAGGGAAGTCTGCTGGGATTCGAGGTTTCGGGTCACGCGGGGCTTGCCGACGAGGGACACGATGTTTGCTGTGCAAGCGTATCCTCTGCCGTAATGCTGGCGGCGAATACAATTACTGACGCGTTTAAGATCGACGCGAAGGTAAGTGTTGAAGAAAACGACATTATGCTGAAGCTGGGAAACGACCCGCAGGGCGAGGGCGACAAGGTCCTTCTGGGACTGCTCACGCATTTGTATCTTATGCAGGACGAGTTCCCGGGCTATGTTATGGTCAAGGTGCATGACAGATGACCTTGGCGGGAGTATCACACTAACGGAGGTGTATTTACAATGATTAGGATTTCTATGCAGTTTTTTGCTCATAAAAAAGGTATGGGTTCCACAAAGAACGGCCGTGATTCCGAGGCTAAAAGACTCGGCGTCAAGAGAGCTGACGGACAGTTCGTTCTCGCGGGCAACATCCTGGTAAGACAGAGAGGAACTCACATCCACCCGGGCGAGAACGTTAAGCGTGGTTCAGACGACACACTTTTTGCTACAAGTGACGGCGTTGTAAAGTTTGAGAGACTTGGCAAGGACCGCAAAAAAGTATCTGTTTATCCACAGGCTTGATTTAATGAAAATGACCGACCCCGAGCTTGAGGCTTGGGGTTTTTTTGTAGCGAAAGAACAAAAAGGTAGTTCGATATGGATAACAAGAAAAGAGAATTTGATCCTATCAGGGCGCAGACTCCATCAGTAAAAAATATAATGTGCAGAGATTGCAAATACCGAGATAAAACATTTATTGAACTTAATGAACGAAAAATTTATGTAGGAATAACAAGGGATACTTGTGAAAAGTACAAAGGAAGAACACAGGGAGGTCTTAAGCCTCACGAAGTGTTATTTCAAAATGATTTGTGCAAATACTATGAGAAAGAATAAAGAAGAAAAAACCTGAAAGAGTTTTTCCAAATTATACAGCGAAGGAGGCAGGAAAGATGTTTGTTGACAGTGCAAAGATTTATGTCAAGGCAGGTGACGGCGGCGACGGCGCAGTATCGTTTCACAGGGAAAAGTATGTAGCTGCGGGCGGTCCAGACGGCGGTGACGGCGGCAAGGGCGGAGATATCGTCTTTAAGGTGGACAGCAATCTTTCCAGCCTTATTGATTTTACCTATAAAAGAAAGTACGTTGCGCAAAAGGGCGAGAACGGCTCGGCAAAGAACAGCTCGGGCAGGAGCGCGCAGGACGTTATCATAAAAGTGCCGCGCGGAACAGTTGTCAAGGAGTTCAAAACAGGCAGGATACTTGCGGATATGTCGGGCGACGAGCCTGTTGTTATCGCTCGCGGCGGCAAGGGCGGTCGCGGAAACGCGCATTTTGCTACGTCTACAAGGCAGATACCCAAGTTTGCAAAGCCGGGGTTCAGAGGCGACGAGTACGAGCTTTTGCTTGAACTCAAGCTTATCGCCGATGTCGGACTGGTGGGCTTTCCAAACGTTGGCAAGTCAACACTGATATCGGTAGTTTCGGCGGCAAAGCCAAAGATTGCTAACTACCATTTCACCACGCTTACACCTGTACTCGGGGTGGTCAAGATAGAGGAAGGAAAGTCCTTTGTTATGGCGGATATACCCGGTCTTATCGAGGGCGCAAGCGAGGGCGTGGGCTTGGGTCACGAGTTTTTGCGCCACGTTGAAAGGTGCAGACTTATCGTTCACGTTGTTGACGTTTCGGGCAGCGAGGGCAGAGACCCGATAGAAGACTTTGAGGCGATAAACAAGGAGCTTGCGGGCTTTTCGCAGGAGCTTGCAGACGCGCCGCAGATAGTGGCTGCGAACAAGTCGGATATGGCGACAAGCGAGCAGATAGAGACTTTCAAAAAGTATATACAGGATAAAGGTCTGGCTTTCTATGAGATATCCGCCACGACAACGCAGGGCACGAAAGAGCTTGTTTACGGCGTTTGGGAGGAGCTTGGCAAGCTGCCGCCCGTAAAGCAGTTTGAGGCGCAGCCGCTGACGAGAGAGGAGCTTGACGCAAAGCTGCTTTCAAAGAAAGAGTTTGAGATAACGGTCGAGGACGGTATTTATTTTGTCGAGGCAGACTGGCTTTGGGATATTATCAGAGTTGCGGATATGGAGGATTACTCGTCACTTCAGTATTTCCAGAACGTTCTGCGTTCAAGCGGCATCATTGACAAGCTTGAGGAAATGGGCATAAACGAGGGCGACACAGTCGCTATCTTCGACTTTGAGTTTGAGTATGTAAGGTAAGTAAAAGGAGGAGTTCCTACGCAGATAAAGCTGACAGACCACGATGCGCTGCAATATTCACCGCTTGCGCTGGCTTTCATAGGCGATGCGGTCTATGAGCAGCTGGTGAGGGAAAGGCTGATAATGAAAGTCAACACCACGGCAAACGTGCTGCACAAGCTTGCTGTTGAGAGGGTGTGCGCCGAATTTCAGTCGGCGGCGATACACGAGCTTATCGGAAAAGGCGTACTTACCGAGCAGGAAACCGAGGTCTACAAGCGCGGCAGGAACGCCAACGGTATCAATCCGCCGAAGCATTCGTCGGTAGGCGAGTACAGAAGTGCGACGGGGCTTGAGACGCTGTTCGGGTTTTTAAAGCTGACGGACAGGTGTGAGCGTATAGAGGAGCTGTTCTCACTGATATGGGAGTTCGGCGAGACGGAAGATAAAGAATGAATCATAATCATCGCTGCTTGCAGCGATACATTTTCTTGCTTCTTGCTTCTGAGAAGCGAAGCGGTCTTGTTTCTTCCGTTCAATTTTGGAAACACATCAAAGGATAAACAATTGTACAAGTATAAAAACTACAAGGAGTGAATTAAAAATGTCAGGACATTCAAAATGGGAAAACATTAAAAGAAAAAAAGGCGCGACTGATGCTGCAAGGGCAAAGATATTCACCAAGATAGGCAGAGAGATCGCGGTGTGCGTAAAAGAGGGCGGTGCTGACCCTGCGGGCAACGCAAAGCTGCGTGACCTTATACAGAAGGCTAAAGCAAACAACGTTCCTAACGATAATATCGACAGATGCATAAAGAAGGCTGCGGGCGACGGCGACAAGAACAACTACGAGCCAATGGTTTACGAGGGCTACGGTCCATCGGGCGTTGCAGTTATTGTTGAGTGCCTGACCGATAACAAGAACCGTACAGCAGGTGATGTTCGCCACTTCTTTGACAAGTTCGGCGGAAACCTGGGTACATCGGGCTGCGTATCGTTTATGTTCTCTGACAAGGGCGAGGTAGTTGTTGAAAACAACGGCGCTGACGAGGACAAGATAATGGAGGACTGCTTTGAGGCTGGTGCGGACGATTTCAACATCGACGATGATGTGATCGAGATCGCATGCGGTCCCAATGACGTTCACGCGGTAAGAGAGGCTCTGACATCAATGGGCTACAATGTGCTTTCAGCAGAGGCTGCAAAGGTGCCTTCAAGCTACACTACCCTCACGGACGAGGACGCTATCAAGAAGATGAAGCTGCTGCTTGAAAACCTTGAGGATGACGATGACGTTCAGAATGTTTATCATAACTGGGATATGCCCGAGGAGCCTGAAGAGGATTAAGACAATGACAGTGAGAGGACGCTTGTTCTCTCACTTTTTATTTGACATTTTCGCGATAATGTGATATACTCACAACAGCGTAAAATGGGGAGGCGGACTTATGAAGTGCAAAAACTGCGGACGCGAGATAAAAAAGGGCGAGCTTGAATGCGAGTGCGGTACGCCGATAGAACAGGCTGAAGCTGCTGCTGAAAAGAAGTCCGGGCTTACTACTCCCGACGGGCGAGACCTTGCGGCACTGGAAAAGCCTGCGGTCAAAAAGACGGACATAAGCCCTGTGGTCCTGATTGCTATTGCTGCGGTGATAGCGATCATCGCATTTATTGTTTACAAGGTGATAGTCGGCAGCGACATTCGCGATAAGGACAACTGGAAAGAGGTCAGCACAGATACATACACGATTACTCTGCCAAAGGCTATGAAAAAGAGTAATAAGAATATCGAAACAGATACTGATTTTACAAAGGTGGACTTTTACAAGTGCAGCAAGGCGAGCGTGTATATATCCAAAGCAGAGCTTAACGAGGACGAAAAAGAACTGCTGAAAAAGCGCGGCGTGAGCGGTATGAGAACGCAGGCGTATGAAAACGGAAAAAACCAGGTCGTAAACGGTTTCAAGCTGTCGCCTGAAATCCACGGCGACTTTGTCATAGTTGAATATCCGCTGGATGCGCAGGATTATGTTGATGATGAGGAAGAACTCTGGGCTGTATCAGCCACGCTGATAACCGAGGACTGCATTTATCAGATAGATGCTTTCTGTGCAGATGAGAAAAAAGAGGACTACGCCGAGGTAATGACAAGGTGGATAGAGTCCTTTAAGCTGAAATAACGGGCAGGTAATGCTTTTGACAGCGGACAGTCATTGACTTTGCGGAGTTATTGTGATATTCTTTTGCTAATCTGAAATGGGGGTATGGTTATGAGATGTCAATATTGCGGACGTGAGGCACAGCCGGGGCAGGTGTACTGCGAATGCGGTCACCCGATAAGCCTTTCGGGAGGTACGGATTACGGCGCTTCGGGAGGATTTCCCGGGCCACCGTCTGATTACGATAGAAACTGGTACACGCCTGACGGAAGAAGTCTTTCCTCGCTGGAGAAAAAGAGCGGAATGGGTGCGGGCGGAAAGATACTGATAATGCTTATCGTGCTGGCTATTATCGGCGTGGGTGCTTTTGTTGGGTACAAGCTTATCAAGGGCAAGGACGTTCTTGACGAGGACAGCTGGGAAAAGCGCGACCTGGGCGGCTGCACGATAACTATTCCGAGTGCCTTGGAAGAGAGTGACAACGTTATCGAGCTTAATCAGAATTACAAAAAGCTCGGATTTTTCACAAGTGAGAATGCGGCTGTGTATGTGACGCAGTACCAGCTTTCCGCTGACGAGCAAAGTGTTCTTCAGGCGCAGGGCGGCGTTGATACGCTAAAGAAGAATATAATCGATACCGACAAGAGAAGAAAGATAAACGGTCAGCAGCTTGACCCTAAGCAGCGCGGCGACCTTATCTGTGTTGAGTACCCTGCGACCAAAAAGAATTATATAAAAAGCACCGACGAGGTGTGGATACTCAATGCGACGCTGGTAACACAAAAGGGTGTTTACGAGCTTGAGGCTTGCTGCCCCAAGGCTGACAAGGATAAGTACATTGATTCTATGTACAAGTGGCTTGAATCGTTCAAGGCAGATTGATATGTATAAAATCAGCCGACTTCATTGCGAGGTCGGCTGATTATTTTATGGTTGCTATAATAAATCAGAATTTAGCGTCTTTGACGCTAACAGTGAATAGTGAATAACGAATAGTGAAAAGTTTATAGTTAAGGTATCGCCTTCGGCGATATATTAAAATATGTGAGCGAAGCGAACACCACTACTATTCACTATTCACTATTCACTCTTCACTATTCATTGCTTATCGGCGCAAAGCGCCGATAAATTCTGATTTATTTTACAAAGAAGAAGTAGATAAGCCCGTAGGCGACGCTGGCGAGGGTACCGTAGAGGATAACTGGACCGCTGATGATAAATATCTTCGCGCCAAGACCGAGTATCCACCCTTCTGTTTTGAACTCAAGGGCGGGTGCGGCGACAGAATTTGCAAAGCCTGTTATCGGCACGAGAGTGCCTGCGCCTGCGTGCTTTGCGAGCTTTTCGTACCAGCCGAGCGCTGTGAAGAACGCTGATAGGAATATCAGTGTGACGGACACTGCCAGTGAGGCGGTCTTTTGCTCAAGTCCGAATGACTTGTACATATCAAGCAGCGACTGCCCCAGCACGCATATCAGCCCTCCGAAGAAGAATGCTTTGGGGACGGTCACATACCATTTTGTGCCCTTTGATGCCTGTTTGTACATCTGTGTATACTGCTGCCTTGTTATATCCATAATAAAACCTCCGTAAACAGTCTTTTTTCAAGGCTATTGTGCGGAGGTTTTTTTGTTTTATGCATTGGGTTTTGTGGTTTGTGAGGTTTTTGCGGTTTCGGCAGGTTTTGCGGTCGTAGTAGTTGCTGCTGCGGCTTTTTTCTTTTCCTCCCGGGCTTTTTTGTAGTTTTCAAGCCGCTTTTTCGCATCGGGGAGTTTATCGCGGGTGACGGTCAGATTGTTGTTGTACATTATCTGAAGCTCCTGCTTGGTGTTATAGCGCTCTGAAAGCGTGCCGTCCTCGTTCATCATAAAGTTTCCGCCCCACTGACCTATGTAAGTCCACATAGCCTTTTCGTCGGCAATGCTTTGTATTGACGGCAGATTGCCGCATTCGCTGATAGCGACGGGCTTATTTTTTGCGATGCTTTGCAAAAACAGCAGGCTGTTGACGTTGCCGCTGGTGTTGCCCTCGTCGTAGATGTCGACCGAGACGATATCGCACATTGAGTCGCCGACATACCAGCTTGCATTCTGTGCGCTCCACACCCAGATAAGATTGTTCAGCTTGTGGTACTGTGTCTGGCGCTGATAGAGAAGATTCCACAGCCATTTATAAGAGCTTTCGTCTTTTCCCCACCAGAAATAGCCGTTGCTTGCCTCGTGCAGAGGTCTCCAAAGAACCGTGATGTCCTTTTTGCCAAGCTCGGCGAGCTTTTCTGAAATGGTGTCGATATCACTCACGAGCGCAAGGCATTCGGGGGATATCTTTTTCTCCTGTTCAAGCTTGCGGATATCCTCGATAGGCAAAAGCGCGATATTCTCTTTTGTCACTGCCTTTGTTATGTCAAAATCCGTATCGGTGGAGTAGTAGCCTCTTTTGCCCATAGGTGCGGTCCAGTGCCACATATAGCCGATAAGTCCGCCGTCCTGTGCAAACTTTTCGGCGCAGGCAAGCTCGGTCTGCTTGGCGGGGTCGGTGCTTGCAGTCTGAAGCATCATATCGCCGAAGCGTATTGCGGGGTATTTGCCCGTGGTTTTGTAGACAAGGTCTGTTTCTGCGCTCGTGCCGACGGTGTCGTGCTGACCGAGCAGTATGCTTTTGCCGTAGCTTGTGCAAAGATAGTGGTACAGCGCCTTGGTGTTTTCGTCGGAATTTTTGTTTGAAAGCGCAGGGTCGGTGAGTCTGAACTTGATGTTTGCGATATCCTCGCTCGCGCCGATGCTTACATAGTCGATATCCGTTTTAGCGTCGGCATTTTCAAGCGTTACGGTATGCTTGCCTTTTTCAAGAAAATTGTTGCGCACGGTGATTATCTCAAAGTGTCCGTTGCCTGACGTGGAAAACTCACTCAAGCGCTTTCCGTCGACAAGGATAGCGTTTTTCTTTTTCTCTTCGGTCGCTATGACTATGATAGCGTGGTAATACTGCGACTGCGGCAGGTCGAACTCGACACTCCAGTCACTCGGCGAGGTCATTCCCGTGACGTAGCCCTTGCCCTTGAAGCCCTCACGCTTGTTATCAGTTTTTGCACCGCCCGAAAGCTTTCCGTCCTCTGCTTGAACTGTTGCACCGAACGAGGTGAAATCCATATAGTTGCCCACGATGACCTGCTCAAGAATTTCGGGAGCGGTCTGCTTTGTGGTCGTTTCAGCCTGCGAGGAGTTTTCTGTAACGGATTGTGATGTAGATTCGGTAGCTTTTTCAGATGAAAGTCTGCTGTTGGTGTTTATATTGCTTCCGCAGCCCGAAACAAGCAGGGCGAGGCTCAAAGCAAGCACCGAGGGCAGCCACCTTTTTTTCTTCATTAAGATACAGTCCTTTCCAAAGCTTGTGCCTGTATTATTTCTTTGGCATTTTACACACTGCACATTATAGCACATTTTGCCGAAAGTTTCAAGCCCTTTGTTTGCGGTCAGCCGAAATGACACGATTCGCGCATAGCTTGTGCTATTATAGCCTTGCCAATCAAAAAAGGGAGGAATGAAAAATGGGCGTACAGGTCATTGCGCGCGGGCAGACGGTCTGCGCAAAGCTGATAGGCGATATCGACCACCACAGCGCGCGGGAGATGCGCTGCGTAATTGATGTCGCGGTCAGAGAAAACGACGCAAAGGAGCTTATACTCGACTTTTCGGGCGTTACCTTTATGGACAGCTCGGGCATAGGGCTTGTTATGGGCAGGTACAAGGTGATGACCGAGAGAGAGGGCAGGCTGACGATCGCGCGCCTGCCGGGCTATATACGCAAGGTGATGCGTGTGGCAGGAATAAACAGGCTTGCAAGGATAGCCGAGGATTACGAGCTTCCCGCCGAGGAAGCGCAGGAGGTGGTTAAAATTGAAACGACCAATTAACGAAATGAAAGTCGTTTTTCCCAGTTTATCTGAAAACGAACGCTTTGCTCGAATTGCAGTCAGCGGTTTCCTTTCATTTATTGACCCTAAGGTTGATGAACTCGCAGACATCAAAACGGCGGTCAGTGAAGCCGTCACAAACTGCATCGTACACGGATATCCCGACGAGGTCGGACAAATAGAGCTTACCGTCAAGGTCTTTGAGGACAATATCGTAAGGATAAAGGTCAGCGACAAGGGCTGCGGTATAGAGGATATCGACAAGGCTATGCAGCCGCTTTTCACCACTAAGCCCGAGGAGGACAGGGCAGGTCTGGGCTTTGCGGTAATGGAGAGTTTTATGGACAAGATAAAGGTGAAAAGCAAGCTTGGCAAGGGCACGGCAGTCACTCTTGAAAAAGCGGTTGCTGTGCGGACAAGGGCATGAAATCCGATAAACCGCTTGCGCAGGACAACCTGGGGCTTGTTCACCTGTGCGCGAACAGGTTCAAAAACCGCGGCATAGAGTACGAGGAGCTTTTTTCGGCAGGCTGCATAGGCTTGCTAAAGGCGGTAAAGGCGTTTGACGCGGACAGGGGAGTGCTGTTTTCGACCTACGCTGTGCCTGTGATACTTGGCGAGATAAAGCGGCTTTTCCGCGACGGCGGGACGATAAAGGTCTCGCGCAGCACAAAGGAGCTTTCGCTGCGGCTTGCGCGGCTGCGTGAAAAATTTATGCTGGAAAAGGGAAGTGAGCCGACTGTTTCGCAGCTTGCTCAAATCGCACAGGCGAGCGAGGAAAGCGTCATAGAGGCGCTGAACGTTTCGGCTGCGCCGATGAGCCTGACTGAAGAAAATGAGGACGGCACGCGGCAGATAGATATCCCCACCGAAGCGCCCGACGAGGAGATAGCCGAAAAGCTGTCTCTGCGACAGGCGCTGACGGCGCTTGAAGAAAGGGACAAAAAGCTTATTCTTCTTCGCTATTTCAAAAGCCTGACACAGACGCAGACCGCAAAGGTGCTGGGTATGACGCAGGTGCAGGTATCGCGCCGCGAGAAAAAGATACTTGCGGATATGAAGGAGAAATTGTCGTAAAAATTACGTCTGTTTATATAAAAAATATGCACCCGTTTTGTTGAAGTATCCAAAGTGATTTTTGTGTGCTTTTTTCGTTGACTTTGGACGGAATTTGTTGTATAATTTAATATTAAGAGAGTGTGCGGAAAAAGGGGTAAAAAACGCACCGCAAAAGTTTGGTTTTTATGACAAATAAAGAGGTGCAAAAATGAAAAAGAAAAGACTATTATCCGCGGCGCTTGCGCTGTGTATGCTGTTCGGCTCGGCAGCAGCTCTGCCGCAGGGCTTTATGGGCGAAAGTGCGGGCATAACAGCAAGTGCGGAGCAGGAGGGTGACTATACCTACTCGGTCAAAAGCGATGGAACAGTTACGATAACAAAGTATAACGGAAGCGGCGGTGCGATAACTCTG
>OMXI01000003.1 GCA_900314975.1 uncultured Eubacteriales bacterium | reverse complement strand
AAATCATTAAAAGGTTTCTGAGGGGGGTACGGGGGGAACTCTTCTCAAAAGAGTTCCAGCCCGATTATTCACCAAACGTGCCGCGGCAAATTCTGATTTATGTTTCCTTTGCTTGCTCGTGATTCTTTTTGTTGCTGTACATAAAAACTATCAGCGCCATTGATATGATTATTATGTACCCAAGCAAACTCCATAAGTCAGGCTTGTCCCCGAACATCATAAAGCCCAGCGTCGCGGTAAATATTATCTGCGTGTAGTCGAAAATCGAAATCTCCCGCGCTGGCGCGTTAGAGTATGCCGCCGTAATGGAGAACTGTCCACCCGCCGCGCCAAGACCTGCACCGAGCAGGCAAAGCACCTGCCACCACGACATCGGGTGAAAATCAAAAATAAGCCACGGCAGAGTGATAAGGCAGGAGAAAAGCGAAAAGTACGCGACTATCATCGGTCCCTTTTCGCCGTGCTGACCGAGGTATCTTACGCAGGTGTAGGCAAGCCCCGCACTCATACCGCCAAGGAAACCTACGACCGACGCGAACAAATCGGCATTTGCAAAGGTCGGCTTGATAACAAAAAGCGCACCCGCGAACGCACCTGCGATAGTCAGTATGTTGAACAGCTTCAGCTTTTCACGCAGGAAAATGAAAGAGAACAGTACGCAGAAAAACGGCGACATCTTGTTAAGGATAGATGCGTCCGAAAGCACCAGCACATCAATGGCGTAAAAATTGCCAATCATTCCAAGTGAGCCGCCCAATGCCCTTATAAACAGCACAAACGAGTTCATCTTCGTCTTGCACCCGAACCGTATGTGCTTTTTCTTCATCACACCCAGCGCAAAAAACAACGCCACAAAGTTTCTGAAAAATACCTTCTGCATCGTCGGCAGGTCGCCCGAAAGCCGTACAAACGCAAACATAAATGCAAAGCTGAACGCCGACAGAATTATCAGCAGTATCGCCTTGTTTCTCTTATTCAACCTTACCGCCCCCGGTCATTGCCTTGTGTTCCTTTTCAAGCTCGTCTGCAAGCTGCGTAAGTGTCCAGCGCTGATTGTATGCGGTGCATACCGCTTTAAGCTCGACTGCCGCATCTTTTTCGCGCATTTGCTTGAGTATCGCGTTAAGCTCCTTGCCGTCGACACCCGAAAAGATGATGCATTCCTGCGTAACCTCCTGCTTACTGTCGCTGTGGGCAAACCCAGAAAACCCGAGCAGATATCCCAGCTGCTGCCCGCCGCAGTCTGCACCGACAGGCTTTATATCGCCGCCGTGTACTTTCATTATATCGCGCAGTTTCGCATTTTTATCTTCACTTATATTAACTGTAAGTAACATCTTTTCAAATTTTGTTTTTATTATTGATTTCATAATTGTGAAAGCTAAACTCCCTTTCTCGCAAATCCCTTTAAATCGGCGTTTTTCGACATATCGCCCAAAACGCTTACTTGTTGATTATAGCATACAAATTATTGTGTGTCAATCAAAAACGCTTGAAATCAGCTTGTTTATGTGATATAATCAGTATGATGAAAAATTCTGTAAGGAGGGTGCGTATGGGTAAACAGCGCAGTAAAAAAGTCACTGCTGCCATAATTGTTATATGCTGTATAATGTACCTGCTCATGCAGGTGTGTATGAAAATCTTCACCTCGCGGCAGGAACCTATCGTGTTAGGCTCGATGATTATCCCTTCACAGACTATATGCGGTATTTTTTCGCTGATGCAAGTGGTAATAAACATGGTACTTGTGCTTCTGGCAGGCAGAACAGGTTTCAAAGTAGCACGGATGATACTTGCCGTAAACCTGTCATGGATGCTGCTGGTAATTGTTTTCAAAAAAGTTGGCAGCGCCCTCCCGGGACTGTGTATCGTATTTGTAAACTTCTTTATGGTGCTGCTTTTGCACAGGGTGCTTGAAAAGCTGCGCACTAATGAGGAAGAGCTTGATAAAATGGCGCATTCTGACTCGCTGACGAGCCTGCCGAACCGCCGTGCGTTCAACCAGGCAATTAAAGAGTATATTGAGTGCGGTGAAAAGTTTGCCATCGCGTTTATAGATATCGACAACTTCAAGAACATCAACGATACGATGGGTCACGACTACGGCAACCATGTGCTTATCGAGATAGCCCGCCGCTGGAACAGCATACTCGGTGAAAAGCATTTCCTTGCAAGGCTCGGCGGTGACGAGTTTGCTCTTATCATCAGCGGCTATAAAGAATCGTCTGATGTCAAAGCGCTGGTCGAAAGATACCAGTACACGCTCAAGGAAAAGTTCCTTATCAACGGCAAGGATTTTTATATCACCGCAAGTATCGGTGTTTCGTTTTTCCCTGATAACTCGACCGATTCGTCGATACTGCTGCGTTATGCCGATACCGCTATGTACAACGCCAAAAGTGAGGGCAAGCACCAGATCTGCCTTTTCAACCAAAAGCAGATGGAGATGATGAACGCAGACGTTGAGGGCGAGAACTTTGTAAAGAACGCCGTCAATTCCCAGCGCTTCCAGGTCGTCTATCAGCCGCTTTACTATGCAAACTCAAACAAGCTTTCGGGCTACGAAACGCTTATCAGATTCAAGGGCGAGAATGACGAGCTTATCCGCCCGTACGAGTATATCCGTATCGCCGAAAAGCTGAACTACATAAGCTATATCGACAAGTGGGTAATGGAAAACTCAATGAAGAAGATGAAACCCGCGGTCGATCTGAACCCCGATATAAAGGTCTCGGTCAATGTCTCGGTTGCCTTTCTGCTCAGCAGCGACTTTTTGAGGACTGTCAAGAGAGCGCTCGCGGAAACAGGCTTCCCTGCGAAGAACCTTGTTGTCGAGGTAACGGAGAACCTGTTCATATCCTCGACAGAGGTCGCAAAGGAAGTGCTTTCTGCACTTAAAGCTATGGGTGTGAATATCGCCCTTGACGATTTCGGTACAGGCTATGCATCGCTCAGCTACCTGCACAAGCTGCCGATCGATGTGCTGAAAATCGACAAGTCGTTTATTGACACACTTGACGAGGAAAACGGCAATGACGAGTTCGTACAGGCGATAATCTCCATGGGACACCTGCTCGGCTGCAGGATAGTCGCAGAGGGTGTGGAAACACAAAAGCAGCTTGTAAAGCTCAAGCAGTACGAATGTGACGTTATTCAGGGCTTCCTGCTTGCCAAGCCGATGAGCTTTGATGACGCATTTGAGATATGCAAAAATCAATAACCAACAGCATAATTTAAGGACTGCAAAAAAAATCGGCAGTCCTTTTTTGTTATTCTCAAAATGTATAGCGAGCTATTTGTCATAGGTATTTGTAATTCGGCACAATGTGTGCTATAATGACAATAGAGAATAATGCGCTCACTCTTGCTCTTTGCCTGTAACGCTCACGATTGCCGAGCCTATCATCAGCACAGCGCCGACAATACCCAGTACCGTGACCTTTTCGTGCAGCACAAACAGCGAAAGAAACAGCGCAGTTACGGGGTCAACGTAGCTGAAAATTGCTACCGTCTGCGTGTTCAGCCCGTTCATTGAGCCAAAATACAGCGCGTAGGCAATACCTGTATGCACCACGCCGACTACCGCGATAAGCACTAACGAGCGCGCATCGGTGGGCAGTCCCGAAAATCCCTGCGAAATAAAAACGTAGGGGAGTATCACGACAGATGCGCTGATAAGCTGCACCAGCGTCTTTGACAGCGGCTCTATCTTTGGCAGCTTTTTGTTTAGTATCACCACAGCGGAGTATATCGCTGCCGCCGCTATGCCGAACAGTATGCCCTTGATTTCTTTTATGCCCGGTATGCCTGTCTGTATAACTCCCGAAACGAGTATCATACCGACAAATGCCGCAATAACGCAAATCAGCTTTTTGACCGTCAGCTTTTCCTTGAAAAAAACAGGGGAGAGCAGCATGACTATCGACGGCTCAAGATAGTAGCAAAGCGTTGCAGTCGCTACAGTGGTGTAGTTGTAGCTTTCAAACAGAAATATCCAGTTGAACCCGATAAGTCCGCCCGATATCACCAGCAGCAAAAGCGTTCTTTTATCAGCCTTTGGCAAAACGCTTTTTCTGGATACCAGCTTTATTCCCAGCAAAAGCAGGCTGCCGATTATGCCGCGAAAAAGCGCCAGAGCAGCCGACGAAATGGGTATGTATCTTCTGAAAACGCCGATAGTTCCGTATATGAACATCGCGCCTATCAGCATTATAAAAGACCTCGGCTCGTTTTTCTGCCTCTCCACGCCCTGCGCCTCCTAATAACAAGAGCCTTTCGCCTTTGCGAAAAGCTCATTGTAAAGTTTATTCAATGCTCAAAAATTCTTTCGGTACAAACTTTGAAAGTATTTCGTCAACATACGCTCTGTTGAAGCCGTCAGCCTTTACATAGTGCTTTGCGAAAAGCTCGTCCGTGTACTTTGCGTATGGGTAGATAGTGCAGTTGTACCAGTCGCTGTCATATGAATCAGCTTCAAAGTGCGATATAACAGGTATGCACTTAACATTTTCAAGTGATATCTTTCCTGTGTCCTTGTTCTTTATGACGTTCAGCTTGCCCATAAGACCGATGACCGAGTTCTTGTCGTACATTGTGTTGAGGAAGTTTCCCAGCCCGTAGAAAACAAATGCCTTTGTGCCGTCGGGCTTGTCAATATACTCGCTTGTGCTTAATGCGTGAGCCTGTGTGCCGATTATAATATCTGCACCCCATTCGACCAGCTTTGGTGTGATAGTTTTCTGCTGCGTGTTAAGCTCGTTCATTATCTCCGTGCCGTAGTGGCAGGAAACCACAACTACATCAGCCATCTTGTCAGCCTTTTGTATCTGTGCCTTTACCTTGTCCTCCTGCGAAAGAGTAATGTATGTAGCGCTTGAGCCTGCGGGCAGCGAAAGACCGTTGGTATGCTCCATATAGCCCACAAACGCAAACTTGATGCCGTTTATCTCCTTTGTCTTGATGTTGTCGCAGTCAGCCTGGTCAGCGTATACGCCGTAGTGCAGCATACCGAGGCTGTCCCAGTACTTGATAGAATCCTGTATTGCCGCGTCACCCTGGTCGAGAACGTGGTTGTTGCACATAGATACCGCGTTGAAGCCAAGACTCTTGACCTTGTCTGCAACAGCCTTCGGTGTCGCAAAGGTCGGGAACGATTCAGGCGGAACAGTGTCCGTTACGATGGTCTCCTGATTGATGATAGCAAGGTCGTTGCCCTTGATGTAGCTTTCGATAGGCTTGTAAGCGTCATCAAAATTGTATTTGCCCTTCTGACCGCTTTTCTTTTCAGCCTCGATATAAATATTGTCGTGAATAAGATTGTCACCCACGCACACAAGCGATACCTTGTAGGAAGGCTCGCTGCTTACAGGCTGCGAAGATGAATCGGGTGCCGAGCTGTCAGGCTGTGATTGCACAGGCTGTGTAGTTTCGCCCTTGCTGCTTTCATCTGCCTTTGAACTTGTATCGCTGGTGACGATTGACGAATATGTGCTGTTATCTGATTTCTTCAGCGGTCCGTCATAGATTTCCGTTCCGCAGCCGACAGCAGTTATGCTGATCACCGCCGCGCAGAAAACCGCAGCCAGCTTTTTCCTGAACCTGTTCATTTTACCTTGTCCTCCCTGTCCTTACCTTAAAATGTTCATACAAATACCCTTATATTATATCACGCAAAGTGCAAAAAATCAACAATTTTTTTCGCTTTTCGGCATATGTAACTGTTTTTGTGCTGATTACAGTCGGTTTTATTGACATTGACCTGTAAAAATGGTATAATTAAATGATAAAAATTAATTGTGAGGAAACACAATGGTAAAACACACAAAGCATAATACTTCCACGGGTGAGCGCAAATGCAGCTGCTTTAAACGCTGCGGAGGCTGCCAGCTGGATATGCCGTATAAAGACCAGCTTGAATGGAAAATGTCCAAAGCGCAGCGTATGCTTTCGCGGTTTTGCAAAGTAGAGCAGATCATCCCAATGCAAAGCCCCTACAACTATCGCAACAAGGTGCAGACTGTTTACAGGCGCGTTCAGTCGGGCAGACTTATATCGGGCGTGTTCCAGTCATCTTCGCGTTCGCTCACAGCAGTTGAGGACTGCTTTTTGGAGGACACTGCCGCACAGAAAATTGTCGGCGAGCTGAAAAAGCTGTTTTTGTCCTTCAAGATATTGCCGTATGACGAGCGCACAGGCAGAGGTATATTTCGTCACACGCTGATAAGAACGGCAAAGCAGACAGGGCAGATAATGCTCGTTATCGTTACAAAGGGCGCGATTTTCCCGTCAAAGAATTATTTCGTCAAGGCGCTTATTGAAAAGTGCCCGAACATCACAACAATCGTTCAGAACATCTGCGACGACCCCTTACCGCTTACCCTGGGCGACAGAAACAATATCCTCTACGGCAGCGGCAAGATAGTTGACGAGCTTTGCACTTGCAGGTTTCTTATCTCGCCCGCGTCATTTTATCAGGTCAATCCCGTGCAGACGCAGAAACTGTACGATACCGCCGTCAAAGCCGCAGATATCGGCGAAGGCACAAAGGTGCTTGACGCTTACTGCGGAGTCGGCACGATAGGTATGGTCTGCGCAAAGCAGGGCGCGCAGGTGATAGGTGTCGAGAGCAACAAGAGTGCTGTAAAAGATGCAATAGCAAACGCACGGCTGAACAAGCTCGGAAATATCCGCTTTGTTAATGCCGATGCCACGCAGTTTATCTGTGAATCGGCGTTCAAGGGCGAAAGGTTTGATACCGTTATAATGGACCCGCCGCGCGCAGGCTCGTCAGAGCAGTTTATCAGCGCCGTTTCGTCGATCGCACCAAAGAGCGTGGTATACGTTTCCTGCAAGATAGAAACGCTTGAAAGGGACTTGAAACTGTTTGTAAAATGCGGCTATAAAGCACAGCTTATCCAGCCGATTGATATGTTCCCGCACACTACGGGCATTGAGACCGTGGTGCTGCTCAAGAAAAAAGTAAAGGAGAATACTAATGGATAACAGAGTTGAAAAGCTTATCAAAAATATAGAGCAGGTGATAGTCGGCAAGACCGAGCCTATAACCAAGATAATCACCGCAATGCTTTGCGAGGGACACGTTCTTATCGAGGACGTGCCCGGCGTTGGCAAAACACAGCTTATCTCCGCCCTTGCAAAAAGTGTTGACGGAAAGTTCAACCGCATACAGCTTACCCCCGACATCATGCCGTCTGATATCGTAGGCTTTTCAATGGTCAATCAGGTGACAAGAGAGCTTGAATACAAAGAGGGTGCGGCAGTGTGCAACTTCCTGCTTGCCGACGAGATAAACAGAGCCTCGCCGAAATCGCAGTCCAGCTTGCTTGAGGTAATGGAGGAGCATCAGATTTCTATCGACGGACAGACACATATCCTGCCAAAGCCGTTTATGACGCTTGCAACACAAAACCCCGTCGAGACCTACGGCACATACCACCTGCCCGAAGCGCAGATGGACAGATTTATAATGAAAATATCAATGGGCTATCCCGCATTTGAGGACGAGCTTTTGATAATGGAAAACGGTGAGCATAGCTCAAACAGAGCCAAAACGCTTACCCCCGTTATGACCACAGACGATATCTCACAGCTTATCGAGGAGGTAAAAAAGGTCGAGGTCAAGCCGTCGGTAAGAAAGTATATCCTTGATATCGTTACCGCCACAAGAAACAGCCAGTATGTGCGGCTGGGCGTTTCACCCAGAGGAAGCATCGCACTTTTGAGAACATCAAAGGCATATGCTTTTGTCAATGGCAGAAACTATGTCGTTCCTGATGACGTTAAGGCGGTAATGTCAGAAACGCTTGCACACAGAATGATACTCTCGCCAAAGGGCAAGAGCGCGTTTGAATCCAACGAGCAGGCTTTGCAGGGTATCTCAATGACAGTTCAATCACCCGTGGAGGCGCAGTAATAACGTGTTAAGAAATTTTGCCAACTATGCATTGTGCATTGCCCTTGCGGTTTTGCTGTGTGTCTTTGTCAGCGGACTGGGCGGCTTGTTCATACTTATACTGCTGGGACTTACGCTCGTTTTTTCGCTGGTGCTTATTATTGTGTCTAAAAAGACTGTCAGCGTCAGCGTAAAGCTGTCAACGTCTATCGCCAACAAGGGCGAGGATGTCGAGCTTGAAATAAGCATAGCAAAATCAACGTTTCTACCCACATCTTATGTAGAAATAACGCTTGATATGACACCCAACATCACCACAGAGCATTTAAAGACCTTCAAGGTCATTTCTGCAAGGCGAACAGGTGATATAATCACCGTACCGCTTAAAACCGAGTTCTGCGGCGAGGCAACGGTCATGCTTTCAGATGTAAGGCTTATCGACTACCTCGGTATCGTCGCTATTAAGCTGCCAAGCGCAGATACACAGTCAATTCGTTCAGCTGTGCGCATTATGCCGCAGATTAGAGATGCGGGCGTTCAGGCAGACGTGCTCAAAGCTACCTCTGAAAATGCCGCCTCTTACGAGGAGGAAGAGGAGGAGTCCAACGAGTCAGCTATCGGTCTTACAGGCGTTGCAGGCTACGAGCACAGAAAGTACGAGGTGGGCGACCCGCTGAAAAGAGTCAACTGGAAGCTGTCCTCAAAAAGAGACGAGCTTATGGTGCGCCTTGACGATAAGGTGCTTTCGTCCTCGCAGAGCTTTATTCTTGACTACCCGCTGGTAACAGTACCCGACAGGCAGTACTACAAAAATGTCGATATGATAATCGAGGCGAGCCTTTCGCTGCTTTCAATGCTTTTGCTGCAAGGGTATGAAAGTACCTATACTTACTACCTCGGCACCTGGCAGACAGTAGAGGTAAGCGACGAAAAGGGTCTTTTGTATCTCCAGGAGGAGCTTGCAGGCATACGACCCACTCCAATGCAGGCGAGAAACGAGGCGGTTATGGAGGCAGACAATACCGTTATCTGCTTTACCTGCTGTACCTCAAATATGCCGCAGGAGATATCGGCGTTTTACAAGTCCAAGGGCTGTTCGCTCGTTGTCACAGAGCAAAGCGGCATAAGCAAGATAAGTACGAATATGTGGAAGATAACCGAGGATTTCGAGTTTGTCGCAATGTAATATTTTTATCGGAGGAATAAATGCAATTTATCATCAAGCATAAGCAGACAATTTATAAAACGCTGCTGAATTACCTTCTTCCGCTGCTGTTATGCTACTCGGTAATGCGGATAATCATAAAAACATATTTTGCAACAGGTGCCGCAGCTATGACGGCATTGAGTGTTGTCTTTATGGCTATGCTGTTTTTCATCTACGAAAAAATAAAGCCAAAGAAGATAATCAGAGCAATAGTATTTTTACTTCTATGCGCGGCAATAGTGTTTGTTTGCAGCTTGCTTATGAGCTCGGGCTGGAATAGCTCGCGTGTGCTGTTTATTAACTGGTTCTACGTTTCGGGTACAGATATTGCAAGGGTAAGCGAGTACGAAGCGGTCATATTCATCTTTTTCAGCTTTTTCCTTGCATCAGTCGTGTACTATTTTTCCATAATCAGATACAGAGCATCGGGGCTGATGCTGGCAGTGCTTTTGCCGTTCATTATCTACGGAAAGCGCTCCTTGAGCATTGACGGCTTTGATATGACGCTTATGGTAACAGTGTACCTCGGGCTTGTTTTCCATTGCAGGCTCACCGCAGACGATGTCAAGCGCGATACAGTGTTCAACTATTCGTATATCATTACCGCACTTGTGTTTGTAACGTTTGTCGGTATGATAACTATGTTCGTGCCAAAGCCGCAGATCGAGTCATACCTTGAAAACAACCGCAACTTTTTTGATTTCCGTATCGACAGCGACCTGAACGCCTTTTCATCACTCAATGAGGAATCCTCGGACAGATTCGGCGCAAGCGCTACGGGTGAAACGATCTTCAGAGCATCTACCGATTCGGGCGAAAGTGTCCTTTATCTGAGAAGACAGACCTTTGATACTTTCAGACGTGAAAAATGGGTGTCCAACCGTGACCTGCTCGAGTACCAGCAGACGCTGAACGGCAATACCGACCCCACAGCGTCAAACACGGCATACCGCGCGATGATGATAAGCGCCGCGCAGAAATATACCCCTGCCGATGCGCAGTTCAAAACTGTATTTGATCAATACGCCGTAGCAAAACCGCTCTCCGAGAATGACCTGCGTTCTGTTAGTCTGTATTACGAGGAGTCGTTCAGACCTGCATATATCCCCGCAGTTCTCACCATTGAGCCGCGTGCATCGGACAACACTATCCGTATGGGACGCAGTGCGCATTCAGAGGTCTACCCGTATAGCTATAACAGCGAGCTCGGTGATCTGACATATTACTATTATCCCATTACCGAGCAGATGGAAACGCAGGCAAAGAATATGCCGTTTGATACCGCACAATTCTATGAACTGCTGAAAGATATGCGCAGTAATGATGTGATAACGGCAAGGCAGTATCGCAGTATGGAAAACATAAGGTATTTCTATACATCTGATGACTATTACACCATTTCAGACGATATGAAGCAGCTTGCACAGCAGATAACCATCAACTGTTCCAACGATTACGAAAAAGCAAACGCTATCGTAAACTATTTTGCAACCAATGGCTATACCTACGATATGGATTATATCCCACCCGATGAGTCGATAGACTACTTTTTGTTCACCAGCAAAAGAGGTTCCTGCACCAGCTATGCCACAGCTATGACGCTTATGGCAAGAAGTCTTGGTCTTCCGACAAGATACGTCGAGGGCTTTGCCGCATACGAGAAAGACCACGACTCTCCCAATCAGATGATAGTCAAGGATACCAACGCCCATGCCTTTGTTGAGTGCTTTATAGCAGGTGTCGGCTGGATGACCTTTGACCCCACAGTGCCCGAGTATATGGCAATACGAAGCAGCACAGGAGGAAACGCATCAGGTACTATTAAAACTGTAGCAATGTATCTTGGCAGAGCAGCGCTGTTTTTGGGAGCAGCCTTTGTGCTTATCTTCATAATCCTGCTTGACCGTATAGACGAGCGCATTTTCCGCATAAGAAACCATTCAAAGCCGCTTGGCAGAAAAGCATTGACACTCTATCAGCGTGTCATCAAGCTGCTCAACCGTTCGCACACCAAAGAGTTTGACGGCTATACCCCCGAGGCAATAGGGGAGTATGTTAAGCAGCTCGGCGGAAATATCGACCTGCTTGTAGAGCTTTTCCAGAGTGCGTGCTTCGGTTCGATAGAGCCGACAGCCGAGCAGTTCGCACAAGCGTATGAACAGTATAAGCAAAGCTGGAAGCTGATCGCAAAAGGAAAACGTCCCGAAAAACCTAAAAAATTAGCAAAAAAGCCTCTTGTACAGGGCAATTTGTAAATAATTTATAAAATCTCTTGACAAATCGGAATAAGTATTGTAAACTATATGTACTTATCACCCTTTTGTAAGGAGGAGACCGTATGGGACTGGGAGAACTCGTATCTTCGCTGTTTGCGATCAATACCGACGCCGAAAGACAAAGGCATCAGAAACGCATACTTTTCAGCCGCAGAAAAAAGGCGCAGGACGGCAGTCCTGATATCAGCCAGACCACAGCGGTCAGTGAAGGTGAGCCTGAAAGCACGGCAATAGTTATCGACCCGAGAATGCATTTTGCTATGAGCGTTTCGAGAAATATCGAGCGCTGCGTATTCAAGCTGATGAGTGCGCAAAGCAGGTTTGAACAGTCCAGAGAGTATTTTCGTGCAAGGGACAGAGAGTATGACGAGGAGCAGACGGAGGAGATCTCCTGCAGCGGCGACTATCACGAGATAGTGCAGTTCCTTGTTGACGAAGCCTGCGGTGAAGCGTTTGTTTTCATTGAAAAGAACAAGGCTGGCAGATTGAGAGTTTATGCACAGTTCCGCAGAAACGAGGACGACGCGGTAGGGCAGTTCTCGTCTGATATGCCAAGCTTTACAGATATCACAAACTGTTATAAAGCGGGCGATGTTACCTTTGGCAGAATAAAAAGAGAAATGTAATATCAAAGACCTCTGTTGTTCAGAGGTCTTTTTTGCGCAAAAAAACTCCCGCTTTAAAACGGGAGCTTTTGGTTATAGAAAA
Organism: uncultured Eubacteriales bacterium; assembly: GCA_900314975.1. Classification (GTDB taxonomy): domain Bacteria; phylum Bacillota; class Clostridia; order Oscillospirales; family Ruminococcaceae; genus Hominimerdicola. The sequence goes on along the minus strand of OMXI01000003.1, from coordinate 92,558 downwards.
TTATCTGCGGTTTTTATTTCTGTTCTTTCTTGCACCGTTGTTTGTTTTAGCAGGTGTGCTTGCCGAAGCAGCAACAGGCTTGTCGTCATCATCAGCAGCTTCAGCGCTGTCTGACTCGAGCAGAGTGTAAACAATAGCTGCAAGTGCCGCACCAACGAGCGGAGCAACAATGAATATCCACACATCACCGAGAGGTGCGTCATTTCCGTCGATTGCTGCCACGATAGCAGGACCCAGGCTTCTTGCAGGGTTTACAGATGTGCCTGTAAGACCGATGCCGAAGATGTGTACAAATGTCAGCGAAAGACCGATAACCAGTCCGCCGAAAGATCCGTGCTTGAACTTCTTTGATGTAACACCCATAATTGTGAGAACAAATATGAATGTCAGCAGACACTCAACAATAAGACCCGCGCCAACGCTGCCGTGAACGCCCGCAAGACCGTTCGTGCCGTAGCCGCCCGTTCTGTCGGTTACCTGTCCAAGACCGAATATACCGTAAAGAATACCGCCGCCTGCAAATGCACCCAGACACTGCGCGATAACATATCCGCAGAAATCAGCAATCTTGAGTTCTCCTCTGATAAGGAAAGCAAGCGAGACCGCAGGGTTGATGTGGCAGCCCGAAATGTTGCCGATACAGTATGCCATAGCCACGATCGAAAGACCGAACGCCAGCGCTGTAAGAATGTATCCGCAGCCGTTATCAGCGTTGCAGCCGACCAGCATAGCAGTACCGCAGCCGAGCGTTGTCAGCGTAAATGTACCGATGAATTCCGCAAAGTATTTTTTCATATCTTCTCTTCTTTCTGCATAAAGCATTATTTTAAGGATAGTATAGCACTCACGTTTAGCTTTGTCAATAAAATACGCAAAAAATAACCCTATCAGTGACAATTTTCGTACAGTTGTATAAATTTCGATAACGTTTTCTATTCAAAAAGACCCCAAGAAGATCCTGAGGTCTTAATTGTGCTGTTATTCTGTTCTCAGCGCTACGACCGGGTCTTTCTTTGCAGCAATTCTTGACGGCAGCAAGCCCGCTATCAAGGTGAGTATAATGCTTATACCCACGAGTATCGCCGCGCCCAAAACAGGGATCTGCGCACGCATATTCACATCTGTCAGACTCGCGATTATCAGATTTATCGGTATCGTCAGCAGATACGAAACCAGTATGCCCAGCGCACCCGCGACAAATCCCACGATTGCAGTCTCTGCATTGAACACGTGCGAAATGTCCTTTTTCGATGCACCTATCGCACGCAGTATGCCTATCTCCTTTGTTCTTTCAAGAACGGAGATGTAGGTGATAATGCCTATCATAATTGACGAAACCACGAGAGAAATCGCAACGAACGCAATAAGTATATAGCTTATAGCGCTGATTATCGTAGTGATGGATGACATCATCAGTCCGACATAGTCTGTGTACTCGATAGTGTCTTCCTCTCTGCCCTCGTTCTTTGCTTTCTTGTTGTAGTCTTCAATAATGTCAACTATCTTTTCCTTTGATTCAAAATCCTTGGGGTAGATGTTGATGTAGCTCGGCTTTTCAATCTCTGCGTAGCCAAGCTCGGTCATATTCTGGTCAAACGTCGAATCCGAGGTCAGACCGTCACCGCTGCCTTTTTGCAGCATTTCCATTCTTTCCTTTGCCATCTGCTGCATAAGCTGCATCTGCTCGGGTGTAAGCGACTCCATATACTTTTTCTCTGACTCCGTCATCATATCAGCAGGTGTCTGACTGCTCATACCCATCATACCCGTGCCGCTTTGCTGCTGTGCCATAAGCTGCTGCTTTTGTGCCTCGGACAGCTTGGGAGTCTTTCCGTCACCGAATTTCAGCCCAGTGAAAACGTCAATGTCCTTGTTTTCAAGCTGCTGCTTAACTATCTCGCTCTTGCTCACTCTTTCAACAAGGTAGCTTGCAAGCTCGTGTCTGTAGCCGATATTACCGCTTATCGAGGCAGCCGCTGCGTCCTCGTTTGGTCTGATAACGCCTACGACCTTTATATCGGGTGCTGCCGCAAGAGCCTTCTTCATAAACTCCTCGTCCTTGGACATATCCACCCATATCTCGCCCTGCTTTTCATATCTGTCCGTAGGAGCGAGCAGCTTGAAGCGCAGTGCAAGCATCTGGTCATAGGTGTATGCTTTCTGTCCCGCATCAAGTCCTTCGACCTTCTGTCCCGCAAACACCTTTGATACAATGTTTTCAAGAGGCTTTTTGTCAAGCCAGCCGAGTGTGTAAAGCACATAATCGTGTATCTCGTTGTTCTTGTCGACAACAAGAACGACCTCGTCATACTTTTCGGGGAACTTACCTGCGAGCAGGTCGTACTGCTTTTGTATAAGCTCGTCGTTGTCTATCATCTCACCGAAGATGTTAGTGCTTTGTCCGCCGAACATACTGCTGCTCATACCCGACATACTTTCCATAGATGCGCTCATTCCGAACGATTCACCCATACCCATATATTCGCCCAGCGTTGACGGATTGACCTGTTCAACACCCTTTGAGGTATCGGTGCTATAGATGTACGGCGTGGTAGAGTAGGAGTACTGTATGCTGGTAACATACTTTTCGATATCCTTGTTTCCGTCAAGGAACGACTTGAACTTTTCAAGGTCGTTTACCTTTGTCTCCTGCATATACGAGTTTATAAGCTTACCCATCTGGTTCTGCGAGTAGACCTGTTTCTTGTCGTGGTCAACGTCCTTTGAGTTTCTGCCTTCAGCCATTATCTTCATCATAGACTCTGTATTAGTAGTAGTCTTTGTAATAGTAAGAGGGTAGCTCGAAAGCGTGTCGCTCTGCACCTGGTCGATGTATACCTGTACGCCGTTTGAAAGCGAAAGGATAAGCGCTATGCCTATGATACCGATACTGCCCGCAAACGAGGTGAGTATCGTTCTTGCCTTTTTGGTAAGCAGATTGTTCTTTGAAAGCGACAGCGCCGTAAGAAAGCTCATAGATGTCTTGAGTTTTTTGCGCTCTGCCTTGGCAGCCTTTTTCGCAGCCTTTTTGTCAAGTTTCTCTGTCTGCTCGGGCTGCGGGCAGGTGAACGGGTCTGAATCGCTGACCACCTCGCCGTCAAGCAGCTTGATTATCCTTGAAGAATAAGACTCGGCAAGCTCGGGGTTATGCGTTACCATAACGATAAGCTTATCCTTGCTTATCTTTTTGAGTATCTCCATTACCTGAACACTTGTCTGCGTGTCCAGCGCACCTGTCGGCTCGTCGGCAAGCAGTATATCGGGGTCGTTTACCAGCGCACGCGCGATAGCCACACGCTGCATCTGTCCGCCCGACATCTGATTGGGCTTTTTGTTCAGCTGGTCACCAAGACCGACCTGTTCAAGCGCTTCCTTTGCTCTTTTTCTTCTCTCTGACTTGGAAACGCCCGAAAGCGTGAGCGCAAGCTCAACGTTTGACAGTACCGTCTGATGCGGTATAAGGTTGTAGCTTTGGAAAACAAAGCCGACCCTGTGGTTTCTGTAGGAATCCCAATCGGCGTCCTTAAAGTCTTTCGTAGACTTCTGATTGATGATAAGGTCGCCCGAGGAATACTGGTCAAGACCGCCGATAATGTTCAAAAGGGTAGTCTTTCCGCAGCCCGACGGACCGAGTATCGACACGAATTCGCTGTCGCGGAAATCCATGCTTACGCCTTTAAGCGCCTGTACCTCGGTGTCGCCCGTTTTGTACGATTTGCATATCTCTTTTAGACTGAGCATCGGGTAATCTGCTCCTTTCTGTTGTCAATTGTTAAAAAATCCGACCGTTTAATTATATCATAATTTTTGCTTTTTATCAAGCGTTTTTCAGTATTTTGTCAATTCAGCTAAAACAGAGCCTGTACGCCTTGATATATGTGTAAAATAAGCAAAAAAAGTCCGACCCTTTTCAAGTCGGACTTTTTCCCTTAAAGCTTTATCTCTTTTGCTCTCTTCCTCGGGATTTTTACATAAGCTGTAATGAAACAGCGTAAAAACTAATCATACTGCTTTCTGATGACCTCAAGCTGCTGCTTTGCTTTTTCAACCACGCTTTCGGGGGCAGTAACCTTTGCTCTGCCGCCGAACTGGAAAAGCCAGCCCCAGAATGTAGGCGATATCTGAACCTCTGTGTTTATGTAGAAGGAGTGGTCTGTGCTTTGATGACAAACTATCTTGTCGCCGAATCTGTCGATAACGGTAGCAAGCAGCTCGTTTTCAAATTCAAGGGTGATATTTGTAGGTTCACCGCCGTACATACTGTAAACAGACTGCTGATTGTTTACCTCTTTCTTTTCGTCATCGGTAAGCTCTCTGCGTTTTTCGCTGTTCACTTTAACGTTAGTCATTCGGTCTATTCTGTAACGGCATATCTTTTCGTGCTTGTTGCAGTAGCACACAAGATAGTAGTTGTCCTGTTCCCATACAGTAACGTAAGGGGAGACTGTATACACCTCGCCGTCGTGCTTCAAGACCTTTTTCTTGTTTGAGTTGTAGTCATAGTACTGGAAGGAAATAGTCTTTTTCTCAAAGATACCTTCCTGTACGCTGTTGAGATTGTAGTATATCTGCTCGTTCACAGTTCTTGAACGGTCATTTACAAAAACCTCGCGGCGCAGCTGCTGCGCCTTGTATTCGCTGGTCAGACCCTGTATCTTGGCGATAAGCTCCTGCGATTTTTTCTTTGTGAGGAATTTGCAGGAGGCGATAGCGTCTACCAGCACAAAAAGCTCCTCGTCCTGAAAGGTTCTTACGCCCATATAATAAGCGTTTGAGTGACCGTCCTTGACCGTAACGATATCCATACCGCTGTCAATAAGCGTCTTTATATCGTCATAGATAGTTTTTCTCTCTGCCTTGATGCCGTACGTCGCAAGTATGTCGATAAGCTTATTGCCCGTTATCGAGTGATTTTCATCAGTCTTGCGTTCAAAGTACTGCTTCATAGTCAGCAGCTTCTGCTTTTGTCTTGATAAACCTGCCAAGTTATGATTCCTCCCCGCTGCGTTTCATATTCTTCACCTGAACTGTCGTGCCGTCAGGGCGCACAATAACTGTGTTGTCCAGCTGCGCTGTGAGATTAGCCACCACACCCGCTCTGTATTCGTTCCTGAGCTGCTCACGTTCGGCTTTTTCAGCCTGCGTAAGCTCGCGCTTGCGGGAAATAGCAGTAAGCTCCGACAGTCTGTCAAGCTTTTTCTTCTCCATAAATTTTTACACTTCTCCTTATGCGGACCGCCCATTTTTGAGTCTTGTCCGTTCAAGAATAGTAGGGCGGCTTACACAATACCGCCTTTTGTGTCCGAAAATTATCACTTTGCATACCGATAGTGTTTATTAACTGTATTTCTTTTTCTTTGTGTACAACAAAATGCCCATTTTCGTCTACGTTTGTCATTATAGCACACTATTTCCGAAATTTCAAGGCATTTTTGCACAAACTGTCCAATGAATTTCCCTCCATTTGCACAAAAAATAATTATATTGTGTTTGCTCTTGAAAAAAGTACAAGATGTGGTATAATGTAAGTGAATTATTTCAAATTTTAAATTGTAAACTTTTTGTTAATCGAGTTAAAGGGGAATGAAATGAAGTACAAGAGAGTTACCTTGACAGACATCGACGGATACGTCCGTGACAAGTTTTTCGACTTGACAGACGACGGCGGCTCTTCTAACCGCACGATTGACTTGCACCGCGTAATGTTTGAGCAGACCACCGCCAAGCAGAAACGCTACCTGCTGATGTACTACAGGGACAATATGACAATGGACGAGATAGCCGATGCCTGCTGCGTTGCAAAGTCCACCGTCTCGCGAACGATAGCAAGAGGCAGAGACCGCATAATAAAAGGTCTGCGAGACGACGAGCTGCGCAGGCTGATACAAAAGCTATGATAAGGAGGGTACAGCCGTGTCAACACCGATAAACGATTTTGTAAAGGCGTACAGCCAAAGCGGCATTGTGCGCTTTCATATGCCCGGGCATAAGGGGAAGGTCTTTCACGGGCTTGAAGGGCTTGACATAACCGAGATAAGCGGCGCAGATTACCTTTATGACGCAAACGGAATAATAGGGCGCAGCGAGGCGCAGACCGCGCAGGCTTTCGGCAGCGCAAAAACGCTGTATTCTACCGAGGGTTCAAGCCAGTGCATAAAGACGATGCTTGGCATTGTAAAGCAAAACAGCCGCAGCGAGCGAGTAACCGTGCTTGCACCGCGCAACGTCCACAAGGCGTTTATTGACGCGTGTATCCTGCTCGATCTCGATATAAAGTGGCTGTATCCGTTGGTGCCGACGACCTCTGTCTGCTGCGCCGATATCAGCCCCGAACAGTTTGAAAACGCTCTTTCGCAGGGCGGCATAGACTGCTGCTACGTCACAAGTCCCGATTATCTGGGAAATATCGCGGATATAAAGACTATCGCGCAGATATGTAAAAGCATGGGCGTGCCGCTGGTGGTGGATAACGCTCACGGCGCGTATACGGCTTTTTTGAGGGAAAACACCCACCCCATAGCGCTCGGCGCGGATATGTGCTGCGATTCTGCACACAAAACGCTGCCGTGCTACACGGGCGCGGCTTACCTGCACATCTCAAAAAGCGCACCCAAACCCTTTGCGAAGTGCGCAAAAAGCGTTATGTCAATGTTCGGCTCAACAAGCCCGTCGTATCTTATCCTGCAAAGCCTTGACCTTTGCAGCGAAATGCTGCACTCGGGCGAGTTCGCAAAGGCGCTTGAAACGTCTGTCAGTATGGTCACAAAGTGCAGGCAAAGCCTTATCAAGCAAGGCTGGGTGCTTTGCGGAAATGAAAAGATGAAGATAACCCTGCACGCCGCAAAGTGCGGTTATACAGGCTTGCAGCTTGCAGACCTGCTGCGCGCGGGCGGCATAGAGCCCGAGTACAGCGATACCGAGTATGTTGTTCTTATGGCAGGCATATCCAATACGCAGTCTGACTTTGACAAACTTGTCAAAGTTTTGAGTGAAATCCCCGTCAAGTCACCGCTTGAACTTGACCTTCCGTACATCAGACCTGCACGCAGAGCTATGCCTGCAAGGCAGGCAGCTTTACAGGCGTACCGTACCGTTGACGTTGAAAAATCTCTTGACAAGGTTTGTGCCTTGACAGTCACGTCCTGTCAGCCGTCGGTGCCTGTCGTCGTCAGCGGCGAGGTCATCAGTGAGGATATAATAAAAATTCTTAAAAGGTATAGCATTTTGTCTGTAAATGTGCTATAATATTAGTCGGGTGCAATAGAGCACCGCACAAAGTACGCTATCCGAAAAGGAGAAATATATGAAATTAGTATACGCAATAGTAAACAGCGACGACGCTTATGCTGTTAATAAAGCGCTTTCGGGCGCGGGTATCAGAGCTACAAAGCTCGCATCCACAGGCGGCTTTCTCTCAAAGGGCAATACCACATTTATGATCTGCTGCTCAGATGAACAGGTCGATAACGTCATAGAGGTCTGCAAGCAGTATTCAAAGAAAAGAAAGCAGACCGTTCCCGCATCGACAGTCCTTGAAAGAGGGTTTTCCGATGCCGAGCCTGTTGAGGTCACCATAGGCGGCGCAACCATTTTTGTTACCGATATCGAGCGCTTTGAGCAGGTTTGAGTATGGAGCTTAAGGTCTACGGCAATGCCGCCGCGCTGGAGCTTATCCGCAGAATGATACTCAAGGGCAGAGAACAGCGCTCTATAATGATACACGGCGAAAAAGGGCTTGGCAAAAAGCATCTTGCACAGTATATCGCCGCAAGTTATTTGTGCGAGTGCCATGACGGCGAGCCGTGCGGCGTGTGCAAATCGTGCAGAATGGTCATGCACGGCACACACCCCGATATAATGAATGTCCGGTCAAACGCCAACGGCAACTATATCATCGACGAGTCGATAAGACCGATAGTCGCCGATTCTGCCGTAATGCCGAACGAGAGCAGGTATAAGGTGTACATTATCCCCGACCTTGACAGGTCGGTCAATACTGCTGTCGCGGTGCAGAATATCCTGCTCAAGCTGATAGAAGAGCCGCCAGAGCACGTGGTCGTCATAATGACTGCGCGCAGCAAGGAGGTCTTTTTGCCGACTATCGTGTCAAGAACGCTTTCGCTTGCGGTCTCTGCGGTAAGCGAGGAGGAAAGCTTGCAGTATCTGCGTGAAAACACTGTGCAGATACCTTCAGAGCAGCTGAAAGAGGCAGTAAGCGCAGGACGCGGCAATATCGGCAGGTGCAAATCTTACATTGAAAAGGACAGCTTTTACGACAGCGTGCAGGCAGCAAGAGCGCTTTGCGATGCGGCTGCCACCTGCGACGGATATAAAATCCTTGCGGCGCTGCATAGCGTTGAGGGCAAAAAAGCGCTTGCGAGGGAGTGTATAAGCCTGTTCGGTGAGATAGTGCGTGATGCCTGCGCAGACAGGCTCGGCGAGACTGACGAAAGGCTGTCGGTCAGCTGCTACGCACAGGGCGCGCGCAAGCTGTGCTCGTCTCTTTCAGCGCCCGCGTGCATCAAACTGTATGATACAATATGCGATTACGAGGGCAGGATAGACGCCAACTGTAATTTGTCACTTACTTTAGGCAGCTTTGCCGCAAAGCTTGCACAGGCTGTCAGATAGGTAAGTCAGAAAGGAAAATGTTATGTTGAAAATAATCGGAGTTCGTTTCAAAAGTGTGGGCAAGGTCTACTACTTTGACCCGCAGGGAAAGGACGTTAAGCAGGGCGATAAGGTAATAGTCGAGACTGCAAGGGGTGTCGAGTGCGGCGAGGTAGCCGTTGCTGACAGAGAGATCGACGAGACTGCGTTCAGCAACCCCATAAAGCCCATAATCCGAATCGCTACCGACGAGGATATGAAGCGTATCGAGCGCAACAAAGCAAAGGAAAAAGAGGCTTTCAAGATTTGCGAGAGCAAAATCGCAGCCCACAAGCTGAATATGAACCTTATTGACGTTGAGTGTACCTTTGACAACAACAAGCTGCTGTTTTATTTCACCGCAGAGAACAGAGTCGATTTCCGTGAGCTTGTCAAAGACCTCGCTGCCGTTTTCAGAACCAGAATTGAGCTGCGCCAGATAGGCGTAAGAGACGAGGCAAAAATGCTCGGTGGACTCGGCGTGTGCGGTCAGCCGTTTTGCTGTTCAAGATTTCTGGGTGATTTCCAGCCCGTTTCTATCAAAATGGCAAAGGAGCAGGGCTTGTCGCTCAACCCCACAAAGATATCGGGCACCTGCGGCAGACTTATGTGCTGCCTCAAATACGAGCAGGACGCCTACGAGGATCTGCTCAAAACCACGCCAAAGCAGGGCGCTATCGTTAAAACCACAAGCGGCAGGGGAGTTGTCGAGGAGGTCAACCTTATCACAGGCAAGCTGCGCGTAAAGCTTGACAGCAACGACAACCTCGTGACCTTTGACAAAAAAGAGGTCGAGGTAATAAAGGACAGCGTCATCCGTATTGATAAAAACGAGATGAAGGCGCTCAAATCACTGGAGGGTAAGTAATGCCGTCGTTTCCCGTGCATATCGTCGTCGCACAGATGCTCTGCGGCGAGATAGGCGTAAGCAGCAAGCCCGAGTTTATGCTCGGCACTATCGCGCCCGACAGCGTTAACCTTAAAGGCTTTGCAAGCCGGGATGTGCGCTACGGCGCGCATATTCGCAGTGTCGATTACGAGGTCTGGAAAAACGATCTTTCGCAGTTTTATAAGCAAAACCTTGCGAAGTTTCAGGATTGTGCAGACTACCTCAAAGGCTATGTGTTCCACTGCATTACGGATATCGCGTGGGACGAGGCGGTGCAGCCAAAGCTGTTTGAGTATCTGCAAAGCCGCGGCGAGCTTACCCGCGAGGAGATCACCAAGCTCAAATGGGAGGAGCTTTTCCGCTTTAACAGCCTGCTTGTCGGCAGAGAGGACTTTTTAAGCGCCGTGAGTGAGCTTGAAAAAGCGCAGCCCAGAGCGATAGCGACAGTTACCGCCGAGCAGGTGAGTGAGTACCGTGACTATGTCGTGAACGACTACAAGGACAAGATAAGCACACAGCCGCCGCAGTTTCTCAACACAGACCACGTCGCTTTGTGCGCCGCACGCTCGAGCGAGCTTTATAAACAACTGATATAAAAATAAAAGCTTTGGAGCGCCCCAACGGGTATTCCAAAGCTTTTTGCTTACTTTGTTTTTTTGATTGTGATAATGCAGCGCGGTTCAATGCTGACCATATTCATCGAGGTCGCAAGCACCGAAGCATTTACCCGCAGCAGACTTCTTCCGCCGCTGATGTAATAGGGGTCTGCATAGTAGAAATACAAAACGCCGCCTATGTTCTCGTAACCGCATATAACTACAAAATGCGTTCCCGAGTTATAATGCGTGACGATCGTTGATGTGTACTGTACAACAACTATGCTGCGGTTGCCTGCGTCTATCTGCTTTTTGAGGATAGATGCGGGGTCGGAGGCGTAGATGTTGCTTGCCGTGACAGTGCCGCCCGAAAAGCCGTTTATCGCTTTCATAAGGTTGGGAGCCGTGATTCCGCCGCCGTAGCGCAGGCTGCCTTGGTCGTTGAGCTTGTTGTTTTCGCAGTAAACGATCAGATCGTCCTTTGACCAGCCAAGCCCGAGCTGGCTGTTTGCAAGTATCGCTGCCGCAGTGGGTCCGCAGGCTGCCTGCCCGTAGATAGAGCCGCCCATCTGACCTATCGCAGCTGTCGGGAGTATTTTCGCGTTTGACTGTACCTTCACGCTGACATCTGCAACAAGGTACTGACCGTAAAGATAATCAATTACCGCATAGCCCCTGTATTTCGGATCATAGTGACCTGAATAAAAGCAGCCTGCGTAAACAGCTCCCGTATGGTTCTTGTTAAGGTCATAAAGATTTGTGTTCTGGGTTATGTAAAACAGTTTGGGTGATGTGTCGCTGTAATCGGGCGCAGCCTTTGTTGTTACGGTAGTTGTCACCGCAGGGGCTGCCGTTGCCGTGGGAGACGTTACGGTAGTCGTTTTTGCTTTTGAAGCAGTAGTAGTCGCCTTAGCTGTTGTCGTTACAGGTGCTTTGGTAGTTTTCTTTGTCGTTGTAGTCGGGGCAGTTGTGGTAGTCGTTGTGGTGGTTGTGGTAGTTGTCGAGAGTTCCGTTTCAGCTATATCAGCTGCTACATAGTTCGTTTCCGTTATTTCCTCTGTTGTCTCGGGTGCTGTGACCTCAACAGATGCACTTGTGGTCGTGGTCGTTTCCGATGACGCCTGAGTCTGCTGTTCCTGCGTCGAAACGGCTTCATACCGCTTTATTTCGTGCGGTTCTTCACCGCAGCCGCTTGTGCCAAGTATCAGCAAAAAGCCGAGTATTACCGCTGCTATACGTTTCGTTTTGACCACCTCCCTCGACAAAAATCAATAATATTATACACCTTTTAATAAAAAGTGTCAAGCTGTTTAAAGGGAGAAATGCATACTCTGCATTCTCCCTTAAAGCTCAAAATTGATTGCTGCCCAGCCCGAAGCTCACCGACAGCGCCGAGTTCACTGCGTTCATCGATGTGTTGTCAAGCGCGCCCATCTTCTCGCGCAGCCTTTGCTTGTCTAATGTACGTATCTGTTCAAGCAATACCACCGAATCCTTTGCAAGACCGCATTTTCTGCTGTCCAGCTTTATGTGTGTCGGCAGCCGTGCCTTGTCCTGCTGGCTGGTTATCGCCGCGGCAATAACTGTCGGCGAATGTCTGTTGCCCACATCGTTCTGAACTATCAGTACAGGTCTTAAGCCGCCCTGTTCCGAGCCGACCACAGGGCTTAAGTCGGCGTAATATATCTCTCCTCTGCGAACAGTCAAAACAAACAACTCCAATCAAGTTTCTTGTGGTTTATCCACACTATGATTATTCCCGCTGCAAAGAGTTTTAATCACCCTTGCACAACTTTTCGTTTGTTTTATCTTATGTTCTTTTTCGCCTTTGTGATACAAAAAGTGCCGCCTGTTAAGCAGCGCCGTTAAATGTACTTTTTGATGCAGCCCCACTTTTCGATAAGCCTTTGCAGACTGCACGCAGCGTTTGCGGGACTTGTCGAGGGCAGGCGGACTATCTCGCGGCAGGTGAGCGGCTTTTGGAATTTTTCATACAGCCTCGCCGCAGTAGTGCCGTTTGCAAATATAGCCTGTATTTCACAGCTGTCAAGAATTATTTTGAGGTCTGTCGGCGTGACGTTTTTTATGCTCGCATCACTTGAACCGATAATGTCGCACTCCTGTATCACGTCCCATACCGCAATATGCGAACGCAGCAAAAGCGCTTTCTTTTCCCGTACCGTCTGCGCAGTATCGCTTTGTGTCAGTGCCGCAAGCACTTTCCAGAAACGGTTTTGCGGGTGTCCGTAGTAAAACCCCTGCTCGCGCGACTTGACCGACGGCAGACTGCCAAGGATAAGCACCCTGCTATGCGCGTCAAACACAGGCTCAAAGGTGTGGGTGATGTGTGTGTAATTTCCCATTGGCACTCCTTTGAATAGTGAATAATGAATAACGAATAGTGAATAGTACAGTAACGCTCTGCCAACATTGTTCACTATTCACTTTTCACTATTCACTATTCATTGAGACCTTGATGCTTCAGCATCAAGGCGTTACTGGAGATGAGGAGAATCGAACTCCTGTCCGAAAACCAATCCCTGCGAATTTCTACGAGTATAGTCTGTTATTTTGGGTCACCCCGTTTCCCTCACGTTAAGCAAGCAGACACGCTTTTACGCTCGGTAGGCTGTAATACACTTACAGGTCACAGCCGTCGCCTATAAGCGTTCACCACTAAGTCGACGCCTTTACCTGAGCCGTGGTACTCACAGGCAAGACGGGCACTGCGCTTAGGCAGCAGCCAGTTCAAAATTATCGTTGTCGTCTAATTTTAAAACGTGTGCCGTTTTAAGAGTTTGCACAACTCTACTCGCTTATCACACTTCAAGATCCCCGTCGAAACCTTTACATCCCCGAATTTAGAGATTAGAACGCTGCGCTTTCAGAGGCAAGAGGCTAGAAGTGGAGTCGACGAGCAAGTGCGAAAAATCAATTTCTTGCTTCTTGCCTCTAATTATCTAGCTTCTAGTTGGGGGCTTTCCGGTCGCCCCCAAAGCCCTTCGGGTGCAAATTTAAAAAATCCGTTATTGATTTCTTTCTTTAAGAGTGCGCTCTATCTCCCGTGCGGCAGCCTTGTTTGCCATATCCTCGCGCTTGTCGTGCAGCTTTTTGCCCTTGCAAAGTCCAAGCTCCAGCTTGACCCTGCTGTCCTTAAAGTACAGCGAGAGTGGTATTAGCGTCAAGCCCTCCTGTTTTACCTTGCCAAGCAGCCGCATTATCTCGCGCTTGTGCAGCAAAAGCCGCCTTACTCTCAAAGGGTCGCGGTTGAAAATATTGCCCTGCTCGTAGGGTGAAATGTGCATACCCTTTACCACCCACATCTCGCCGCCGTCGATACTGCACCAGCTGTCTTTGAGATTGACACCGCCGCCGCGGATAGACTTTACCTCGGTGCCGACCAGTTCAATGCCGCACTCAATGCTTTCAAGCACGAAATAGTCGTGGCGCGCCTTGCGGTTGTCAGCTATCTGCTTGGTGCCTTTCTTGTTAACAGCCAATTTTCTCCCTCCCTTTTAAGAGTATTTTATTATATCACGCCTTTCAAAGTTTGTCAAGGATTTTTTGTCATTCTTTTGAAGCTCTAACGCCCTGAATTATCCATTTAATGAATAAAATAAATATTACTATTAAACCTATAAAGGATATTGCAAACGGAATTAGTTTTCGGATCAATTCCCACCAGAACTTTTCAAGGTGATTGTTTATCACCAGCGTAAGCTTATCCCCGTCCGCTATGAATGTATGCTGACAGTTTTCATTTTTCTTGACCTCGAATTCCTTTGTCACGCCGAGAACGTTACCCTTTTCGTCTATGTAAGCCGCCTTGAACTCCTTGAATGTATTGTTTATATCATCAACGTCCCATCTTTTGTAATTATCGTTTCCTTTATCGTACTGCTGCTGCCAGTAATAATCAGAGCCGCTGAAGCAAATCTGATAACCATAGGTGTCATCAGCCTTATCGAAAGTTTTTTCACTTCTAAAATTGCCGTAAGAAACCAAACCTTTGACAAGGTCGGTGTGTGCCGTAAGACTGATAAAGCCGTCCTCGTCAACGTATTTAGCTATCTCGCTGTCCTTGCCGATTGTTTTTTCGACCGTTTCTTCTTTGTAGCTATCCTTCGTACGGAGCTTTTTTATAAACGTCAGCTTGATGTCGTGAGTGCCATCGAAATAGCTGCGCGCTCTGAATATGGGTACAAGTATATCAATGTACTTTGTACCCGCGGGCGCATTGGAGAATGTCAGATCTGCATAACCCATATCCATATCCCACGCAAAAGCGGGCATACTGCACATTATCATCATCACCGCCGCCAAAAGTAGCCTTTTGATTATCCGTGATTTCATAGCATTACCCCTTTGTCATAGTTCTTCGTCCTGCATTTTTTCTTTGTCCTTTTGAGATGCCAATATAAATAACACCAGTGCAACTATAAAAACAGTCACCAGCACAGCTATAAAAATAATTACGGGAAAGCCAAAATTCACAAGCAGCGTACTTTTGACCGTTTCAGCATAGTTATTCATAACCAGTGTCAGCTTATTGCCGTCTGCTTTGAACGCATAATCTTCATCAGCATAGGCGACCTCAAATACTTCCGTCACACCGAGGATATTGCCTTTTTCGTCTATGTAGGCAGCTTTGAACTTTCCAAACATCTTTTCGAGTTCCTTTATATCTACCGAAGGCTTGCCGTTTTTCGCAGAGTCTTGCAGATACAGCAGGCACTTTCTTTCCGTCTTGCTTTCGTCATCGTCATAGGTGCTAACATACAGCTTTATTTCCTTTACGCTGTCGGTGTGTGCGCAAATGCTGAAATAGCCGTCATCGTCATTGTACTGTGCTATCTCGCTGTCTTTACCGATAACAATATCCTGATTTTCTTTATCCGTAAGATTGTAATATCTCTGCACTGTTTTGTAGCGGGATGTTTCTTTTTTAACAGTGAAATCCTGTGTTTCGCAAAGGCTGTCACCTGCGTGTGCTGCGGGAACAAGTATCTCTATCATAGCCGTTCCCTCGGGTGCATTATTTATTTCAAGATAAGCCTTTGTTGTGTCGATTTCCCGCGCAAAAGCGGGCATAGCGCACGCAATCATCATCACCGCCGCCGCAAGCGCGCAAGTAATTTTTTTCACAAGATGTCTTTTCATAAAATCACCCCTTTGGATAATTATAGCATAAATACCGTTACAAAAGGTAAACATTGCCATTACAATAGCAAGACATATAATTACAAATGTTTACACCTCTGCTATATATAACGAATGAGAAAGCCAAAAATGTGCATCTTTCAAAAATTTTTGTAGCCTTGCACAATTTCTCAAACAGCGCATTGTGCAAAATCAATTAAGTTGTTCATAGAAAGTTAATCTTTTGGCATACATAATCATCACATAAATATTGTACAATTCTTTTGTGTCTATTTAACCAAACCAAGTAATGAAAGGAAAAATGATATGATAAAGAAAATTTCCGCTGCGCTTATCGCACTGACTTTGAGCGTATGTATGTTTACAAGCTGCGGTAAATCAAGCTCAAGCGATGCAGATACAAGCTCCGCTGCCGAGTCAAGCAGCACATCTGATGCATCAAGCGAAAACTCGTCATCTGCCGACTCGTCTGAAGCCTCAAGCACGGGCGATTCCTCACAGATATCGCAGGTCACAGCCAAAGACCCCTCGCTGACTATCGGCGATAAAAAGCAGAATATCGACAATTTTGTTATGTGTACTATCGACGGCGTTGATATCGACTTTATGACATTCAGATATTTCTATTTCTACACCATTGATATGTTCACGCAGGAGTACGGCGCTGACCTCAATACTATCTCCAACGCAAAGGGCGGCTTTGAAGACCTGCTCAAGCAGACGATAGAGAATATCAAGAACAACCGTATCATCGTGGACAAGCTTGTCAAGGAGAACAACATCACCCTTACCGACGACGACAAGAAAAAAATCGAAGAGAATTATGAAAGTACCAAGAAGAATTTCAGCAGCGAGGAAGAATTCCAGGTGCAGCTGAAAAACGCTCACTTGACGGAAGCACTGTTCAAAAAGAACCTTGAATATGCACAGCTCACCGAGAAGATAAGCAATACACTGCTCACCAACGACGGAAAATACGCTACCAAGCGTGCAGATTTCAAGAATATCGTCAAGGATACCTCAAAGTATGCCTGCGAGCTTCATATAATGATACCGTTCTACTCCGAGGCAGAGCTTGACGCGGAGACACAGAAGACCTACGATTCAATGACGCTTGACAATAAGGCGCAGGCAAAGCAGAAGGCTTATGCCGCACTTGACGAAGCAAGCAAGAAAAAGGTTCAGGAGGCTGCAAAGGCAAAGGCAGACGAGATTCTTAAAAGGGCACTTGCAGGCGAGGACTTTTCAAAGCTTATGACCGAATACAGCTGGGACAGCGCGCTTGCAGGCAAGGAAAGCGGATACTATTTCAGCCCTGATAATACGGCGTTCCCTAAAGAGCTTATCGACAAGACGTTCAGCCTCAAAGAAAACGAGGTCGCAAAAGACGTTGTAACTCACGAGATCTACGGCTACTTTATCGTAAAGCGTGTCCCTGTTGATATGACCTATGTTGAAAAGAATCTGGACGCGCTTATAAGCGATTATGACAAGCCTATCATCAATAAGCTGATAACCGAATGGGGCTCAAATATGAAGGTCACCTACTGCGACGGCTGGGATAAACTCAACGCCGACAGCATTACCTGATAACAAACGGCGGACAGAAAACACTGTCCGCTTTTTTGCTGCCGTGTGATTGACTTTAGGCTGAAAATGTGGTAAAATCTAATGTAAAGTATACTTGACTGAAAAGGACTAAAAATATGAACATTATTCTTATGGACCACTATGCAGGCAGTCCCGCTATGGGTATGGAGTTCAGACCTTACTATATGGCGCGCGAGTGGGTAAAGCAGGGACATAGCGTGCGTATCGTCGGCGGAGATTTTTCTCACCTGCGCATTAAAAATCCGAAGATAAAAAAGGACTTCACCACACAGACTATCGACGGCATAAAGTATACCTGGCTCAAAACGGGCGAGTACGAGGGCAACGGCGTTAAGCGTGCCGAGTCTATGCTGCGCTATGTCGGCAAGCTGTATACAAATGCTGAAAGAATAGCAAGAGCGTGGAGACCCGATGTGGTCATAGCGTCCTCAACATATCCGCTTGAGACATATGCCGCAAGGAAAATAGCAAAGTGCGCGGGTGCAAAGTATATCCACGAGGTACACGATATGTGGCCTGCAACGCTGTACGAAATAGGCGGTATGTCAAAAAAGCACCCGTTCGTTGTGATGATGCAGGCAGCCGAAAACAGCGCGTATAAGCACTGCGACGCGGTAGTTGCGCTGCTGCCGTATACAAAAAAGTATATGGTAAAGCACGGGCTTGCACCGCATAAGTTCAATAATATCCAAAACGGCGTTCTCTCGCAGGAGTGGGCTGATAAGCAGCCGCTTCCAAGCGAGCATACCGAGCTTTTTGAAAAGCTAAAGGATAAGTTCATAGTAATGTATATGGGCGGACACGCTCTGTCAAATGCGCTTGATATCCTGCTTGACTGCGCTGCGCAGGAAAAGGATAAGGATATCGCTTTCGTGCTTGTCGGCGACGGCGTGGAAAAGTCCCGCCTTGTTAAGCGCAAAAACGACGAAAAGCTCGATAATGTGTATTTTCTGCCGCCTGTACCCAAAACAATGGTGCCCTCGCTTGTTGAAAAGGCAGACTGTTCGTATATGGGCGCGCTCGATTCGCCGCTTTACCGCTTCGGGCTTTGCCTTAACAAAATGTACGACTGTATGATGGCGGGCAAGCCGATAGTGTGCGCAATAAATGCACCGAAAACGCTCGTTGAGCAGTATGACTGCGGCTTTATGGCAGACCCTGCCGATGTGCGCACAATAAGTGATGCGGTGCATATGCTCAAGGCAATGACTGCACAGGAAAGGGATGCTATGGGCGAAAACGGCAGAAAAGCAGTGCTTGAAAACTTCACCTATGAAAAGCTCGCACAGCGTTTCCTTGATATTATGGAAAAGTGTTAGAGGGAGGTTCTATTATGGGACTTGATGTGTATTCAGGGTGCCTTGTCAGATACTATTCGCGCAACTGGCTCACAAGCGTTCAGCAGTGGGGGCTTGATAACGGCTTTGAGGTGCGTATGGTTCGCGCAAACAATGAAGAAACAGCACCCGTTGAGGATATAATCACAGGCGTGACCCAGTGGCGCGAGGCAATCATAGAAGGACTTGAGGGTCATATCGCTCCCAACCAGCTTTGGAACGAGGATAACGATACCACACCCTACTATACCGCAAAACCCGACTGGTGCGCGTACGAGGCACTGCAGTTGTTCTTTGCGGCAAAGTACCTTGGCGAAAAGGTTCCCGAAACGATACCCAAGGACTTTAACGTCTTTGACGACCCGATATACAACCGCTTTATGAAAACCAAGCAGAACCGCTATTCTCTCTTTGAGTGCGAGTGGTGGCTGCCGCTGTCGGAGTGTATTATGTTTCCCGCAAAGCTGCCCACAGGTCACGAGAGAATGTTTGCCACGGTCGGCTTGCTTTATCAGGAACTCAAAGAGATAAACGCTATCGACTGGAAAGCCGATAAGCAGACGATACTTTCGTGGGCAGATACCGAGGGCTATCCCGATGACGCCTACTATAAAGACGGCAAGGTCGAAATGGTGCAAAAACATACGCAGTACAATACCGAATCGCTTGCAAAGTTTGCATTCTCGATTTTCTGGCAGGCGGTAAAGCACGCGCGCAAGCACGGCACAATGATAATACTTGATTACTGACGAACAGGAGTGGTCTTTTGAAGATAGTAACAGTTGTAGGTGCAAGACCTCAGTTTATTAAAGCTGCCGCAGGTTCAAGGCAGATAAGGAAAGAGCATACCGAGATACTTGTACATACAGGTCAGCATTTTGACGACAATATGTCGGCTGTCTTTTTCAGAGAAATGGGTATACCCGCACCTGATTACAACCTCGGCATTTCGGGCGGAAGCCATGCGCAGATGACCGCAGGAATGCTTACGGGTATTGAGGAAATTCTGCAAAAGGAAAAGCCCGATGCGCTGCTTGTCTACGGCGATACCAATTCCACGCTCGCAGCAGGGCTTGCCGCAGTAAAGATACATATCCCCGTTATTCACGTAGAGGCAGGCAACAGGCTGGGCACTCTTGATAACCCCGAGGAGATAAACCGCATAACCACCGACCACCTCTCAACACTTGATTTCTGCGCTACGCAGGACGCGCTTGAAAACCTCAAAAGAGAGGGCTTGGGCGAGCGTTCCTACTGCGTGGGCAATATAATGTACGATTCGTTCCTGCATTTTAAGGACAAGCCGTGGGACGAACCGAACATTCTTGACTTTGACGGGAATAAAGTTACCGTTCCGAGCGAATACTACTTTATGACCTGTCACAGACAGGAGAATACATATTCCGACGAGCCGCTTACACAGATACTTCTTGCTATGAACTCGCTTGACGCAAAGACGGTATATGCCGTTCACCCGAGAAACCACGACCGTGCAAAGCGTATCTGCGAGGCACAGGGTCTTGGCAATATCATTCTCACGCAGCCCGTGGGCTACAGCGATTCGGTCCACCTTATCACCCACGCCAAAAAGATAGTCACCGATTCGGGCGGTCTGCAGTGCGAGGCGTTCTACGCAGGCGTGCAGTGCGTGTTCATTCTTGACTTTGTTGTGTGGCCCGAAACAATGGTGGATAACCGCAACCAGCTTGCCAAAGCGGATAAGAACGATATCCTTGAAAAGCTGTCCGCGCAGCAGCATATCGACCCGAGCTATCAGCCGTTCGGTGATGGTCACGCCGCGGAGAAAATATGTGAAATTATAAGAGAAAAATTCTGACGGAAAGGTTTTGAGTATATGACCACTGATACAAGAAAAGTTGTGCTTATCGGCACAGGTATGGTGGGTATGAGCTTTGCGTATGCGCTTGTAAACCAGGGCGGCATCTGCAACGAGCTTGTGCTTATCGACGTTAATAAAGAAAAAGCAAACGGCGAGGCAATGGACTTAAACCACGGTCTTGCGTTTGCAAAATCAAATATGCAGATAAAGGCGGGCGACTATAAGGACTGCCGCGGCGCAGATATCGTTGTTATCGCAGCGGGCGTTGCGCAAAAAGAGGGCGAGACAAGGCTTGATCTGCTGCAAAGAAACGTTGAGGTTTTCCGCTCGATAATCACACCCGTTGTTAAATCGGGCTTTGACGGAATCTTCCTCGTTGCGACAAACCCTGTTGATATTATGACACGCGTCACCTTTGAGCTTTCGCGCTTCGGTGCGGCTAAAGTCATAGGCACAGGTACAACGCTTGACACCGCAAGGCTGCGCTATCTTCTCGGAGACTATTTCAGCGTTGACCCAAAGAATATCCACGCCTACGTTATCGGCGAGCACGGCGACAGCGAGTTTGTTCCGCTTTCGCAGGTAATGCTTGCAACAAAGTCTGTTACCGAGATACTTGAGGACAACAGATACCCTTACAACATCGACGAAATGACCAAGATAGAGGAGCAGGTGAGAACCTCTGCATATAAGATAATCGAGGCGAAAAAGGCTACCTATTACGGCATCGGTATGGCTATCACAAGAATAGTTAAGGCGATACTCGGCGACGAGAACAGCGTGCTTACCGTATCTGCAAAGCTGTCGGGCGAGTACGGCGGAAATGACGTGTTCATCGGAGTGCCGAGCATTATCGGCAGAAACGGCGTAAAGGAAGTGCTTGAGCTTTCGCTCACCGACGAGGAAAGAGAGAAATTCGACAAGTCAAAGCAGGTGCTCAAGGAATCGTTCGAGGGCTTGAAACTCTGATAAAAAGGGGAGTGATTTTATGGCTGACAACGACATCATCGACTGGGAACAGATGTATGTGCTTATGGACGAGCTTGGTCTGCGCGGGTACGAGATGCAGCATTTTGAGGTCTGCAAAAACCTGTGGAAAACCAAGGTCGGCAAAACAGGACAGGCTGATACACTTCAGGGCGAGCTGCTGCGCGAGGTCGAAAAACTGTGCTGCGAGGCGCAGGACAACGGCAACATAAACTGGGATGATAACTTTGCGTTTTTCTGCGATAACATAAAGCAGACGCTTGCAGAATCGAAGCTGTTTGATGCAAAGCGTATTGATAACCTTTCGCGCTTACTTGACTTTGTAAAGGAGTGCGGTGAGTATGCTTACAGATATGGTGCGGGTGAGATACCTGAAGATGAGGCTGACCCAGTAAAATTTGCATACGTTGACGACGACCTGTACGATTATATCAGCGATGCTGTTGCGGAGTTTGCTATAAACAACCCCACAGACATACCCTACGAAAAGAAAGATTTTATATACCGATAAAATTAAAGGAACTGCCTTTGTGACAGTTCCTTTTTCGTTTGTATCAGTACGGTGCGGCGATATTCTGTGCTTGTTCCACAGCCTGTTCAAGCGTCATTCCCGCAAATTCCTGCGCTCTGAAAAGTCTGCCAGAGCGCCTGTCATCAACAAATGCACCCACGATAACACCGGGTATAGCGCTTTCGGGGGAGTTCGGTGCGTTCGGACCGCCCAGGTCTGTTCTGCACCAGCCGGGGTCAACAAGGTTTATGCAAACGTCCGTGCCGTTTACAGTGTGCCCCAGGTCAACGGTTATCTTGTCAAGCGCCGCCTTGCTCGCGGAGTAGCCCGCCTGTTCGGGTTCGAGCGCGATTCCGCTTGTGGTGTTGACTATCCTGCCAAAGCCCTTTTCGATCATCTTTGGCATAAAGTGATAGCAGATAAGAGCAGGCGCGATAGTGTTTACCGCAAAGCTCACAGTGAAGTCGTTCACGGGCGTTGTGAAATACTGCGTTCTGTAAGCTATCTGTAAGCCTGCGTTGTTAAGCACGATATCAACCGAAACGCCGAACGAGTCTATCTCGTCAAGCATCGCCCTTACCGCGCTTTCGTCTGCAAGCTCGCAGCTTACGCATTTGACCTGTATGCCGTACTTTTCAAGCTCTGCGGCAGCCTTTTGCGTATGCTCCTGTGACCTGCTCTGAAGGATAAGATTGCAGCCGCGCTTTGCAAGCTCGACCGCCGCAAGATAGCCAAGTCCTCTGCTTGCGCCCGTAATAAATGCCCATTTTCCTTTCACGTCTGTCATATCAATACCCCCATTTATCAGATTTCAGCGTGTGCCGCGATAGTAAGTATTCTGCGCACATCATCTCTTGTCAGCTTGACAAACCCGCGCGTTGTGTACTTTTCAGCCATATTGCCTGCAAGCGTGGGAATGTCCTCCTCTTTTGCACCCAGCTGCGCAAAGTTTATCGGCATACCTATGCCGTGCAGAAATTTTCTGAAAGCGTGTATGCCCTCAAGCGCGGTGCTTTCAGGGTTTTCAAAGTCCATCTGACAGCCGAATACCCGCGTTGCCATCTGCGCAAAGCGCATAACATCGTGCTTGTAAACATACTGCATCCACGCAGGCATGACGACTGCAAGCCCTGCACCGTGTGCGCAGTCATACAGTCCCGAAAGCTCGTGCTCGATACCGTGGCTGTTCCAGTCCTGACTTCTGCCCACACCGACTATATCGTTGTGCGCGATAGTTCCCGCCCACATGATGTTTGCGCGTGCGCCGTAGTTGCCCGGCTGCTTTACCGCGATCGGAGTTTCTTTCACCATAGTTATCAGCACCGCCTCGCAAAGCCTGTCGGTTATCTCGACCTCCTTGGTGTTGGTAAAATACCTCTCAAAAACGTGTGCCATAATGTCTGTTGCACCGCAGGCGGTCTGATAAGCGGGGAGTGTGAACGTAAGGCGCGGGTCAAGCACCGAGAATTTAGGTCTGATAAGGTCAGAGTGCGTGCCGCGCTTGACCATTCCGTCCTGCTTTGTAATTACCGACGAGCTTGAACCCTCGCTGCCAGATGCCGCGATAGTCAGCACCGTACCGACAGGCAAAGCCTTTTGTATTTGCGCTTTGCCGCAGTAGAAATCCCACAGGTCGCCGTCATAGCAAACGCCTGCCGCGATAGCCTTTGACGAGTCTATTACCGAGCCGCCGCCGACAGCGAGAATAAAATCAATGTTTTCTTTCCTGCAAAGCTCGATCCCTTTGTAAACCAGCGTGTCACGCGGATTAGGCTGAACGCCGCCCAGCAGGGTATATTTTAGCCCTGCCTCGTCAAGCGAGCGCGTTACCCTGTCTATAAGTCCCGACTTTACCGCCGAGCCTGAGCCGTAGTGGACAAGCACTCTGCCTGCGCCGTACTTTTTGGCAAGCGCGCCGACCTCACTTTCTCTGCCGTCACCGAAAACAAATTCGGTCGGGCTGAAATAATTAAAACTGTCCACATCACACCTCCATAAATGTATTATCTTTCCTTTGCTATAAGAAAACCGACTCTGCTTTTGCGGAGTCGGCAGTGTGTCAAAATATCAAAGTACTCCGAAAAGATACAGCAGAACAAGTATCATAATTACCATAAACAAAAGCAGTATGAACTTGATGATAGCCATATTGGTCTTTTTGGTTCTTGCTTTGTTGCTCTGATATTCATGTATAGCGTTTTGCTTGAATCCCTGCGCAAACTTGTTCGGCGAAATAGGATTGAGCATATCGTCGATGTTGATACCCTTGTACTTTTCAGCCATGAGCTTCTTGGGATCATCTGTATCAAGGTCGGGCTCAAGCGAATTTGCCAGCAGACTGTTATCTTTGCGCTTCTCGTTGATAGCGTCCATTTCAAGACCGGGTTCTGCAGCGATTCCAAGACTGTCGCCGTTATCGAAAACGTGCTTGGTGTCAACGCCCTTCATCGTCTCGGCTCTGTTGGAACGAAGCATCTTGATAAGAACGTTGGTGTAGATGTTCTCCTCGTCCTCTTCCTCGTCATTGTCACCGCCGACAGGTGTTTCATCCACCTCGTCAACAAAATCAGCAAGTGATTTCTGATTCTTCTTGAATACGGTTCTCTTTTCGCCGCTGCTTACAGGCAGCGGTTTGCTGCTTGGATTAGGTGTGGTAAACGAGAGGTTAGGTGTATCGTCAACAGCAGTAAGCGAAGCCGATGACTGTGCATTCTTCGGAGGGATCTTAAAGCGCTGCTTTCTTGTCGGGATGATAACATCTCCGTCCTCGTCGGTGTTTGCAACGGTCTCCTCGTTTATCTGCTGTGCAGTCTTGTGAACGACAGGTGCTGGAGCAGCTGTTGACGCGGGAGCAGCAGGAGCCGCAGGTGCAGCAGTAACGTTAGCAGCAGGTGCAACGCCGGCTGCGGGCTTTATCGGACCTGTTGCCTTTGGCTTAACAGGCAGCGGCTTGATCTTTTCGAGCTTGTCAGCCTCAGGCGGAGCTTCCTTTGTAAATGTCGGCTCGGGAGGGATAAAGTCTGTCTTGTCAACAGGTGCCTTGTCGCCGATAATTGCAGCAGCAGAGATAGTTCTTGTTGATGTGTCAAACTGGTTGGACTCCACAACAGCCTCTGCCTCTGACTTGAAGCTTACCATATGCCCCTGTGTAACGTCGAAATACTCTTCGCCGTCCTTAACAGCAATCTTCAGCAGCGGTGCAGGCTGACCCGGCTTTGGAACGTTAGCCTGCGGAATATCCACATACTCAAATTCTTCGTTAACGTCTATGCCTGCGACCTCAAGTATCTCCGTAGCGGTAGAGCACTTCATCGAGCCTCTTACCATTTCCTTGATAGGAAGCAAAATGATATCGCAGAATGTTGCATACAGAGTTCTGAATGTAGATACTCTGTCGCCCATCATATTTTCGGGGAATCTGTGGTCAAAGAACTTTGTCCACTGGTCAGGCGTAGACATAATCATGCTGTCTATGTATTTGCACAGCAGTACCCACAGCTCTTTCTCCTCAAAATCTCTGTCATTAGTGATAAGCCACATATAACATCTGAGGAAACAGTCGTAACAGGTAATGTCGCGAAGATTGAGCATAATGTCGTCAATGTTCAGCGGTGTTGCGAACTGGTCGCTGGAGTAAGCAAAGCATCTGTAACCGTTGCTGGCTACCTTTGCATAAGCAGTTTTCAGCGCACTGGAATCTCTC
The DNA here is from genome assembly GCA_900314975.1 of uncultured Eubacteriales bacterium. GTDB lineage: Bacteria > Bacillota > Clostridia > Oscillospirales > Ruminococcaceae > Hominimerdicola. Next base: position 67,275 of record OMXI01000003.1, on the reverse strand, counting down.
TGGAACGGCGGCAGAGAAACAGGGAAGTCATACTTTGTGGTGTATTGGCTTATAGTGCCACTTTCAGCCATCTCCAAAAGCTTATTGTACAGCTCGGTGATTTTTTCCGCAGGTGTGTCAACCGCTGTTCCGAGTATTCTGTACGGATTGTAGGTGAAAAGCTCTGTGGCAGTAACTCCAAGTTTAAGGTTTGGCAACTAAAGCCCTCCTTTGTAAAGATTGTATTTTCTTCATATTTGCTGTATAATCCTGATACTTGCTTTTAAGTTAAATATTTTGGATTTAACAATTCCGTTAAATTTAAATAATTAAACAAAGCTAAAAATGCTCAAAAGTATACAACTTTATGTTATTATAACAAATTCTATTCGTTCATAAATCAACAAAATAACAACATTATATTATCTAAATGTGAACAAGCAACTAAATATACAAAAAGTTGTCGAAAATTTATCTAATATTGCCCTCCTAAATTGTTTGCATTTTTGGGTAAAATATAGTATAATGTAATAGAATGATTGGGTTGAGTCGTATCTGTCCGTATTTTTTCTCTCTTTCGTCATTATACAAATGCCGAAAAGCGACGGAAAATGTGTGAAAATCGGACAGCTTGCCGATTCGCTGCGTTCATTATGTGATATCCAAATAATTTATCGGAGGTAACACAATGGGATTGTTCGGAAAAAAGAAGGATGAACCTGCACAGGCTGTAAACAGACCTACGACTGTCAATGCCGATGACATCTGGAATACGCCTGTAAGACCAAAGAGGGAGACAGTTTCGATCAAGGAATCGAAATTTGACGATACAAAGACGGAAGTTGTTGAAGGCGTAGTGTCTGTTGACCAGGAGGAACTCAAGCGCAACATGGCACAGCTTGACAAATTCGTTGAGGAAAGAGACGCAAAAGCACCTGTTACATATCACGACTTTGATACCGATCCCGTCCATCAGGACGAGGTAACAAAGGCGCAGGAGGGCTTTGAGAGGGACTATGCTATCTCTCACAAGGCTTATGTCGATTCGCACCACGAGGACATCTCGGTTGCAAATCTTGAGGAGATCGACGACAAGCTGCGCGTGATGATAGAAGAGCATAATACCAAGCTGCACGAGCTGGAGACTATGGATTATGACTTCAATACCGTCGGTGACGACGAGGTGCAGGCAAAGCTTGCCGATTTGCCGTACGCTCTCAAGGAAGAGGAGTACGAGCATTATAAGGACATCAAGGGCGTTACCGTTTCGCAGGACGAGGTTGATAAGCTGGGTTCTATCGACCACAGCAACGACCCCGACGAGATCGGCGAGGTAACGGCAGAGCAGCTTGCAGAGGCGACAGATAAGTTTGAAAAAGAACGTGCCGCAAAAGAGAAAAAATAATTCCGGGAGCGAATACAGTTGGAGATAAATACCGATAACGCAATAATCAAGTTTTCAGCAAAGGGAAAGCCATTTCCCTACGATAAGATTTTTTATGAAACACTCAATAAGTATATACTTGAGTACAAAAATGCAAGGATAGACAAGCTGACCGATAAGGACGTATCTATCTGCCTTGCAAGGATAATCAGAAAAATGGAGGTCAATGACGTACCCGTCCAGCAGTTCTTCAAGGAGGAACTGGACAGCTGGTCAAATCTGTCGAACTATCAGAGGGTAATGAACCTTGTCGAGCTTATGGCAAAGGATATCTTCGGCTGCTTTGATAAGAATATGGATAACCCCGACGGCAGTTTCAGACGCATTGACAGACTCTACTGCGTCAACAACGACGGCGACAGAGACTATATCGTGTGCAATTCCACCGAAAAGCAGGGTATGTTCAAGAAAGTCCCGTCAATGCATACAATGTACTTCAGAGAGCTTATGGACAGAAACAAAAGAGGCGTTCTGCCCAAAAGCAAGGAAGATGAAAAGAAGCTTAAAAGATTAGAAAACAGACAATGAGGTAATCAAAATGGTTGTAATAGAAATGGAAAACGGCAAGAAGATAAAGATAGAGATTTACCCCGATAAAGCACCGATAACTGTCGAGAACTTTGAAAAGCTCGTTAAGGAAGGCTTTTATAACGGGCTTTGCTTTCACAGAGTTATCAGCGGCTTTATGATACAGGGCGGCGACCCGCTTGGCAACGGCACAGGCGGCTCAAAGAACAAGATAAAGGGCGAGTTCAGGTCTAACGGCGTTCAGAATGATATCAAGCACGTGCGCGGTGTCATCTCAATGGCAAGGTCTGCAAACCCCGACTCCGCAAGCTCACAGTTTTTCATTATGCATAAGGACGCGCCTCACCTCGACGGTCAGTATGCCGCTTTCGGCAAGGTCATAGAGGGTATCGAGGTAGTTGACGAGATAGCTGCGGTGCAGACTGATTTCCGCGACAAACCGACAGTTCCGCAGGTCATGAAATCGGTAACACTGGAATAAAAATTCTATCCTCTGTAACATTTTTGCTTGCAGAGGATATTGTATTGCAATAAAAGGAAGAGATTATGAAACCAATTAAACGGCTGATAACAGCGGCTGCTGCAGCTGCGTGTATGATAAGCTGCGGCGTTTTGTGCTATGCCGAGGATGAACAGCAAGGCGAAAACTACGTCGTCACCACTACCACGGGCACATCTGCCGAGGGACAAAACGGCGTGATATGGACACAGCTTCCTCCGAGCAGCCACGCAAAAGAGCTTGAAGACCACGCTGTTAATATCGCGCTGAACGTTTCAAATATTGAGGACAATAAGTTCACCGCATCGCTGGATATCAATACTAAAGAGAAACTGACGTATATCGAAGGCTCGCTGGGCTATGACGTCAACGAGTACAGACTGCTTTCCGCGCAGCTTTCAAAGGACGACAGCGGCACACTTACCGACGAAAAAGCAGACGGAAAGTATTCGTTCAAGTATGCGTGCGAGGGCGGCTCGCAGCGAAACGGTCAGTATATACTGTTCACGTTTGAGCTGATAAAAGAGGCTAAAAAAGACGACGTGCTGTTTTTGAATATACAGTCGGTGCAAAATGACTCGTCACAGTCTGTCAGCTTCAATAAGACCGACGGCATTGTCAGCCCTACATCTTCGCCGAATATCGCGCAGGATATCAAGGCTGTACGCCTTGCACAGTTCGCAAGACCGTATACCTTTGAAGAACTTGGTTTTGAGAACATCATCAATTGCGAGATAGAGGGAAGCGACGTTGCAAAGTACTCCGAGGGCGGCATAGTAGCTATGACCCCGGGAACCGTAAACGCAAAGCTTATCCGTAAGGACTATACGATACAGAGAGTGAAGATAGAGGTCTACAGCGCACAGGACGGCGACGGCGCACCCAAAAAGGATACGGACAAAAAGAAAGCCGCCGCACCAAAGGCTAAACTGAGCGTGAATCTCGGTGTGCCTGTGCTGCTTTGCCTTTCGCTTGTCTTTTCGGAGTATCTTGTTATACTAAAGCCGCGTCATAGAAAAGCTGCATATGCCCAAAAGCCTGTCCGGCGCGGTTATTACGACCCAAGATACCAAGCCCGTCCAAGACAGAATTATGACCCGAGAAACTACAGACGATAAGTGTCGAAAGCTTTGTGAATTTTTCGCAAAGCTTTTTTGTTTATTTTCATACTTTAGACATATTTATATGGTATTATTGAAAAAAGTCACAATGAAAGGGGTAATGTCGTGAAATATCTGAAAAATGATAAATTCCTCAAATATTGCCGATTTGTCCCCATTATCATAACAAGCGTGATGATGATACTGTGTATCGTCTTTTTCGCAGGACACGATTTCAACGAGATACTTGCCTATACTCCCGATAACCGTGCGCTTGCCGCGGTAGTTTTCCTTGGATTTTTCGTGTTCAAATCGGTGTCGGTAGTCTTTCCGCTTGCGGCTATCTTTATAGCAACGGGGCTTGTCTATCCGATATACATTTCGATACCGCTGAATATACTTGGTCTTGCGCTTTGCTTTACCGTGCCTTATCTTGTTGGAAGATTTGCGGGCGGCGATCTGCTTGAAATAGTCGTCAAACGTTTCCCAAAAGCCAAAAAATTCGTTGAGTACAGCCACAGAAACAACCTGTTTGCATCATACATCACAAGGGCAGTGGTCATTGTCCCGGGAGACATTGCCTCGATAGTTTTCGGCACGCTGAAAATGCCATACCGACCTTATCTGCTTGGCTCGATACTCGGTGTCTTTCCCGAAATGGTCGTTGAGACCTATATCGGCGGCAACCTCAGAGACCTTACAGCGCGCTCGGTCATCGTTATGGTCGCAATGATACTTGCAACAATGGCGCTTACCTTTGCACTTAACAAAAAGATTTCCCGCAAGGGCACGGAATACGACAAAAAAGACTTCTGATTTTATCCAAAAGAGTGCTTCGGCGCTCTTTTTTCGTGAAAGGGACTTTACAAAAAATCAATTTTATGTTATAATATTGTGTAAATAACATTAACACTTTTTGTCAACAGAGGTGAAACACAATGGATTGGATAGAGACCGCTGTATACACCACAACACAAGGTATCGAGGCTGTCACGGGCAGACTTCTCGGTCTTGGCATAGACGGCTTTGTCATCAAGGACGCGCAGGATTTTGAGAGCTTTCTTGAGGATAAGGACGGCAATTGGGACTATATCGACGACGACCTTATGGGTCTTAAGGACTGCGAAACGACGGTCACGGTCTATATCCCCGACGATGCGAATTCTCCCGAGCTTGTCAGCGCGATAAGGGCAGAGCTGAACGCGCTGAAGCTTACCGATACGAATGGCGAGTTCGGCAGACTGGAGTGTGAGCTTAAAAATATTCGCGAGCAAGATTGGGCGAACAACTGGAAACAGTATTTCAAACCGCTTTGCGTGGGCGAAAAGCTGCTGATAAAGCCCAGCTGGGAAAGCGTAAGCGAGGGCGAAACACGCAAGGTACTTGAAATCGACCCCGCCGCATCATTCGGTACAGGTCAGCACAATACAACGCAGCTTTGCCTTGAGCTGCTTGAAAACAATATCTCGCAGGGCGAGCGCCTGCTTGATTTGGGCTGCGGCAGCGGTATACTGTCTATCGCCGCGGTACTGCTCGGTGCGCATAGCGCTACGGCAGTCGATATCGACGAAAACTCGGTGAAGATAGCCGCGGAAAACGCACGCAAAAATAATATCCCTACTGATAGGTACACGGCGATTGCGGGCAATATTATAACCGATGAAAGCCTTGTCGCCCAAATCGGCACGGGCTACGACATTGTATGTGCCAATATCGTCGCAGATGTGCTTGTCGCCATGAGCGGCATATTCGCAGGGTTCTTGAAAAAGGGAGGAAAGCTTGTCGTTTCGGGCATTATCGAGCCGCGGCGCGACGAGGTGCTTGAAAAAATAAAGGCAAACGGCTTTGAGCTGATACAAACACGGCAAAAGGACGACTGGGTCGCAGCGTCTTTTGTATACAGATAAAAAAGAAAGGAAGATAATACTATGCAGCTTTTATTTCTTGTAATTAAAAGAGTAGAACTTGTGGATGAAGTTATGATATCGCTTGCACAGGCGGGCATTCACGGCGGAACGTGCGTAGACAGCGTCGGAATGGCAAAGTCTATCAGCGGCGCAGGAAACCTTGCAGCGCTTGGACTGCTCAATACGATACTCACGGGCGTTGACCCCTCGCAGAAGGGCAAAACGGTGTTCGTTGCGGTTGATGACGAGCAGGTGCAGGACGCGATAGATGCAATAAAGAAAGTCACGGGGGATCTCTCCAAGCCGAATGCAGGCGTGCTTTTCACTGTGCCTATATCCTACGCCGAGGGAATAAAATAGCCTGAACATTATCAAGTCAAAAAAAGAGGATACCGCTTTGGTATCCTCTTTGTGTTTTATCAGTATTGTGCGTTCTGTCCGTTCTGACCGTTCTGTCCGCCGTTTGTTACGTTCGGCGTCTCAAAGAACTGACCCCACGCGTAGCCTGTAATGCCGTTGTAGGTGATGTAGTACCAGCCGTTTTCGTCTCTGATGAAATCGACCTGCGCGTTAAGCGGTACTGTCGTCAGGTTAGCCGAGCTTGAATTCGGCTGCGGGTGAACAAGTACGGGTGAGATACACTTTATCTTTGTCACTGCCGTCTTGCCATCACCTGTTTCGGTCTTTTTGGCATTGTCGTTGTACTTTATGGTCTCCTTTGTCGAGTGCGACTGGCGCTGGTGCAGACCTGTCGTAGTTACGGGAGTAGTACCTGTTGCCGCGGTGCTTGTGATAGTACCCGTCTTTGCTTCCTGATTAGGCTCGTGCAGGAAAAGCACCTTTGCGAACAGCAGAATTACCAGTGCCACAAGTATCAGCGCGATAAGTATTGCGATTATGCCCTTTATCGCAGGGGAGAGCAGCGGCTGCCTGACGTTTTCTTCCTCCTCGTCAGCCTCGGTTATCCTCTGCCTGAACTGCCTGCCTGCGTTGCGCGCATTTGCACGGCGCAGCGAAAGCTCGTCCTGTCTGCTTTTTTCGGTATCGTTGTTATCTTCACTTTCAGTATCGCGAATTTCAAGCTCGCTTGGCTCGAATTCGCCGTCCTGCTGAAATCTGTTATCTTCAGACATTACTTTCTTCCTCTCATAAGTATTGAAGTCTGATACATTCTTTAACTTAACATTACTATTATACTTTTTTCCTCTGCCTTTGTCAAGTCTGAAAGTGGGCATAATCGTTAATTCTTTACAGGCAAAGTGCACGCAGATTGTGACTAATGCAGAAAAAAGAAAAAATTTGTCTGCCTACTTGAAAAAATATCACAATATGTTATACTTATTTAAGGTGAATGTTGAAAATTTAGCTTTCACACCAAAAGAAAGATAAGGAGAATGGTAATGAATATAGCTGTGGCACAGTCAGGCGGTCCTACCTGCGCGATAAATGCGTCGCTCGTCGGCGTTTACAAGGAGGCTCTCAAAACTCCGCAGATAGATGCGGTCTTTGGCTCTATCAACGGTATCGAGGGCATTATAAACGACGAGCTTGTAGACCTCAAGCTTATCATCAAAACCAACGAGGATATGGAGCTGCTGCGCCAGACACCGTCAACGGTACTTGGCTCGTGCAGATACAAGCTGCCCGATGCAGACGAAAACAGCGAAACCTATGAAAAGATACTCACCTGCCTTGAAAAGCACCGTATCGAAGCGTTTTTCTATATCGGCGGCAACGACTCTATGGACACCGTTGCAAAGCTGTCGGACTATTTCAAGGCGCACGATGTACATATCAAGGTAGTGGGCATACCAAAGACCATCGACAACGACCTGCCCGTTACCGATCACACTCCGGGCTTTGGCAGCGCCGCAAAGTACGTAGCTGCGACCGTTCAGGAGATAATCAGGGATTCGTCCGTTTACTCGATAGAGTCTGTGACCATTGTCGAGATAATGGGCAGACACGCAGGCTGGCTCGCAGCCTCTACCTGCGTTTTAAGAGCCAATGACGAGATCGCGCCTCACCTTATTTATCTGCCCGAGTGCAAGTTCACATCGGAAGGCTTCCTTGAAGATGTGCGCAGCCAGCAGGCAAAGCACAAAGCCGTAATAATCGTCGTTTCCGAGGGTATGCAGATCGAAAACACCAAGAGCCTGCGCAACGACAGCGTTGACGTTTTTGGACACCAGCAGCTTTCGGGCATTGGCAAGACCCTTGAAAACCTCGTGCGCGAGAATATCGGCTGCAAGGTGCGTTCGATAGAGCTTAACGTTATGCAAAGATGTTCCTCGCACATCTGCTCAAAGACGGATATCGACGAGTCCGAGCAGATAGGCGCAAGTGCTGTAAAAGCAGCGCTTTCGGGCGAAACGGGAAAGGTAATGGTCTTCAGGCGCATAAGCGATGTGCCTTATGTTGTCAAGATAGATTCCGTTGACGCTCACGAGACTGCAAACAAGGAAAAGTTCTTCCCAAAAGAGTGGATAACAGACGACCAGAATGACGTTAAGGACAAGGCTATCAAGTATTTCCTGCCGCTTATACAGGGCGAGGTCAAGATAGCTATGAAAAACGGTATGCCCGTACATTTCAAACTGAAGTAGAGTTAATAGTTTGATAACCAAAGAGTTGTCTTTGCTTTTTGATATTATATTGTATTAGATGTGAGTTTTTAGAGCATAGCCTGTATTTAATTTGGGGGTTTTCCGGTCGCCCCCAAACCCCTTCGGGTATATATCTTTTATGTTACATATTGCGGTCTGCTGTACAAAAAAACGTACAACAGACCTTTTTTGAGAGGACTGACCATGAAATCAAAACTCGTATTTCTCGATATTGACGGAACGCTTGTCGATAAGCTCGAAACTATTCACCTGTCAACTATAACCGCTGTCGAAAAGGCGCGCGCAAACGGTCACAAGCTGTTTATCAGCTCGGGCAGATACAAGGGCATTGTGCCAAAGTGCCTTGCACCTTTGCACCTTGACGACGGCGTGTTTGCCGCGGGCGCGAACGTCTTTTGTGACGGCAGGGTGATCTTCGACCGAACCTTTGAGCCGCATATCTACGACAGAATAGTAGCCGCACTTATCAGACACCGCGCAATGATAGTCGTTGAAACGCTTGAAAGCGAAATAATGCTCGGCGAGACTTATCGTGATGATTTTGAGATGATGAAAGACTGGATATTGAGTCTCGGCGGCAGCTTTGCACAGCAAACGCCCAAAAGCATTTCTACCGCAGGCAAGTTTGTCTATAAATCTGCCGACTGCACAAACGAGCAGCTGCAAAAGGAGCTTGGCGATATATGCAATGTCATCACTCTGAGCTATCCCGATTCGACCACGGGTGGCGAGATAATGCAGATTGGCGTCAACAAGTCTGTCGGCATACAAAAGGTGCTTGAATACTATGGCGCAGATGCAGCCGATACTATCGCCATAGGCGACGGCAGCAACGATATCGAAATGCTTGATTTCTGTGCGCTGGGCGTGGCAATGGGCAACGCTCCCGACATTGTAAAGCAGCACGCTGACATAGTTACCGACAGGATCGAAAATGACGGCTTGTACAAGGCGTTTGAAATGCTTGAACTCATATAATAACAACAGGGAGAACTTTGCGCAAGTCCTCCCTGTTTTGATTCGTCATTTTAGTTTATCAGTTTTACTTGTCAAAGCTGGGATTGAAAGCGTAGAAATTCTTTGAGTCAAGCATCTCCTGCACCATTCTTTGTGCCTCGCCGAAGCGCTGGAAATGCACTATCTCTCTTGCACGCAGAAACTTTATCGGGTCGCGCACGTCGGGGTCATCTGCAAGGCGCAGAATGTTGTCGTAGGTCACGCGCGCTTTCTGTTCGGCAGCGAGGTCTTCGTTGAGGTCGGCGATAGCGTCGCCTGTGCTCTGGAATGTCGCCGCAGTGAACGGCACACCCGATGCGGCAATAGGATAAACGCCTGTGGTGTGGTCGACAAAGTACACATCAAAGCCGCTTTCCTTTATCTCCTTCATCGACAGGTTCCTCGTCAGCTGGTAGAGGATAGTGCCTATCATCTCCATGTGCGAAAGCTCCTCCGTGCCGATGTCCGAAAGTACCGCCTGCACCTCGCGGCAGGGAGCAGAGTAGCGCTGGTTGAGATAACGCAAAGCTGCCCCCAGCTCGCCGTCGGGACCGCCGAGCTGGCTCACGATGACCTTTGCAAGCGCAGGATTTGGGTTTTTGATGTTTACAGGGTACTGCAATTTCTTCTCATACTGCCACATCAGCTCTCACCTCTTTCCCACGGGAACGGGGTAGTTACCCAGCCCCACTTTTTCTCGGTGCTTGACTGTCCCACCGTGATAGGACCGTACTTTTCTGCATACTTTTCCATAAGCTCGTCATACTCTTTCTTGTGCTGCGCAAAATATTTCAGCCCCATAGGACAGGTCGGGTGGCTGTCAAGATACAGATTTGCCTCGACCAGAGCGAATGACTCCTGCTGTATCCTGCGCATAAGCTGCTGCTTTTCATTTAGAATTGCCATTCTTCACAGCCTCCTCCCCAATGAACGGCTTGTCGAGCGAGCGGAAAATAGTACCGCGCTGCAAAGCTACGTCCTCCTCGTAAGGCGTTTCCCACACCTGATAGGGTACATATGCCATCGCAAGAGGTGTATCCTCGGGGAAAGCACCGACGGGCAGAGGACATTCCTTTACGCCGCAGTCTTCGTTATCATTCTTTTTGTCAAAAAGCCTGAAAAAAACTTCTTGTTCGTTTGCCAAACTGATACCTCCTTGTAAGTTTAAAGCCCTTGGCTTTGTCTTATCCTATGCCAAAGCACAGCGCTTTGTCACATAATGCTTTTTCACAAAAGTTGTATTGGGCGTTTTGACAAATTATTCACCGCGTTAATGTGTAAAATGCCTAATTAGTTTTTGACAGCCCGAATTAACTTTGTTTGATTTAACATTGACAAACAGCGTAAATGCGTGTTATATTAGAATTATCCTAAAAATAGTAGGGAAAATTTATAAGGAGTGAATTAAAATGAAATTTGCTAAAAAACTTATGGCACTTTCACTTGCTGCTGTAATGGCAGGTTCCTGCCTCACAGCCTGCGGCGATTCAAGCAAGGCAGACGGCGGCAAGAGCGGTGACGAGAACACTATCGTTATCGGCGGCAGCGGTCCGCTCACAGGCGGCGCAGCACAGTACGGCGTTGCAGTTAAGAACGCTGCACAGCTCGCAGTTGACGAGATAAACGAGGCTGGCGGCGTAAATGGCGTTAAGTTCAAGCTCGTATTTGAGGACGACGAGGCTGACCCGGGCGATAAGGCTATCAATGCTTACAATCAGCTCAAGGACAAGGGTATGCAGGTAATGCTCGGTACCGTAACAACAGGTTCATGCCTTGCTGTTATCGACAAGACAAAGAGCGACAACATCTTCCAGATAACTCCTTCTGCTTCCGCACAGGACGTTATCAAGAACGACAACGCTTTCCAGGTTTGCTTCACTGACCCTAACCAGGGTAAAGCTTCTGCTGACTACATCGCAGACAACAACATCGCAAAGAAGATAGCAGTTATCTACGATAACTCCGATGCTTATTCTTCAGGTATCTTCAATACCTTCAAGAGCGAGGCAAAGGAAAAGGGTCTTGACATCGTTGCAGAGCAGTCTTTCACAAAGGATTCCAAGACCGACTTTTCCGCACAGATCTCCGCTGCAAAGAGCGCAGAGGCAGAGCTTCTTTTCCTGCCTATCTACTATCAGGAGGCATCACTTATCCTTGCACAGTGCAAGTCTGCTGACTTCACACCAAAGTTCTTCGGCTGCGACGGTCTTGACGGAATTTTGAGCGTTGACAACTTCGACAAGTCTCTTGCAGAGGGCGTAATGCTTCTTACACCTTTCGCAGCAGATGCTGAAGATGAGGCTACACAGAAGTTCGTTAAGGCTTACAAGGAAAAGTACAAGGACGAGACACCTAACCAGTTTGCAGCTGATGCTTACGACGGCGTAAAGATCATCGCAAAGCTCGTTGAAAAGGAAAGCATCAAGGGCAACATGAGCAAGAGCGAGATCTGCGACAAGCTCAAGAAGGCTATCACCGACGGCTTCAGCTATGACGGTCTTACAGGTCAGGGTATGACCTGGAGCGCAGACGGCGCTGTTTCAAAGAATCCAAAGGCTGTTGTTATCAAGGACGGCAACTATTCCGCACTTTAATATCATAGCTTGCAATGATGTGGGCTGCTGCGTTTGCGGCAGCTCACTTTTTTTGTAAAAATTCTTGCATTTTGCGCATTTGTTGTTGCAAAATGATTTTGAATGTGATATAATAATTTAAGATTGTGTCCGAGACATTTTATGTGTTCAGACGGGCGCAAAAACGTATATATACAACTATGGAAGGATGTTTTGTATGGCTTTTCTCGAGAACCTGATAAACGGCATAAGCCTAGGCAGTATCTATGCCGTTATCGCACTTGGCTATACGCTGGTGTACGGTATCGCAAAAATGCTCAATTTTGCTCACGGTGATGTCATTATGGTCGGCGGATACGTTGTGTTCAACGCCATTGTAAAGGCAAATCTCAACCCGTGGGTGTCTGTTGCGCTTGCAGTAGTTGCCTGCACAGTGCTGGGTATAACTATCGAAAAGGTGGCTTACAAGCCGCTGCGAAAGGCAAGCAGCCTTTCGGTACTTATCACCGCGATAGGTGTCAGCTACTTTTTGCAGAATATGGCGCTGCTTGTGTTCGGCGAAAAGCCTGTTACATTCACATCAGTCATTGATATACCAAAGATAAGCCTGTTTGACGGCAAGGTAGTTATCAAGGGCGAGACTACCGCAGCGATAATCGCATCTATCCTTATCGTTATCGGTCTTTCGCTGTTTGTCAACCACACACAAAAGGGCAGAGCTATGCTCGCAGTCTCCGAGGATAAGGACGCTGCACAGCTTATGGGTATCAACGTCAACAGCACTATCTCCCTTACCTTTGCGATAGGTTCGGGACTTGCCGCTATTGCGGGCGTGCTGCTTTGCTCGTCTTACCCCATTCTTTCAAACACCACAGGCGCTATGCCCGGTATCAAAGCCTTCGTTGCTGCCGTTCTTGGCGGTATAGGCTCTATCCCGGGCGCTATGATAGGCGGTATAACGATAGGCGTTATCGAAATTCTCGGCAGAGCGTATATCTCGCCGCAGCTTGCCGACGCTATCGTTTTCGCCGTGCTTATACTCGTGCTTATGGTCAAGCCTACGGGTATCCTTGGCAAGAAGATAAACGAAAAGGTCTGATAAACATACAAATAATTACCGAAAGGACAGATACAGGTGAAGAAAAAGCTTAACGTGCAGACAAGAAAAAGCTTTGTTACATACGCTCTGCTGCTTATCGTTATTATTGCCGTGGAAATAATGGTCAATACGGGCAATATAAGCAGTATGCTGCAGGGACTTCTCGTGCCGATATGTGTGTATGCGATACTTGCGGTGTCGCTCAACCTTACAGTCGGCATACTTGGTGAGTTGAGTCTGGGACAGGCAGGATTTATGTGCATAGGCGCATACTCCAGCGCGATATTCTCAAATCTCGTCAAGGACAGCATTACCGAACCGATGATAAGATTTCCGCTTGCAATAATAATCGGCGGAATATGCGCAGCGGTGTTCGGAATAATCATAGGCATACCTGTTTTGAGACTGCGCGGCGACTATCTCGCAATCGTAACGCTTGCGTTCGGCGAGATAATCAAGAACGTCTTTGCGGCGCTGTATATCGGCTACGACAGCGCAGGGCTGCATATCTCACTTAAAAGCCAGGGCGACCTTAATCTCGCTTCAGACGGCAAAATGATAATCAACGGCGCGCTGGGCATCAGCGGCACACCGAATGACTCTACGTTTGAGATAGCTGCGGTGATACTGTTTATCACCCTTATCATCAGCTACAATTTCATCAACTCGCGCACAGGACGCGCAGTAATGTCGATAAGAGACAACCGTATCGCTGCGGAGTCCGTGGGCATAAACATCACCAAGTACAAGCTGATAACATTCGGTCTGACAGCGTTCCTTGCAGGTGTTGCAGGCGTTCTGTACTCGCACAACTTCTATTCGCTGCAGGCATCAAAGTTTGACTATAACCTGTCTATCCTCGTGCTCGTGTTCGTCGTTCTGGGCGGCATAGGCAGCGTAAGAGGCAGCGTTATCGCCGCGGCAGTGCTTACAATGCTGCCCGAGTACCTGCGAAGCATAAACAAATACCGTATGCTTTTCTACGCAGTGATACTTATCGTTATGATGATATGTACATCAAACGCAACCGTAAGAAACTTCTTTGTGCGCAACTTTGAAAAGCTCAAGGGTCTTATCATAAAGAAAAAGTCCGCGGGCGAGACTGCAAAGGAGGGCGAGTAATATGGCACTTCTTGAGGTCAAAAAGCTGGGTATATCCTTCGGCGGTCTGCGTGCCGTTGACGAGTTCTCGATAAAAATCGAAAAAGGCGAGCTGTACGGTCTTATCGGACCTAACGGCGCGGGCAAAACTACGATATTCAACCTGCTTACAGGCGTGTATAAGCCAACGGACGGCTCGATAATCCTCGACGGTGAGGACATCACGGGCAAGTCTACCATACAGATAAACCACGCAGGTATCGCAAGAACCTTCCAGAATATCAGACTTTTCCACAACCTGAGCGTTATCGACAACGTTAAGGTGGGTCTGCATAATCACTATAAATACTCCGCAGGTACGGGCGTTTTCAGACTGCCAAAGTTCTTTAGAACTGAAAAGGAAATGAACAAAAAGGCACTTGAGCTGCTGCGCGTGTTCGACCTTGAGGGCGAGGCGTATCTGCCTGCGTCGGGTCTGCCATACGGCAAGCAGAGAAAGCTGGAGATAGCAAGAGCGCTCGCTACGCAGCCAAAGCTGCTGCTGCTTGACGAGCCGGCTGCGGGCATGAACCCCAACGAGACCGCAGAGCTGATGAACACTATCCGCTTTGTGCGCGATAACTTTGATATGACCGTGCTGCTTATCGAGCACGATATGAGCCTTGTTTCAGGTATCTGCGAGAGGCTGTCGGTGCTTAATTTCGGTCAGCTGCTTTGCCAGGGCGAGACCTCAGAGGTGCTTTCAAACCCAGAGGTCATCACCGCATATCTTGGAGAATAAGGAGGGCGACAATATGGCAATGCTTGAGATAAAAGACCTTTGTGTCAACTACGGCGTTATCAAAGCCCTCAAAGGCATAACTTTCGAGGTCAACGAGGGCGAGGTAATCGCTCTTATCGGCGCAAACGGCGCAGGTAAAACCACTACGCTGCATACTATCACGGGACTGCTCAGCGCAAAATCGGGCAGCATAATCCTTGACGGAAAGGACATAACCAAAACTGCGGCGCATAAAATAGTAAAAATGGGTATCGCCCACGTCCCCGAGGGCAGAAGAATATTTCAGAACCTCACGGTGCTTGACAATATCCGCCTCGGCGCTTTCACCAGAAAGGACAAGGACAGCATAGCGCAGGACATCGAGAAGGTCTACAAGCTGTTCCCAAGACTTGAAGAGAGAAAAACGCAGATAGCGGGTACCCTCTCGGGCGGCGAGCAGCAGATGCTCGCAATGGGCAGAGCGCTTATGTCAAAGCCGCGAATCGTCGTTATGGACGAGCCTTCAATGGGACTTTCGCCGATACTTGTAAGCGAGATATTCAATATTATCGAGTCGATAAGAAAGCAGGGAACTACCGTTTTGCTCGTCGAGCAGAATGCGAAAAAAGCCCTGTCCATTTCTGACAGAGCGTATGTTCTTGAAACGGGGAAAATCGTGCTTTCGGGCAAGGCGAGCGACCTCATCAACGACGAGTCGGTAAAGAAAGCCTACTTGGGAGAATAGGAGGATAAGCATGGCAAGGATAATCACTATCGCAAGAGGTATGGGCAGCGGCGGAAGAACTATCGGCAAAATGCTTTCCGAACAGCTGGGCATCAAATACTACGATAAAGAGCTTATCAGGCTCGCCAGCGAGGACAGCGGCATCAACGAGGCGTTCTTCGGCAGGGTAGACGAGAAGGTCAAAAGCTCGTTCATCCGCAAAAACGGCGTGTATAAGGGCGGTATCATCGACCCGTCAAGCAAGGATTTCACAAGCGATGCGAACCTGTTCAACTTTCAGGCGAAGATAATCAAAGAACTTGCGGAAAAAGAGCCAGCCGTAATAGTCGGCAGATGCGCAGATTTCGTGCTCAAGGATAAGGATGACGTTATCAAGCTGTTTATCTTCTGCAATGCCGATACCGCGGTGCATAACGTTATCGAGGCTTACGGCGGAAACGAAAAGGACGCGAGAAAGCTTATCGAAAAGACCGATAAGGACAGAAGTGCCTATTATAAGCACTATACGGGCAGAAACTGGGAAGATGCCCGAAATTATAACATCTGCCTGGACACAAGCCATATGGATTACCAGACGTGCGTTGATATAATCAAAGGATTTATCAGCATAAAATACCGCGAATAAGCGTGTTGTTGAAAAAACGTACGTTTTTTTAGTGAAAGTATACATTTTTTTAGTATTTGTGCTTGCGGTGTCTTGACAAATGTGTTAGATTTGTGATACAATGTATGAAGAATAATTAAATTGGTGTTATTATGCCCTGACAGTACGTTCGTCAGGGCGAAAAGTCTGTCTCTCGTCCGAAAGAACAGCGCAAAACGGCTGTACCGCTTGAGCGTGAAAGCTTTCGGGGAATATTAAAATTCTATATGAAAGGAGTAGCTGCCTTGATTGTAAAGGTCAAAGCCTTAACGGTCATAAAATGGCAGCGCAAATTCAATGCTATTCGATGAAATGAGCCAGGTAGCCAGAAATGTTGTGACTCAGAGAATGAGCAGCAATATGCCTTTGAGTTTCAACGATACCATCTGCGTGGCATTCACCGCCAGCAGCAAAATCTATGTCGGTGTGAGCAGTATTACGATGGTAAACAATATGCCTATGCAGTTCCATGCAGAAGTTGATATGTGCAACAATGTGATGCGTGAGAACGATACGGCTATTCAGGAGATGGCAGTGTTCAATGCAGCAAGCTTGCAGCCGATGCTTCCCTGTACAGATTGTGCAGCAAGGATAATGGCAATGAATCCTGCAAACTCAAATACACTTGTGTTACTGCCCACCCAGAATGTTGCTTTGTCACAGATGGGTGCGTACATACAGTCACAAAGCCAGCTTCAGATGCCTATGGGTCAGGGTATGGTTTACAATGGTATGCCCGTCAATATGGGACAGTATCAGGCAATGCCGTACGGTGGTATGCCGATGCAGGGTATGGGTCAGCCTATGCCCGCGCAGCAGTACGCTATGCCCGGTCAGCCTCAGCAGTATGCTATGCCTCCGCAGACTCCTGCACAGCCGGCAGCACCGGCAGCACCGGCAGCATCGCAGTATGCAGGAACAAAGAGCCAGTATACCGAAACTACATCGCAGTACCTCGAAAGCGGCGATACAGACAGCGGAAGCTATCTGAAAGGCCGTCTTGACAAGCTGTTCAGCGTCGAGGACGAGATGGATATCGAAGACATGAAGGCTAAAAAGGCACAGGAAAAAGCTGCGCAGAAGAAAAAACGTAAATTCTTTAAGGAAGAGAGTGAAGATTAATGTCTAAAACCGTAAGACGAATTATCACGACGTCCATTGTAATCATCGCTATCATCGCGCTGACTATCATAATGGTCATCAATACGTCGTCAAAAACACGTAAGAACGCTATCGACAACATGAAGTCGATAACCAATCAGCAGGCATCTATGATCCAGAGCTTCGTTGAGAACGCCAAGAATACCCTTATGGGCTTCGGTGCATCTCCTGAGGTAAAGGACCTGCTCAGAGCAGTTCAGGGCAGAGAGGACATCTCCGCTGCCGAGAACGCTGAGGACCTCAAAAAAGCAGCAGGCAAGGATATAGTTGCAAGTTCAGCTCTTGAAAAGGCTCAGAGGTATACCGAGGAGTACTCAAAGACTATCACAGGCGTCGAGGGTCTTTGGGTAGGTGACTGGGATACACACTGCCTTACACATACCGACCCCAACACTCCGGGTATGACAACAAGAAATGCAAAGAAAGACCCGGAAAAATTTGAAAAGCCCCTTGAGGCTCTGCGTAACGGACTTATCAACGCAGGCGACGGCGTTTACAACGTTGGTATCATCATCTCACCTGCTACAAAGAAGCAGATCATTTCCATGTACAAGATCGTTAAGGACGATAACGGCGAACCGCTCGGATTCGTTGGTCTTGGTATCTTCACAGATAAGCTGGTAGACGCTCTTAAAAACGTTGAATCAAACTCAAACTTCTACATGGTAAACTCACTTGATAACAACTACATCTTCCATAACGATTCCGATAAGGTCGCTACCACTGCAAGCGAAAAGGAAGTTCTTGACCTTACCAACAAGTTTAAGAACAGCGTTGATGACGAAGACGGCGACTTCGAGGACGGCAACAACGTAACATTCTACTCCTACATGAGCGATAATCACTGGATCCTGTTCAACGAAACACCATCCAAGGATGTATTTGAATTCTCAAGATCCATCAACCTTCAGATGATCATCTTCTGCGCAGTATGTATCATACTTATCATCATATTCAATATCGTTTCTATCAGACAGGAAGCTACTCTGCAAAGACTTGAACAGTCCAAGAGAAAGCAGGCCGCTATCACCAAGAACCTGCATATCGCAGCTCTCAAGGATATCCTCACAGACGTTAACAACAGAATCAAGTTCGTTGATGACTTCGGTAAGGACGACGACGGCAATAATAAGATAGATGACTGCCCGAACGCACCTTACTGCTTCGCTATGTACTCTATCTCCAGATTCTCTGATGTAAACATCAACTACGGTCATGACGTAGGTGACGCTGCTCTTGCTTCCACAGCTGATATCCTCAAGGAGAAGTTTGGCGCACAGAACGTTTACAGAACAGGTTCTGACGAGTTCGTTGTAGCCATCAAGAGCGATACAAGCGATACACATCAGGTCATTGCAGATGTTAACGAAACACTCGGCGAGCTGATGAGACCTCGTAAGCTGGGCAACGATATCGTTTCTCTGCAGTACGCAGCAGCAGTTGTTAAGAAGGGTACGGCTATCTCGCCTGCAGTTCTTATCACTCTGAAGGATATCATCAATAAGAACGGCGTTTCTATGGATAACACCGCAACATATGTTGATATGGACGCTTATTGATATCTCCCAATAGCTGAATAATCAAGTCCGCAGGCTGCATTAGTCTGCGGACTTTTTTGCGTCTGCACAGTAAAATCTGTATTTTTGGAAAGAGGTTTAATTATTAAACAAAGTACATAAAAAACTCAATAAAAAATTCGTGAAAATTGGGAAATACCATAAGAATAATATTGACAATCTATAAATTTTGTTGTATAATTTTAATATGTATAAGAGTGGTGATAAATCTATTATACTGCTCTTCAGAGCAGCTTTGTAAAGCTCGTTTGAGGGCTGAATTTTTTTCATAGGAGGAATTTACTATGGCAGGTTCCCTTTTTATCAAATCCACAGCATTCGGCGGCTACGATAAGCCGGAGACCGACAAGGTCGTTGAAGACCTCTTTACACAGGTGTATGACCTGAAAAATCAAGTCAGAGACAGTGAGCTTTATGCAGCTAACAGAAAGGACGGTCTTGACGAGGCTGATAATAAGGCTAATATCGTCGCTGCAAGCGCAAAGGAACTCGCCAAGGTACAGGCGGAGAATGAAACTCTGTCAAGACACGTTGAGGAGCTTAAGGCTGAATCAAAGGATAAGGACGAGCAGATAGCAGGTCTCAATGCCGAGATCGAAAAGCTCAAGGGCGAGCTTAAAGAGGCTAACAACAGACTCGATAAGGTCGAGAACGGCGAAGCTTCTATGCTCTCAAAGGTGTTTATCGAGGCGCAGAAATCTGCCGATATGGTTCGTTCAGAAGCCGAAAAGCAGGCTAATGATCTTAAATCCGATGCCCAGAAGCTCACCGATAATATGATAATCGAGGCTAACAATAAAGCCGCTAAGATCGTCTACGCTGCTGAAAAACAGGCTGCCGAGATCGAGGCAAAGGCTATTAACGACGACGAGGCTATGAAGGCTGCATCGTCAAATATGAAGGCTGTAATGCTTACCGATATCGAAAAGATAAGCGCAGACCTTTCAAAAATCAAGGAGCTGTTTGTTTCACTTCAGACAGATGGTACAGATAAGCTTACAAAGAGCGAAACAATGCTCAAGGACGCAGAGGATTCACTTAAAAAGGACGGCGTTCCGAAGTTCAAGAACCCCGAGGAGATCTCTCCGTCGCTGCCTGACGAGCCGAAGCTCGGTAAAACGGACTATTCTTATGAAACAGGCAAGTCAAAGGACGATATTGAAAAGAATGAAGAGCTTGAAAAGCTCATGAATATGGCTCAGTCACTGTCAGGCGACAATAAGAAGAGCGATAAGAAGGATTCCAAGAAGGCTGATAAGAAGGAAGAGAAATCTTCAGGCGGTCTTGACCTCGACGCTCTCGCTAAAATGGCTGAGGCTCTCAAGTAAGGAAAAAGTAATTTGTTATTAGTAGGAGTTGTTTTGTAATGAAGGATATTATCATAGTCAGACCTGAAAGGTGTACGGGCTGTAATGCGTGTGTCAGAGTTTGCCCCGCACCCGAAGCCAATATCACTAAAAAGCTCGATAACGGACAGATAATCACTACCGTTAACGTTGATAAATGTATTGGCTGCGGAGAGTGCCTTAAGGTATGCTCGCATAAAGCGAGAGACTATGTTGATGACACAGCAGTATTTATGTCCAAGATCAAGGATGAGAGAATGGTCATTATCGTTGACCCGGCTATCAAGCTCGCTTATCCTAATCAGTGGAAGGGCATACTCACATGGTTCAAAAAGAGAAGTTATACCATTATCGACGGCGGCTTCGGTGCTGATATCTATGTGTGGGCAATGCTCAGTATGCTCGATGCAAGAACTGTCCCGAATATGATAAGCAATTCCTGCAGTGCGCTGGTAAACTACATATCAATGTATCACCCCTCACTTATTCAGAACCTTCCGCCTGTATGCAGCCCAACACTGTGCGCAGCTGTCTACGTTAAGAACTACCTGAGAAGAAACGAGAGAATATGCGTTTTCTCGCCTTGTATCGCAAGAAAGTACGAGTGCGTCGAAACAGGTCTTATTGATTTCAGCGTAACGTTTAAAAAGCTTATGGAGTATTTCCAGAAGAACGATATCAATATCCCGACCGAGAATTACTCCGATTTCAACTTTGACTACGACGAGAAAATCGCTAATATCGGTACTCTTAATTCAAGACCGGGCGGACTTTGCGATAATATCTTCAATTTCAGACAAGGACCGAATGTCATCTATTCGTCAGGTCAGCAAAGGTCTGTTGAGCAGATAACGAGCTTCTCAAAGACTCCGAGCAATAAGCTCCCCGCACTGCTTGATATTCTCGCTTGCGATTTCGGCTGCGGTATGGGTCCCGGCTCTAATCCGAAGAATAACTGCTTCGATATTATCGACTCTTTCAAGGCGCTTGAAAACGAGGCAAGGTCAAGGGCTAAAGGTAAGGTCAAGTGGGGAGACGAAAAGGCGTTCAAAAAAATGGACGAAGAGCTTGAAATCGATGATTTCATCAGAACGTATACCCCCAAGAGAACCTCTCCGAACCCGACAGATGCAGACCTTGAGCCTGTATTCAACGATATGGGCAAAACTACCGATAAGCAAAGAAATTATAACTGCGGCTACTGCGGTTATGCAAACTGCCGTGATATGGCAACAGCTATCTACAGAGGCATAAATACCCCTGAAAACTGCTTTTTCCATATCCTTGCCAATACGCAGACTGAGGTCAAGAAGGACGACGAAAAGGCTGCTAAATATGCCGAGGTTAATCAGCAGATCGCTGAAAAGGCAAAGGCTATCGCCGAAAATATCGGCAAAGTAGACGACGCAAGCGCAAAGACGGCAGAGAAGAAGGATACCGTTACAGAGCTGCTGAAGAACATCATCGCGTTCTGTAATAAGAACAGCTCAATGGACGAGGCAAGCGTAAAGCAGATGGCTACTATCCTTGAAACCACAATGAATTCGCTGACTTCGTTTGATGAAAATCTCGACGAGGCTAACGAGGGCGCAAAGGCTGTCAAGGCTTCGATAAGCGAGATATCCGAGCTGGTTGAATCGCTGAAAGAGGCGTAAATCTGTGAAATACTAACGCTTTGAAAACAAAGCGTGTGCAAAATGTTTAATTTATTGGCAAAATGACGGACTTGCTTGTTCAAAATGTAAAAAGCGTTAAATAGCTATTGTATTTTGAGATAAAATGTGCTAAAATTATAGTAGACACCCTATGGTTTTTATAAGAAATAATTAAAGCATTGACCGCTTTTTGTCAGGAAGGAAGATAAGAACATGGCATATATCCTCAAAAATATCAATGATGCTGTCGATGGAAAGTTCCTTGTAACAAAGACATTTCCAAAGCAGGCAGAAGCAGGAACGATAGTTCATATCATGGATGCTCGTAAACTCAAGAACGGCGGCTATCAGCTCGATTACCGTGTTACCTCAACAGGTCAGAATTATCTTATCGAGTTCAAGCAGCTGACTGATTTCTATGCATGGGCAAGACCTGACACATTTATCGCAAGAAACTACAATTCCTTCAGCAAGAAGGATATCCTGCATTATGTAAAGGTTACGAGCAGAACATTCCAGTCATTTTGCTTACCGCTTATTGTTGCAGCTGTTGTTGTAGTATGGGTGCTTGCATTTGTACTTATGGGCACCGCTACATCAAAGATTCTTTTTGGTTTCCTGATGTCAATTGTTGCTGCGGGCGTAGTAATATTCATTTACGTAAAGCAGAAGAGCAGCGTAAAGATGAAGATGTACCAGATGATACAATCAAAGCTGGGTATCAAATTCAAATAGCAAAACCAAAGACCTGTCCTATGTGGGCAGGTCTTTTTTTGTGCTGTTATATTCCTAAAATAAAAACTGCAGCAGGGTAGTCCTGCCGCAGTCCTTCGGAGTTTTATTGATTAGAACTTATTCTTGAATTTCGCATTGGTTTTAGCGTTTTTCTTCATTTCCTTTGCCTGATTTTCAAGCTCTTCCTTGGACATCGTAGCATTGTTTCCGCCGTCGTCGTCCTCATCTTCTTCAAACAGGCTTGCAAGACGCTGCTTAAGCACATTTCCGCCAGCGGTAGCCGATGCATCTGCGTACTTTGATGCCGCCTTTACAGGCTCGTAAGGCTCGTCGTGCGGAGCGCTTATAACATCTGTAACATACAGAGACTTGTTAGAACCCTGCGCAAAAGCTGATGCGGAAGGCTGCTGTGCGTATGCACCCTGCGGATATCCCACAGGCTGCTGCTGTATGAATCCCTGCTGCTGCGGATACATACCCGGCTGCTGGGGCATATAGCCCATAGGCTGCTGCTGCATAAAGCCCATCGGCTGCTGCATAAAGCCCTGCTGCTGATACACCTGCTGTGCATAGCCCGGCTGCTGCATCATACCCGGGTCAATTGTCTGCGGCTGCTTTGCCGCCTCTGAAGCGATAGTCTTAACTTCCTCGGGAATTTCCTCGTCGCCCGCAAGGAACGGGTTGTCTGCATCAAACTCAAAGCCCGAAACGAATTCTGCGGGAGCGCCCAGATCGGGAACTTTCTCAACCTCGGTCTTTGTGTCTTTCTCGAGAAATTCAGCGGTAATATTGGTTGCCTGCGATTTAAGATTGATAGCGGTTTCCGTCTGTGTCGGAGCAACAGCTATCTCGCACTTGCTGTTATCGGGGTCAGCGTTTAAAAGCAGGTCAAGACACTCGTCACAAGGCTTAACAACGCTCTGGTCTTTGAACGCGATAGTTACCATCTGCTTTGCCTTTGGCTGATTAGCAGCCATCATCGACATAATAGCGATAGCCTCCGAGTGAATAGTGTCGACCTTTCCCTCGTTGATCTTTATGCTTGTAACGCCCGAAAAAATCTCCTGTTCCTCTGACATAACGAGGGTCAGGGTAGCGCCGGGCTCTTTGTAATAAGCAGTTTTCTCCTGTCTGATTTTTTCAGCATAGGTTTTAGCCGTATTATAAAACGAATTTATAACCATAACTTACACCGATATCCTTTCGTCACAAGTTGCTCTTGAGCATATTAGCTTTTCTTTCGGCAGCCTTTTTCTTATTCTCCTCGACCTTCCGGTTGAGCATATCAACATTTTCTGCAGCGAGCTGCGGATTGTAGATACACGAGAGTGAAACGTCATCCTGCGTACCGAAATGCGAACGCTTTGTGATATTTTTAAGTACTGCTGCTTCAAACTCGTTATTAGCGGCAAGCTGACTTGTAATTATCGTGTGGTAATCAAGGAAGTCATTGTCGCTGCCGAACGAAGTGTAAAGACCGTCTGTCGAAGCAAAAGCCGCGATAAGCTTTTTCTTATCGACATAGAAACCGTTGAAATAGGAAACTGCTCCCGCGTTGCAAAGTGATGCGGTGATGTTTGCAGGCGCGGACTCATCATACTCGATAGGATTGACAGCCTCGCCGTCGTCAAACACTGTGATAAGGCTCCCGTCGCCTATCTGAAGACCGAAGGTAAAGTTTCTGCCCGCGATGCAGGCGATAAGTGTAGTGCCGTAGTAAGACTCGGGCGGTATCTGCTCGAACTCGGCTTCTGAAAACTTTCTTCTTTCGTCCGCAGTAACGGGATTGTTCTTCAGATGCTCTGCGACCTTTGAATTCCAGTTAGCGATTATCTGCTTATTGATGCGCTTTATAACGAATTTATGGTTGAGAGGGAAAGTCTTTTCAAAGCTCTCCACGTCCTTGTAGAAGTTTGCAATAGTATCAAGAGTAGCCTCAACAGCAAACTTTGAGCCCATATTGCTTCTGAAATGTTTTTTACTGCCGTGTCCGTCGGCAACTACCGCAACAGCGTAGTATTCGCCCACGAAATGTGCAGAACTGTCCTGGCATACCAAACCGCTCTGCTCATGGCTTGCACCTCTGACAGAGTTGCTGAAACCCTTAAACATTGGGACTATTCTCCTTTACGATTAGATTTGAGTTCAGAGAAATTACCAACCGATATCGAAAGGAACGTCTCCGTTGTTCTGGTCGCCGACAAATTCCTGGATCTGCTGACCGAGAAGCTTCTGCTTTGCAGCATAAACGTCCTCGTTCTCGATCTCTTCGCCTGTCTCTGTAGACAGAGTCATAGACTTACTGCCTATCTGCGAAGCGGTAACGGCAACGACCTTGATCATCTGTGCGAGCTGTCCGCCTGAATAAGCGTGAACAACAGTATCCTTTGTGCCTGTGAACTCTGCGAGCATATCGTCATTAGCTTCCTGACCGATACCCAGTGCAGCCTTAAGACCGAACTTGTACCAGCTGTTTGACTGCAGAGCCTTCAGACCGGCCTGATAGTCGTCGGAAGGATAGCCGTCTGTCATAAGGAAGATAACAGGTGCGAACGAGAGGGAAGGCGAGTTAAGGAAGCTGTTTCTTGACATACGCAGAGAAAGCTCCTTGAAAGCAGCGCCCATGCTGGTAACGCCTTCGGCGTTAAGTCTTGTCCACTCAAAGTCCTCGATGTTGATAGGCTGTGAATACATCCACTTAACATCTGTGGAGAAGGTAAGTACAGCGAGCTTAACGTCAGTGTCAGCTTCACCAACGCGGCGGATCTCCGGGATAAGCTCTTCCATAACGGTATTAAGCTCACCCATCTTAGTACCTCTCATACTTCCTGATGTATCGATCAGGAAGAATATAACCAAGCTTTTCTTTGAAACGCTTGTGGCGCTGAGGGGATCGTCGTCATCAAAATCAAGAACGCTTGCACCTTGTGTGTTCTCTTTGATGTTATCATTTTTGCTCATAAATAAAACTCCTTTTATAAAAACTTTCGGTTTGACTTAAATCTGTGCCTTGATATTTCCAAAATCTATTTCAAGACCTGCCCATACAGGGAAGCCCTTACCGGGTTCGATATTGTAGAATGTGCCGTCGGGCATTTTAACGCGCCATGTTCTGCCTGAAACGTTCTTGATACCAAGAACACCCGGCTTGAGCGTATTCTCGACAAGCTCGCCCGCAACCGTGAGGAAATCGTCTGAATCGGGGTCGATCTCGCAGTTGTAGAACTTGCAGCCGATATACAGCGGCATTCTGTACGAGCGGTTGCTGAAACCGAGTGAGCCGAACTTCATACCGCACTTCGGACACTGATAGGTCTTTTCGTCTATCGGAACAAACATAGAGGTAAAGTTTGTTCTGCCGCAGCCGCACATGATTATCTCACTTCTGAGTCTGATGAACAGCTTTTGCCATTCGTTCTCGATTATACGCTTGTTAGGCTCTTTGATACCTGTGGTAAATGACTCGGTAAAAGCCTCTCTGATATACTCGGGGTACAGTCTCCAGAACTTGATAACATTGTCGTGGATACCTCTTACAGGTCTGTTTGAAGCATCATTCGGGTCATAAACGAACACCGCATTCTGACCGTAGTGTTTAAGCTCTGACGACTCTGTAAGGCAGATGTCCTTGATGACCTTTTCGCCTTCCATCGGGTCGCCTCTGAACAGCAGCTTGAACAGCACGACAGCGAGCGAATACTTATCCGTCTGAACGTTAGGCTTTGTGGTACCTCTTACGACTTCGGGTGCCATATAGCCCGGCTTACCGCCGATACCGAAGTTGCTTCCGTCAGGTGCGATATTATCGCAGTCGCACACCAGAACAGCGCCCGTATCAACATTGATAAAGAAACCGCCGTCGTTAAGGTCCTGATAGCTCTTACCTGCACGGTGGAGCTGTCTGAAAGCGTTTGCTATATTTATCACAGCCGTTACCATAGCGTAAAGGCTTGTGAAGCGTACATTTTTCTTTACGGCTCTGCCTGAAAGCGGGTCGACTACGAGCTTGTATGTATTGAGAATATCAACGAACGAATCGAAGCTCGCAGGTTTAAGCTCCATCAGGTAGCCGAACGTGCCGTCCTCGGTAACTTTGGTAAGGTACTTTGGCCACAGGAATTTATTGCTCGGTGCGCCGTCATTGATGTTGTTCTGAATATTTTCGCGGAACTCTTTAGGTCTTTTTATCTTATTGACATCGTACCATTTCAAAGCCCACTGCATTCCGTTGAATTCTACCAGATAAACGACACCCTGACCGCCGCTTCCGATAACTTTAAGAACCTTGGCCTTTCCGCCGTATTCAAGCTCGACTTCCTGGCCGACTTTAAGTTCTGTCATCAATTAGTCCTCCCTTAAATTTGCTTTGTCTTCAAGTCAGTGCCGATAGAAACGGTCTCAACGTCGATACCGTTTGTAAGGCAGTACTTGTGTACATATGAATTTGCATAGCAGCGTATCGTCAGCTCGGGACAGTAAGAGAAAGCGTCCTCGTCGATAAACTTTATGCTGTCGGGCAAAAACAGCTTCTTTAGCTTTTCGCAGCCAAGGAATGCCGACGCACCGATGCTTCCGACGGATTCGGGTATCTCAACCTTTTCAAGCTCTTTGCAGAACTGGAAGGTGTTGTCCTCTATCTCCAGAACACCCTGCGGTATATTTATGACCGTAAGCTTTGTGCAGTCACTGAACGCACCCTGCTTGATTATACGAAGTGAATCGGGAAGTGAAACGCCCTTGAGGTTCTTGCACTCCGAAAAAGCATACTCACCGATCTTCAGAATGGTATCGGGCAGCTTAACGGTCTTGATGCCGTACTTGTCAAAGCAGAAGTCATCTATCATAGTATAGCCTTCGGGAACGTCAACGTTCTTGAAGATCTTGTACTTGAGGGCGTTAGACTTTGTAAACACCTTTTCCATAATGTTTTTGGTCTTGAAACGCTCCTGCTCCTGAGCTTCTTCCTCTTCCTTCTTTATCTCGTCATCGTCCTTTGTTCTCAAAGGCGAAACGTACGGTGCGTTGAGCATATAAGCAAAGCACACCACAACAAACTCCGCAGCATTCTCGGCGATGAACAGCTTGCCCAGCATATAGCTCTTGGCTTTCATTATCGCCATATCGGGAGTTTCTTCCTTTATCATGTTCTTGACAACGTTAGCCTCGATCATGCTCTTTAGCAGACTGCGCTCCTTGTCGAATTCGGGGATAGTGTCATTGAGCAGTGCAACGAACTTGAGATTGTTCAGAACTATACGCTTGCCGTATTTTTCGAGCATCTCCTTAAGTCTGCGCTCAATCTCCTTTGTGTTGTCAAAGCCTTCAACGTTCTGTAAAATAAGAGCACCGCATTTATCACATTTTGTGCTTGTAGGGGTAAGCTCTGCCTGACAGTTTTCACACTTCATAAGTAGACTCTCCTGACGATTAGTATTTGAAAAGGTATACAAAAATCATACAAATGCTTAATAAAATATTTATGTATTTCGCACATACATACTCTTTTAGCTATTATACCACTACTTTTACATATTGTCAAGGACACAAGCAAGAATATTGGTGTATTTACACAATTTTTACCCATTTTTGCTGTGCAAATAAACAGCGAATTTAAATGTCCGTGCTGCAGAGGGCTGTAAATACAATTGATGCTTACAGTTATATACATAAATTCTATAATATATTAAAACATTTACGCTTTTATTTTTTTCGATTGACAGGTGAAGAAACACTATGCTGCAATGGCTGAAAGCGGTTGACAATCATAGCTTTGGGGGTTATAATTAAAAGAGGTAAGAGCAGTTCTTGCCTCTTATTTCTTACATCTGAAAGGAGTGCTTTGTTATGACTTTGCAGGAAATGATAAACGATTCAAAAAGCATTGTGTTTTTCGGCGGTGCGGGCGTTTCTACCGAGAGCGGCATACCCGATTTTCGCTCGGTTGACGGGCTGTATAACCAAAAGTACGACTATCCGCCCGAAACTATGCTCTCCCATACGTTTTTTGAAACTCACACCGCGGAGTTTTTCAAGTTTTACCGCGACAAGATGATATGCCAAGGCGCAAAGCCGAACAAGGCGCACCTGAAGCTCGCAGAGCTTGAAAAAGCAGGCAAGCTCACCGCCGTCGTTACGCAGAATATCGACGGTCTGCACACGCTTGCGGGCAATAAAAAGGTGTATGAACTGCACGGCAGCGTTCACCGCAACTACTGCACCAAGTGCGGCAAATTCTACGGCATAGATGCGATAATAAATTCCGACGGCGTACCCAAGTGCGAGTGCGGCGGCATAATCAAGCCCGACGTTGTGCTTTACGAGGAAGGTCTTGACAACGATACCGTAAACGGCGCTGTTGCGGCAATTGCAAGCTGTGATATGCTGATAATCGCGGGTACGTCGATGACCGTTTACCCAGCGGCGGGACTTGTGCGCTATTTCAAGGGCAAATATCTCGTTGTGATAAACCGTGACCCGACATCTGTCGACAGCAACTGTGACCTTGTGCTGCACGACAAGGTGGGCGAGGTGCTGGACAAGATAACGGTATGAAGATAGAATATATCCACGAGCCGACCGATTTGCAGTGCGGACAGGCAGTGCTTGCTATGGTGCTGGGACTGCCCGTGCAGCAGGTGGCGCGTGAACTTGATAATGACAGGGAAACCACGCTCAAGCAAATGCGTGAGTATTTTGAGAGCCACGCGGTCACAATGTCGCACGAGCGCAGACAGGTGCAGACAAAGGAAGAATTGCCCGGTCTTGCACTATTGAGCCTTGAAACGCCGAGGTGCTGGCATTGGTCGCTGTACGCAGACGGAGTCTTTTACGACCCCGAACACGGCGTGCTTGACGATTTTCCCGAGTGCGCGCGCAGATACTGCTGGGAGCTGACAATAGAATAAAAAAACACCGTACTGCGAAAAATGCTCACAGTACGGTTTTTTAATGCGATATTTACTTTCCTTACTGTTATAATAATACCTCTGCGCTAAAAACATTTTTGTCAAAACCGTTGCATTTTTGTCAAAAATATGATACAATATGCAAAAGTCAGCAAGAAAGGGGAGGCCTTATGAACACCAACCGCGACCTTAACTACCGCCTGTTCGTGCAAAAGGAGACAGGCTTTGCAAGACCTGCATTTCACGACGAGATAGGTCGCTATAAGCAGGTTATAGAGGGCGAGGTCAACACCTTGAAAGAATCCTTCAAGCAGCCGCGCGATACCTTCTACGAGGGCAAGGGACAGCTTTCCGACGACCCGCTGCGCAACGTGATATATCATCTCGTGGTGGGCGTTGCGGTAATAACGCGTATGTGCGTTGACGCGGGTATGGAGCATAACGTTGCCTACACCTTGAGCGATATCTACATAAGGCGCGGCGACAAGTGCCGCACTCCCGACGAGGTGCTTGATGTAATGGAGGAGTTCCAGCTTGATTTTGCCGAAAGAATGAAGGAGATACGCAAGGGCGCGGCAATGTCGCTGCACGTCAAGCGCTGCGCAGACTATATCTACGAGCATCTGCACGAGAACGTCACGCTCGAACAGCTTGCAAAGCGCGAAAAGCTCAACCCCAGCTACCTTTCAAAGCTGTTCTCCAAAGAGCTTGGAATGGGCGTTAAGGACTACATCATCAAAGCCAAGATTGACACCGCCAAAAACATTCTGCGCTTTTCGGATTTTACTATCCTTGAAATATCCATATCCCTTGGCTACTCGTCACAAAGCGCGTTTACTGCGGCTTTCCGCAAGCAGACGGGTATGACTCCCAAAAAATACCGTGACATTCATTTCACGGGCAGCGAATTTATCGAGGTGAAAGGCAATGGCTAATATATCAGACCTTCGTGCAAAAATACTTATCGTGGACGATGACAAGGAGCTTTCGTTCATCATAAAGAAAATGCTTGAGACCTACGGCTACAGCGTGACCGTTACGCACACCTGCGAAAGCGCGTTTGAGCTTTTGGCAGGCAGCAGCTTTGACCTTGTGCTTTTGGACGTCAACCTGCCTGACGGTACGGGCTTTGACGTGTGCAAACAGCTGCGCAGCGCGTGCAGCGTGCCTGTTATCTTTGCAAGCGCAAGAACGAGCGAGGACGACCGCGTTACAGGCTTTGACATCGGCGGCGACGACTATCTGCCAAAGCCGTACTCAATGCGCGAGCTGCTTTCAAGGGTGAACGCGCTTTTGCGCAGAACATTCAAAAACAGCACCGAGGAAAAGACAGTCTGCTTTGGCGATGTGCGCGTCAATATCACCGCCCGTACAGTCGAAAAAGGCGGTAAACCCGTCACGCTTTCGCTGCGCGAGTTTGACTTGCTGGCATACCTTTGCGAGAACCAAAACGCTGCCGTTTCAAAGGAGAAGATTTTCGCAGCCGTGTGGGGCGCTTTCACCGAGGTCGAGCCGTCAACGCTCGCGGTGCATATACGCTGGCTGCGCGAAAAGCTGGAGGACGACCCTGCCGAGCCGAAGTACATAAAGACGGTGCGCAAGGTCGGCTATGTGCTGGAGGTGACGGACAGGTGAGGGCTAAACCGTTTATTATCGGCGCTTTGCTGTCGCTGGTGGTCATAGCCGCAGCACTTGCGGTGGCAGCTGCATCTCGTGCGGACAAATACGAGCCGCAAGCCGAGGGCAGCTACGCGGTCACAGCAGGAGAGATAGAAAACCTTATAAATGCGGGCGACACGCAGGCAGCCGTTTTAAAGGCGCAGCAGCTTAAAGCAGACGCTCGCCTTGCCAAAAACAGCCGCAGGGAAGGCTCAAACGTCGGCATATGGATAGTCTGCGCAGTCGCGGTGGTTATCGTAAACGGCTGTATCACGTATATCTATTTCAGCATTCTAAAGCCTTTCCGCAGGCTTGAAAAGTTTGCCGACAAAATAGCGCTGGGAGATTTCAGCGAGGCGCTTGACATTGAGCGCGGCAACTATTTCGGCAAATTCACCTGGGCGTTTGACAGTATGCGCCGCGAGATAATCAAATCGCGCAGCTGCGAAAGGGAGGCACTTGAAAATAACAAAACCGTTATCGCCTCGCTCTCGCACGACCTCAAAACGCCTGTTGCGTCGATAAGCGCGTACTCCGAGGCGCTCGTCAACGGGCTTTATTCAAGCACCGAGGAGATGTACTCCTATCTTGATGTTATCAGCAAAAAATGCGAGGAGATCGCAAAGATAACGGGAGATATGATAACCCACTCGATAGGCGAGCTGGGCGCGCTGAAAATGGAGCCGACTCACTTTGACCTTGTGCAGCTGCTTGAAAGCGCGGTCAGCGAGTCGTCTGTCGGCGGTGATATACACTTTGAAAAGCCGCTTTTCACCGCGCCCGTGTGTGCCGACGAAAACAGGCTGAAACAGCTTGTGGGCAACCTTATCGGCAACGCGCAGAAATACGCAGGCGGCAAAATGGATATCACCCTCACCAAAAAGAGCCGTATGTTTGCGGTGCATTTCCGCGACTACGGGCAGGGCATACCCGACAGCGAGCTGCCGTTCGTGCTTGATAAGTTCTACCGCGGCTCCAATACGGACGGAAAGAGCGGCTCTGGGCTTGGGCTTTATATAGTAAAGTATATCGCGCAGCAGTCGGGCGGCAATGTGGTGCTTGAAAACAGGGACAAGGGGCTTGAGGTGACCGTCACTATCCCGCAGGATACAAACAGCTGAAAGATAAAACTGACCGCTTTCACTTTGAAGGCGGTTTTGTCTTGCACTTTTTTCAAATCTTAAAGACTTCTTAATGTTGCGCGTGCTATACTGTACTCACAACAGTAAAACAATGCGAGGACAAAAGAAAGGAATCAACACCATGAAAGAAACTATACTGTCAGCAAGAAAGCTCTGTAAATCCTTTGCCGCAAACGGTGTGCAGAACCACGTTCTCACGGGGGTAGACCTTGATGTGTACAAGGGCGACCTCACTGTCGTAATGGGCGCGTCGGGCAGCGGCAAATCGACACTTCTTTACGCTTTGAGCGGTATGGACAGGGCGACCTCCGGCGAGGTTATCTACAACGGAAACGACCTTGTCAAGATGTCGGAAAAAGAGCTTACTCTTCTGCGCCGCAAGGACTTTGGCTTTGTCTTTCAAAAAATGCACCTTGTCAGCAATATGACGCTGTTTGAAAATGTCGTTGTTCCCGCGTATCTTGACAAGAACGTACCTGCCGCACAGACAGATAAAAAAGCGCAGGAGCTTTTTGAAACAATGGGCATTGACGAGGTTAAAACGCATCTTCCGTCGCAGTGTTCTGGCGGTGAACAGCAAAGGTGTGCGATAATCAGAGCCGTTATCAGCGAGCCAAGTGTGCTTTTTGCAGACGAGCCTACGGGCGCACTCAACAGGCGCAATACCGTCGAGGTGCTTGACCTGCTCACCGCGCTCAACCAAAAGGGTCAGTCGGTGTTTATGGTAACGCACGACGTCAGAGCCGCGGTCAGAGCCACACGCCTTATCTACATCGAGGACGGCACGGTCAGCGGTGAAATGACAATGCCGCCGTTTGAGCAGGACAAGGAAAAGAGCCGCGAGACGCAGGTCAATTCGTGGCTGTCCTCAATGCAGTGGTAAGGAGGCAGTCTGATGAAATCGACACTTTACCTTGTAAAAAACAACATCAAGTTCAAAACCGGCGCGTTCAAAAGCATAATCATACTTGTTGCGATAATCGTATTTTCCTATTCAGGCTCTGTCAGCAATTCAAAGAACCTCAGGGATTCGCTTAATGCCTCGCTTGACCATTACAAAACAGGCGATATTGTTATGACCTACAAGGGAAGCGATATCCCCGATAAAGTCAAGCAAGGGCTTTCGGAAAACAAAAACGTAAAGTCCTACCGCGCAGACGATATGCTGTTTGTCGCAATGGACTGCTATGCAAACGGCAAGGAGCAGGACTTTGAAACAAGACTTGTCAAGCAGAAAAAGGAGCTTAAGGTCTTTAAGGACGACCTTGACAGCTTTTATGACGAACCGCCGCAGCTTAAAGACGGTGAGGTTTACATTTCATACTGCTTCCACAAGCTGTACAATATAGAAAAGGGCGATAAGCTGGAGATACAGACATCTCCCACCACCCGCGAAACGTTTGAGATAAGGGGCTTTGTCGAGGATCCAATCTACGGTACCAGCCTTGTTGCGTACGAGAATTTCTTTATCACCCAAAGTGACTGGGAGCGCATAGCAAAGGGCGTTGAGGACGGCAGCGTGAATAATAACTACATCTATCCCACCAAAATGCTGCACATCTTCAAAAGCACGGATATAAAGGACTTCAAGCTTGTCAAGCAGCTCAATGACGAGTGCGGACTTGTTGACGAGTCTATGCTGTACGTCACCAAAAGCGAGCTTATCAGCTACACCGAGATATACGCAGATATCGGCACGAGCCTGCTTTACGCGTTTGTCGGACTGCTTGCAGTCGTTGTAGGGCTTATGATGCTCAACAGTATCCGCTCGACTATCGAAATGCAGTACACCGACCTTGGCATACTCAAATCGCAGGGCTTTACAGTGTGGCAGATACGCATTTCCTACATCATTCAGTATGTTATCGCGCTTATTGCGGGCTCGGTAATAGGTCTTGTGGTTTCAGTCCCGCTGCTCAAGGTAATGGGCAAGCTGTTTATGACCGTTACAGGTATTCATACAGACTGTTCGATAGACTTTCTGTCCTGCACGCTTATCGCACTTGCGATGATAGCCGTGTTCGTTGTGTTCATTCTCGCGTCAACGCGCAAGCTGACAAAGCTCTCGCCCGTCAATGCACTCAACAACGCCCATAAGGACGTTCATTTCACGGGCAAGCTCAATTTGCCTATGCGCCAGCGCTCACTGCCTTTTTCAATGTCCGTGCGTGCGCTGACCTCGGGACTGCGCCACTATGTATTTGTCTTTCTTATCACAGTGCTCTTGATGTTCTTTATGGTGACGATATTCAATCTCGTCAACGGTATTGATTTCAAGGAGCTGTTCGGCGACAACTGGTCAGAGGTAACCGTCAAGCTGTTCAACGAGTTTGAGGACGACGATATGCAGCGCGTAAGAGATACTATCACAAAGCTTGACTCCAAGGCAGAGGCAGACTTTGTTGCCTACACAGATAATATCCTTGCAGACGATATCCTTTACGGCTCTGACGCGACCGATAATCTTGAACGCTACATCAAGCCCATCAACGGCAAGCTCGCCGAGTTTGACAACGAGGTAGTTATCACCAAGATAGTTGCTGACGAGCTTGAAAAGGGCATCGGTGATAAAATGACCGTCGCCAACAACGGCAAAAAAGCTGATTATACGATAGTTGGCATAGTGCAGTCCACCGCGCAGTCGGGCAGGATATTCTATATGACTCTCGAGGGCGCAAAAAAGATCGGCATAAAGCCGTACCTTTCAAACATCTACCTCGGCGACAAGGACAAGGCAGATGATATCGCAAAAGCCCTCAACGACGGTATGGGCGACAGACTGTTTGCTAAATCATCAGAGAGAACAAGCGTGTATGACAGCACCGAGGAGCTTGTAAATGTGTTCCTTATGCTCATCATTGTCATCGTGGTCGGCGTGTCGGCAGTATTCCTGCTCGTTGCGGTCAGCCTTATCTGCAAGGTGACGTTCCTGCGCGAGAGGACGGACATCGGCATATTCAAGGCAACAGGCTTTACCACGGGCAACCTGCGCACACAGTTCTCGGTAAGATTTCTGATAATCGGCGTGCTTGGCTGTCTGATAGGTACTGTCATCGCGATATTTGCTACAAACCCGCTTCTGTCAATGCTTATGTCCATAGTCGGCATGACGGATTTCATGCACTCGCTCACCGTGATAGAGGTGATTATCCCCGCACTTGTCATATGCGCGTGCTTTACAGGCTTTTCGTATATGTCATCAAAGAGGATAAAGTCCGTCAGCACTACAGAGCTTATCTGCGAATAACGCAAACCTCCTCTATCCCTATTCATATAAAAAGAGCGCTTGGAAAATCCAGCGCTCTTTTGCATTTGTGTTCAGTTTATCTGTCAAACGGGAAATCGCCAAAGTAGTCATAGCCGTCATAGTTGTCATAGCTGTCTCTGTTCTGCTTCTGCTGGGACTGCTTTTGCTCTGACTGCTTTGTGTCACTCTGATTGGTCTGTGTGCCGCTTTGTCCTACGGTTACCTTTACCTCGATAAACTCACCGCTTCTGTACACCTTGCACACAAGCTCGCTGCCTACGCTTGATGCTTTGACAGCAGAGGTCATTTCGCCGCTTGACTTTATCTTCCTGCCGTTGACCTCGGTAATTATGTCGTTCTCTTTCAGACCTGCCTTTTCAGCGGGTGAGTCCTCGTAGACCTTCTTTATTACCGCACCCTCGGTGACATCGCCCTGTGCCGTTTCGTCCGAAACGTCTACCGCGCCGATTCCGATATAGGATTTTACTGCGTAGCCGCTGCTTATGATGCTGTCGATCATCGACTTTACGCTGTCAATAGGTATCGCAAAGGCTATGTTGTCGATAGATGCAGAGGTCGAAGAACCCGAACCCGAGTACTTTGCGTTGGTTATGCCGATGACCTCGCCGTTCATATTGAACAGCGCACCGCCCGAGTTGCCCGAGTTGATAGCCGTATCGGTCTGTATCAGCGTCATTGTGGAGTTTTCTGTTGTTATCGTTCTGTCAAGCGCGCTGACTACACCTGTTGTGAGCGAGAATGTAAGCTCGCCGAGAGGATTGCCGATTGCCGCAACGTCATCACCGACATTGAGCGCCGAAGAAGAACCGAGCTTAACAGGCTTGAGGTCGCTTGCATCTATCTTCAGAACAGCGATATCGTTGCCCTCGTCGCCGCCGACAAGCTCTGCATTGTACTTTTTGCCGTTGTAGAGGGTGACTGTAATCTCGGTCGCATCGTCAATAACGTGATAGTTGGTAACGATGTATCCGTCCTTTGAGATTATAAAGCCCGAGCCTGCCGCCGCTGCGGTAGTCTTGTAGCCGAAATAGTTGGTGTTTATCGAGGTGGTAATGCCGACTGTCGAATCAACATTTGCCTTGTAGACCTCTGCGGCTGTCATTTTGTCTGCCTTGCTTGAATCTGTATCTGTTTTCACAGTTGAATCAGCAGCTTGAGGCTGAACGGTCTTGAGTACAACGGGGTCTTTCTCGCTGCTTGACGAGCTGTCCGCCACAACAGCCGAGGTATTGCTTTGTGAATTGTTCATCATCAGGTACGTTCCGCCAGTGCCGACAGCGCCGCCTAAAAGTGAAAAGCAAAGCGCGAGTGCTGCTACCTTTGCGCCGCCCGACTTTTTCTTGGTCACCTGTGGTGCAGGGGTATAGGTATTCTGCGTGCTTTGCTGTGTGTAATTGTCAAAGTTATTGTAGTATCCGTTCATATCAGTAGATTCCTTTCGTTTATCGTTGTATTTAATGATAAAGCGGGAACTTTAAAGCAAGTTTAAAGCTGTGTGAAAATCACGCGAAAATTTTTTCACACAACCTTTACACTATGATAGACTTATGATTGCCTTTGCATAACAAAAACCGCCTGCAAACAAATGCAAGCGGTTTTAACCAAGGGTGAGTAGAGAGATTTGAAAAATCGGTTATTTCGCTTTAAACGGCGTAAATACGCTATGAATTATTTTGTGTCATATTTTTTGTGTCATAGATTTTTGAAAAAGCATTTGAAATGCTCTTGCTATATTCTGCTTGCTTGTCTGCATAAAGATGCTGATAAACAGTCTTGACCATATTCGGACTTGACTGTCCGAGCCTCGCCATAGCGTACTTGTCGGGGATCCCGTTTGCCAACATCATTGAGGCGTTGCCGTGCCTCTGGGCGTGCATCGTGAACTGCGGCAAACCGTTTCTTTTGCAAAGACTTTGAAATGATTTGAGAACGTGGCGTGGAGTGAGCGGTGATATATACTCGCTCTTGTGTTCAGCTCGGTCGAGCCTCTGCTTGCACAGCTCGTCAACCTCGACTATGCGTGTAGATGCTTCCGACTTGGTCGTTTCCTTGCGCACGAGCTTGTTCGTAGAATCTGGAACGATAGCAGCGTGTATGCTCAAACTCTTACCGTCATAGTCAGACCATTTCAGCGCTGCAATCTCTGACTGCCGCAAGCCCATTGTTACAGCAATGGTGACAGCCAGCTCGATAGACGTACCCTCTACCATAGACAGGATAGTCGCTATCTGTTCAGTTGTCGGTATTAGCGGCTCGCTCTTTGTTATTCTCGGGAGCAGGACGGATTTGAAATCCAGCAGGATCTTTTGCTGCCGGAAAGCAGCTGTAACAAGCCCGTACTGCGACTTGACCGATTTCGGTGCATATTTGCCGGCGTTGCGGTTAACCCATTCCTGCAAGTCCTTTTCCTCGACATCGATCAGATACTTGTCGCCGATACCGTCAAGGCAGTTGCGGTAGATGATCTCGTAGCCTCTGATCGAGGAGGGCGACAAGATGTTGCTCTTGCTGTCGATGTACTCACGGACAGCTTCCTTGACCGTGAGCTGCTTGGTGATGATCTTGGCTTTGGGCGTCTTGCGGCGTTTGTTCTTTGCAGCCCACTCATTAGCCATTCGTTCCGCATCTTCTTTTTCGGGAGCGGTAAAGGATACATATTTCTTTGTCCGCTTGTCGTACTTTCGCACGCGGTAGTTCCCCGAAGGCAGCTTTTTAGCAGTAGCCATATGGTCAGCCTCCTTTCTTTTGCAGTCAACTGCAATTATTTATACTTTATTTTCTCGCAAAATGCCTTGAAATTACTATCTTTTGTCATATCTCCCGAAAGCGTGATAGTTACGCCTTGCTTTGATGTGTTGAGATAAATGTCTATTCGCTCTACGACTGTAGGTTCTGCATCATCGGCAGAACCTTTTATTTTCGCGGTATATGAGATATAATATGCCATTTTTCCACCGATGAAATCCAACTTGGAACTATGGACATCATTATCTTGATACATATGTATATCAGGCTCGTTATAGCCTTTTTTGATTTCTTCTACCTCTTGCTCCATTCCGTACTTGGAAATATCATAGAGTTTTGCAAGAGAAAAATAGTGAATACTTGCATTTTCGCCGAGAAAATCTCTTTCGCTATTGACCTTAAAGCTTTTTGGAACTGGAACCATTAGCTCATCAATCTCAATGTAGTTTACATCATCAAAAGAAATATCTTGAGCATTTTTTACACCGGGCGTTTCAATAAGCTCGCAAAACCTTTTGAAATTTCCTTCATTTAGCATATCGCCTTGCAGGGATATACGAACAGTTGTATCGTTGCTGTTGAAGAGCAGAATACTTTCATCCCATTCTTGCTTGTTTTCATTGCTTTCAGCTTTGGCGTGATATGAAATCAGTATAGCGGACTTTTCACAGATAGAAATAATACTTGATTTTTTATCAGTATAACTCCACGTTGTTCCATACGACTCTTTACTATCTTTTATTTCATCAAGTCTCTTTTGGGCAGTTTCTTCATTCATTTCAACCTTAAAAGCCTCGGTCATTATGTGTATTCGGCTATCGTTTGGTCCTGTATAATATCGAGAGTCATTGCTGCTGTTTGAATCTGCAGCGTATCCGTTCGGTACAGGAATAGAAGCACCTGCGATGGTACAGTATTTTATATCTTTCCACATGTTTTCGTCAGCTAAAATCGAAGATGACCTGTTTGAATCTGTCGAGCTTCCAGCCTTTTCCGAGCTGCTCGAACTGTTACAAGCAGTGAGTAGACTTAAACAAAGTGCAAGAATAAGTACTCGTTTAATCATGCCAAGCACCTCCTTTACAGCGCGCTCATAAAGTATACAGCTTTTCCAAGTATTCTTATAGTTTCTAGTTCGTTATTCACATAAACAAGCGGTTCGTATTTCGGATTTTCGGGATTCAGAACCAGCTTGTTTTGCTCTTTATAGTAATAAACTCTCTTCAAGGTCGCTTCATCGCCGATGATAACCGCTGCGATCTCGCCGTTATCGACTATCGGCATTTCTTTTATAAAAACTATGTCACCGTCATTGATTCTTGCGTTTATCATGCTGTCGCCTTTGGCAGTTAAGCAGAAATCTGCATTGATGTCCATATCAGCCATTACACAATGCTCTTTATCCTCGTCTGCGAATATAGGCTCGCCGCAGGCGATCTCGCCCAGCATCGGAAAGCGCTTTAGTGTAACGGGCTTTATGTTATCATACTTGGCAGAAAGCACGGTGATATCAGTGCCGTAGGTATTCTGCTCATCTTCCCAGCCCATAAGATATGCAGGTGTAGTTTTCAGTAATTTTGCTAACTTTACAATGATTGATTGAGGCGGCTCATTTACTCCCTTTTCGATTTTATTTATAGATGAACGGGACTTATATCCCATAGCCTGAGCAAGCTCATCTTGTGTCATTTTAAGCTGCTCGCGTCGTATTTTTATTCTATCGCCTATTTTTAACATTTGTATCACCTCGATTGTATTATAACATGATGTTGCATTTATGTCAACAATATTTTGTGTTTTAGCAAAGAAAAGTAGCTAACCAATCAACAAAAATTACAGTCGCTTTTTGTGCAATCTTACAAAAACAAAACAAAAATATTACTTTTTGCAAAAATATGTTGACAAACAATCTACACGGTGCTATACTGTCGTTGTTGAACAACAATCAACATTCGGAAAGGAGGATAACTATGACAAATAGTGAAAGGTTGGAAAACATCATTAAGCAGAGCGGTTTGAAAAAGGTGCATATTGCTGAAAAACTTGGGATTTCGACGCAAGCTCTACGAAATAAGATAAGCAACGTAAGCGAATTTTTGCCGTCTGAAATCAACACGCTCTGCGCCCTGCTTGGCATAGAAAGCTTGCAGGATAGGAATGATATTTTTTTTGCTTTGCCTGTTGAAGAATAATCTACACAGCATAGGAGGTGTAAGAAATGCCAGCACAGAAAATCACCAAAGAGATCCGCTGTCAGCGAGAGCTGAAAGCAGCTATGCAGCTCAAAGGCATCAAGCAGGAGCAGCTTGCCAAGCGCCTCGGGCTGAAAAATCAGGCAAGCATAAGCTTCTACCTGAAAGACATCTACAATGTCGATGCAGGAAAGATCCTTATGATGTCCGACATTCTCGGCATCTGCATCTTCGACATAATGACGAAATACTGGAAGGAGGAAAAAACATGACAATACCCGATGCACTCGCGTTCGCATTGTGCTGTGCAGCGATAGCCATACCGCTGGCGGTACAGTTCGTGAAGACAGACCGCGAAATCACGCAGGAAGAGGAAGAACGCAAAGCCCGTGCCAAGTATCGCGGGGAAGTAACTTACTGGAAGGACCTTGCGCTGCGGTCAAGAACGCACATCAAGACCATTGGCGGCGGAACGGAAGAATTTATTTTAGAAAACAGGAGGTAATCACAATGACAATAGCAGATATTGTTGGAGGAAACGATAAAAACCTATATGTGATGGTAAGCGGTAGAAACCCGGATGATGACTGTGATTGTTTAATCGAAACATACTATATGGGACCGCTGAAAGATATACCCGAAAAACTGCTGAAAGAAGAAGTGCTTTGCACCGGCTGGTCATTCGGTGAAAATTGTCCGACAATTGATATCGACATAGCGTATAGGAAAGAAAAAGAGCCTGCATCTGCGGCAACAGATGCAAGCTCGTCGGTTGGTAATATCCAGAAAGAAACGACAGAGAAAGAGCAGTCTTGCGCTCCCTCTTCGCCTTCACATTATATCATAGCCGCCGAAAAAAGTCAAGCTTTGAAGGCTCTCGAAGAAGCACGTGAAGGATTGCTTGAGATTTATAATTGCATGGAAGAACAGGAACAGCGGGCGTTTGACATCGGTGAGATCTACGGCAAAATTGATGCTGCTATCAATCGCGAGGAGGTACAGGAATGAACAAGAAGAAAGCAATAGCTATTATAAGCAAGAGCGCCAGTATCACACTTTACCAGGACATAGACGGCAGCAGTTGGCTGTGCAACGGATATGCACTTTACAATATGGGAAAATTCCCGCACTGTGACAGCGAAGACGAGGTCGCATCAGTTCTTGGTCTGACCGAGAAGCAGGTGAAAGAAACCAAAATCAATTTATCAGATCATTTTCCATTTGCTCTCGGTACGATGAAGCGCATATCAGGTCTATATCCCGCAAGTTTTACCATAAAAACAGCAGGAAGGACGTTATATATACTTTCATCAAACGAGCAAATATCTGTCGCAGTCGATGAGACATATCTAAAACCGTTTAATTCGAGCGATGAAACATCTTATAATGCTTACGCTTATGGCGACCATATCGCTTTGGTAGAAGTGTGCTATGGAATTATCGAAGTAGGCTACATATGCCCGCAGTGTCTTGATAGTGTTCAGATTGAAAAAATGCTGAAAACTATAAAAGCGTTGCCGACTGAGGTATCTGACGATGTACAGCTTTGAGGGCGTGACCCTCGACCGCAAGGGTGGCGAATACATCGTAGCAGTAGACGGTATAGAGGTAACGCCGGAGCTTGAAGCTCACCAGCGCAGGAACCCGATACTCGCAGCGAACAGGTTTGCGAATGCAGTAAACACAAAGATGCGCCGCAACGTGCAGAAGTATTTGAGATCGACAGGCGCAAACGCTGTCACAGGCTGCAAGGTCGATATGCCTTGCAGAGAATGTCAGCGAGCAGGCTTGAATCTGCGCTCCGCAGACTGTATGTTTGAAAACGCAAAGGAGGACTATGAAAATGAATGAATATACACAGCAGGCAATAGATAAGATCAACGAGGACCCAAAAGTAACAGATAGGCACTATAGCATCATCAGGGACGGCGTAAAAGCAGCCCTTGAAAGTTTTATAAAGCAGGATGATGAATTCGCCCAGGCAGTCGTTCAGGGCGGCACAATGAAAGAAATGTTTGAAGCTGTCTGCAAGAAGATAGGCGGCAAGCAGGGCGTTTCTGATTTGGAAGTGTATCAGGCAGCTGTCGAATTCTTTTTCCCCGGGGCAAAGATCGAGTTTCACATGACTATCGACCTTTGCGGCTCGGTAAGAGAAAAGCAGACGGAGCGTACAAGCCTTGACCTGTCCTTTGACGATCTGTTCGGTTAAGGGAGGCGTGAAAGATGTGGAAAGACGCAGATAAACCCGACCAGTCGCAGACGCTTCTTATAGACAGTCCGAACGTGCAGGCTTCGGACCTTACAGAGCAGGAAAAGAAGGACCTGTATGCGATGCCAACTATAACAAAGAAAGAGATACGGCAGATGAACAGTTATTTCAAGCCGTACATTTTTTATCACAAAACGGGCAAAAACGAGACAGAATGCTTTTGTACTGCCTGCAATCGCAGCTACACAGCATATTCGACGCTTCATCACAAAACTATGGAGATCTGCCCGTATTGCCACACAACAGCAACAGCGGCAGCGGCAGGCTACTCACAGAAAGATAAAACCGAGACAATAAACTTTGTCATTTTTAAAAAACATAGAACAAAGGATATCGTCTATGCGATTTGCCTTAACGCAGGCAAGCGTTACAATGGCGATTATCGAAACTGGTACAACAAAATTAGAATATACGGAAACGACTTTTTTCGTCAGCCAGACCTCGAATGTGACCTAATAAAGATGTATGTTTTCAAACCCGGCGAATGCAATGTGTACCGTAGGCAGTATACGTATTACGGCAATAAGATAGAGTGGATTTATACAAAGGTAAAAAAGAAAATTCCGCAGGCGTTTTCTGCAACAAAGTACAAGCCTGCCGATAAAATTGTTCTCAACAGAGAACTGCTTTTGAAAACACATCTGAAATACTATGCAAAAGCACTGCCGTTTACAACGAGCGAACACC
Source organism: uncultured Eubacteriales bacterium (assembly GCA_900314975.1). Classification (GTDB taxonomy): domain Bacteria; phylum Bacillota; class Clostridia; order Oscillospirales; family Ruminococcaceae; genus Hominimerdicola. Next base: position 23,933 of record OMXI01000003.1, on the reverse strand, counting down.
TTGTAGAGTGGCTGAATCTCTGCTCGCTCTATCCGATAGCCGAGATTGCCGTCAAATCAAAAAGCGAAACTATTCAAAGAATCGTTTTGAACAAAATTTGCTATGATATGTCACATCGAGACATTGTGAACTGGAAGGCAAAGAAACCGAAAGAATTCCTGAAGATCAGTCTCAATGAACTTAGGGACTTTGAGAAGTCAGCAACCAGAACATATTCACTTAATACACTGGAGGTTTACGCACAGCATAAAAAGAAAGGCGAAAAGCTATCATTTGATATATGTCAATTTGAGGTCGTTTTGAAAGAATCTTCACTATTTAATCTTATTAAAAACTATATCGATATAAAAAAGCTATGGGAATACCGCAGGAGACAGCAGAAAAACAAAACCTGGCGAGGAGAACGAACATATCTTGACTATCTCCACCATGCACAAATGTGCGGTTACGACCTCACGCAGAAAAATATCCTTTATCCACGGGATATCCAGCAGGCTCACGATGATGCTGTCGCTAACTGGCAGATAGTCAAGGCTGAAGAACAGAAAAAAGAAGCAGAAAAGGAAGCTTTGAAGTACGGCTATCCCGAAAGATATGAGAAACTGTGCAAGAAGTACGCCTTTGAGTACGGCGACCTGATGATAGTAGTCCCCAGGAGTGCGAGCGAGATAATCGACGAAGGACGCATCTTACAGCACTGTGTCGGCGGCTATGCGAGCAGGCATATTCAAGGACGGACGACTATCCTCTTCCTGCGGCATATCTCCGAGCCTGACAAGCCCTACTACACTATCGAGGTGGACGAAAAGGAGAAGCACATCGTTCAGTGCCACGGGTTTATGAATGAATGGAAATCAAAAAAGGCTGACGAAGTCAAAGCTTTTGAAAAAGAATTTGCAAAGTTTATAAAAAACCCTAAAAAGTATAAAGCAGAAAGGAAAAGTGAAGAACAATGCAGGAAATCAGCATAAATCTCAAACAGCGTGATGCTATCGTTACACATCAGCACATATGCGACTGCTATAAGGCAGCAGCAGTCAGCCTTATGGATATGGCAAAGTCCCTCAAACATATGAGGGACCAAAAGCTCTACACCGAGCTTGGATATGAAAGCTTCGGCGATTATGTCGAGAACAACGACGATTACAGCTTCAAGGAAAGACAAGCTTACACCTACATATCATGCTATGAAAATCTTGGCGAAGCCTTTTTGCAGTCAAATGCAAATCTCGGTATTACCAAGCTGGAACTGCTTACAAAGTTAGGTACCTTTGACCGCGAAGAAGTGGTTGAGGAAAACGACCTCGCAGGTATGAGCGTCGCAGAGGTCAAGCAGCTCATAGCGGAAAAGCAGGCTTTGGGCGAGCAGCTGTCAATGTTTCAGGCAGAAAAGGAAGCGAACAAGTCAGCCGCCGACGATCTGAAAAAGGCGCAAGCCGAGATCGAGCAGCTGAAAAGCAGACTTGAAGACGCACAGGAAAACTACGACGATCAGAGCGACAAAGACGCACAGCGCATCAAGGAATTGCAGCTCGAACTTGACGAGCTGAAGAACAAGCCCGTCGAGGTCGCTGTTCAAAAGCCCTCGAAAGAGGAGATTGACAAGATAAAAGAGACCGAACGTAAAAAGCTTGAAAAGGCAAAGCAAAAAGAGATAGACGAACTGAAAGCTGAGCAGGAAAAGCAGATCGCCAAGCTTAAAGAGGAGCACGAGCTTGCACTGAAGACCGAAAGAGACCAGGCGGCAATGCGTGAAGCACAGCTTGAAAAGAAAGTCAAGTCAAGCAACTCTGAAGAAGCCGTCATCGCTTTGAAGATCATCTTTGCCGATACGCAAAAGAGCGTGAACGCCTTCCTTGATAAGATCAATGATCTTCAGTCAGACGAAGAAAAGAAAAAGTTCAAGTCGGGTGCGAGGGAATGGCTGTCCTTGATAGTGGAAAAACTCGGAGAGGAGTGAAACCCTATGAGACCAACACCGGGCGCACTTGACATGGGCCAGCTGGAGCTGATGTGGAACTATTTGAAAATGGGCAAACAAAAAGCGAACAAGCCTGCCCTGCGTGAGCTTTGCGAGTGGCTACGGCAAGCAATGATCCAGAAGACCGCAGGTCAGAGAAAAGACGATCACAAAGAGGTTGTCGATTTCAACGACCTGCCGACCGTCATAAATTCTATTGTAATAGAGACAATGGCGCTCTATCTTTCGGGAGGGCTGAACGATGAGTAAAGAGCTTTACTATTGGTACAAGGAACAAGGTCGATGCCCCAAGTGCGGCGGTGACCCTGTGAGAGGTAAAGTGTTTTGCATAAACTGCCTTGATAGAGCAGCGGAAAGCGAGCGCAAAAAAAGAGAAAAGTGGACGGAAGAAAAGAGGAAAATGCACAATGAGCAGCAGAGAGAATATCATAAGAAGGTCAGAGAAGAACGAAAAGCAAAGGGGATTTGCATTGAATGTGGAAAAAGACCGTCAGGCGAAACACAAAGGTGTGCATTGTGCCGATACAAAATTAACAAAAAAAAGAGAGAAAAGCATTTTGCAAAAGGTGGTATGACCTATGAAGAAAGAATCGAGCGTGGAAGATGCTATTTCTGCGGTGCGCCTGCACTTGAAGGCAAGAGAACCTGTGCAAAGTGCTACGAGCGTGAAAAAATAATTGCTCAGAATATGAGAAATCATATCAAGCTAAGCGGATTCAAAAAGACAAGAGAATTGTTTTGGTAATGAAATTTAAGGAGGAATAACAATGTCAAGTTTACAGAGAACCATAAGCCGTGCCCTGGCAGTCAAAGGGCTTAATAAGAAACAGGCGCACAGGAAGCGTCGAGAGATCAAGGAGAACAAAGCAAAAAGAAATGAAATCAAAAGACAAGCCAAGAAGGCAGAAAAAGAAAAGGTTTAAAAAGCAAAAAATCAAAAAACATAAGCCGTTCAACCCGTGGATCACAAAGTATTTTGACCTCACGGGCAACGGCATAGAAAGCAGGGATAAAAATGAAAAATAATAGCAGATCTGGTGGACTTGGCTTTTGCTCGGTCTTAACGATAGTTTTTATAGTTTTAAAGCTATGTGATGTGATTCACTGGTCTTGGATATGGGTGCTCTCGCCGTCGTGGATCCCGTTAATTCTTGTTATACTTTTTCTTTTGTACATTAAAGTACAAGATAAGGGAGATGATTGGTTTGACTCTTGAAGACATAATGAGCGAGAAGCTCACAAATGACAAGACCGCAAAAGCAGTTGAAAGCAACTATCGGGGACTGCTTGAAGTCCCAGGTACCGAGCGAGATATTGAGCAAGAGCGTTATATCAAGCTGAATAAGCTTGAGCGGCTTATGACACCTCAGAAACCCGACTACGAAGCTGACGGATACGATGACAAAGGTCAGTTGGTCTATGATACCGCATACTGTCCGAACTGTCAGCAGGAATACGAGGTCGGTTATGACAACCCAGAGCATTGTCACAACTGCGGACAGGCCCTCGACTGGTCGGGGATGGAAGAATGAAGTTACTCATAAACATACCTGATGAATATGATGATTCGTTTTACAAAGATCGTTTTCGGTACATCTTGCAAGAAATGGTATACAACCTTTACAAATGTGAGGGAATAAACTCTCGCTGCATTCAGTTCGCAAAAGATCTTATATCCAGTTTTAACACAGCAATTCCCGCCAATGTCACCTATACAACAGAAAAGACGAAAAACGGATACCTCTCTCAAGAAATAGTAAGCTGGAACGGTGAAGCAGAAAGACGTTTGAACAAAGAATCAACGATAACGAAGCTGTATGACCTGAAAGAACAAAACGAAAAGCTGAAAAAACTACTATCGAAAATGATCTATGTGCTTTCAGATCCTGCGACGACTAATCTCGACAAAATAACGTCTTGTTTCGGCTACAATCTTGATGAATTACTCGGAGAAAACTGGAGGCAAGTGATATATGACAATGAAAAACGCAGTTGAAAATTTTCTCAAAGTATCAATGAACAGCGGGCTGACCTTGAATGAGCAAAGGAAAGCTGTTCTTGATTACACAAAAACAGTGTGCTCTTCAACTTCAGTTGTTGACAACCGAGTTCCAACGGTATTAGATCAATACTTCTGCCCATTCTGCGGAAATCAGTATGAAAGCAAAGATACAAAAAAATGTCCGATATGTGGCACGAGGAGGAAAAAATAATGAGAACAGTACATATTCTTAAACTCAATTCAAATTTTGCAATGGCAGTTCTTAAAGGTTTAAAGACCTTTGAGATCCGTAAGAACGACCGAGGATATCAGACAGGCGACCACATCATTTTTCAAGTGGTCGATGACAGCGGGCGTGAGCAGCCGCACGAGCTGAACAATATAGATTATGTTATTACATATGTCCTCAGCGGCTGGGGAATACAAGAGGGATATGTCGCTCTCGGCATAAGAAAAGGAAGAAAGAGACGTGGAAAGCAATGAACTTCAAAAAAACAAAAGTTGATATCCCCGAAATCGAAAAGAAACTGCGAAAGCTCGGTAAGTACAGCGGCTGCGATGAGATCAGCTACAAGATCTATTACATTGACACTGAACCGTTAAGACTCAAGATCCGGACGGTAACGCATCAGAAAGAGATCTATCAGCACGAGATATACATATCTGCTCTGATGCGTATGAGCGACTTTAACCTCAGAAAATTCGCAGAGAATTATCTTTCGTAAGGAGGTACAGAGTTTTGAAAACTATTAAAGACGTAATGGCATGGGCGTGCTTTCTGTTTGATCATATAACACACTGGGAGGCGCACGACGGCTGGGTAGACGTTACCGCAGAGGGGAAAACAAAACGATTTTCTGAAATGAAAATAATATCTATTTACAGTCAAAGTTCAACACCATTAGATTTTCAAGGCAAATTCGCTCAAATGTGGTGTGACAAATAAAGAGGGTGAAAACAAATGAGACTGATTGATGCTGATACTGCGGAGAAGAAACTTGCAGAATTAGTTGAAATATATGAGAAAAGAATGCCTAAATGGAGTCCAAACGATATGCTTACCTCTGGAAGAGATGCAGCATTAAAACACGGCTATAAAGCAGACGGCGTAGAAAAAGCACTTGAAACCATAAAGGATATGCCAACAGTCGAAGCCGCGCCTGTAAAACGCGCACGGTGGATAAAGGGCAAAGACTGGGACGATTGGTTTTGTTCGGGGTGTAGCAACAAAGCTGATTTAGATTGGAGGGAAAATCCAATATTATCTTCTTTCTGCCCTCACTGCGGCGCTATTATGTACATAAAGGACGGTGAAGGCGAGATCGCTGCTGACCCGCTGCCGGGTGCGGTAGTTGACCGCGAGCAGTTCAACAGGGCGGCGAACGAGATAGGCGACAGCATCGAAGACGGCAATGACAAAATGGCAATAGCCGTTTTCGTCAACAATCTGGAAGAAAGACTTTTTGGAGGTGCAGAAAATGGATAAGGCTGAAAGAGATTTGTTGATAAAGATATCAAAAGAATGTAAAAGGCGTAATAGCTGGGAGTCTTGCGGTGAATGTCCGTACACAGACCCGTATGATGAAGACGAGTGTATACTTTGTGCGCCGCCACAAATTTGGGAGAGCATACTCGAAGAAAAGAACAAAGGTGCAGAAAATGTGCGATAAAATAACTGAAAAAGATATACAGCACGCAATTCGTACTTGTCATTGGAGAGTTGCAGTCAACGGACAACGCAATTTACACCTATGTGGTGGAGCTTGTAATATCTGTGAAAAACTCATTGAGGAAGGAAAGTGTGATACTTTACAAAGGCTTTATCATGGACAAAGGAGGGTGAAAACAAATGAGTCTGATTGATGCAGATAAGGTTTTAAATATAGTTGTTGCATACTGCCCTGATGATGATGGGAGTTGCTCAAAGGCAGGTGCAGATTTGCGAGAAATGCTTGATGAGATTGAGGCATTACCCGAGATAGATGCCGAGCCTATAAAACACGGGCATTGGATAGTTGCAGATGATGGTGTTACGAGATGTTCAATTTGTTACGGAGCTTCCGATTATGAAAGATGTTTCTGCGGAGATTGCGGAGCGAAAATGGACTTTTGCGGAGCGAAAATGGACTTTTGCGGAGCGAAAATGGACGGAGGTGAAAGCGAATGACAAAACAAGAAGCAGCCATTATTATGGCATACACCGGCACGACGTTGCTTACCGGTGAAGATTTTAGTATCTTTCATAAATACATCGAAGAAAAACTTAAAAGACCCGTATGGACACACGAGCTTGCTGATAAGGCAGTAGAGGAGCAGATCAAAGAGGCAACTAAAGAAGATTTTATAAACCTTTGCAAAAATCTTGAAAATGAGACAAGTGCGCAATGGGATTTCGTTCATTATGACCCTGACTATCTTGTATATTCAGGCAGATGCACAGCCTGCGGTAAAATGCACAGCAGCATTGAGAATGTCGCCAAGCTCGCATACTGCCCGAACTGCGGCAGAAAAATGAACGGTGAAAAGCCGATAGAACTGCAAGGAGCTGAATGACATGAACAAAATCACTCGAATGACAGCGAAAGGCGCAGCGCTCATAATGGCTGACAGCTACGAAAGCCAAGTCGAAGCAAAGAAAGATCTCGGAGTCCGCTTTCGCAAAGCTCTTGAAAAGCTCTATCACTACGAGTCGCTCGGACTTGAACCCGAAGAACTGCACGGCATTTTGCAGTTAACTGCAACAATCCGCAGCGGGCTTAACAGCTCTGTAACGTGGAAATCTCCGCACAAAGACAAGGCTTACAAGGCCACACTTGACGCGGTAGAGATAAGCCGCGATATTAAGACGGGCAAGTTAAGAGTATCTGCCAAGCTGCTGATGGGTAAGCAGAAAACTGTAGTCTACGCTGACATCAAATATATATTGGAACTTGCAAATACAAAATTGGAGTAACCCCTTTATAATAGTATCCTCAAAAACTCCCTCGGCATAAGCCGAGGGTCAAGGGCTTGTAATGGGTATTAAGAATTAGACCAAGTGAAAAAGAAAGAAGTGAAAAAACATGGCAATGAGGTATAGGGAACAGATCTATGATTATGGAAATTACAGAGAAGTGAAAATGTTCCCTGTCTTCCCACGGCAAAGGTCAAGCCATAGGAAGCCGAAGCATAGACCAACTCGCAAGGTGCAGGAACGCCTGAACCAGGTGAATGCCGAACGAGCACTTGCAAGACTCATTGCCGCGAATTTTACGAGCAACGATATCAAGCTCGAGCTGACATATTCTCCGATGGACTATCACGACAGCATAGAGCAGTCAAAGCGCGACATCGTGAATTTTTTTCGCAGGGTCAAAAGAGCAAGACAACGTGCAGGCATTACCGTCGAGCTGAAGTACATATATGCATTCGGGCAGGGAAGCACAGGAAACCGCATTCACTTTCACGTCATTATGAGCGGCGGTCTGTCAATCCAGCAGCTTGCAAAGATATGGGGCAAGGGTTACGTAGACAAGGTCGCTCCCTTGATGTTCGATGAACAGGGTGTCACAGGTATAGCTCGTTACTTTGCACAGCAGCAGACGAAAATAATTGACGAGTATGACGAGCCTATGCTTGTTCCTGATCTCAAGCCCAAGACAAAGCGCTGGGTGTCGTCGCACAACTGCGTTAAGCCCGCGCCTAAGAACTATGACTATAAGCTCACAAAGCGAGACGTGAGCTACTATGCGCAGAACTCCGAGGACCTGCGCATTTTTGAAAAACGATATCCCGAATACTTCTGCTCGGAGTGTAAACCGTTCTGGAACGACGAGACCGGTGCGTACTACCTGCAAGTGTTCTTGTATAGAAAAGATTTCAAACCGGATATATACTCATCAGCCTCAAATCAGTGAGGTGTTTTGAGTATGCCTAAAGGAGGGTAAAAAGTGACAACCAAGCGACTTAAAAGCTACCGCTATCTTGCATCATCGCTCGAAACCTGCAATGACGACAAGAGGAGGGAAAAGCTTGAAAAAGAAATGAACGAAATATCGAACTGGATACATAACCTTGACGATCCTCTCGCAGTGAGGGTTTTTGAAGAGAGATATTTGTCGATGCTGAATGACCGTGATATCAGGCTTTGCCCGTGGAATAAGGTCGCTCGGAAGCTGCATTATTCGGAGAGTAGAGTTAAGCACATTCACAGTCTTGTTATAAATGCGCAAAGATAGCACGCTATAGCACTTTTTTTCTGTTATATTTTATACAAGGACAGAAACGAAAGTTCAGAAAATTCAAATTCAGGTCGGTTCTGCTCTTCGAGCGAGCCGCCTTTTTCTTTTTGGGAGGTGAGCCGTTTGAAGCGAGGACGCAAGAGTCGCTATGAGCAGAAGATACTTCTTAATAAAAAAAATATCAAAAGTATGTTCGAGCAAGGTGCAACTGAAAAGCAAGTCTACAAATGGCTCGGCATCAGCGCAGACACGTTCTATCGCTGGAAAAAGCAATATCCCGAATTATCGGAGTTATGTAAAGAAGCTCGACAGAAACTCATATCAGACCTTCGGGGAAAACTTGTCGAACGAGCTATGGGCTATCAGTATGAAGAATCTAAAACCGTCACAAAGATCGTAGATGGCAAAGAGCAAAAAGTGACCGAGACCTACACCAAGACAGCACTTCCCGATGTCGCAGCTCTGAACCTTTGCCTGAAGAATTATGATAAGGAAAACTGGGCAAACGATCCGCAGATGCTTGATATCAAGAAAGAGGAAAACGAGATCAAGCGAAAGAAAGCCGAGGCTGAGGACTGGTGACAAGAGTTGAAGCGTTTTATAAATCAGATGAATGGGAGACGTTTCGTCTTATCGTCATTAAGCACAGATGCAATCCTGACGGTTATATTTACTGCGAGCACTGCGGAAAGCCCATACTGAAAAGCTATGACCTCATAGCTCATCACATCGTTGAGCTGACTGAGGCGAACGTTGACAATGCGAACATCGCATTGAACGAAAACAACATTGAGCTTATACACTTTCGCTGTCACAACGAGAAACATCATCGTTTCGGCTTCCAAGGGCAGAAGGTACCGCAAAAGGTTTACATCGTCTACGGTCCACCGTGTGCAGGCAAAAATACGTGGGTCAAAGAGAACTCTGACCCTGATGATCTGATAGTAGATATCGACAGGCTTTATGCTGCGATCCGCTGCGAGAGCTGCGGCGCTTTTGAGAAGCCTAATGCTATTAAGAACAATGCTTTCGCCTTGCGTGATGTGTTGTTTGATAATATAAAAACTCGGTACGGGCGATGGCAGAACGCCTATATCATTGGCGGTTATCCGCTGAAAGCCGAACGCGAAAGACTCGAAACGAGACTTTCGGCTACATCTATTTTCATCGACACGCCGAAAGAAATATGCCTTGAACGTGCGAAAGACAAGCCGAGCGAGTGGAAGGGCTATGTTCTTGACTGGTTTGAACGATATGACCCCCCGGGGTCGCAGAACGTTCAAGCCCTTTGGGGATTGTAGTCGGGGACACAATTTTGTGCGAAGAGGATTTTTCAAGTTTTTGAAAAACTTTGAGCCGAAAAATCAGAAAGGTAGGCGATCCTGTTGACAGCAACCGATAGAAAAGCAGAGCTATTGCAGGTCATGGAAGAACTTGACGTTCCCGTGAGAAAAACAGTGTCGGAACTCATCGACAGGATCGTCTTTCTCGAAGAAAACCTGAAAAAGCTCGAAAAGCTCCCGTTTATCCGGGTGAACAAGAAAAATCCTGCACAGCAGGCTTCCACGCCAGCAAGCAGACAGTATATCACGCTAATGCAGCAGTATAATGCGGCGCTGAAAGTGCTTTTGAAGTTGACTGCAAACACATCTGACGGTGAAGAGAGTCCGCTGCGCATCTATTTGAACAAGATGAAGGAGCAGTATGACGCATCTTGAATTCTACCACAATGAGATCCACAAGGGAAATATCATTGTCGGTCAGGAAATGCACAGAGAGCTTGACAGGCTTATGGACGATCTGAACGATCGCCAGTTTATCTATGATACCCGTGACGCTGACAGGCGCATTGATTTTATGCAGAATTGCATCAGGCTCACAAAGTCACCCTTCTACGGTAAGCCTATGATTCTGCTTGCTTGGCAGAAAGCATTTATTGAGGTCCTTTATTCCTTCAAGATGCGTGATGAATTCTTTGTCGATACATCTGGATGCAAGCGTAACGTCGATCGGTTCAACGAAACGCTGTTGATGATCGCTCGAAAAAATGCTAAGAGCGAAACGTGCAGCGGGCTTGCAGATACCGAGTTCATTGTCGGTAACGAGGGTGCTGACATCGTCCTATCATCGAATGACGATTCACAGGCGAATATCCTCTACAGCGCCTGTGACACAATGCGCTCTATGATAGACCCAAAGAACAAAGACACTCAGCGCAAAGTTGGGTACCTGTGGAACAAGATCACGAACTCAAAGATGTTCAAGATCTCCGACCGCACAAGGAACAAGGAAGGTCGAAACATAGATTTTGCAATAATAGACGAGATACATGAGATGCTGAAGATGATCGTCATTATGTCAATCAAGCAGTCTCAGTCATTGAAGGACAACCCGAAGCTGATAATGATAACGACAGAGGGAACCGTGAACGACGGTGCTCTTGATGAACTGACAGACGAGTATCGAAAGATAATCAACGGCGAAGATGACAGACCGTCAGCGTTAAGAAAGCTCCCTTGGCTTTACACGCAGGACAGCGAAGAAGAAGTCTTTCAAGATGAAACGAGCTGGTTTAAGTCGAACCCGTCACTCGGTGCTATCAAGAAATGGCAGTATCTTCGTGATGAGCTTGAAGAGGCGAAGACCTCCAAAATCAAGCGAGTAATGGTGCTTTGCAAGGATTTCAACATCAAGCAGAACGCAGCATCGACGTGGATGAACAAAGAAGATTATGAGAATCCTGCGACCTTTGACATTCACGACTTTGAAGGCTCTGTCTGCCTTGGTGCTGCTGATATGGCGCTGACGACAGACCTCGTAAGCAGCAAAGCGCTGTTCATGAAGAAAGACGAGCGCACAAAGTACCTGCATTCGCATTATTGGATCTGCGAGAACAAGCTGAGAAAGTCCCCTGACACCAATGAGGGTGCGAAGTATGAGGAATGGGCAAGAAAAGGCTTGCTGACTATCGTTCCCGGAAACGAGGTGGACCCTGCAATAGTCGCAGACTGGTACTATCAGCTCTATCAGCTGTACAAAATCTTTCCTCTTGTCACAGGCTACGATCAGCGCTACGCTTCGGCGTTCAATCAGCGAATGGAAAAGTACGGCTTTAAGACCGAGCTTATTGTTCAGAGCAAAGCGGTCCTGAACAACCCTACCCTGCTGCTTGAAAGTGATCTGCAAAATCAGGTTATAAACTACAACAATAACGATATGGACGCTTGGTGCTTTGGAAATGCCGCGCTGGAGTTTGACCGTCACGGTGAAGCCTGCCAGCTGGTCAAGATTCCGAATATGCCAGGCAAGAAAATAGACGGAGCGGTGTCCGCCGTAATGGTGGAAGAAGTATATCGCCGCTACAAGGAAGACTTTACGAACCGATTGAGGTGATGAAAACGGGATTTTTCGATTGGATAAAAAATAAAAAGACACAGATGACCTACGCCAAGATGCTCAACGGCAGTCTGCCGATCTTTACGAGCTTCGGAAGCGACATCTACGCCTCGGATGTGGTCAGGCAGGCGGTTCATAAGATCGTCAGCGAGCTGACAAAGCTCCAGCCTGCACACGTCAGGAATTTCAACGATTTTGACGCTTCCACACCCGAAAACAGTACTATTCAGGCGGTACTCGATCACCCGAACGAGATGATGACCACATCGGATCTTATCAGCAAGATTGGCTGGTCGATATTTCTGACATATAATGCGTGGGTCTATCCCACAAGGGACGATCAGGGCAGGCTCACCGGTCTCTATCCCTTGTCGCCGTCAGATGTTACGTTTCTGAGAGACGCAAAGAACGATATCTACGTTGAATTGCAGTTCTTGTCTGGCTATAAGGTCACAGTTCCCTACAACAGCATCATTCACTACAAATATCAGTTCTCGGTCAATGACTTTATGGGCGGCGATCAGACGGGTAATCCCGATCAGAGAGCGTTGCTTGAAACGCTGAAGCTCAACAACACGATGCTCCAAAGCATTTCAAAGGGTCTTATATCTTCCTACGCTGTCAATGGCGTAGTGAAGTATAGGACGCTGGTTGATGCGGATGTCGGCGCGAAACAAGTAAAGCTGTTCGAGGAAAAGCTGAAGCGGTCGGAAATGGGTTTTCTTGAGCTTGGCATTGACAGTGATTTCAAACCGTTTCCGAAGAACATCAAGATCGCTGATGCTGATACCGTCAAGTTCATCGATGATAAAATCCTGCGGAACTTTGGAATGAACACGGCAATCCTAAGCTCTGATTTCACGAGAGAACAGTACGAAAGCTTCTATCAGTCCACGCTTGAGCATATCGTTATCGGACTCGGACAGGCTTTTACGCGAGGTCTTTTCAGCTCGAAAGCAGCAAACGGCTATGGCAATAAGGTCATCTTTATCCCCGAGTATCTCGAGTTCATGACGATGTCTCAGAAGATCGAAGCTGCTCGTATTCTCGGCGACCGTGGCGATCTCTACGAGAACGAGATTCGCCGGGTATTCGGATTCAGACCGTTGCCCGAGCTTAACGGCATCAGAATGATGTCACTGAATTATATCAACGTTAAGGATGCCGAAAAGTATCAAGTAGGCACGAAAGGAGAAGGAAAATGACCAATCTTGAAGCGATTAAAAACCTTTACATTCAGCTCGGCGGAGAAGCCGCAATTATCGCATCAGCGCAGACGAATGTTGATGCGCTTAATGCGATAGCAGGCTTATATCAAGGCGAAACGACAGCGACAACAACTGCAGAAGCAATCGAAAACATCGCTACAGTTGCTGAGAACATCGGAAAAGTTCCTGTTCTGGTCGAGAAAACAATAACAGAGAATGGAACATATGACCCTGCCGACGATGAAGCAGATGGTTATAGTTCTGTAATCGTTGCTATTCCTGAACCTGCGCAAGAACCCGAACAGCAAGGCGGTGAAAGCTGATGTTTAAGAACAAGGACCTTGAGCGCCGTTCACTGACCTTCGAGGTAAGAACAGCGCAGAACGAACAGGGCGAGAATATCATCAAGGGCAGACCTGTCGTCTACGGTCAGAAAGTCAACATAGCTGGTCTTTTCTACGAAGTGATTGAAAGAGGAGCACTCGATGAGACTGATCTTCGAGATATTCCATTCATTTTGAATCATGATTTGGTAAGACTGCCATATGCCCGAAGCAGAAATAACAACGCCAACAGCACGATGCATTTTTCTCGAAGTGACCTCGGACTTGACCTTGACTGGATCAAGCTCGACACTGAGCGAAATGTCGAATCTAAGGCTCTGTTTTCGGCTGTTGACAGGAGAGATGTCGATAGCATGTCTTTCTGCTTCACCGTCCGTGAGGAATGGTGGGAAGATCTTGACACCGATATGCCAACCCGACACATCACCAAGATAAAACGGATCTATGAAGTGTCAGCCGTGACATGGGCGGCTTATTCGGACACTACGATAGATGTTGCACGCTCTGCCTTGGAGCTGGAGAGCGCAAAGGCGACATTGGAGAATGCCCGCAAGCGTGCAGGAATCTCACTGGACAGTGAGGAAGCAAGACAGCTTGAACTTCTCAAGCTGAAAACAAAAGTTTTACACAGAAAGGATTTTTGAAAATGAGAGAATTTTTGCTTGCTCTCCAGAAGAGAGCGAAAGAGAACATTGCATCTATCAGATCAAAAATAGACGCAGCTCAGACCGCTGACGAGGTCAGAAGCCTCGACAAGCAGCTCACAGACGCTGAGAACGAGTTGAGAAGCATTGACGCTCAGCTTGCAAACCTCGACGCTGACGAGCAGTCCAAGAGAGGCGCAGCGCCGCAGGGTGCTCTTGACCCTATGGCTGCATACAGCGTTCAGAGATCTGCAACAGTCGGCGGAGAGCAGCCGCTTGACGAGAATGTCAAGAGAAGACTCGCATTCGCGAACTACGTCACAAGAGGCATTAAGCCTTACTACTTGACAGAGGAAAGATCAGATGCAACCACCACTACAACCGATGTAGCCGTTGCTATTCCTGATAATCTTCTTAATAAGATTATTGAGAAGATGGAAGATATCGGTCAGATTCTTCCCCTTGTTACGCATACTACATATCCCTATGGCACAGCTATCCCTATTGACGGTGCAAAGCCAGTCGCTTCGTGGGTAGCAGAGGGCGCATCATCAGACGCACAGAAAAAGAAAATGAGCGGTAAGATCTCGTTCACAGGGTACAAACTCCGTTGTGAAATTTCCATGACGCAGGAAGTATCCGTCAGAACACTCCCAGCATTTGAAACAATGTTCGTAAAACAGGTTGCTCAGGCTATGGTCAAGGCTCGTGAGGCGGCTATCGTTTCAGATAATGACGGTTCTACAAAGTCTACAGGCATTCTTTACAATGCTAACGAAGCAACACAGCCTGATAAGAAGGTCGAGATTCCCAAGCTCGCAACAGGTCATATCACCTATAAGTTCCTTTGTGATATGGAGGCACAAGTACCCTCGCAGTATGAAGCGACAGCAGTATGGTGCATGACCAAGAAGACCTTTATGACTATCTACGGAATGACTGACAACAATGGTCAGCCTATCGCAAAGATAAACACAGGCATCAGCGGCAAGCCTGAAAGATTCATTCTCGGCAGAGCCGTTGTTTTGGCAGATGAATATATGGACACATATGTTGAAACGGCACTTACAGCTGACAGTTGCTTCTGCTTTATCTTCGATTTCTCCGATTATGACGAGAACACTATGTATGATCTTGGCATCAAGTCAAAGGAAGATTGGGATACAGAGGATAAGAAGACAAAGGCAGTGATGTCTGTAGACGGTAAGGTCCTTAGACGTGACAGCCTTGTTAAGGGCATCAAAAAGGCTTCCTAATCCAAGAGAGGGGTGATTGACAATGGCGGACGCTGAAATGCTTGCAGCAGTCAAAGAAGGTATGGGGATCACATCGTCCACATTTGACGGCAGGCTGACAAACCTTATAGCCGAGGTCAAGCGCTTTATGATTTCAGCAGGCGTAACAGCCGCTAAAATCGACAGCTCCGTCGGCGTCGTTACCCGTGGCGTTTCAGATCTTTTCTATAATCTCAATGATTACTCGCCCTATTTCCTTTCAGCTGTGACCCAGCTGAAGCTTGAAAGCGAGGTCGAGAAAGCAGATGTATAGACCCAAAGAAATGAACGAGCTTGATACAGCTGCAACACTGCTCACTCCCACAGTTACAGACTACTGCGGAACGCCCAAGCTCAACTATCCTGACATTGGACCCACAGTATACTGCAACTGGAAGAGCTACGGCGGCACTGAAACAGTTACAGATAGGCAACTGACTATTCTTGACACTGCGCAGATAACAACGTGGTATGACCCACGCATCGAAAAAGGGTGCAGGTTGCGCCGTGAAGACGGCAAAGACTATGAGATACTCGGCAAGCCTGAAGATATCAATGAACAGCATATATATATGAAATTCAAGGTTCAGAGAGTCGAGGAAAACGTCCGAGGTGCTGTGAATGGCTAAAAACATTGAGTTTGACTACAGCGCCCTTGACAATCTGCAAGATATGCTTAAAGAGCTTGACGGCAACGTTGATGTAGCAATTGACCATGCTCTGATAGATAGCCAGAAGTACATTGCATGTAAAGCTGCAAAAGCAATGGAAAAGCACAAGCGTACAGGTCTGACAGCTGATTCTATAGTGCAGGACCGTGAAGTTCACGAAAAAGGCGAATATAAAGATATAGACGGTGGTTTTAGGATAAGAGCAGGCGGTCTCCCGTCTATCTTTCTGATGTATGGGACAACACTATACGGTCAGCCGCACATAAAGCCCGACAAAGAGCTGTATGATGCAGTTTTTGGTTCAAAAACACGGCGAGACATAGAAGAGATACAAGAGCAGGCTTTTAGGCAAGCTATCGAGGAGGCTATGAAGTGACAAGACATTTTTTATATAATATACTCAAAGAAATCTGCCCAACTGTAAAAAAACAGGGTACGATTACTATTGGAGAGTATCCAGAACGTTTTATCACTTACTGGAACTTCGACAACTCCGAGCCTGTCGCTTATGACAACAAAAAACTTAAAAATGTATCAGGATGGTGGATTTACTTCTATTCGACAGACCCTGAAGACGTAGATGTCACCGGGCTTGAGATTAAGGACGCACTTGAAGCCAATGGTTTTGTTATTGACGGGAATCCCACAGATATACCCGTGGACGTTTCAACACATACAGGCTGTTTTCTGACAGCCTATTATGAAGAATTCATACAAGGAGGAAATAAAAATGAAAGTAGTAGAATATAGAGGCGCACGTGACCTCGTATGCGCACTGGTAACCGAAGATAGTCGTGAGACATTGAGTTACGGAGAATCATTTCCGATAGCAGGTCTTAATAAGGTTTCCAAAACGGTTGAGGCTTCCAGCGAGACTAAACATTATGACAATATACCTGCAATCGTTATAAACAGCGAGGGCGCTGATACCATCGTTCTTGATGTATCAGCAATTCCTTATGATGTGACCGCAAAGATAACAGGTCAGTACTATGACGAGAACACCGGTATGCTTGTAGAAGGTGCAGGCGGAGAAAAGCCGTATTGTGCAATAGGTTACATCACGGAAGATACCGATGGTAATGAGGTGTACGTCTGGAGAAATAAAGGCACGTTCGCGCTACCTGGAGAAGATCATCCTACAAAGGACAATTCGACGACAGCAAACGGTCAGCAGCTGACATTCACAGGAATCAATACTACTCATAAGTTCGCAGCACTTGCAGGGCAGAAGAGACAGACATGTAAGGGTGTTATCCTTGAAACAGTCAAGGAACTTACTACTCTTACAGAGTCGACATTCTTTGCAGACGTTCAGGATCCCGATAAGATTGTAGCTGCTAAGAAGACTCAAAATACTACAGATAATACCGAGAACGACCCAGAATAACATTAAGGGCGGTGGTGGAAGCCGCCGCCTTTGTACTTAATAAGAGGTGAAAAACAATGACACTTAAACTAAGCATATATGATGAAGATGGAAAACATATAGCCCGTGTTGCAGAAGGAGAGTATCACGAACTGACTATGGGCGTTATTATAGATATTTTCGATGTGCTAAAAATGGATGAAGGAAAAGTACGTTCCATATGGGAAATCAACCTTTCACTCATCAACTGCTATAAGCAGGTCACAGATATACTGCATAAGCAGTTTCCTGATATCACGAAAGAGGAATGGCGAAGAGTAAAAATTAAAGATATCGCAAAGCTGTTATTTGATATAGTAGGGTACACACTTTCTGAAATCGACACAATTCCGACAGAAAAAAACTGATTGGGAGGAGGAACTCCTCCCTTGGAGTGAGGCGTTTTTTCAAATAAAATACAATGTGTGTAAAGAGTTCCCTGCACTGTCACCAATTCAGCTTGACAGTGAGAGCTTTCACACGGTTATTAAACTATTTTCTGACCTTCGTCGCAGACAGATAAGAGAAAAGAAAAACTACGACCCTATAACTGGAGAACGTATCATTTACCGCAAAGCAACAAGCTGGTACTAGAAGAGGTGTAAATATGCCAAATGAAAAAGAAAGCACAACCAAGCTAAAAATAGATGCGACCGAATTCAAGCGCGGAATTGCTGATGCTAACCGCGCTATAAAGCTTGCGAACTCTGAATTCAAGGCAGCTACCAGTTCGATGGACAACTGGGCTGACTCTACTGAAGGACAGCAGGCAAAGATAAAACAGCTTAACGCTGTTATGGAAGCCGAGCAGAAAAAACTATCTATACTTCAGGAACAATACAAGAAGGTGGTAGCTGCGCAAGGTGAAAACTCAACCGAAGCCGAGAACCTAAAGATACGTATGAACAATCAACAGGCATCAATCGGAAAGGTTGAGAAAGAACTTAAGAACTATACAGAGAAACTCAACAATGCAGATACAAGCACCAAGGACCTTACAGTAAGTGAGCAGAAAGCTGAAGAGCAGACAGAACAGCTCAGTGGAGAATTCTCAAGCGCAAAGGTCGCGCTTGGTAACTTTATATCTGATGGGCTCGAGAAGGGAATAGGTAAGCTTGTAGAGCTTGCAGATGCCGCAAAGCAGGCATACCAAGAGCTTGACGAGGGTGCAGATAATGTCATTAAGGCAACTGGCGCTACAGGAAATGCAGCAGAAAGCCTTACTAATAGCTATGAAACTGTTGCAAAGAGCGTTAAAGGTGAGTTCTCGACGCTTGGAAACATAGTAGGAGAGATAAATACCCGCTTCGGATTTACAGGAAATAAGCTTGAAAAAGCATCAGTGATCTTCCAGAAATTTGCGGACATTACAGGTGTTGATGGTAAAACAGCTGTGCAGCTTGTTTCTAAAGCTATGGAGAAAGCGGGCATAGAATCTGAAAGGTATGAAAAAGTGCTTGATAAGCTTGCTTATGCATCACAGGCTACAGGGGTAGATGTAAGCAAGCTTGCTCAAAGTCTCTCTGATAACGGTGCAGCATTTAAAGCTCTTGGACTTGACATTGACTCGCAGATATCTTTGCTTGCGTCATTTGAGAGAGGTGGCGTGAATGTTTCCTCCGCTCTCGGCGGGCTAAAAAAGGCTGTCGGCAACTGGGCAAAAGAGGGAAAGAACGCTAACACAGAATTTGCAAAGACAATGCAAATGATTCAGAGTGCGCCAAACGATACAGAAGCGGCGACTATTGCAGTCGAAGCATTTGGAGCAAAGTCAGGTGTAGAGCTTGCTGAAGCTATGAGAACCGGCAAGTTTAGTTATGAGGATTTCGCGCAAAGCCTCAAAAAGTCTAATAAAACTGTAGAAAATACATATGAAAGTACGCAGGACGGTCTTGATAAAATAAACCTTGCAATGCAAGGAGTGAAAGTAGATGTCGCTAAAGCATTTAGTGAACTGCTTGAAGAAAATAAAGAAACAATAGATGAGGGTATAAACTATTTCAAAAGCAATCTTATCCCAAAAGCTAAAACGGTAATCAAGTGGACGATTGATAACTTCGGGACAATAACTACGATAGCCAAAGGTGCGGCGACTGCTATGGCTGCAATATGGGCTATAAACAAGGCATCGGCATTTGTTATGTCTTTTGAATCTGTAGTAAAACTGATGTCAGAGTATGGCGTAACCACGACAGCTGCCGCAAAAGCGCAGAAAAATCTAAATACCGAATTGAGCGCATCACCAATAGGTTGGCTCTTAAAGGGAACTGCGTTGTTTGCTACAGGAATAAGCACACTTTTCGACCTTATGGCTGATGAGATAGATGTAGTCGATGAAAATATCGATAGATACAAAGCTTTGCATGAGCAGATAGAAAAGAATGCTGAAGACTGGAAAACTGTAAAAGATGCCAGAAATGATAGTATGGCAAGTGCTGATAAGGAATTTGACTACCTTGAAAAGCTCAAAGGTGAGCTTGACCTTATTACCGATGCTAACGGCAGAGTAAAGCGCGGTTATGAGGATAGAGCAAAGTACATAACCGACAGGCTTAGTGAGGCAACTGGAATAGAGATAGAAAACAATGGTAAAGTCATAAAGTCTTATGATGATATATCCGCATCTATTGATAAGATTCTGCAGAAGAAGCGGGCTCAAGCCATTATGAGCGCCAATGAAGACGCATATCAGCAGGCATTTATGAACAATGAGCAATACTATTTAGATTTTGTAAAAGCAAAAGAAGCGTATGATGAGGCAGATAAGAATATAAGCAAATATGAATATCAGCTCCGTGACCTCAATAATCAGATAGTGAGTGCAGTTACTGTCAAGAATAATGCACTTGAAGGGAAACTGCGCGAACAGTACAGAAATGTAGAAAAACTTCTAGAAAATGAGAGAGTTCAAAAATCTACTAACTATACAGCATATGAAAAAGCTAAAAACCTATATGAAAGCACAGCATCGGTAGTGCAAAACTATGAAAATCTTTCTGCTGCTATTACGTCAGGTGATGAAAAAGCAATGAATATTGCTATGAACAACATGAAAAATGATTTTAAGCGCGCAGAAACAGCTACATATGATACCTTGAAAAAGCAGCGAGATAAGTATAAGGAGCATTACGAATTGCTTCAGAAACAGATTGATAAAGGTACACCCGGCATTACTCAATCTATGGTAGAGCAGGCAAAAGAAATGTGTGATGCATCTATCAAGGAAGTGGAAAAATACGAGAAAGAATATGCTTATGCCGGCTATATGAATGCAGGTGCATATGCAGGCGGACTTTCATCTTCGGAGAGTAAGCAAGCCGTGCTGCTTGGAGTTGGAAACATAACAACATGGACACAGCAGGAACTCAAGAACGCTGAAGGAAATATGGATGAGGAAGGTAAGTACTGGATGTCACGCTTTTCCACAGGTTTAAATGTCGGTGGAACGCTGTATGGTATTCCGGCTGTGCTGAAAGTATCCGATGAGGTAGACAAGCAGCTTCGTGCAAGTGCTGCGAAATCTGACAGCGCAGGACAACTTTGGTCGCAGAAATTTCTTGAAGGATTGCATAAAGGACTATCGTACTTTAAAACAAAGACCTTGCAGGATATTCTTGATGAAAAGACAAGTGGTCTAATGACTGAACTGTTCAAAAAAAACATGCAGAGCATGTATAGCGGCAATGTAAACAATTCAGCTGGCAGCGTTATTGTTAACAATCAAAACACGCAGGTCAATCAGACATTTAACAGCCCGAAGTCACTTACAAGCTACGAATCGCAGCGACTATACAATAATAGCCAGCTTTTAAATGGCAATTCTTAAGGAGTGATATAGATGGTACCAATAATAAGCACGGTCAAGAACGGCAACATTGTCTGTTTATCTGCTGACGAAAACATAGTGGTAGCTGACATACAAGGAATAACAGAAACCGATGCATATATTAATACATCGCAGCGGATAGACGGCAGAGGAGAGATTGCTTCGTCAGCAGGCTTGAGAGCTAGAAATATTGTTATGACTGTCTATCTGAAAAACGACGTAAAAGAAGGGAGAGAACTGCTGTATGATCAGTTCCCATGTGGCGATAATATAAAGCTTATAGTTTCAAGCTACGATGAAAGCCTATCGATTGACGGGCATGTGGAATCTGTTAAAGGCGACCTGTTTAAAGAAAGACAAGCTATACAGATATCTATAATCTGTCCTTTCCCTTTATTCAAGCTCTATAATACAGAAACACAGCAAGAAATCTACATAGCAACAAGAATTCTAGGTGGTCAACCTACACCTGTAAGAAGAACCCCATACACATCGGGGTGCGAATTTATGATTGTATCAAGTACGCCTTTTAGTGTTGTTGCAATAAGCTATAAAAACAAGACTCTTCAAACGGGCTTAAGCAGTGGCGGTGTACAGTCGCTGTCTATAAAGTCCTACTATAATGACAAACGGATAGTAGGACACCCGATAGATGATGTAGTTCCAGGCTCTGAATGGATATCATTCGTAGGCGGAGTATCGGATGTTACGGTAAGTATTTATAAAGTGATTGATGGTCTTCGCGAAGAATTTACTGCGGCGGAATACGAGGCAACTACGATATGGACCAAAGAGCCTGAATGCAAAGGAGGTATCTGATTGGATCTTATACTGTGGCATGTTTCTCCATATCGAAATCGTATCGAGAGTGTGAAACTAATTGACAACTGTGACGTGATGTGGGAGAGCAACTTCTACGCACCTGGTTCATTTAAGTTGTCGGTCCCTGCGGATAAGGAAATCGTAGCGTTACTCAAAGAACAGTGTTTTTTAACAAAGACAAATATCGCGAGCGAAAATGAATGCTACGATCAAGTCATGATAATAGAGCGTGTAGTGATGACGGAAGATGAGATCGAAGGACGTAAACTGTCACTCGCAGGAAGAAGTGCAGATGCTATTTTTTCTTACAGAGTAATGACGGATATTCAAATCAGGCAGTCGGGTTATGTTATCTTACCAATGACAAGTGACATATATGACTCAAGCCCACCTATTCTCATTCAGTTATTTTTCACAATTTTGTTTAAAGAGTCACCTATACATATGAGAAATATAACGTGGGTACATATAGGTTCTGAAATAGAATCATCATATGAACCCGTCTATGCTAGTTTTTTTGGTGAAAATTTTTTAAATGTGGTGAACGACTACAGACAGAAGTATAAGATTGGCATACAATCTCGGCTTATTCGAGCCAAATATCTGTTTGAAGAACCGCAAGACCCTGAAGAATGGTTTCTCGAATTTGTGCTATATGAACCAAGCGACTATACCAGAGGGACAAATGTTTGTATCATATCGGCGCAAAATGGTGATATCGCATCATCAGAATATACCTACAACAAAACAAAAGAAGTATCTTCCGTCATTGCTCTTGGCACGACAGAAGATGAACCATCGGAAGAATTCGCAGAGCTGGAGGGAGAAGCAGAAGGTATCTATCGCATAGAACAGTTTATGGATTTGTCAACTGTAAAAAGCGAGAATACATCGAAAACGGTTCAGGAGCTTGTATCAGAGCAGGCTTTGAAATCATTGAAAGCTCCAGAAGAAAAAATATCTATCACTGAATCGGATAATCCTCATTTCAAAGCTCTTGAAAACTATAAGCTTGGTGATATAGTAATAGCTCGCGATGATTTTGGAAACTACGGAAGAGTTCGCTGTGTGAAATTAACAGAGACTTATGATCGCAATGGTTACAGTATAATACCCACATTTGACGAGTGGGAACCAATAAATCTTACTTACTGCTGTAAAAATGGTATGAGGTATATCACATCAGATAACAAGCAGATTATAGTGAAAGGAGAATGAAAATGCCTAACGAAGACTACTATTCGCCGTACAGCGGAGAGGAAATCGATGCGCTGTTGCAAGAAGCAGGAAAAGCTAAAGAATACGCAGAAAGAGCAGAGCAGTCACTTGCAGGCATAGCCGATATTGAGAGAGCTGCGCCTGAAATCATCCGTCGTATCGAGCAGAGCGAAGATGCTATAGGTAGAACAAGAAGCATCAATCAGTTCCCGATAGATGTAGCAAACAATGGTGAGGGTGTTGAGTATGACATAGCTGGAGGTCAGCTGCTTATTGACAAGTTATACGCTGAACAGTACATAGATGCGATTGTATTTATCGGCGGTTCTGGAGATACAGCGCTCGAAGATAGCTTTAGTTTTTTCTTTAACACGAACAATATCAATCTTGAGCCTAAATATCAGCAGATACGCACCACGCTGATGAGTGGAGACTACATATTGTCGATTGATGCTGATGTTAATGCAGGAGAATGGGATTCCGAAGATGGTTACATCCATTGGGAAGTCTATGCTGACGATGGTACAGCTATGTGGTTTAATACAAATCTTATAGCATCAACAGACGGAGATGCAGTACCATTTACTGTCGTTGATAATCAAAAAATATGCATTAAGGTCTTAGTAAAAAGATATGAAGGCAAATCGTGGGAAGATAAAGGTATCGTTCTGATGCCATTTCTACGAAGACGAGAATATCTCAATGAATCACGCGACAGCTTCACGCCGTCCGTACAAGACATTATGAGTCAGCTCAACTACCGCGTGACCGAACTCGAAGAACATAGCGGTGGCGGCAGGCGCTCGGCGGTACTGCGGACCGCAAACATCGTAAGCAGAGTAACCACAAAAGCACAGGAGGTAACACAATGATAACAAAAAACGGCTCAATGATTTTTGCAAGAAGCATAATAGGCGGT
>OMXI01000004.1 GCA_900314975.1 uncultured Eubacteriales bacterium | reverse complement strand
CAGAGTTATCGCACCGCCGCTTCCGTTATACTTTGTTATCGTAACTGTTCCATCGCTTTTGACCGAGTAGGTATAGTCACCCTCCTGCTCCGCACTTGCCGTTATGCCCGCGCTTTCGCCCATAAAGCCCTGCGGCAGAGCTGCTGCCGAGCCGAACAGCATACATACTGCCAAGGCGGCTGAAAGTATCCTTTTCTTCATATATTGATCGCTCCTTAACGCTTATTCCCCATATATAGTTTAATTATACACCGACTTGTGTATATAGTCAATCAGCGGCAAAAAGCTTTGTAGGTTTTACCAAAATCGCAGCGATAGTTTTGTGCATAAAAAAGCAAGCAGCGGGTGTGAAGTGCTGCCTGCTCCGCAATGCTATTTGTCTTTTTGTGTGACTGAAGTATAACAAAGGGTAGGATAAAAGTCAACAGCCATTCAGCTTAGGCAGAGTAGCAGTCTCCATACCTTGTTATATCCGTCTTTTCGCCAAATTTGTCATACACCTGACCTATAAGCTTCTTGGAGAATACGAGCGACAGCTTTTCTGTTTTGCCGCCGTACATTCTGAACACCTGCTCGGTATACTGCAACACCTTATCGATTTTTGCGTTTGCTTTTTTTGCTTATTCCGATATCAAGCATTTCAACGGAGTCCATACGGTCAACACGGTAGTTCTTGATCTCGTTTTCCGCCGTTCTATCGTATTGTCATAAGGTAGTAGTTATCATTGTTGAAGACAAGAGCAACAGGCTCTGCGGTATACTTTTCTCCGTCTTTGCGGTACTCTTTATTCCGCTTCTCGTCAAGGTCAAAGTATTTGAACGAGGCTTTTTTCTTGTATCTTATACACTGCTCAAGGGTATTGACATTGTAGTAGATATGCTCGTTGGTGTGTTTGCGTGTATTGAAGTGGATAATGTTCTCTGTAAGGATCTCTGCCTGGTGACTTCCGCTTAAAGCTGCTATCTTCTTTATGAGGTCCTCGGTCTTTTTCTCTGTGATTAAGCTTGCTGCCTGGACTGCGTCAATGAGTATCTTCAGTTCCGCCAGGCTGAAGCTTCGGTCCTCGATATAGAAGGCATTCTGGCGGCTGATCTTGGTCTGCATTATCTCGTAGCCTTGCTCATTCAGAAAGGCGATGTCCTTTGCGATAGTTCTTCTGTCGGTAGTGACACCGACTTTTGAGAGCCGTTCGCAAAGGTCATTCGTTCCTATGGGGTTATCAAGGTCGCTGTCCTGCTGCAGTATTTCCAGCAGCTTGACGATGCGAAGCTTCTTATTATTCGGTTCAGACATGGTTGCTTCTCTCCTTTGAGAAAGATCAGAGCCGAGAGGGTTAGTCTCGGCTCTGTGAGTGTGTCGATGAGTATCAACTAGCTTGTTTTATAAGATCCGTGTAGATTCTTGCATTTGTATAGATCACAAAATCTGAATCCGAAGACTTGTTCATAGCATTTGCATCTGCCCATGAATGGCTTGAATCGTCTGTATCAAATGCAGAAACAGTTAATTTAACCTGGTAGTTTGCATATTTCAAAGTGTTTGCAAATCCAGTCTTGTTTCCTGTGATAACATCAAATACGATTGGAATCTTATATACATTCGGTTCATTTTGGAATTGGGCAACATCTGATTTGCTGAAAACATACTCGTACTGATTTGCATTTGCTGTTGATGAGTATGTCACTGTTTCCCCGGCATTGACCGATAGATTATCCAAATACGTAGCTATGGCAACATTCTGATATTTACCAGTACTATCTTTTTGGAGCAGTTCAACCTTACATTTAATGTACTGGATCTTATCTGCGTTTATCAGTCCGGTTGCATCATATCTGCCAACAGTGTATATTGTTGAAATTGTATTTCCAGTTGCTTTGCTTTCAATCTCACGACCGTTGACGCCAAGCTGATTTCTGTCATCAGTTGACATATAATCTGCACTATACGTCAAATCCGCAGATTCCTCAGTCGCACAGTAATAATACCTAGAATAAGAATCGGGTTCATCTGCAGATACTGTGCTATAAGCTGTGTTGTCTTTATTTGAGGAAATATTAGAATAGCCCTGTACACGCGAACCAGTAGTCTTTGTGCTTCCTTCAGCTTTAAATGGGAATTGTGCTTTTTGCGTGTCTTCATCGTCAAAGTTGAGCAATACAGTTGCTGAAATCGTTACAACTCCTTTGGCAAGATTCTGGCTGATATCTGTGTTGTTCTGGAACTCGATACCATTGGATAATCTCTGTGTAGCCAATTGTTCAATAGTAATCTCAATATTATCCTTATCCTTTATTGAGTACAGATAATTTCCAGATCCATCTTTTGCAATTTCCCAACTATCAATAGCTTTTATACCACGCTCTTTTATAGTTCCATCAACAAAGTTTTGGAATGATACAAGTAAGCTCTCATAAATATTGATATTGCCGTAGTTTAGAACTGATTTGATATTATCTCGTGTTGCACTGTCCTTAATATCAACAGTTGCTATCAGATTTACTCCAATCTGTTTATTGTCTTTGCTTATCTCCTCATTGCCATTAGTTGTTGTAACAATCAGACTGTTTGAGTAGAAATCTCCCATAAACAGACGGAACAGGTAATGAGCTTCACCTATTTTTTGATCTTCACAGTTTACCCTTCGAGCCGGATGCTCGCCATCGACCAGATCCGTGTGTCCAAGAACATAGTGGAACATATCATTTGTACCTGATTCAGTAAAAATAGAAATATAGTATTTTTCTGTAAGATACTGGTCGCCTGTAATGCCTTGAGCGGTGATAAGCTCGCTGAAGTTCATCGGCGTAAAGTATGTGTTATCCGAATCTTTGAACTTCTGCAAATCAAGCTTGCCGTCAGTTAAACCAGCGTTCCAGCTATCGAGATAGTATACCTTTCCTCCGCGGTTTATATCGACAAGAACCGCCTTGGTAGTTGTGCCATCTATGGTACCATATGATGATGAAACACTAATGTACTTATTATAGTTATAATCATTTGCCGTAGCATTGTTTGTAGTTTCAGCATTCCACTCTGCTCTTGTGCGCTGATATGTATACTCAAACTCCATAGTTACAGGTGTTCCGAGATTCTCAAGCAGAGTTTTGCCTCTGTTACTGTACAGGCTTTGATCATACGTCGTACCTGATGCCGCGCCAATATCAAAATTGTATTCAAGCAGCTTCTTTACGATAACAGGAACATAAAGATGATAAGCCACATCATTGCTACTAGATGGATCCTTAAATGCGACATCAATCAAAGTAAACTGACCATTTAAATTAGCAGTATCATACTGATAAGTACCATTGGTCTGACGAATGCCAAAAGAGTCTCCGTTAATCACCAAGCAGGCATCATTACTCGTAAGAGTATAAGTACCGTTGGAATAAGCACACTTGTAAATTGTAACAGTGCCAACATTTGTGCTTGCTGCATTCGAATTAACTTTCAAACCACTACTGTTAGAAAAATCAATCGTAGTATTAGTAAGCATCTGCAGATATTTGTTTACATCTGTTTCAGCATCATCCGGATCATCAATTACCAGCATAGGGAAATTATATTTTTCACCGGTAATAACCTCTCCAAGTTCTGTGTTAAAATTCGAAACAGTATTCGTATCAACATCTGTGCCAGTTATAAAATAAGATCGAGGCGCATCAGAAGAACTTGATGCTTTTACCTGATATTTTTTATCAGAATCGTCTGTCAAGATACTGTTAACTGCTGTTATACTTATTCCATCACCTGTAAGTTTATTAATGTTTGAATTAAGGGTAAGTGCGGGATTAACCGTAATGTACGGAGAAGCAGCTGCGACAGGCGCAGTACCGATAGAAGAAGCTGATGTATTTGGAGGATCAAGTGCTGATTTTCCTTCATAATCTGCAAAGACCACATAACCTGCGCTTCCATACATGTCTGACATAACATTATTAGTGTTATTGCCAACCAACTTCGGTTCTGAAATTGTTCCTGTTCTTTGGAAGCCAACAATTTTAATAGTTCCGCCATCACGCTTACCAGCAATATATCCTCTATAGGTAGTCTCAGCATCTCCTTTCTTCGTAAAAGTTATTTCACTTACTCTGACATTATATCCATTTAAGCTTTGCTTAAGCTGTCCTGCAAGACCTCCTCCAGCGGCATAATAATTGATAGTACAGTTATTAACAATAGAATTATTGATTGAAAATGGTTTACTTGAATTCCAGTCCCCTAATGCAGAGCCAGCATATCCTGCCTCAACAGTATACCCTTCAATTATACTATCATTAATCTTTAGACTACCCATGCTTTGTTTATCGTCTCCGCCTTTGCAGAAACCAACAACACAGCCAGCATTACCCGTTGAGTTCGAGATGATCTTAGCAGCATTATCGCCATTAAGAGTATTCTTTATTGTGAAATTGTCCAAATTAATATTTGACCAAGTACCTCCCCAGCCAAGAACACCTCCAGAATAATTTGCAGAACTAACCGTAACATTATAAATATTACAGTCGGTTGCATCTATTGGTGCTTTATTTGCTACTCCTACCAATCCACCAGTATATACATTACCTCTCACTGTCTGGCCACTTGAGTCGATATACTCACATGCCACTACTCTTGCATTATCACCAACAGCCTTGCCAATATTGACACCTTCAATTGTAATATGGTTATTTGTAGCTGAGATATCGTTTGTACCTGCTCTGGCTATACCAACAATTCCACCAACTCCTAAAGACCAATCGGAATTCCATTTATCTTTTTCGAATGTTCCATCATATCTCGAAATAATACTTACGTAATCAAATTGGTGCCCATTAAGTTTAATTTCAATTTCTCCAACACCACCACTTGGTCCAGAATCTATAAGACCTTGTCTTGCAATCAATCCAGCAGCACTCGTTCCAGCACTTACACGAATTTTATTCGATTGTGTTGATTTACTAATTGTATTGGAAATAGATATTTTCTTACCTCCATTAATCAAAAATCCTATTAAGCCAGCCGCTTCACGTGAGCCTTCGGTATAGGTGTTTTGGAGGTACACATCGGTGATTGTTGCGTTGTTGCCCATATTAAGTGTACCGATAAACATTCCAGCAGCTAAAGCAGTAAAATCATCAGATCGAATGTAATTAGGAGCCGTACCATCGGTGTTATACTGACGAGTTTTTACATTTCCTGTCAGGATACATTCTTTATATGTTGCATTTTTAACATAATTGAATAACCCCAAGCCGTGAACATTATTATTATACTTTGTAACCCCTTTATCGACATAGGAATAATGTGTATATGGTAAATAATTATCATTCCCTTTAGTATAGCTATA
Organism: uncultured Eubacteriales bacterium; assembly: GCA_900314975.1. GTDB lineage: Bacteria > Bacillota > Clostridia > Oscillospirales > Ruminococcaceae > Hominimerdicola. Next base: position 67,766 of record OMXI01000004.1, on the reverse strand, counting down.
ATAGGTGGTGTTTTGAGATATAGTATGGTCATTACCATTGAAATTTGATAATGCTAATTGAAGGTTATCATTTAGAATTCTTGCTTTATTATTATTTATAATTGCTTCCGTTCCATAAATATTTCCAATACCTTTATACCCATCAGGTAAAATAATATCAGCATTCAAATTAATAGTGAATCCCGACTCGCTTCCAAGTTGTTTTGCGTAAGTACCTGTTGCGTACTTGTCTAACAGATATGGATTGGCAGTGTCATCATCCTTTGCTTTCTGATAATCCTTCCATGCATTAGTGCTTGCATATCCATCGTCAGTTTTCTTAACGTCTGTTCCGACATCAGAATAATCAGCACGGCGCGTCATCTGATTAGAACCATAATAACCAACAACATTCGTACCATTTGTCCCTATACCGCTGTTAATGATGAGCGACATCACAAAGAATTGCTGTGAAGATGATACGGTGAATGATTTTGCTGAAACTGTGAGCTTATCATTTGGTGCAATATCTGTGATCGAATAGTTCTTGTTGCCATTTTTTAGCGTTACAGCGTTCCCAGATACGGGAGTCGTTCCGCTGCCGAAATATCTATATCCATCCTCATAAGGAGCATAAGCGCTTGCCTCTGTAACTGCAAATCCGTTGATGACTCTGCCGATTAGCGGATTGCAATACAAATACTGCTTGCTGTCCTCGTTATAGATTGTTGCGACTGTTGTCCCATTATTTACTGTTGTTGTAGCAAACCCGGTTTTATCTGCAACAGGCACATTAGTATCATCCATATTGCGGAAGAATACGCCACCTTCAACAATAACACCAATGTATCCGCCTACAGGTGTCACCGTTGTTGGAGTTACCACTGCACTGCTGACATCGACCTTAACTTTGTCAAGAATGTTATCGCCACCAAATACTCTGCCGATAACAGCACCATATGCGCCGCAGCCTCCGGATGTTTGAAAACCGTTGCTTGCAGTACCAGTAAGTGCAATACTGTTATTCTCAGCAACAACCTTGAGATTTCTGACAACGCAACCGTTGCTTGCATATATCAACGGAGAACCCGACTGGTTGGTTATGGTTTTATCATTTCCGGCAATTACTCCATGAAAAGCATATGTACTGTCTGAATTACTTCCAAGACCAGCATAACCGGAACTTGCACTAATGATAATATTTTTGTCAAGATAATAATATGCTCCTGCAAGATGTTTACGAACTGCGCTCGGAGAAAGGGTATTGTCTTTGCTTGCATTTGTTACATAATAATTTGTGATACCGCTTTCGGTAAAAGGTATGACCTGATAATAAGTGCCTTCAGTTGGAGTAACTGATGTACCTTCCTTTGTTGTAAATTGAGCTGAATAATATCTATATGCTTTGTGTTGATCTTTGTTGTCACACCATTGATCAGTATCATCCGGATAATAAAGCCAAAACGTACCGTTGTCATCATCGCCGCTCAGTATCTTTGCAATCGACTCAAGCTGACTGCCGTCTGTAATCTTGTATGGATCGTTGTATGTTCCACAGCCACCAAACGTTGCTGCCGCATGATTGACGTTAAGCTGATGTTTTGTTGTAGATGTTCCTATATCACTGCCCCAAACTGCAACATAAGGAATATAACCTGTGAAATCGACACTTGATATACCATTTCCTGTTGTATTATAATTCAATGGATCAACATAATGCGCATCAACACTCGCATGATTTTCATTATAATACCAGAATTCTTTTCCATAATTCTTGCTGTCGTTATTTGTAAGTTCTTTGCCGTATGTCACATCACCTATATGACTATGTGAAGCATTCCAGTCCTCGCTATACTCATAATTATACACACCATATGAACCCGAACCAGAAGCATATTCAAGGCTTTCAAGAAGAGTTGCTCTTGTAAAAAGAGATTTTGTTGTTCCGTATACAGTATCAAGAGTAGATGGCGTATTGGAAGAGCGAGCATCAAGCTCAATACTATTGAATGTAACTTTTACTTCCACCGCAGTGTCTGAACCAACTTTTCCAAGAAGACTGGTTGCGATAGTATCATTAGATGAATAACCGCTTGCGGATACATTATAAATATCAAGGACAACATTAGTGCTTGCCTTGTTTATCAGCAACGGAGAATATGAACTGTTCTTATTATGTATTTTTATACCCGCAAGGGAAATACTTGCACCTGTATTGTTAGATGTTACAGTTGCATTTGACGATGTACTTCCACCTATTGTTCCACAAACAAGTGCTCCGCAATAAGAATTTATAAGAGGAACAGTTCCGTTAAGACTCAATGCTCCGTTTATATTTACAGTACCGCTAACATTACGGAACAAACCTGCGTGCATAAGATAATGCTGTGTTGTCGTATTATTTGTAGTATCTTTTAATGTTGTTCTGGCATAACTATCAGAGCCGCCCGAAGAAGCAGCTTCAATATTTTCTATTTTTTCATTATAAAGTTTGACATTGCCTTGAATATTAACCGTTCCAGAACCAGAAACATCAACAGGATAATAGCTGTATCCGTCAAGGTCAAGTGATCCTGAAAACGATGCTGATGGTGCAGATGCAGCAATCTTTAATTGTATAGTGCTGTGGGCATACTGATAAACGCTCCACAGATAGAGCGCTGCTGCTCCAGAATTAGATTGCCCAATATAGTTATCAACGTTATAATAATACCTTGAATTGGGATTATACTTATTGAATCCCGTAGCGGTGACCTGATTTTGATATGTATTGCAGGTACCGGATGTCATATGGACTGTTGTGTCAGTCTGTGGACCATATCTTGTTGTACCGTTCGTATTGATTGACACAATCGGGTTTCCGTTCTCTTCAATGGAACCAGCAAGTTTTGTGTTAGCTGCTATCTCATCATAAATCGCAGGAGCAGTACCTGAAACATTATAAATCTTATAAGTGAATCCTGATGGGAGCTCCAAATACATAGCACTTTCGCCGGAAGATGCTCTGTTAACAAGCATACCAAAAGACTCGGCAGAACTGCCCGCAAGTGTAATTCCATTAACAGAAGGAGAATCTCCTCCTATTTCAACTTTTAGGAATTTCCAGTAACCTGAACCCATATTAACAAGTCCAGCCATTTTTCCTGTTGAAGAATCATTATCAAGAATGCAATTTAAAACTTTAATATTGTCAAATGTCGATGTAGTATTGAGGTAGTTATATCCAAGCAGTCCACCCATCGTGGCTCCACCATCACTGTTCATTTTACCCTTGACAGTTAATCCATTCAATTCTACGCCATCAAGATTAAGAGTACAGTTCCATGCATTTGCAAAGAGACCACCTATATACTGATCTTTTCTGGTTCCACTGTTAGTTACAGAACCACTAATCTTAACATCATAGACATTTACTACACCGTCGTTCCCGTCAACATATCCTGAAACTCCACCGATATAGGGCGTACCGTTTGCAGCATTTCCGGTTATCGAAGCACTGAATGTGCTGTTTGTAGTTCCGACATAAGCTTGTGAACCAATAGTTGAAGTACCCGGTGCAGACATTTTGCCCACAAGACCGCCGACATATAATTCGTCATCTGCGCTGTTTGTACCATAAACTACGCTTGTGCTGTTGTTAACAGTCACACCTGTTGCATTAAACGCAGCAGCTGCATTACCTGCTATGGTACCGACATAAAATATCGCATCCTTACCAGCTCGATCATAGGTATGTACTTTTCCTGTTATTGTAACATTCTTTACAGTAAAAGCAGAACTAGTTTCACCAAACAGGCCATTAAATCTATGGCAATAGATTTTACCTTTGCTGCTTGAATCAGAGATATTAGTGGTATCTGCGCCATTATAACCCTCTCCGATAGCAAGTGTCAAGGTATAAGTGCCGCCGTCAAATTCTGAACCGGAGTATTCAGGTCCTATATCAGCAGTCCATTCAGATAATTTGTTGTCTCTTGTCAATCCTGTCATACCTGTATGGCTAAGATCAATATCAGCTGACATAGCTACACTTTTTGATTTAAGAACAGTGTATGTGCTATTTGTTGTATCTGCAAATCTGAGGGTCTTTGTGCTATCTGAAGATCCATTATTAAGCTGCATATTAAGAGCAGCCCTAGCAAATGTTGCTTTATCCGAAAGCGCTATTTTTGTGCCTGAAAATGCTGCGGCTTTAACAGTCGCATAGTGATTAGGCGATGCGGCTGTAGGAATATAGTAAGCATCAAGCACGTCACTGATAACAAAACCAGAATCTTTAAACCGTACTACCTCACCCCATGCTCCAATATCATCGGCGGTGTTGCTTGACGAACTGCTTCTGGTCAGATTCCAACTGCTGTCCGCAAAAACGAGCGCACTATCCCTGTATCCTACAATTTGACCATATTTTGCGCTTTCTGTGGCGGAAGTTGCACCTGAAAGATCTGTAGCTCCTGCAAGATGAACAACTCCATTTGCACAATGTCCAACTACGCCGCCGCCGTGAGTGCCGGATGCTGTAAGAGCAAAATCCTTGACATAAACATATCCGTCATCAGCGCAAGCTACTGCGCCGCCAAAGAACTCATCGCCTGCATTTGAAGCATTTACAGAAACGCTTTCTACGCTTGCAAAAACAGAACCGTCTATCTTTCCGATAACGCCGCCATAATATGCAAGATCGTTTGACTTATCAGTGTTTATTGTAAGCTTATTGCTTGAACTTGTTCCATTGATGAACAGTGAATTATCGATAGAGTTAGCCCTGTAAGTTCCTATTATACCGCCAAATACAGTGGTATTTCCTGCACCTTTAGCATAGATAGGTTTAGTACTACTACCGCTGAGAGTTATTGTTCCGCCTTGTGGATTATCAAGCACACCAAAGAAGCCGCCTGCTCCGCCGATGCTCGAAACACTGCATTTCTTGGATGAATCTCCAATAGTGTAAGAATCCAGGTCAAGACTAAAAGTATTCGACGTCAGGATAGGTTTATAATATCCAAATAAGCCACCAGCACCTGCGGTTCCTGAAATGGTGTTTTTTATTGCAGTATAACCATTATTGGTTGTAACTGTCGCTTGAAAGTTCTTACCAACCAAGCCGCCTGCATAGTGATCTGATCCTTTTGCAGTTATTGTTGATGTAGGAGAAGCAAAGGCACTGCTTGCACCATTTACATTCAGTGTAGAGCCTGCTTCCATTTCACCGACAAGACCACCTGCGTTGCCATTTTTAGCAGTAACGCTTGTCATATCCGAACCGCTTATACTTGTAACAGTAAGTGCTGAGTCAGCATTCATAGTCTCGCATATCACACCAGCATTCGTCTTGCCTTCAACTGCAGCACTGTAATCATTAACAACAGACAAAGAGACCTTTGCATCTTCATCTAATGTACCTATAACGCTGCCGTGCTTGTGATTCTCAGAATTATAATTTCCTATTTCGACTTTCCAATTTGCAGTTTGATTATTGCCATCCTTGTGAACGACTTTTTTTGCAAAAACCGGTTCATCGCTGTCTGCCGTTGGCTTGATAATAAGCTGTCTTCCTGATGCTGTTTCTATCTCTGCATTATCAGCAATTTGTTCAAACATAGGAACATCAATATTGAGCCAATGATCTGAAACAGTGTCTATTATTAATTTTCCTTCAAAAGCTCTTGTTTTGCCAATACTCTGAAATCCTGTAAATGCAACGCTGGAATCAGAACCACTATATGAGATTGTTACTATATCATTATAATGAAAATCGGGACGAGCATTATAGTCCTTTGAGTATTCTATTACATCGTTTGGTGTAAACAAGGTCGGATTATGTCCATATTCATCTGCTTGGGCAACTATAGTTCCCGGCAAAGACATAAGTTTGCTTGAGATTTCAGACATAGGTAAGCTACAGGCAAGGAGAGTAAACGCTGTGACAGTACTGATCACGCGCTTAAAAATAATACTGCTATTTTTTTTCTTTCTTGCTTTTGTCATTTTGCTCACCTCTGAATTAATGATGATACTGAGAATTAAATACCATCGTCAAATTCTATATAACCTTTAAGTGCATTCCAAGTTGCAGGAATCTGTCCGTTAACCTTAAACACTTGGAACGAATAACGTCCACTGCTTGTGGTTGAATCAAGAGAGAACGTTATTTCCTTCCAGCCTGTTCGCCCCGGAATATCACTTATCGTCGTTACATGTAATGTATCTCTGATATATTGACTATTAATACTGATTTTACTTGAATCCCATCTCAGTGTAGCGGAATCTGAATTGCCGTTTCCTGTAATAGCATAATTATATGCATCATAGTCTGATGGAGTCTTATTAGTCATAGGATCTGTGAATTCCCCGGTCCAACCATTGTTTTGAACACTGCTTTTATCTGATACAGCAAGTATGGCGCTGATCAGTTCCAAATCTTTATACGAAACGTTTGGCGTTGCTGTAATCTTTACACACACCTTGCTTGATGGACTTGAAAAATAAACCTTGAAATGATCAGATGTAGTTGCTGAAGAATTAAATGTCAAGCAACGTGATATGTCGCCAGAACTCCTGTTTGTTGCTGTAAGCGTGCATAATGGAGTAGGACTCTCAGTTCCTTCATCATCTGCAGTTTTTATTATAACCGAGCCTCCGTCGCCCAACAGCTCCGCAGCCTCACTTTCTGATAGGCTGCTTCCGTCTGTTTTTGTCAGTTCTGCTGTAAAAGTATAATTGATATCCGATTTATACCACGTAGTTGAATTACCGCTGTAATTCCTTACATCGACACTTATAGCATCACCGTCATTTATTACTATGGTTCTGAACGGATTAGTAGTATCCAGATAGTTCGATGAGAACTGCATTTCTGTTTTAGCAACTGTAGCAACTACTTTTTTTGCCTTATTGCTCTGATTGGTGTAAGAAGCCATAACGCCGAGTGTCACAAGCGTGAGAGCAGCTGCTGTTATCCATATTGCAATAATATGCTTTTTGAGAAAACTTTTTATATTCTTCGGCATCTGTCTCACTCCCGTCATTGCGTATTCACTCTACAAAAGCTGAAATGTAGAAAATATCAGTTTCTTTGTTATAATCCTCTGCTACATCAGAAATACCAGTCCAACTTGCTTTAATTACATATGTTTTATAAAAAGGCTGTCCTTTTGTATCTCCGCCTTTTATGTTCTTAAGCTGCCAGTATACAGGATCGGCATATTTATCCTTTACTGTTCCGCTTTCATAAGACTTTGGCGTCAAGGTGGAACCATCTGAATATCTTTGTCCTGTTGCCTTATTAAGATATCCTCCAGTTTGATTTTTCATATTTTTGATTTCATCACCAATCCAAATGAAAATCCTTTGTCCAGTCGTTATTGTTAAACCGTCATCTGGCCATGTGGTTATTTTACTCATCTCTTCACTATCATATACATTCGTGGCAACATACTCAACATATTTCAGTGAACCATCGGCATTTCTTGTATCACAATCGGAGTGAGCTGCACGCATAGCGCTTTCAGATTCGTAGATTACTCCTTCATAAAACGTATAAGTGTAGGGATTGTTTGTAGTGTGTTCTATCTGAAGTGTGAAGCTGTTTACCCATTCGCCTGATACGCTGAACACAAAGCTTTGTGATGTGATAGGTGTGTTAGTATTCGGTATTTTCTGGGAAACGTTTATTGATGACATATCAAGATTGATAACATCTTCTTTATGAGCTGCATTGATATACAACTCATCAGGTGCTTTTATTTTTGCAATTTCTGCTATCTTTTTCTGATTGTTAAACCAAGAAAAGGCAGGTATAGCAAAACACAATGCTACTGTAAGGGCAAGCGCGATAACAGTTTGTACTTTTTTCCGCTTTGACATTTTTTTGATTCTTTCAAAAAGCTTTTTCACGCTGCAGCCCTCCTTTCGCATCATTATCTCGATTTAATTATTAGAAGATGTTCCGACATCAGCCGTAAGTTCCAGCATGAAATAATCCAGATTTACACCGATTATCTGATCGGCAGCATTATATGCGTCACATAGTGCACCAAGCAGTGCAGAATTCTTTAAATTATCATATGTTATACTTGAAATTGAAGTTTGATCTTCACTGCTCAATCCAGAAAAGATCTTTGAATAATTTGCTTTGATATATGCGATCAGTGCATCTCTATCCTGCTGTGCAGTTCCGCCTGAATCTGCAATAAGAGGGTAATCATTATAGCTGTCTGTTGACTTTAAGATCATCTGGTCAAAAGTATTTACCCATTTCCAGTAAACTGTAACCGTTTGAGTGTTTCCGCCTGTAGCCGTTACATTCAACCCATTAGTACCAATGTATCCGGAATAAATGTCATTCCCGCTTACCGTTGTTTTATTCTGAAAGAAAAGAATGTGTCCGTTTATATAATTACAAGCATCTTTCTGATCGTTATCCGTCGTTGCTGATGTAACTTCATCTATGCTTTCCAAATCACCAGTAGTATCGTTATAATTACCAACAAAAGCCCTTATATTGAACTTGCAATTTACAGTGACAGAGTCCACGCCCTTGGGGACGACCTTGAATGTCAGCGAACCCGAAGCTCCCGGTCTGAATCCTTCGGTGTATGAATCATCGTCATCGCTGTCAAGGCGCCATCTTATTTGCTGGGCAGTTCCTGTACGATAAGCACTTGTAGAACCCTGCTGTTCGCCTTCTTCATACTCCGGATCAGCCATATTGAATAAATCAATATAGTCATTATTTGCATAACCGACTGTCTCAAGTTCAAATGGTGATGGTGCAGCTGATACAGCCATTGTGTTAGCCGACACTGCTTTGTTTTGGGCAAACCAAGCAATAGATGCGAAAACTATAATGAGGGCAATGAGCGTCATCAGAAGTACCAGCTTGACGATACGCTTTTTCTGCTTGCGGCGTTCTTCTTCGCTTTCTGCCTTTTTTGCAGCCACCACCTTTTCGGCTACTCTTTCGGCTGCTTCCCACAGCTTATTGTTTTCATTTACAGACCTTTCACTCATTACTCTCACCTCGCTTTCATTTTTATGTTAATAATTTAGACATTTTCGTCAAGAGGGTACACTTGCCCCTTGTAGGCATATTTACTCTCTTATATTATACAATAAAAGTCCTTATTTGGCAATAAGCATATTTGACAAAAATGCACAAAGATGATTGTGCGATTTATGAATTTCTTTCACACTTTTAACAGATTTGAAGCTGCTGTGTCTGATTGTTGATTTATATTATACTATATTAGTATGACAAGCTGATGATAACCTGCTGAAAATGCTGCGCAGCGATAAAAAAATCGACATCCGCCAAAGGGCAGATGCCGATCATTATTTAAAGAGCGCGGGATAGTATAACGCTCTTTATTGCTGGGTAGTTCTTTTATAGCCGAACATCAAAGCGTTTTTGTTCAGCTCCAGCTTCCTTGCGAGGATGATCTGGACGATCGTACAAACGACTGATGTTACTGCCAGCAGGCACAGTACGAATGCGCCCGTGCTTGAGAACATACTGCTTGCTGCGCTTTTCAAGCCGCTTACGATGGTCCTTCCGAACATGAACAGCGACATATACGCTAACCAGAATATTACCCAAGCCCATTTGCCGCACTTTAAGCACACGGTCATAAAGAGTGCGCCTGCGATGCCGATGCAGTAGTAGACGAGAAGCTGGAATGCGAATGCGAGTGCCAGACCTGCGATATCGGTGCCTGTCTTTACTATGCCAAAGATTTTGATAAGCGGGCTGAAAGAATAATTAAGTCCCAGGCCGGGGCAAACGCCCGAAAGCAGTGCCTCTGCTGCGAAGTTTACAGCGGCGAACACGACTGTGCTTATCAGCAGTGATGCAAACACGGTTTTGAGCGCCGATCTTCTTGAACGGTTGAGGCAGATGCTCATATTTGCGCATTCACTCGAAACAGTTACCGCGCTTATGAACATCCAGAATGCGAGGACCACGGTAGTTATGTTGTTCAAAGCCTTTTCTTTAGCGGGCGGATCGAGGAATACTGCCGAGAATATGATAACGCCAAGGCTTATTACTGCGGCGATACAAACGGCGATAAAACTCTGTACAATGGTCGATTTTTTGAGTACATAGCGCATCAGATCATTTTTCATTTTCTTTTCCCCCTTATGCTGCTTTTACAGCGCTTTTGCTGTCAAGCGTCTGTGTTTTTATCAGCTTCCACTGTGCCACGAGCATTATCACGAGAAGCGAGCCGAGAACTGCGATAGAGATCCACTTTGATGAAAGCACGATAAGTGTGATGACTATACCTGCTGCTGCGAAGAAGCAAAGTATGCTTGCCGCTACCACACCTGCGCCTTTGAACCTTGACAGGAAATTCAGCAGCAGCGAGCCGATAAGTGCGAACAGCAGCGAGCCGAAGAGCATAAGAAGTATGCCGCTGATAATGCCCTGTGATGCGACCATATTCTTTGAAAATGGTGCTGTATTGAAGGCGACATCTCTGAACTTATCAGAAAGCACGGAATACCTGCCTGTGCAAAGCTTTGAGAAGATAAGATTTACACCCATTCTTGCGGGAAATACTGTTGCGGTTATAAGACCTGCGCATATCAGCTCGGACAAGAGCGTTGCGCGGTGCAGGTGCTTTCTGGTGACGTTTACCTGAAGCGAGAGGCTGAACATCTGCGCGGTGAACGCAAGTCCGAAGCCGAGTGCGGCTACCATTGCCATGATACCGACGGGCGAAACGACACTTATTTTATCTATCTGCTCCTGAGTTACTGTGCTGCTCTTTTTATACAGGTCATCAAGATCTCCTCTTGCGTCCTGGAACTCGATGAACGAGAATATTGCAACTATCACCGCGAAAACCGCTACCAGCGATAATACTTCTTTTATATTCCAGGTAGTGCGAAGTAATTTCTTTGTATACATTTTATCTATCCCCCATTTGTTCTCAATCGTTTGTCATTCTGATAAACAGGCTTTGCAGGCTTGCCTTTGAGATCTCAAGTCCCTGCGGAACATTTTCAGCCTTGCCCTTGACGTATGCGGACTTGATGCCGCCGACGTTATCGCTGCCGATCACGGTCTTGCCTGCGGTGTACTTATCGACCAGCTCGGCAGGTCCTGTGACGGTGTAGGAATCCTGCATTATCTTTTCGGTGTCCTCTGCGGTGGCAAGTCTGCCCTTGTCGATGATTATTGCTTTTTCGATAAGGCTTGCACACTCGTCGATGAGGTGGGTGGAGATCACGAAGGTACTGCCGGTATTGGCGTAGCGGTCGATGAGCTCCTTATAGAAAAGCTCTCTGTGATTAGGGTCAAGACCCAAAACAGGCTCGTCAAAGAATATGTAGTCAGCACCCGATGCAAGCGCGATTATGAGCTTTGAGATGCTTGAATAGCCTGTTGAGAGCGACATCAGCTTTTTCTTGACGTCAAGCTCGAATTTTTCTGCAAGGGCGAAGGCGTAATCCTCGTCAAGTGCGGGGTAAAACTCCTTTACCAGCTTGACTGCGTCCTTGAACTTTCTGTCAACGGGGAGCAGGTTATGCTCGCTCATGGTGAAGATCTTGCGCAGCGCCTCGTCGTTCTCGATGGACATCTCGCCGTCTACGAAGATCTCGCCCGAGGTCGGGAAGATGCGGTTTGAGATGAGGTTTACCATTGTGGATTTGCCTGCACCGTTCCTGCCGAGCAGTCCGTAGATCTTGCCGTACTCTATGGTCAGCGAGATATCCTCAAGTGCTTTGGTGTCCTTATAGTGTTTTGTAAGATTTTTAAGTTCTATCCCTCTCATTTTTATTATCCCCTTTCGATAAGTTCGATTATGTCGTTTTTGGTAAGTCCGAGCTTGGCTGCTTCATCAAGCATTTTTCTGATATACTCGCCGAAGAACTCTGACTGCCTTTCCTTTTTCAGTGTTTCAACTGCTCCTTGTGATACAAACATTCCCAGTCCCCTTTTCTTATAGATGATGCCCTTGTCTACCAGCATATTCACGCCCTTCAGCGCGGTCGCGGGATTGATCTTCAGGTTCACCGACATTTCTGTGGTTGACGGTATCTGCTCCCCTTCTTTTATGGCTCCCGAAATGATACTGTCGCTCAGCCAATCCGCCAGCTGTACGAAGATCGGCTTTTCGCTTTCAAAGTTTATCTGCATTATCTGTCCTCCTTTGCGTTGTCTTCGTTCTTTTGTTCTTTATTTGTTTTATGTTTTGTTCAGCTGTTTTTCTTTGCGCGCCTGTCATCATATATCCTTTTTAATAACATTGCAATGAGCGGTGCTGCACCTATCCACATATACTCATCTCCTTTGTGCTTTTGTAGGTTAGTTTGTTTGTGGGTTAATTACCTCTGTAACTAACTATATCACTAACTACCCTTTTTGTCAAGCCCTTTTTTGATATTTTTTCAAAAAAAATTTCAGGCATTTACAAAAAGCGCGTATTTGCGCTGGGTTGCGGGCACTAAAAATATTGTCAAGTATTCAGTTTGACATAAAAAAACGGTTGATTACGGTTTGTCAGGTTAATTACTTGACTGCTTTTGCACTGCACAAGTAACTAACCTCGCTGACTGAGATATGTCAATATAAACAAATACAGGCGCAGCGATTTGTGAGTTTTGCTGCCATAAATTATTCCCTTTCCATTCGTATATATATCAACACCGACACGAAAGGAGATCATTACTATGAAAAAATTAGCAGCTATGATAGTTGCAGCGGCTATGGTACTTTCTATGGCGGCTTGCACGGACTCCGCAGAGGGTACGGCGGGAACGGACATTTCCACGGTATCGCAGAAGGTACCCGACCCCGACAGCAGCAGAATGGATAAACTCACTCCCCCGACGACAATTGCGCAGGACTTTGCAAAACAAAGCTTTGACTATTACAGATACTATTCGAGCGCGAGTGATTACGACAAGGATATGCGCACGCAATACTACTATAAAGGTGAGATAGTTGCCGAGGAGTTCAGGCAGGAGATATTTGACACGCTTTGCAGGATAATCAGCAGCGGCGAGATGACGCTCAAATACGGACAGAAGGCGGGACAGAGCGAACCCGAGCTTACTATCGAGGGCAGCGGCGGCGAGCATTACGTTGTTTACAAGTGTATTATCACCAACAATGACGAGGAGGCAGGCGGACCGAGCGCTTATGCTTTCATCTCGCAGTACGGAACAATGTATTTTACAGCCGACAGCGAAGATCAGCGCATTTTCGATACAGATATACGCGAGGGTGTTATAAGCGATGAAAACCTTGTAAAGACGGACGACAACCGCAGCATTTTAAAGGACAAGGTCAAGAATATCACAGACGGCAAGTACTCCGACTTTACATACATTGGCGGACAGCAGACGGTCACCGACAAGGAAAACTACGTCCAAAAGGTTTACGAGGGCGAGATAGTCGATAATGTATGGAAGCAGAAGATATTTACGGAGCTTTGCGATATACTGAAAAATGGAAACACCGAGCTTAAAGGCGAACAGCACGTTCAGGGCGGCGCAAGGAACATTCTTACTCTCAAGACCAAGGACGGCGAGGAAATCGGCATCGGCGAGGGCATACTCGTTGAGCACCCGCAGTTAGACGGCGGCGCAAAGGTTTATGTGTTGAAGCTGAAAAACGGCACGCTGTATTACGGTGCAAGCAGCGAACGGTTTGATGAGTTCGTGCGATGCGGTGTTACACAGTCAGAGAAAAACCTTGTAAAGACGATAGAGCTGCCAAGACCTGAAATAAAGAAGAGCAATGTAAAGCCGCAGTTCCCGCTTTCGTACATAGAGCTGCGTACAAACTGGGCGTGGGGACAGCATATAAGCGGTATGTGCATAGATGCGCAGGGGCAGGTGTACAGCTTTGATTTTTCAAAATCAATAGCAGGCAGCGGCAATACTATCGAGAATGTTATAGACAACCTTAAAAACGGGATCGCTGAAATCGAAGCATCGGGCGTTAAATGCGACACGGCGCTTTTGCAGCAGGGCGTAGAATTTGCGTCAAAAATGAACCCCGAGGCAAAGTTCACCTGCGAACACAAGATGTGTGACTACGGTCAGGACACGCTTTATGCGCTCGTTGACTCAAAGCCTGTAAAGCTGTACTCAAAGGGCGACAATGACGAGGTGACCGATGATTCCAACGCGCTGAAGTCTATATCGTGCTTTGAAAAGGCGCTTGAAGAAATTAAGGCGCAAGAAAAAACAGCGAACGCAAGATAATATACCTTCCATTTGTGAAAGACCTGTACCGAAAGAGGTGCGGGTCTTTTGCTGTTTCGCGGTTGATTTTGGGCGGGATATGTGCTAAAATAAAGTCAGATTTTATTACGGGGTGAAGGCTATGCAGGCAAGACGTATACTTATTATAGATGATGACGCTGACCTTTCGATGATAATAACCGATATGCTCGAAAGCAAGGGCTTTGAGGTGAAAAGCGCGCAGAGTAGTTCGGAAGGCTTTGACGTGCTGTCGCAGGGCAGCTTTGACCTTATACTGCTTGACATCAATCTGCCCGACAGCGACGGATTTGACGTTTGCAGGCAGCTGCGCGAGGTATCAAACGTGCCTGTGATATTTGCAAGCGCACGCACAAGCGAGACAGACAGGATTACGGGCTTTGACATAGGCGGTGACGACTATCTGCCAAAGCCGTACTCGATGAAGGAGCTGCTTTCGCGCATAAACGCGCTTTTGCGGCGAACATACGGAAGCAGCGAAAAGGAAAAGAGCGTGAGCTTCGGCGACATTTGCGTGAACATCACGGCGAGGACGGTGACGCGCGGCGGCAAGACGGTCAATCTGTCATTGCGCGAATTTGACCTGCTGGCGTACCTGTGCGAGCACAAGAACGAGGCTGTGGCAAAGGACAAGCTGATTAGCGAGGTCTGGGGCGCGTTTTCGATGGTCGAGCCGTCGACACTGACGGTGCATATACGCTGGCTGCGCGAAAAGCTTGAAAGCGACCCTGCAAAGCCCGCCTACATAAAGACCGTCTGGGGCGTAGGCTACATTCTGGAGGATAAGTGATGAAAAGTAAACTGTTTACGCAGGCGCTTGTGTTTTCGATACTGATTGCGATAGCGGGCGTGCTGTTTTATACTGCAAATTCAAGCGATAATCTCGACGATATTCGCAGTGAGCAGCTGGTTTCGGTCAACGAGGTAAAGACGCTTTTAAACGGCGGTGACACGCAGCAGGCGCTGCAGCGGCTTGACGAGCTTGACGGGCAGCTGCGAAAGCTTGACGTAAAGAAAAGCACTAATTACAGCGTGGCGTGGATATGCCTTATTGCTGCGATCTTTATTTTTGCAAATGCGGCTTACACTTATTTTGCGGTGCTGCGCCCGTTTGCAAAGCTGGAAAAGTACGCGGGGCAGCTTGCGGCAGGAAACTTTGACATACCGCTTGACTACGAGCGCAAGAACTACTTCGGAAAGTTCACCTGGGCATTTGACAGCATGAGGCGGGAGATAATTGCTGCGCGTGCGGGCGAAAAGCAGGCTGTGGAGAACAACAAGACGGTCATCGCTACCCTTTCGCACGACATAAAGACACCTGTTGCGTCGATACGCGCCTATGCCGAGGGGCTGGAGGCGTATCTGGGCTCGCCTGAAAAGAGGCAGCGCTACCTTGACGTTATCATGCGCAAGTGTGACGAGGTATCAAAGCTGACAAACGATTTGTTCATACACTCGCTGTCTGACCTTGACAAGCTGGATATAAAGCAAACACGCACGGAGGTATGCGGTCTGCTTGAACAGGCTATTGACGAGCTTGACCCGCAGGGCAGCGAGATACATTTTGAAAAGCCAAGCTATGAATTTGTGACGAGCGCTGACCCTGACAGGCTCAAACAGATAGTTGAAAACATCGTCACCAACGCGCGCAAGTATGCCAAAACGGACATTGATGTTGCGCTGGAAAGACAGGGCAGCACGCTTGCTGTTAAGTTCACCGACCACGGAAAAGGCATTCCCAACGAGGATATGGCTTTTGTAACGGAAAAATTCTACCGCGGACACAACTGCGAGGGAGCACAGGGCAGCGGTCTGGGGCTGTATATTGTCAACTACCTTTGCGGCAAAATGGACGCACAGCTTTTGCTGCGCAACACGGGACACGGGCTTGAGGTAACGGTGACTTTGAAAGAGATTTCACCGACAGATGTATCTTAAGGATTTCTTAATAACTTTTACTGTATGATGATGATACAGTAAAGAACAAACGAAAGGGATTCGGGGAGGATACATTATGAACAAGGCGATACTTACTGCAAAGGGCTTGTGCAAGAGCTTTGCACACAACGGCGGACAGCTGCACATAATCTCAAACGTGGATATGGAGCTTTTTGAGGGCGATTTCACGGTTATCATGGGTGCATCGGGCAGCGGCAAATCAACGCTGCTGTACGCACTCAGCGGAATGGACAGGGCGACAAGCGGCAGCGTTATGTACGAGGGTATGGACATTGCCGCACTCAAAGAGAAAAAGCTTGCGCAGCTGCGCCACACGGATTTTGGCTTTGTGTTTCAGCAGATGCACCTTGTGAGCAATCTGACTATATTTGAAAACGTTGCTGTTACGGGGTATCTGAACAAGTCGGTATCTGCAAAGGAAACCGACAAGCGCGTAGATGAACTGCTTGAAAAGATGAGCATTTCGCACATCAAGACTCACCTGCCCTCACAGGTATCGGGCGGTGAACAGCAGCGCTGCGCTATCGCAAGGGCTGTGGTCAACAAGCCAAAGCTGATATTCGCAGACGAGCCGACAGGTGCGCTGAACAGAAAGAACACGGCAGATGTGCTTGACCTGCTGACAGAGCTGAACCGTGACGGTCAGAGTATTCTTATGGTAACGCACGACGTGCGTGCGGCTGCAAGGGCAAACAGGATACTGTACCTTTCAGACGGCAAGATACTTGGCGATATAACGCTTGCGCCGTACAAGGAGCAGGACATCAAGAGCCGCGAGGCACAGATAAATGCTTGGCTCACATCACTTGAATGGTGAGGTGAGAGTATGGAGATATTCACACTTGTAAAGGCGAACATCAAAAGGCGCAAGGGCGCATTCATCGCAGTTATACTGCTTACGGCGATAATCGTTTCATCGTCGCTGTCTATCTTCAACTTTCTTGACAGCAAGGATAAGGCGCTTGAGAACTCTTTCAAGAACATAGGCGATCCGACCGAGATGTGCTTTGTTTTCAACAACTACTACACGCCCGAGCTTGAAGAAAAGGTGCGCAGCCTTGACATAGTCAAAAAGCTCGATGTGTACGACGCATTTGACAACTGGTACAACAATGACATATCAAACAGAGTCGGAAATTCAAACGACGGCAACAGCTATTTTTATATGAAGCTGCACGACGGCATCAGGCTGATAAACTCCGATATTTCGGGCTTGGAGGATGAAATACCTGCGCTTGAAAAGGGCGAGGTATATCTGCCGCTGGGGTGCAGGGAAAAGCTGCACTGCAAAATCGGCGACACGCTTGAGACCTGCTTTTACTACACAAAGTACGAGTTCAAGATAAAAGGCTTTGTCCAGGAGCCGCAGAACGGCTCTTCGCAGATGGGCTGGAAGCAGGCATTCATTTCTGACGAGGATTTTGACGAGCTGGCAAGGTTCTCCGCCGAAACGAAAACCGATCCGAAATACAAAAATGACGAGGCTGTGCACAATGGCTGCGAGTACAAGATCTTCCACGTATTCAAGGCAGACAGCTACAAGGGCAGCGATGCGCAGTTTCAGAGAGATGTGAACCTTGCAACAAAGCTGGGTGACCTGTCGGGCGGCACTCTTACAAAGGCGCAGTCGGTCAACTACTCTGCCCTGCTGCCTGATGTGCTTTTAAAGATAGTGCTGGCGTTTATCGTGGTGCTGTTCGTGGTGGCGCTGGTCATTATGGGACACAGCATTTCAAGCGAGATTGAGATAGACCGCAAAAAACTCGGCATACTCAAATCGCAGGGCTTTACCACGCGCAAGATAAAGCTCGTAATGGAGATACAGTATATAATCGCTATGATAATTGGCGTTATCCTCGGTCTTGTGGGTGCGTTCTTCCTTTCGGGAGTTATCGCAGATGTGTTCGTTGAGAGCGTGGGAACACCCGTTGAGATCAAGGTCAGCATTTTAAAGGCTGTGCTTGTGATAATCGCACTTATCGGCGTTTCGCTGCTGGTAATGACGGTCAAGACTCACAAGGTCACAAAGATATCGCCTGTAAAGGCTATCACGGGGCAAAAGGACGAGGTATACTTTGACAGCAGGCTGAAAGTGGGCTTGAGCAAGAGAGCGCTTTCGCTCACGCTCGCAGTAAGGCAGTTCACCTCGGCAAAGCGCCGCTACATCAGTATGCTGATAATCTCCTCGCTGCTTATGTTCTTTATGGTTTCGATAAACCTTATCGCAAGCCTTGTGACCTCGCGCAACGCGCTTGAAATGATGGGCATGGAGGTTACGCAGCTTGATATGAGCCTCAACAATGCAGGCGAAGACCTTTTAAGCTTAGACGAGGCTGAAAAGATTGCAGAAGATATAATCAACAAATACACCACGATAGAAAAGAGATATGCAGTCAGAGGCAGCTACTGCTCTATCAACGGCTACAAGATATTCTGCCGTGCATACAAGTACCCCGAATACATCGGTGGTGTTATCAAGGGCAGAAAACCAAGGCAGAAAAACGAGATACTTATTACCCAGCTTGTCAGTGACGAGTTCGGCTGGAAGATAGGCGACAAGGTCACAGTTGCTGGCAGAAAGGGCGAGCTTGAATGTATCGTATCGGGCATCTATCAGTCGATGAACGACGCAGGAATGGTATTTGCTATCCCGTTTGATGCATTTGAAACTCTCAGCCCTGATTTCAAGATACGCTATGAAGGCTTCGTTATCAAGGACGAGTCCAAGGCGCAGCAGATAGCAGACGAGATAGACAAGGCGCTGGTTAACGGCAAAGGCGAACAGAAAGGCTCGTGCACATATTGGGACATCGACAGCGAGGGCGACGAGATGTACGAGAGCGAGATAAATCTGCTCAAAGGGATAATTTACAGCTTTTCGGGCGTGTTTATGCTGATTGCGGTGGTACTGCTTTGCACAAAGGCGTTCGTGCTTGAAAGGCGTGACATTGGCATATACAAGGCGATAGGCTTTACATCGGCGCGGCTGCGGCTGTCGTTCGCACTTCGGTTCTCGTTTGTGGCACTGCTTGGCTCGCTGATTGGATTTGCTCTTTCGGCGCTGTTTACGCAGAAGATGATGTCGCTTTTGTTGCGTGCGATAGGTATTTGCTACCTTGACCTCGAAACAAAGCCGCTTGACATCATAATTCCAATGGCAGTATTGATAGTAGGATTCTTCGTGTTTGCACTTATCGCTTCACGCAAGATAAAGAAAGTAGAAACAAGAGAACTTGTTGTAGAATAAATCAGAATTTAGATTATTCCACATTATAAGATATGCACCCGAATGTGGCAAACCGTTCGCAAGCGAACGCTCTGGGGGCGAGCGGAAAGCCCCCAAAACAAAGAAACGACTTTGCTATTCAATCCGCCTTTTTGCAGGCGGATTGAGGAAAAATGGTGAGTGTATTCTCCGTAGGGGCACGCCCTCTCTTGCAGGGCGTCCCCTCTTTCAAAACAGTCCGCTGGACTGCTTTGAAATTCACCCCTTGCGGAGCGCGCGAAGCGTCAGGGGCGTTCCACCGTCTGCGGACGGCGGCGAGGGCTCTGCCCTCGACCCGCCAGCCTTTTTTTACGAGAAAAAGGCTGGGCGAAAAAACCTGTTTTGTCCTTGGCAGGTTTAAAAAGATTGAGCAGACCTGTAAATTCTGATTTATATTTAAAATAAAGTGTAAAAAAGCTCGCAAGCCAAAATGCCTGCGAGCTTTGTCATTTGTGAAATTATGCCCAGGGGTTCTGGGATTTCGGCTCACGGATATCTGAAAGCAGGAAATTCTCCCAGAGGAACCACTGACCTGTCGAACCCTGCTGCCTGAGCTGTACCTGACGGAGGCTGTCTGCTCCGCCCGAACGGATATGCATTGTTGCATAGCCCTCGTTCTGATAGGTGTAAGGGTTGGTCTCGATAGTAATGGTATACGGCTGAGTCGGTGTGTAGTCGTTATCGGGGGTTGCGCCGTGGAAGAACGAGAATGGCTTATATGGCTTGCCTTCCATACGGTCGCGCAGGAACTGGATCTCGTGAGGTGAAAGCGGCTGCGGCCCTTTGAGGAAGTTGAGCATATCAATGCCTATCTGCGGTGCTGCTGCGTATGCACAAAGTGCGCACACTACAAGAGCTGCGGTGTCGTAAACAGACTTGAGCTGTCCCTGCGGCAGAGCCTTCATTTCCTCAACGCTCTCGGGAAGTCTTTCAAAGGTGATAGTCTTCGGACCTGTTTCCTTTCCGATATTGGATACTGCGCCTGCAATACCGCCTGCTGCGTTTTTAAGGTTGTCAAAAATACTCATTTGGTTTTCCACTCCTTTTTTATTTTTTGTGATAATAAAACCTTGTACACATTGTATCATATTTTTTGTAACAATGCAATAGTTTTTATTCATCTTTTTTCACAAGGCGGCTACTTTACAATCTGTCTTGTTTGTGGTATACTCTTTTTGACAAAAAACGGGAGGTGACAGCTTATGCTTTGCAGGTGGAAGGTTTTCTCGCAGGGCGCTTCATCACGCGCGGCGCAGAACTTTGAACACAACAAAACGCTATGTACAAAGCTGGGCGGCGGACTTTTGCAGGGGCAGGAGCACGAGCCTGTATGCTCGATGCGCTACGGCAAATACGATATGCACCACTGCGGTTGCGAGATAATCGCGGTGTACAACGTTATGCAGCTTTTGCATATGCCGCAGGACCTTGCGCAGCTGATTTGCGAATTTGAGGTGAACAAGCTGGCATTTCTGCTGGACTCTGCGCTGTTCGGCTCTGACCCGAAAAAGCTGCGCAGATACTTTGATGCGCACGGTGTGGGGTACGAATACTACACCGACAGGCAGCACTTTTACGATAACGCGTCGCGCTCGGCTTTCGGTATTGTGGGCTTTTGGATAAACACCTACTCAAAGCATCCGTTCAACAAGTTTTCATCGGGACTGCACACGGTGGCATACACACTTGACAGGCAAAGCGGCGAGGTGAGTGTTTACAACCGATACAACGGTGACACAAGGGCGCGCGTTTACCGCGATATGCGCGAGCTTATTGATGACAGGCGGTTTATTGCGGGGTATTTGTTCCCAAACGGATGACGCTCTACGGGGCGATGACTGACATTATTTGCAGGGCGGTTTTGAGTCCGTCTACGGCGGCTGACATTATGCCGCCTGCATAGCCTGCGCCCTCGCCGCAGGGATAGAGATTTGATATGCCAAGTGCGGTAAGGTTTTCGCTGCGGGTGATACGCACGGGTGAGCTTGTACGCGTTTCGGGGGCGGTAAGGAGCGCGTCCTCGCTGCCGAAGCAAGCCATTTTACGCGTGAAATCCGCAAGCCCTGCGGTCATCATATCGGTGACTTTGCGGGGGAAAATCTTTGTAAAATCGCACGGCATAAGACCGAGGCTGTATGTGGGTACAAGCTTTGTATCAAGGTCTGGCTTGCCGTTCAAAAAGCCGCGCACGGTAGTACCCGGTGCTTTAAACGAGCCTGTGAGGGCGTATGCATTGCGCTCTATAGTGCGTGCAAAGTCCACACCTGCAAGCACGCCCGAGCCGAAATCCTCGGGGGTAACGCCGACGACAAGCGCTGCGTTGGCGTTTTTGCCGTCTCTTGCGAACTCGCTCATGCCGTTGGTGACTGTGCCGCCCTGCTCGGAAGCCGCTGGCACGACAGTTCCGCCGGGACACATACAGAAGGTATACACTCCGCGTCCGTTTTCGCGATAGCTTAAATTATACTCGCCTTTTGGCAAAGCAGGGTCGCCTGCGTGGCTGCCGTAAAGGCTTTTTTCAACATCTGACTGGAGATGCTCGATACGCGCGCCGACAGAGAACGCTTTGGGCTGCATAAAAACGCCGCCACGCGCGAGCATTTCAAAGGTATCCCTTGCGGAGTGACCGAGCGCAAGGACGAGCGCTGCGGCTTTTTCTTCTCCGCGGGTGGTATGCACACTTTTCACGCTGCCGCCCGATATTTCAAGTCCGTCAAGCTGTGTTTCAAATCTGACCTCGCCGCCGAGGCTGATAATACGCTGCCTTATCGCTTTAACGATTCGGCGCAGATTATCGGTGCCTATGTGCGGCTTTGCTTTTGTGCATATCTCCTGCGGTGCGCCGAATTCAACGAATCTTTCAAGGACATAGCTGCAAAGCGGGTCGTTGATGCGCGTAGTGAGCTTGCCGTCGGAGAACGTACCTGCGCCGCCCTCTCCGAACTGGACGTTGGAGTTTTCGTTGAGGCTGCCGCCTTTCCAGAAGCTTTGGACGGTCTGCGTGCGCTTTTCCACGTCCTCGCCGCGTTCAAGAACTATCGGCTTATAGCCCTGCTCTGCGAGTGCGAGTGCGCAGAACATTCCCGCAGGTCCAAAGCCCGTGACGATAACTCTGCCGTCTGCTTTTTCGCCCGAGATGACTGGTGCAAAGTGCGCAGGTGCGGCATAAGTGAGGCTTTTGTTTTTCTCGCACAGCTTTTTTTCAAGCGCTGCATCGGTAAGTCTGACGAACACCGAGCAGACGTAGTGGATATTATCCTGCTTGCGTGCATCGAGAGATATTTTGTGTATCTGCGCGGTCTGCACGAGGCTTGGGCTTATGCGCAGTGATTTTACTGCCTTTTGCACTATGCTTTCGTGGGACTGCAAAAGTGCGGCATTTATCCGGTTTACTATTAAAGGCATTGTTACCTCCAAAAAGGGTGATTTAAGCAACAGCCATACAGAAAGCTGCTCTCTGTATGGCTGTTTTGCATTTTATCGGGTTGATTTAATCTGACCTTGAGGTCGTTGTCACGGCGGTTTTTTCCGAAACGGCTACCTGCACCTCGTTTGTACCGAAGCACCATATTTTGCTGTGACCAGAAATACTTATGGTCGCGGTCTTTGAATATGTGCCGTCCTTGGAGATATCGGAAAGGTCTACCGATGCGACGAGGTCGTTTTCCTTGAGACTGTCCATATCCGATTCAGGACCGATTATGGTCACGGCGGGCAGCGATTTGGTCTCTATCTCCACCTGCTTGCCCTCGGGCTTATTCTTGGTGATTATCTGGCTTACCCTATAGATATTGGTCACATAGTTCTGCGAATCGATAGCCACCGTTACCTTGCTCTCGCCGCTGAGGTTTACCTCGCCTGCGGAGAGCGGTATATCAAACGTCTGCTCCCAGCCAAGACGCAGCTGCGAAAGCGGTACTGTGCCGATGATTATTGTCTCGGAATCCTTATCGCTCAAATTCGGAGTGTTTATGGTTATCTCCTGCTGGGAATATGTTATCGGCAGACTCGATACGTCAAAGTTTTCGGGTGCGCCGGTAACGTCGAGCTTGAGTTTGAGTGTCTTTTTCTTATAGACTATAAAGCTGGCGGTAAACGTCTGGTTTTCGTCCCAAGTTATAGATGAATCGGTGATGACGTTATTATCCGAGTCATACAGGATTATTTCGTCAGCCTTGATGCTTTTGTCCTCCGACAGCTTTGCGGTAGAGTTCACCTTTGCAACGGCTCTGTTTATTTTCGCAAGGCTGTTTACGGGTCCGTTGAGCGTTATCTTATCGGGATTTACCGTGGCATCGCTCAATGAAAAGCCGTCTGCAGCGCTTATCGAAGGCGATTCCACCTCAAGCGGAAAGCTCTTCTGGGTTATTCTGTCAAACTCGACAGCTATTGTGCTTGGGCTTACCGAGACGATAGTACAGCTATCGGACGGGTGGTTGGACTTGACATCTATATCAAGCACATACTGTCCTTCTTTTGTGACCTTGCTGACATCTATCGTTGCGGTGAGGTCGCTCGCCTTATAGTTGCCTATTTCGTAGTTCATGCCCTTTATCTCGACATCTACGGTGGGGTTCTTGAAATTGAGTGCGGAAAGACCTTTTTCCTTTGCTATCGTATTTTCAAGCGAGAGGTTGACGGGCACTTTGTTTATGGTTCTGTTTATGGTCGGGTACTGCGTTATGGAAAGTATAAACCACACGATTATTGCGGCTATCACTGCGATTATGCGCAGCGCAAAGTCAGCGCCGTGCTGTTTCTTCACAGGCTTTTTACGGGGCTGTCTTGGCTTGGGGGTATAATCATTGTTTATTTCTTCCATTTTGACATCACCCTCCCCGCAAGAGAATTTTCCTTTGTGGAATCAGCGGTCCTGTCGGGAAGCAGGCGGTTATACAAGAGCTTTTTGAGGGTATCCTCGACATAGCCTCTTGTAAGCTCGCCGTTTTCCGCTACGGAAATGGTACCTGTTTCCTCCGACACTACGATAACTATGGCATCGGAGTTCTCACTCATACCGATAGCTGCGCGGTGGCGCGAACCAAGCTGTTTGTTTATAAGCTCCTCCTTTGCAGGCTTTGGCAGGAAGCACCCTGCTGCAAGTATTTTGCCGTCACGGATTATTACTGCGCCGTCGTGCAAAGGGGTATTGGGAACAAAGATGTTGCCAAGCATTGCGGCTGACGGAACGCAGTCAAGCAGCGTACCCGTTGCTATCTGCTCGCCGAGCTTGGTCTTTCTTTCAAAGATGATAAGTGCGCCTGTTCTGGTGCTTGAAAGCTTCATTGAGGCATCACACACGGCGCGTATTGCGCTTCTGATATGCTCTGCGTCCTGCTCGTCATCACTTGGCTTGAACAGCGCGATATCGGCTATCTTGGAGCGTCCGACTCGTTCGAGCATTCGCCGAAGTTCAGGCTGGAACAGGATTATCAGTGCGACAAATCCCCATTGGAAGCATATCTTCAGCAGGAATTTGAGTGTTTGCAGATTGAACACGACTGCAAAGAGATAGCTGCCGACGAGCAGCAATATGCCCTTGGCAAGCTGCAAGGCTCTGGTTTCGCGGATAAGCTTCATTATATGGAAGAACAGATAGGACAGTATCATGATATCGACTATATCGTTAAGACCGATAGTTTTGAACACGCCCCATATTGAATAAAGCACGCTTTTTATGGTCTCCATCTTATCTGTTCACCTCACTTTGCAGTCATTTGATGCGCCAGAAAACTACGGCGTGAAAAGTTACAAAATGGTAACGAAAATTTTCACAATTTTTTCTGCGTTTTCGACTTAAATTTATAGACACACTATATTATAGCATATATTTTTTTAAAGTACAATAGTTTTCCCTCAAAAAAATTAAACAATTTGTAATTATTTTTGATGTGCCGAGCAGGTTGGACGCACAAAAAGACCGCCGTGGTCAAAACGGCGGTCTGCGGATCGTGTTCAGATTTGCTTTATCTGGTTCATAAAGCCCTGCATACTCTTATAAATAGGCGGCATATCGGGTGAGACCTCTCCTGTGCGCAGCGGCTCGACAAGCTTTACGCAGTCATTGAGGACGGGTGTCATACCCATATTTGCACACACGCCTTTGAGCTTATGCGCCCACTGAAACGCGCTTTTGCTGTCGCGCTGCTCAAGTGCTGCGCCGAGCTTATCAAAGCACTCGTCGGCAAGCAGGTCGTCAAAGCAGGTAAGGTACAGCTGCTTGTCGCCCAGAAACCTTTCAAGTGCGCCGTCGACGTCGCAGCCGAGCGCTTTAAGCTTATCAAGTCGTTGGTCTATATCCATAGCTGCTCCTTTTCGGTTCAGTCCCCGATAACTTTTACAGACCAGCTTGCTCCCTCGCTGCGTGCTTTTTCAAGTTCGTCATTTGCCTGCGTGAGCATACTGTCAAAGCTTTCGTTCTTATCTGTAACCACTGCGCCGATAGTACACGACAGGCAGCTGCTTTCGGTCAGCTTAAGGTCAAGCGCTGAAACTTTTTCTGTTATCTGGTGGCACTTTTCGTCAACAGACTCTTCGTTTGCTATATTGCTCATAAGCACGCATATCTCGTCATCGCCTATTCTTGCAACGACGTCGTTGGTTCTGAACATAGCTGTAAGCATCTGCGCAAGCTCAAAGAGCATTCGGTCTGCGGTTTGTGTTCCGCTTTCCTTGTTTATCTTTCTGAAATGGTCGATATCGATAATAAGGAATGCATACAAGCCCGCTTTGAGCTGCATCATACTGTTGATGAGCTTTTCGCCTGTTGCTCTGTTATAGATACCTGTGGTATAGTCGTGGATTATGCCCGTGTTTGCTGCGTGCTTATTTATCACATCGCGGAAATACCTGTCGGATTCAAGCACGTTATCGACCCTGCGAACCATAGTTTCGCGCACGAACGGGCTTACGATATAGTCATTGACATTGAGGTTTATCATTGCCTGCTGCTGCCGCGGTGAATCCTCGGCTGTGGTTATGACAACGGGAATATTGCGCAGCACGGGGTCTGCGTTTTTCGCTTTAAGGAACTCCTCGCCGTTCATTTCGGGCATATTGAGGTCAAGCAGGATGATATCCATATTGCTGTTTTCCTGCAAAAGTTCAAGCGCCTTCTTGCCGTTTTCGGCGGTGAAGATACGAAATCTGTTCTCAAAGAAAGAGGACAGCGTTTCGCGGTTTATCTCCAGATCGTCAATTATCAGCATACGGCTGGTAACGCCTGCCTGATTGTGCATAGACTGGCGCAGCTTTTTGAGCTTCTTTTCAAACTCGCGCTCGACGGTTATATCCTCAAGCCGTGCGAGCAGGATACACTTATTGCCTATCATATCGATATACTCAAACTTTGCGTGGATACTCTTATAGCTGTTGCTGAAGGCGATATAGCGGCTGTACTCACACTCTGCCGATGCTTTTGTTTCGATAGTTTCACGCAGTGATTCAACTATCTTCCACCTGTCGCGCTCGTAGACGATATCAAGCGGATTGTACTTATAAAGCACGCGCGTGGGTGAATTGAGCAGCTCAAAGAACGCATCGTTCACGCGGATTATCTCCACGTCCTCGGGCATATGCGCATCACATTCGATTATTGCAACGGGCTGGGTATTATCCGCAAAGCCGAGCACCTCGTCGATATGGGTCATTACCTCGTCGCCCTCGCTGCCGAGCATACTGTTTATGCTGCTGTCTGGTGTGAAGGCATAGCGCTCGTAGTCCTTTATACACATCGGTTTAGCATAGTAGTAGCCCTGTATATAGTCGCAGCCTATCTCGCGCAGAAAACCTACAAGTTCGGCGGTTTCAACGCCCTCTGCGATAACGGGTATGTTGAGCCACTTGCTCATACGCACGATAGATGCGACTATGCTTTCGCACCTGCTCTTTTTGTTGGCATCAACAAAAAAGTTCATATCGATTTTCAATATATCTACGGGGATATTTTTGAGCATGGAAAGTGACGAATAGCCGCTGCCGAAGTCGTCCATCATTATTGAGAAGCCTTCCTTTTGCAGCCTGTATATCGTCTTTACAAGGATATCAGGGTTATCGGTATACGCACTCTCGGTAAGCTCGATATTAAACAGGTTATGCGGCACCTGATACCTGTCGACAAGCTTTATGATGTTATCGACAAAGTGCGGGTTATAGATATTAACGCGCGATACGTTGACCGAAAGCGGATTTGGCTTTTTGCCCTCGTTGAGCCAGCCCTTGAGCACCTTGCAGGCTTCCTCCCACACATACGCGTCGAGCTTAACAACGAAGCCGTTTTTCTCAAACAGCGGTATGAACAGTCCCGGAGGTATCATGCCTTTCTTTGGGTGTATCCACCTTACCAGCACCTCGCCGCCTGCGGGGGTATTGGTCATAACGTTGTACTTGGGCTGGACGTAGATAGTGAACTGATTATCCTGCAGGGCATAGTTCATATCGTTGACTATCTCCTGCTCTTTTTCGATACGCAGGCGCATATCGTCGTTATAATACTCAAAGTAGTTGACATAGTTGCCCTTGCAGTGCTTTGCCGCAAGCGTTGCTCGGTCAAACATAATCGAGACAGGAATATCCTCCTCGCCCGTGATATAGATGCCAAAGCAGGGCACGATATAGTAAGCGCTGGAGAAATTCTGAAGCGCATTCATGCTTCGCATAACAAAATGCTCTATAGTCTGCTTGTCCGAAAAAGGCACGCAGATGCCGAAAATATCAGCCTCCATACGTCCGAAGGCACTGCCCATGAAGTCTGCGGTATTAACGCGCAGATGCTTTGCAATATATTTGAGCAGCGAGTTGCCCTCGTCCATTCCAAAGAACGAGTTGATAAGGCTGAAATGGTTTATATCAAGTCTTATTATCGCAAATCGCTTATCAGGGTGTTCGCTTATAAGCCTTTGGGTCTCGGAATAGAACTTGTCCCTGTTGAAGATGTCGGTGAGGGTATCGAATTCCGCAACGTATTTGAGCTGCTCGAAAGCGGCGAACTGGCTTCTTTCGATAGCGTTCTTTATGCGGAAACGCAGCACCTGCGGCACAAACGGTTTCTTTATGAAATCCCACGCGCCGTAAGAGAGTGCCTTTATCTCGTTATCCGCATCCTCTCCGCCTGTTGTCACTACGATAGGTATCTTATTGAACTTGGGGTTTACCCGCATCCTTGCAAGCACCTCAAATCCGTCCATAACAGGCATTTCAAGGTCAAGCAGCACGCACGAAACTGTCGTGCTGCCATTGAGGATATCCATAGCTATTTTGCCGTTTTCCGCCTCGATGAGATTATACTGGTCGGAAAGCAGCTTTTTCAGTAAGGCACGGTTGATAAAGGCATCGTCAACGATAAGAACCGTTTTTGCGTTTTCCATGGCTTACCCTCCTTTTGACTGTTGTTCAAAATTACATAGTCATTATAACATATTATCGAAACATTTTCAAGTAAAATTTCGTATTATTTGCACAAATCGAGGCAAAAAGCCAAATAATGTACTGTTTGTACAAATCGCTGCGGCTGTTTTTGGTTATTTTCCCTCAAACTTTGCTCGCAGAGCCTCAAGCGCTTTCTTTTCTATTCTTGAAACATAAGAACGCGATATACCGAGCTTTTGTGCTACCTCGCGCTGTGTAAGCGCTCTGCCGCTGTTCAGTCCGTAGCGCATACGGATTATCTGCTTTTCGCGCTCGTCAAGCTCGCTCTCTATGTGCTTGTAAAGCTGCTCGCAGCGGATGATAAGCTCTATTCTGTCGCCGATATCCTCCCCGCTGGCGATAAGGTCGATAAGGCAAAGGCTGTTGCCGTCCTTATCAGAGTCCACGGGGTCGTCAAAATAGCG
The DNA here is from genome assembly GCA_900314975.1 of uncultured Eubacteriales bacterium. Classification (GTDB taxonomy): domain Bacteria; phylum Bacillota; class Clostridia; order Oscillospirales; family Ruminococcaceae; genus Hominimerdicola. The sequence goes on along the minus strand of OMXI01000004.1, from coordinate 38,495 downwards.
GTCGAGCGCGGTCTTTTTAAGCGAGCGAAAGTGCATAAGTATCTCGTTTTCGACGCATCTGCTGCCGTAAGTGGCAAAGCGCGTACCCTTGGTGTAATCAAAGGTAGACACTGCTTTTATAAGACCTATGGTACCTATGGAGATAAGGTCCTCCTGCTCGCTTGAGGCGGAGTAATACTTTTTTATTATGTGAGCCACGAGGCGAAGGTTATGCTCTATCAGCTTGTCGCGCGCGCTTTTGTCGCCCGCTGCCATAGCCTCGAAGCAGCGGCGTTCTTCCTTTGCCGAAAGCGGCTTAGGGAAGGTCGAGGTGCTGTCAAAGTGAAGTGCGAAAAACAGAAAGTTTGAACACAAAAAATCGAGCAGATGAAAAAGCACAGTATCACCACATTTCAAGAGTTTTGGTAATATATATGCGCGGGTGCGGCTGAAAATTACAAAAAAAACAGGACAGTGACCTGCCCTGCTTTTACATATATGGAGAGATGTAGTGTTTGCTTATTTAGTGAACTTGCCTGTGGCAAGCTCAACGACCTTATACGCGCCGTTGTACAGACCTGCCTTGTTGTTCTTTGAGATGTTTTCTATCATATTCAAAAGCGCCTCGTCGCAGCTTTGCAGTAAATCGAGCATGGTATATATCTGCGGCAGGGTGTCGCACTCGTAGGTACCGTCGCCTACCTCGGCGGCACGTATCGCGCCCCAGCGCTCGTGACCGCCCACGCGCTTTATCATCAGCTTTGGAACGGGATAGAACGAAAGCTCGCTGGGCTTGGTGATAAGCACATCGGTGGCGCGCATAAGCAGATTTGTGGAGTATACGGCTGCAAAGATATCATCGTTACAGAATGCATGAACGCCCGTTACCTCTCCCTCGATCGCATCGGCACAGAAGCTTTCGGTTTCGTCAAAGTCGTTGAAATGCTCTGTACTGTCAGCGAGCTTTGGCAGCTTTTGCTTCAGCTGCTCCCAGACGTTTTTGTGGTCGCCGACATTGATGAACAGCGCGGCTTTATTCTTCTTTATCTTTGGCAGCAGTCTTGAAATGATATGTGCAAAGATATCCACCTGCGCGCCTGCACCGCCGACTGTGAGCAGGTATCTTCTCGGCTTGCCGTCTTTTATGCGCTTTATGCGCGCGGCATTGTCGCTTTCGATATTTGCGGTAAGCTCATCGTCGACATAGTGTCCCACGTCAAAGAGCGTGCCGTCGGGCATAGGCTTTAGCCTGCGCTTTGCCATTTCGCGCAGAGCCTTATAGCCAAGATACGCTGACGGGGTCTGCACGGTATGTATGCTGCCCTCGGCGTAATGAAGTGCCATCGGCCAGTTGTCAGGGATAGCGTTCACAACGTTGGTGAAGCCTGCGTGGACAGCCGCCTGTGCGGGCCACACGTGCGTTGCGATAAATGGTACGTCTTTGGGAAGGCTCTTTATTGCGTTCGCCATAAGCTCGGCATTTTTCTGGTCGGCGGCGTTATAGGAAAGCTGCTTGAACATATCGTAGTTTACAGGCTCCCACACTACCTTATTGAACACGCGGCTTTTCTGCGATATTCTTGAACCCAGCGAGTAAAGCTCGTTCTGATGCTCGATAATCTTTGCACAGGTCGTGCCTTTGAGCGAGCAAAGGTCGAGCCAGTACGGCACATAGCCCAGCTTTTTCGCCGCAGATGCCATAGCCATAGAGATGCGGTAATGACCGAAGCCCATACGGATATTGCCGATTATCACAGCATTTTCGGGCAGGGACAGTTCATCCTTGTCCGAGAGACAAAGCTCCTGCACGCCAAGGCTTTTACCGATGACAGAGTTTTCCTTTGCGGTGAAATGATAATCCACACCGCTGTCGTCGCCAAACTTTTTGATAAAGTCGCGCTTGCTCTTTTCAGCCTTTCTGATAACACTTTCGGGCATTTTGTTTCCAAAGATAACGCTTGTTCTGTCCATAACCGCAGCCATCCTTTCCATAGCTTCCCTTACGTTGTTTTAGTCAAACAGGAAGGGCGTTTTTTGTGTGATTTTTACAATTGACAAATGTATGTATATGTGTTATGATACTTGTAGTATCATATGATAGTTTAACTATCACCACTTATATAATAACACGAAAAAAGGTGATTGTCAAGTGGATTATCAAAAATATCTCACACAAATTAAACAAAACAACATTTCGTCGGCTGTTGATGCGGGCTGTGAGCTTTTTCGCGAAAGAGGCATTGACAGCGTGAAGATGACCGAGATAGCGCGCAGGGCGAAGATCGGCATAGCATCACTTTACAGGTACTTTGATACGAAGGAAAAGCTCGTTATCGCGTGCGCTGTGAAGATGTGGGAGGAGGTCATCGGAAAGATACTTCCCGATTACAAGAGCGAGGAGTTTCTCTCGCTGAACGGCTTTGAGCGTGTATCGCGAATTTTCCGCGTTTACAAGATACTGTGCGACGAGTATAAGGAGTTTGTAAAGTTTGTGGCGGTGTTTGACTCGTACTGTCTTAATAATAAGGTAGAGCCGAGCAAGCTTGCTGACTACGAGCAGATAATCACCACACTTTACAGATTTTTCAGCGACGCGTTCGACTGCGGAGTTGATGACGGGAGCATAAAGCAGGGCATTGACAAAAAGCAGTATTATCTCACCTGCAACCACGCGCTTATGGCGGTGGTGCAAAAGCTCGTTTCGGGAGAGATACTGTCGCAGGACAACTTTGCAGACTCAAGCGAGGTCGACATTATGACCGACATCTTTTTAAGCTACATAAAAGCGTAAGGAGGTATTTTTACTATGAAAAAGCCTATCACAAACAAGATACTGTGGATATTCGCGGTAGGTCAGTTCGGCTGGAGTTTGCTTGCCGGTCTTATAAGCAACTGGCTGGTGTTTTACTACACGGGTGATGGTATCCTTGCGGGACACATCACGCAGGGCACGGTCTTTCTCGGGCTGACGATAATCGGTCTTATTACTGCTTTCGGACGTGTATTTGACGCGGTGACAGACCCGCTTATCGCAGGTATGTCAGACCGTTCAAAGAACCCAAACGGCAGACGCATACCGTTTATGCGGATAGCGGCTATACCGTTCGCACTTGTTACGTCGCTGATTTTTATTCTGCCGTCGTTCTCGTCGGTAGTGATAAACGACGTGATACTGTTTGTGGGGCTGGTGCTGTTCTATCTGTTTATGACGACATACTGCACGCCGTACAACGCGCTTCTGCCGGAGCTTGGCAACACGCAGAAAAACAGAGTAAACGTTTCTACGTTTATTTCGCTGACTTATATCGTGGGTCTTTCGGTATCGTATCTTGTGCCAAACGTTGCGGGGATATTCTCATTCGCGGGCAAGGCAGGCTCGATAAGGGCGGCTATCGGCGTGATGTCGCTTGTGGCGGCAATATGCATGCTGATACCTGCATTTGTCATTAAAGAAAGCGATTACATCGACGTTAAGCCAAGCGAGACAGACTCGCTTCAGTCACTGTTCAAGACGTTCAAAAACGCGCAGTTCAGACGCTTTGTATATTCCGACGTTATCTATTTCTTTGCGGTAACGCTTTTCCAGACGGGTCTTGCGTTCTACGTTACAAAGCTGATGAAGGTCTCGGATTCAAACACGTTTATGCTGTCGGTGATAATGACGGTATCAAGCCTTATACTGTATCTGCCTGTAAACAAACTGGCGCAGAAAATGGGCAAAAAGAAGCTTGTTATCTTCGGATTTTTCTTCTACACGGGCGTATTTGTGCTGACCGCTATGTGCGGCGAGGGCATTATCTGGGGATACATCATTGCGGCGCTGGCTGGCATACCGATGGCGATACTGGGTATTCTGCCGCAGGCTATCGTTGCGGATATCTCCGAGGCTGACGCTATTCAGACGGGCGAAAAGCGCGAGGGTATGTTCTTTGCGGCGAGAACGTTCGCTTTCAAGATGGGTCAGGCTATTTCACTGCTGGTGTTCACATCGGTAACTACTGCGGCGACGGAAAGCTCCTACAGGCTGACCGCTGTTATTGCGGCTGTATGCTGCACTATCGGCGCGGTCCTGCTGTTCCTTTACAAAGAAAAGAACGTTATGGCTATTATTGAAAAGCACGCGAAGGGAGAAGATGAATGAACAGTTTTAAGATAAGACTTCGTGCAAAAGACGGCGTTCACGCTTACAAGCTTTCGGCGGACACGCAATGTGCGCTTTTCACGGCGCAGGTCGAAAACAGCGAAAGCAGGGTAAGTCTCACGCTTATTCCAAAGCAAAAGTTCAGGCTTTTAAGCGTTGAATACACTATGGATTTTGCATTTGACCCGTCGCAGCAGATATTCCTCAACGGGTATCAGAGCTGGACTTACAGCCCCGAGCGTTCGATAAGGCAGGCAGACAGGGCGCTTAAATATCTGCCGTCAAAGGTCACGGACAAGTACGGTCTTGACCGCTACGGCGACGGATTTTTCTACCGGGGCAAGCAAAGCAGGAGCGTTCACCACGGGTACTCCTACGCGTATGTCAGAAGCGGCAGTGGCTACACACTTTTCGGCAGCCTTGCGGAAAACACGGGCTTTACGGTGATAGAGTTCAACACACGCAGAAATACTGTGACATTTGCAAAGGACTGCTCGGGCAGGCTTGTCAGCGGCAGCTACAATGCGCTTGACGTGGCGCTGTACACGGGCGGTGAGGACGAGGTTTTTGACCGCTGGTTTGAGGATATGAAGATACCCGCACCGAGCGTGCCGAAAATGCTTGGCTACACCAGCTGGTACAACCACTACCAGAATATTGACGAGCTGAAAATCATATCTGACCTTGCAGGGCTTGACAGTATGCCCGCAAAGCCTGATGTTTTCCAGATAGATGACGGATTTGAAACATTTGTGGGCGACTGGCTGGATGTTGACGAGGAAAAGTTCCCAAGCGGACTTGAACACATTGTTAAGGACATTGAGCAAAAGGGCTTGACCGCAGGAATATGGCTTGCGCCGTTTTTGTGCGAGCGCGATTCAAAGCTGTACAGGCAGCACCCCGACTGGCTGCTCACTGACAGGCGCGGCAGACCTGTTTTTACGGGCTGCAACTGGAGCGGCGGCTACGCGCTTGACATATACAACGGGCAGGTGCGCGAATACATCAGGCAGGTGCTTGCACATTACAAGCAGCTCGGCTTTAAGCTGTTCAAGCTGGATTTTCTGTACGCGGCGTGCATGCTTCCGCGGCGTGACAAGACACGCGGCGAGATAATGGATGATGCTATGGCTTTCCTGCGTACGCAGCTGCGCGACTGTATGATACTTGGCTGCGGTGTGCCGCTTGCGTCGGCTTTCGGCAAGGTGGACTTTTGCCGCATAGGCTGCGATATGACGCTTGATTTTGACGACAAGCCGCATATGCGCCTTACCCACAGCGAGCGCCCCTCTACCAAAAACACGATGACAGACTCTGTTTTCAGGCGGCAGCTTTCGGGCAGGGCTTTCCTTAACGACCCGGATGTTTTCCTTCTGCGCGACAGCAACACGCAGCTTACCGCAAACGAAAAGAAAAACCTCGCTTTTGTAAATGCGCTTTGCGGCGGACTTTTGTTTACATCTGACAACTGCGCGGATTACAGCGAGGAGGCAAAGCGGGTTTTCGAGCAGGCTCTTGCGCTGCGCGGTGCAAAGGTCGTACAGGCTTATGTGGACGGCGGGAGTGTGTTCGTTACATACGAGCTTGACGGACAGCAGGAAACACTTAAGCTGTGCAAGGGATAAAATCAGCTTTCAATTTTTAACACCCCTTTAATAAACTGTCTCCGAATTGATCGTTAGGGGACAGTTTTCTATGCAACAGCGCGGTTTTCAAAATGTAAAATTTGTGTGAACTCTATTTACAACGGCTGTCGGAAAATGTATAATATAAGTACAAATTTTATTATTTTGGGGGTCGGAAAATATGGCAGATGAAAATAAGGAAAAGAAGGAAAAGAAGGGCTTTATAAAGGAATTTAAAGAGTTCATTTCCCGCGGCAGCGTGCTGGATATGGCTGTTGGTATCATCATCGGCGGCGCTTTTACAGCTATTGTAAAATCGCTGGTTGAGGATATCTTCACACCAATTCTGGGAATGATACTCGCAGGTGTAAACTTCAAGAGCCTGAGCATTACTATTCCTTGGGGCAGCAAGCCGCAAATCTACTATGGTCTGTTCCTTGAGGCTGTTGTTACATTCCTGCTCACAGCTTTCTGTGTATTCCTTATGATAAAGGCTATCAACAAGTTCCGCAAGAAGAAGGAAGAAGAGCCTGAGGCACCGGATCCGCAGATCGTTCTGCTCACAGAGATCAGAGACCTGCTTGCTAACGGCAAGACAGAGGAAGCTGCTGCAAAACTTGAGGACAAGAAAGAATAATCCGATTCAAAAGTCTCCTGTGAACCCGCGGGAGACTTTTTGTTTGTGAAGAAATCATCTTTGCACGGTAATCTTAAAGATTTCTTAATGTGGGCTGTGATACAATAAGGCTGCAAGATAAAAGTCCTATGACCAAGAGGGAGATAAAAATGAAACTTGAAAGAAAGCAGCGCTACACGCCTGTGACAAACAAAGACCGCAAATGCGGCGACATCACCTACCATTCGTTCAGGGGCACGACAATTTATATCATTCACGGAAAAAACGGCGATATGATGGTTGACACGGGACTGTTTCACGTTCGCAGGGCTGTGCGCAAATGGGCAAAGAGGTTTAATGTTAAGTACATTTTTATCACGCACGCTCACGCTGACCACGACTGGAACGCAGGACGTTTCAAAAAAGCGTTCGGTGCGAGGCTGCTGCTGAACAAAAAGGACTTTGGGCTGCGCAGTAATTTTAAGACGATGAAAGCGACACGCCCAAAGTACCGATTCAAGTGCTTTCAGCTTAACATAAACGGCAAGCTTTTCCCAAGCCCGCGCTACAAGGTGGATATACCTATCAAAAGCGAGGGAAGCGCACTGCTTAAACGGCTGGGCTTTGAGGGCGAGTTTGTTTTTCTGCCCGGACACACCGATGGCATGACCGCACTTTTATGCGGTGACACGCTCTACTGCGGCGATTCTTTTACTGCGCTTTTCTACGAGCCAGAGATCCCGCCGTACGCGATAGACATAGATGGTATGAAAAAGTCGCTGAAAAAGATACTTGAGATAAACCCGAAATGGCTTGCGTGCGGTCACGGCTTGCCAGTGAAAATGAGTGATGCCAGGAAGGTCATAATAAAATATCTGAACGAGTAACAATAAGAGTCTGCTGCAAAAAGCAACAGACTCTGTTTTTTGTATTAGCATAGCTACAGCCACATTATTCCTCGGACTTGTTTACACAATGCATCTGCGGAATTTACCGCATAGATACGGCTGCGCAGGTAGCTTTCCTCCCACTCGACGCAGTAGTTTCCGTACGGGTCGTGGACTCTGTAATACACCTTTCCGTTTTTGAGATAGTAGCCGTAGATTATCTGGAAATGATGTGCACCGCTTGCGGTACGCAGACCGACCAGCAGCAGCTTATTGTCATTGAGCAGACGCTTGATGTCTATCATCTCGGGTGCGGTATTGATATGCGGTGTAAAGCCGTAGGAACGGACAAGGTCGGCAAGGTTTGACATTACCGAGCCCCAGCTGTATGCGCCGTACGGGAACGGTATCGGGCAGAAAGCTGCACACCAGCCGTTTGTATACTGCTTTTTGAGCACGTCATCTTTATTGAGGTTCATGCCCTTCTCGTTGAGCAGCATTGTTACGCTTGTACCGCCGCAGCCATAGGTAGCTTTTACTTTTCCGCTGTTTCCTGTGCCGCCGAGCTGGTTGAGCTTTTCAAATTCAATCGTGACATCTCCCCTTAAGGTAGATGCGGTTATAGTTTCGTAGTCGGTATAGCGGCTGCCCCACTGCGCTCTGACAACATATGTATAGGCTGTACCAGGCTGAAGCCCTGTGAGTGTTACGCTTGCGGTGCGTGAGTATGTCTGATAGACGTACTTTCCGCCGCTGACGAGGTAGATGTTATAAGCCTCGGCATCCTTGTGGAGTGTCCAGCTTAAAACAAGTGAATTTTCAGTTGAGCTTACTTTCAGTCCTTTGACCTTGCTTTGCTCGAAGGTAAGGGTTTTAAATATGATATCGCTCAAAAGCGATTCGCGCTTGCCAAAGTGCGCCTTGACGGCGTATGTATACTCGGTTTGCGATGCGATGCCCGTAATCTCCGCGCTGTTTGCTGCGACGGTTTTTACAAGCGTGAGCTTGCCGTTTTTATCCTTGCGGTAGACTGTATAGCTGTCAGCATCTTTGAGCTTATCCCACGAAAGAGTAACGCTGTCATAGTCCGCAGCAGCTTTCAAGCCGCTTACCTGTGCTTGCTCAAACGAGAGCGTTGTAACGGGTGCATAGCTGTACTGGGTAAATTTGCCGCCTTTCTGCCCTCTTATAACAAAGGTATACTCTGTTTCGGGGGCAAGACCTGTTACACGCGCACTGTCGGAAGTTGTCGAGGTAACGAACCTATAGCCGTTTTGTTCATCGCCGATATAGATATTATAGGTATCTGCTCCCTGCACCTTTGCCCATGTGAACACGGCGCTGTCGTAGCCAGCCTCGGCGGTTATATCCTCGATGCTTATGCTGCTGATGTCATTTGCAGCGCTTGCAGGCACGAGTTTTTGCGTTGAAGCGGTGACCCTTGCAGGCTTGGTATAGCCAGCAGCTGCCCTGCCCTTTACCTCGAACGTATACTGCTTATCCGTTTCAAGACCTGTAATGACAGCGCTGTTGGTGTATGTGGTCTTAACAAGCGAAGCCTTACCGCTTGCATCGGTGATGTACACCTCGTAGGACAAAACGCCCTGCATACGCTCCCAATCAAGCGTTACGGAGTCAACACCCGCGTTTGCGGTCAAGCCGCTGACGATCTTTGCTGCGGCGTTTTTATCAAGCTGTGCGTCGGCTGCTTCATCAAGGGTAGTTACGGCAATTTCGCCGAGCATTACCTCGTCATCGTCTGTCTGACCTGTAACGACAAAGCTGTACTGCGTTCTGGCGGTGAGGTCTGTCAGGCAGACGGCATTATCGCCCGTATTGAGCAAAAGCTCGAGCTTTCCGTCTTTATCCTTTGAATAGACGCTGTACGTTTTTACGTCGCTTTGCTTACTCCAGTTCAGCACCGCTGTTTTCGACGCAGCCTGCGCACTTATCCCGACAGGACCTCCGCCCTGCTGTGAATACGCGCCTGCGGAGATATCCCCTGCTGCCGTGCATTTACATACATAGCCGCCGCAGGCAAAGACAAGTGCTGTTGCAAGCAGCGCCGCTGTACGTTTTACGAACTTGTTCATAAAACAGCTCCTTTATAAATTTACAATATTCGTTTGATATTATAACACATTCACGAAGGTTTGTCAAATCAGAGTCTATAATGTCAAAAAACGTCCGTCTGAAAACTCTGACGGACGCTTGATTTTTAGTTTCTGATAAGCTCCTTGGGGATGTCGTTATAATCGAACATTACCTCGGAGTGATTGTCGCGGATAAGCTTTTTGTAGATAAGGTCGCCTGTTTTATTATCCCTTGTGAGCTTGTATATTTTTGACACGCGGAAGTACTTGTCACCCTCCTTGACAAAGTGGTGGTCTTCCTCGGCTATCTCGTACGTATAAGGGAAAGGTCTTGCGCTGCGCAGCTCGCCCTTAAGCTCGCCGTCCTCACACCAGACGCAAAGCTGAACGGGCTGGTTGGTGGTATTCTTGAAGCGGAAATCAACATAGTTATAGCACACCGATGTTCCCGAACTCATCGGGATACGCACATCGCCGTCGGGCGCGAGCGCATCTGAATGTGTATGAAACTCCGTAACGAGCAGCGGGCTGTGGATAACAAGCAGATGTATGGTATTGCCAAGATTGCAAAGACCGCCGCCCAAGCCCGGCCGGAGCTTGTTTGCGCTGATTATCCTGCCGTCCTTATAGCCCTTTTTCTTGGTTATCTTGCCCACTGTGCGCCAGAACGAGAATGTTTCGCCGGGTCTGATGATGATGCCGTTTATCTTTTTGCAGGCAAGGTCGATATTGACAGCCTTGTTCTGCTGGAGCACGGGGTCGATGCCCTTGCCTGTTTTGATAAGGTGGTTGCTGTGCGTTGAAACAACGTTTTTCAGCCGCCTTGTTGTCTGTCCTCTTGCGAACTTTTCTGTGCCTGTAAGGTCTTTATAATTCCTTTTCAGCTTTTCCTTTGCTTCGGAGATAGCATATGTAGCGGGACAGATATCGCAAAACAGTATCTCCTTGTTTCCGATTTTCATTTTCTCCTCCTGATGTCGCCGAGCCTGTAACGGTATTTCTTTCTGTGTTTCCAAGTCCACATAACGAAAAACTCAACATATCGTCTGATGCCTATGCGCTTTTCGTAAGGCAGGCGTATAAAATGCACGAGTATGCTGGGCAGACCTGCGTTGTTTGCGCCGTGTATATCGGTAATAATCTGGTCGCCGATAACAACTGCCCTGCTCTTTTCAACGCCCATAAACTCTATGGCTTTTTCATAGCCTGCGGGGTCGGGCTTGCCTGCGTCGCATATGTACAGTGTTTGTATGTTTTTGTTAAAGCGCTCTACTCTGCTTTTCTCGTTATCCGAAAGCAGACAGGTCTTAAAGCCCATTTTATGCAGCTTTGCAAAGAAGCGGTCTACTTTTTCGTTAGAGTCGTCGCCGTGATGAACGAGCGTATTGTCCACATCAAATATCAGCCCGCGAAAACCCATTTGCCAAAGGCGCTTATAATCAATCGCGAACACGCTTTTTACATATTCGTAAGGGTAATATTCTTTCAGCATATTACTGCTCCATATACTCGCAGACCTTATCTATCTGTCTGCTGAAATCGCCGCCGAAGCAGTTGTTGAAAAACGCGCTGCCTATGGTAAACGATGCGGGGTTTATCTTCTTAATCTCGTCAAGTCTGTCAAAGCTGTTTATGCTGCCCGCTACGCAAACGGGTGCATTGACGCTTGCAACGAACTTATCTATCAGCTTATACGCGTTGCCTGTATATCTGTAGCCAAGCAGGTCGATACCGTAGGCGCCTTTTGCAAGGTACTCTCTTGCGTCCTGTATCATCTTTTCGACGCTGCCGCCCATAACTGTCGGTCTTTCTTTAAGCTCTCCGACGAACGGACAGTATTTCAGCCCATGCTTTTTGCAAAGCTCGTTGACCGAGTCAAAGAAAACAGTACCCATAAGCATATCCACGCCGCATTCGATAGCCATTTTTGTACCCTCAAGGCACTCTTTTTCTGTATAGGCCACCACCTCAAGCACTGTCTTTTTGCCGCAGCTTTTCATATACGCGTACAGCTTTTTCATCTCGTTCAAAGGCAGAGGTTTCTCTTTAAATCCCCAGTATTCAGCCTTTGAATCCTTACACTTGTCAAATACCTCGTAGGCATTGCTGACCGTTTCGTCATCGCAGGTAAGCATCACCACGAGAATTGGTTTGTTGTCCATTTTTCATCTCGCCCCTATTTTTCTGTTTGTTCTGTATTTTCCGCTTTTTCTCACCTAAAAGCACCAAGTATTATACCATATATATAACAATCTGTCAATATTCAAAATAAACCGACATCCGCTGTAAAACGAATGTCGGTTTAGTAAAACCTATCAATTGTTATCTGACCGTTGACGGCAGCTTTGCTGCGCCAAAGGCTTTGCAGAGCTTATCAAGGTCTGCCCCGTAATTGAACTTTTTGGTGTAGTTTAAAGGTGTTATGCCCTCACTTACGAGGTCAAATGTACACTGTTCAGCGGCAATAACGTTGTTGCCTATCCTATAATAAGCCATAGTCATATTGCCCTCTTCGGCGACATAATGTGCAATAGCGTGGTCGGTCCCGAAATCGTACTTTGTTACGTCCTTATCGGTGGTTATCTCATTTTTCATATCCTGCGTGAACACGAGCGCAAACACCTTTTTAGCCTCTGCCTCGTCCTTGCAGTTGAAGCATACCGCGTCGATATAGCCGTCTATGGTGGTATCTCTTTCGCCGTCATAATCATACTCAAAGGACTGGAACTCTATGAACACCTGCGAATCGGCTTTGACTGCTGCTATTTGCTTTTCGTCTTCAAGCAGGTCGTCAAACGGGTCGAACAGCTGGCTTGTCTTTACATCTGCAAACAGGATAAATGAGCCCGCGTCATTTGCGGCAAGCTGTGCAAAGGCTTTCTGCGGGTCGCCCGAATATGTCACCTCCTGTGCGGCAAAAGCCTGCTTTGAAACAGCTTTGAGGTCAATGCCCACGCTTGCGGGCGGCGGGGTCGTATTTGCTGTGGTCGTTGTATTACCGCCCGGCAGCTCAGGTGATGCTGAATAGGTTTCCTCGGTTGTCGTGGTAGTCGTTGTAGTGGTTGTGGTCGTAGTGGTTGTGGTGGTTGTTGTTTCGCTTTGGCTTGAGCTGTCTGCGAGCGATGACGAGCTGTCATTTACCGACGACACATCTCCGCCGCTGCTTGTGCTTTCGCTGCAGGCTGCCATTGACAGAACCATTACCATTGCAAGCAGCGCTGCGATAAGTTTTTTCATTTTGATTCCTCCCCATATTGATGAAAGCTTTAAATGTTTAGTTCATTTTACAACAAAACGGCCGTACTGTCAATAGTTTTTCGCTGAAAAATCTGCGGGCTTATCTATGCCTGCTGACCCTTTTCCAGCCGCTCTTTTGCGCTGGCTAATATTTTGAGTTTTCCAGGCGCAAGCCCGTCGGGAAGCGAGTCAAAGGAGAAAAACGCCTGCTCGATGACCTCTTCCTCCTGCACTTTCATCTCGCCCGAAAACTCGCGGCAGATGAACAGCAGCCCCGCGACATAGGCTTGGTCGCCGTTGGGATACTCGTAGTAAGTCTCCTTACCCGACCTCGTCATAAAAAGCTCAAGCTCGCCGCAGACAAGCCCTGTCTCCTCAAGTACCTCTCTGCGCGCGGTTTCCTCAAAGCTTTCACCAAGTTCCATAGAGCCTGCGGGGATATCCCAAAAGCCATTGTCTCTGCGCTTTTGCAAAAGCACCTCATTCTTATCGTTTATAAGTATCACACCTGCGCCCGCCATAATTATCGGTCTTTTGCCGACCACCTTGCGCAGATCTAAAATGTAACCCATAACAAACTCCCCTTTTCCTGTTTTGAAACAATGATACCACAGACAAAGCCGCAAGTCAATACAAAAACATCCCCCACAGCCGAAACTGTGAGGGATGAATCGTTATTATACAATACTAAAGCAAATATTACTTTTAAAGCAAATATTACTTTGCAGCAGCCTCTGCTATTGCAGCCTGTGCAGCAGCAAGTCTTGCGATAGGCACACGGAACGGTGAGCAGGAAACATAGTCCAGACCGATCTTGTGGCAGAACTCAACAGAGGAAGGATCTCCGCCGTGCTCGCCGCAGATTCCGCAGTGGAGCTTTGGATTAACCGGCTTACCGAGGTCAAGAGCCATCTTCATGAGCTTGCCTACGCCTTCCTGATCGAGCTTAGCGAATGGATCGCTCTCGAAGATCTTCTTATCGTAGTAAGCGCCGAGGAACTTGCCTGCGTCGTCTCTTGAGAAGCCGAATGTCATCTGTGTAAGGTCATTTGTACCGAAGCAGAAGAAGTCAGCATTTGCAGCGATCTGGTCAGCTGTAAGAGCAGCTCTTGGGATCTCGATCATTGTACCAACCTCGTACTTGAGGTCAGAACCAGCCTCTGCGATAATTGCGTCAGCAGTCTCAACAACGACCTTCTTAACGAACTTGAGCTCCTTAACGTCGCCAACCAGCGGGATCATGATCTCAGGAACAACGTTCCAGTCAGCGTGAGCCTTCTTAACGTTGATAGCAGCCTTGATAACAGCCTTTGTCTGCATAGCAGCGATCTCAGGATATGTTACAGCAAGACGGCATCCGCGGTGACCCATCATTGGGTTGAACTCGTGCAGTGAAGCGATGATAGCCTTGATGTCCTCAACGGACTTGCCCTGTGCTGCTGCAAGAGCCTTGATGTCCTCTTCCTCAGTAGGAACGAACTCGTGAAGCGGAGGATCGAGGAATCTGATAGTAACAGGATTTCCTTCAAGTGCCTCGTAAAGAGCCTCGAAGTCAGCCTGCTGCATTGGCTCGATCTTAGCAAGAGCAGCCTCTCTCTCCTCAACTGTATCTGCGCAGATCATCTCTCTGAATGCTGCGATCCTGTCAGCCTCGAAGAACATATGCTCTGTACGGCAAAGACCGATACCCTCAGCGCCGAGCTCTCTTGCCTTCTTAGCATCAGCAGGAGTATCAGCGTTTGTTCTTACCTTGAGCTTTCTGTACTTGTCAGCCCAAGCCATGATCTTGCCGAACTCGCCTGCGATAGTAGCGTCAACAGTTGGGATAACGCCCTCATAGATGTTACCTGTTGTACCGTCTATAGAAATGTAGTCGCCCTCAGTGAATGTCTTTCCGCCGAGCTCGAACTTCTTGTTTACTTCGTCCATCTTGATGTCGCCGCAGCCTGAAACGCAGCACTCGCCCATTCCTCTTGCAACAACGGCAGCGTGTGATGTCATACCGCCGCGGACTGTGAGGATACCCTGTGCAGCCTTCATACCTGTGATGTCCTCAGGTGATGTTTCAAGTCTTACAAGGATGACCTTCTCGCCCTTTTCAGCCCATGCAACAGCGTCGTCAGCTGTGAATACTACCTTACCGCAAGCAGCTCCCGGTGAAGCACCAAGACCCTTGCCAAGAGGTGTAGCAGCCTTGATAGCCTTTGCATCGAACTGTGGGTGAAGCAGAGTATCGAGGTTTCTTGGGTCGATCATTGCAACAGCTTCCTGCTCGGTCTTGTGTCCCTCGTCAACGAGGTCGCAAGCGATCTTCAGGGCAGCCTGTGCAGTTCTCTTACCGTTTCTGCACTGAAGCATATAGAGCTTGCCGTCCTCAACGGTGAACTCCATATCCTGCATATCGTGATATCTGTTTTCAAGAGTCTCACAAACCTTTACGAAGTCCTTGTAAGCCTGTGGGAACTTCTGAGCCATCTCTTCGATAGGCATTGGTGTACGAACACCTGCAACAACGTCCTCGCCCTGTGCGTTGGTAAGGAACTCGCCCATCAGCTTGTTCTCACCTGTAGCAGGGTCACGGGTAAATGCAACACCTGTACCGCAGTTGTCGCCCATGTTGCCGAATGCCATTGACTGTACGTTAACAGCAGTACCCCAGCTGAACGGGATATCGTTGTCTCTTCTGTATACGTTTGCTCTTGGGTTATCCCAGCTTCTGAATACAGCCTTGATAGCGCCCATGAGCTGCTCCTTAGGATCGCTTGGGAAGTCTGTGCCGATCTTAGCCTTGTACTCAGCCTTGAACTGACCTGCAAGCTCCTTGAGATCGTCAGCGGTAAGCTCAACGTCCTGCTTAACGCCTCTTTCTTCCTTCATCTTGTCGATAAGCTGCTCAAAATACTTCTTACCAACTTCCATAACTACGTCAGAATACATCTGGATGAATCTTCTGTAGCAGTCCCAAGCCCATCTTGGATTATTGGACTTTGTTGCGATAGTCTCTACAACGTCCTCATTAAGACCAAGGTTAAGGATCGTATCCATCATACCAGGCATAGAAGCTCTTGCGCCCGAACGTACGGAAACGAGAAGCGGATTCTCCTTATCACCGAACTTCTTTCCTGTGATCTCTTCCATCTTTCCGATGTACTCTCTGATCTCTGCCTGGATCTCCTCGCTGATACCGCCGTCCTCATAATACTGAGTACAAGCCTCTGTTGTGATAGTGAAGCCCTGTGGTACCGGCAGACCGATGTTGGTCATTTCAGCAAGGTTAGCGCCCTTTCCTCCGAGGAGCTCTCTCATGCTGGCATTACCCTCTGAGAAAAGGTAACAATACTTTTTAGCCATTGGTTATACCTCCGTTTTATTATGAATTCCCGTATTGGCGGCAATAGCTTCCGCCCGAGTGTACATAGCACTGCATACGGTTGCTCTTATATTATAACAGATATGTTTTGAAATTACCATAGTTTTCACAGATTTTTAAATATAAATTTTTTCACAATATTTATTGCAGATTTATGTACAATTTACACAGAACTCGAAGCGATGTGCGATTTGCGCAAAATGTTTATTGACTTGCGGCGGTTTTAGCTATATAATAAAATCAAATTACATTTTGGAGGAACTTTTAATGGCAGATAATGTGATAATCCTTGCCGGCGGGCAGGGCAAGCGAATGAAGAGCGACAAGCCGAAGGCTTTATGCAAGGTACTGGGCGAGCCTATGCTCGAATGGGTGATAAGCGCGTGCGAGCAGGCAGGCATCAGCGACATATGCGTAGTAAAGGGCTTTATGGGCGAATACATTGACGAGTATCTTTCCGCGAGGCAGGGTGCGGCGAGCATTGTGACTGTTGAGCAGAAAGAGAGGCTCGGCACGGGTCACGCAGTTATGCAGGCGGCAGACTATCTGCGCGCAAGAAACGGCGGGAACACGCTGGTCCTGTGCGGTGACGCACCGTTCATCGACAGGGACACGATCGCGGGCGCTCTTGAACTGCACAAGGCAGGAAACTGCGGTGTTACGGTGGTAACGTCAAAGATCGGTGACCCGACGGGCTACGGCAGGGTCATCCGCACGGACAGCGGCATATCGGGGATAGTTGAGCACAAGGACTGCACGCCGCAGCAGCGCGAGATAAACGAGATAAACTCGGGGTGCTACTGGTTTGAAACACAGGCTTTGCTTGACGTACTGTGCGAGATAAAGCCCAACAATGCACAGGGCGAGTATTATCTGACCGACTGCGTTGAGCTTATCATAGCAAAGGGAAAGCGCGCAGATGCGTTTATTTCGGCTAACCCGAACGTTTCGCTGGGTGCTAATGACCGCAAGGGTCTGCTGGAGCTGAACGACATTGCAAGAAAAGATGTTATCGGCAAATGGCTCGATGCGGGGATAGAGTTCACCTGCACGGACGGTGTGAGCGTAGGCAGAAACGTTGTTATCGGCATAGGCAGCACAATTTGTCAGAATGTGACTTTAAGTGGTGACACGGTCATCGGCAGGGACTGCTACATCGGGCAGGGCAGCGTTATCGACAGCGCAAGTATAGGTGACGGCTCGATAGTGCTTGCATCGCACATTTACGGCACGGACATCGCACCGAGCTCGTCGGTAGGTCCGTTTGAGTTCAGAAAATAAGTTCATCAAAGCAGTCACACGCGGTGCGGCTGCTTTGTTTTTTTGCCCAAAAACACGATTGGAGTTTTGTTTATTATAACAAAAAACGTTTTCGTAAAAATCTGCTTATTGACTTAATTCGACACATATATTATAATGATTTGGAAAGAGCTGTGGACACGCGGCTCGCAAGAAAGGATGAGAGTAATGAAAACTTGTACAACATGCGGAGCTATGCTTGATGACAATGCAGTATTCTGCAACCAGTGCGGTGCTTCGTTCGGCAGCAGCAGCGGTGCAGGATTCCAGCAGCCGCAGCAGCCGCAGTTTAACCAGCCGCAGTTCAATCAGCCGCAGCAGCCGCAGTTTAACCAGCCGCAGTTCAATCAGCCGCAGTTTAACCAGCCGCAGCAGCCATTCGGTCAGCCGCAGTTCAATCAGCCCGGTTTCCAGGGCGGTGCAGCAGTAAAGCAGGGCAGCAACAAGACAGTATTTGTTATTATCGGCATTGCTGTAGCTGCACTCGTTGTGGGACTTATACTGTTCCTGTTCGTTTTCAAAAGTGACTACAAGAAGGACATAATAGGTACGTGGGTAGATGAGACTGACAGCACCAGCTCTATGACCTTTGAAGAGGGCGGAAAGATGACAATGAACCTTATGGGCTTTAAGGTATCGGGCACATATGAGATCAGCGGAAGCACACTCACGATGAAATATAGTGTTATGGGCGTATCCAATAAAGAGGAGTTCAAGATCGACAAGATAAGCGGAAGCGAAATGACGCTGAAAGGCACGGGCAGCGACAGTAACACGATGTATAAGCTAAAAAAGAAATAGCGGTTTGATATAAAGCAGTTTCCCGAAAAGGAAGCTGCTTTATGTTTTGCCCAAAAAGCAAATACAGGATTTGTAAAAAGCTACAAAACTGACAGGCTTTGCAGAGGTGTTTGTTGACTAAAAGCTTTTACCGGTTTATAATGGTTTCATAAAAAATATAAGGGGGAGACAAATATGAAAACTTGCAAATACTGCGGGGCGATTCACGGCGATGACGCTTTTACCTGCGAAAAGTGCGGCGGGATACTGGGGATAATTCCCGATGCTGCGGTGCAGCCTGTTCAGCCGCAGATACAGCAACCCCAGCCACAACAGCAGTTTCAACAGCTACAGCAGCCTTTTCAGCAGCCGCAGCAGCCACAACAGTTTCAGCAGCCCCAGTACGCGCAGGCAGGCACGGCAGCAGGTGCTGTGCAGAAAAAGGGCATCAGCAAAAAGGTCATTATTATCATCTGTGCGGTATGCGCGGCTGTCGCAGTAACGGTGCTGATACTCTTTCTGTTTGTGTTCAAATCAAAAAAAGACCTTATTATAGGAACGTGGGCAGCGGACGGAGAAAGTGGCTCGTACACGCGCTTCAACAAGGACGGAACGGTTGAGCTTGAGCTGGGCAACAATCAAACAAAGGCAGTTTACGAGATCGACGGGGACTCGCTTATCATCAAAAGAGACAGCATTAGTCTGAATTACAAGATCGAGGAGCTTACAGAGGATAAGATGACATTGTCTGCTTCGGCAGGACTTCAAACCAAAAGCGTTTCTTTCACAAAGGTCAATGAGGATGCTGCTGTTAAGTCATATACGGAAAAGTCTAAACTGAAAACAGCCAATACAAATGCAAAGCTGGTTTTCACCACGCTCAACAACGAGGCTGCTGACCGCATTGCTGACGGAGAACGCGTAGAGGCTGTGTACACGGGCGGAGTTGTTGCGGTCTCTGACTTTGAGGATTCCAGCGACCCTCTCTTAAAGGCGGTTTACAAAACTCTGACTGATAGCGGCGAAGAGCTTGGGTATGTATATATAGATTTTGACCCGAATTATGATTACTATGATGGCGAATACCAGTTCTTTGTGCAGTGGTCGGAAAGCGCTGACGGAGCGGTTATCGGGCAGTATCCCAATCCTGTAAAGTCGACAGACGATGATGTGAAGTTCGGAAAAATGCACTCAGACCAATAAAAATAAAAAAAGGCAAAGAAAAGGAAGATAACACAAAATGAAAACTTGCAGACACTGCGGGGCGGTCAGCGGTGACGACGCACTGACCTGCAAAGAATGCGGCGAGATGCTGGGGATAATCCCCGACGCGCCTATAAAACGCTATGTCGTAAAAAAGCCTGTTCAGACGCAGGAACAGACACAGCAGACAGACAGTGCTGATGATGATACGAACGTGCAGCAGCAAGCGCAGGCGGCTGTATCAAAGCACAGCGGCGAACGCAGCAGCAGGACAGTGATAATGATCTGCGTGGCGGCGGTGGCGGTACTTGTGCTGTTTATCCTCGTTTTTACGAGAATGAATAACAAAAAAACGCGCCTGACCAACAAGGAGCTTATCGTGGGGACGTGGAAAACCGAAGGACATTATTCGCGGTTCAATTCAGACGGCACGGCGGAGCTTGATATCGGGTCGGGGACTTACTGCGAATACAGCGTGAACGGCGGCGAGCTTACTGTTAATTTAAGCGGTGATGACGTAAAATACGATATAGTCGTGCTTTCACAGAAATCTATGACACTGCGAGAAAACGGCGATGACAAGGCGGCAGAGCCAGCATCATTCACAAGGGTAAAAGATGATGAAATAAAAGATATGCTTGATGACATCAGGCTGAACAATGCCAACAAGAATGCAGAGCTTATCTACCTGTCGATTGAAAGCACCTGCTTTGAGATGGTGCGAAACGGTATGAGCATCAATCCGAGTTTTTCCACTGACGGAGCAGTTGCGGTTGAGGATCTCAAAGATATGCCCAATATACTTGCACAGACAGCTTACTACGCCATAGCGCAGCACATAAACGGCGGGAACCTTGGGTATGTTTACATAAAATACGACCCGGTATCTACGGACTACACAAACGGTACGAACATATTTATACAATGGTCGGAGAAAAAGGAGGGCGCTGTTATCGGGCAGTGTCCCAATGCGACAAAATCCAAAGACTCAAAAGTGACGTTTGGCGAGTACCACAGCGGCAATTAGAGAACAAAGGCAGTCTGCACACAAGCAGGCTGCTTTTTTATTTGACAAACGGTGCAATTTGTGGTATATTTAGTTCAATAAAAAAGCGTACCCCGTTTTGACATAAAAACGGGGTTATTGGCGTTAATATTATCAGGAGAGATTTTTATGGACATTTTTGAAAAGCTCAAGGCGCTCTCGGCTAAAAAGCCGCAGGGCAAGCCCGAATACATTATCGCGGGGCTGGGCAACCCGGGCGTAGAGTACGAAAAGACGCGCCACAACACCGGCTATATGGCGCTTGATGCGCTGGCGCAGAGGTTTGGTTTTGGCATAAACACGCACAAGTTCAATTCGCTTATAGGTGATGCGGTGATAGCTGACAAGCGCTGTCTGGTCATGAAGCCGCTGACGTATATGAACAAAAGCGGTGAGGCTATTGCTGATGCTATGGATTATTACGATATCCCCACGCAGAATATCATTGTTATCTTTGACGACATATCTCTTGACGTGGGAAAGATGAGGCTGCGCAGAAAAGGCTCGTCGGGCGGTCACAACGGGATAAAGAGCATTATACACAACTGCGGCAGCGAGGATTTCCCGCGCATAAAAATCGGTGTGGGTATGAAGCCGCACCCCGATTATGACCTTGCAAAGTGGGTGCTGTCAAAGTACACAGACGATGAGCTGAAAGTGCTGGGCGAGGTGTTTGACCACTCAAACCGCGCGGTTGAATTGATTTTGCAGGGGAAAATGAACGAGGCTATGAACAGCTTTAACTAAAGAAGGTTTGGATTTATTGAACATATTTTATGACATTGGCAGTCGCTTGCAGGCATACAAGGATATAAAGAAATGTCTGCTGGGCGGATACACTCCCTGCTGTGTGACGGGAGTTTCAAATATTCACAAGGCGCAGCTTGCCATGACGGTAAGCACGCTCTCCCCTTGCCTTGTTATTTGCGATGACGAGGCTGCCTGCACAAGAATGGCGGAGGACATAAACTCTATGGCGCGTGAGCGTATCGCGTGCGTTTATCCCGCGAAGGACATGAACTTTGCGTACATGGAGGGTATCTCGCGCGAGTATGAGCACAAGCGTCTGGAGGCGCTCTCGCTGATGCTGCAGGGCAAGTGCAAGGTGCTTTGTGCAAGCATGGAAGCGTGTTTGCAGGGCACGATACCCAGAAGCGTTCTGAAGGATAATTCTTTTGAGCTGAAGGTAGGCGGCGAGGTACAGCTTGACGAGCTGATGCGAAAGCTCACGGCAAGCGGCTACACGCGCACTGACCAGATAGAAGGTCACGCGCAGTTCTCGGTGCGCGGGTCGATAGTGGATATTTTTCCCGTTCAGGAGACTCACCCGATAAGAATGGAGTTGTGGGGTGACGAGATAGATTCTGTTTCATATTTTGATACTGTGACGCAGAGACGTACCGAAACTATCGACTCGGTGACGGTATTCCCTGCGCTTGAAATAATCTTTGAGAGCAGCGAGGTTTTATGCGAACGGCTTGAACAGCTTTCCAAAAACGCGCGCGGCAAAAAGCTCGATGCGATAAGAAAAAACATCAGCCGTGACCTTGAGACTGTACAGGCGGGCATTACGCTGACCAATCTTGACAAATACTACAGCCTTGCTTACGAGACTACGGCGACGGTGTTTGACTACTTTGACGGCGGCGTGACGGTCGTATGCGAATACACTAACTGCATTGAAAAAGGCAGGGCGGCGCTGACACAGCTTTCGCAGGACATCAAGCTTTTGTACGAGGACGGGATACTGTTCAAGCGGCTTGAGGGCTTTAACATTGACCTTGCAGACGCAGAACTGAAAATTCTTAAAAACAAGTCCGTTTTCTTGGACACTTTTATGCGTTCAAACAACGGCATAAAGTTTAAAAAGCTTATTGCTGCGGATTGCAGGCAGACTGCGGCATGGGGCGGAAACATCGTTCATCTTGAGGAGGAGCTTGGTGCGCTGTGCGACAGCGGTTACTGCACGGTTTTGCTTGCAGGCTCGGAGAGGACTGTTCCGATAATCGTCAAAGACCTTGTTGATGCGGGGATTCCCGCGGAGGCACTGAAGGACGACAGTGCTGTGCTTGAGGGCAAGGTATATGTGCGCACGGGCAGCATTTCGGGAGGTTTTGACTACCCCGAGATAAAATGCGCGGTCATCACGCAGATGAAAACGATGGTCGCGAAGCGAAAGAAAAAACAGAAAAAAGCAGGCGAAGAAATAAAGAGCCTTTCGGACGTGCAAAAGGGCGACATTGTTGTACACTCGATGTACGGTCTGGGGCGGTTTGAGGGCATACGCAGCCTTGAAACAAACGGGATAACAAAGGACTACATTACTATAAAATACGCGGGCACGGATGTTTTGTACGTTCCCGTTACGCAGCTTGATCTGGTATCAAGATATATAGGTCCAAAGGACGATGAAAATGTAAAGCTCAACAAGCTCAACTCGGCGGAGTGGACAAAGACGAGAAACCGCGTTAAAGCAGCTGTCAAGGATATGGCGGAGCAGCTTACCAAGCTGTACGCGCAAAGGCAGCTTGCAAAGGGGTTTGCGTTTTCACCAGACAACGAGTGGCAGGCGGAGTTTGAGGAGAGGTTCGACTACGATGAAACAGAGGATCAGCTGCGCAGCATCGAGGAGATAAAGGCGGATATGCAAAAGCCCTCCCCGATGGACAGACTGCTTTGCGGAGATGTCGGTTTCGGAAAAACAGAGGTCGCGCTGCGTGCGGCGTTCAAGGCTATGCTTGACGGCAAGCAGGTGGCGATACTTGTGCCGACGACGGTGCTTGCGTGGCAGCACTATCAGACGGCAGTAAAACGCTTTGAGCACTTCCCTATCAAAGTTGAGCTGCTGTCGCGCTTCAGAAAGCCCAAGGAGCAGAAGGCTATCATCAGGGAGCTTGGGCGCGGAACGGTCGACCTTATAATCGGCACGCACAGACTGGTTCAGAAGGACGTGGCGTTCAAAAGCCTCGGACTTGCGATAATTGACGAGGAGCAGCGTTTCGGCGTGGCGACAAAGGAAAAGTTCAAGGAGCTTTTCAAAGGTGTCGATATGCTTACGCTGTCGGCTACACCGATACCGAGGACGCTTAACATGGCACTTTCCGGCATACGCGATATGTCGGTGATAAACGAGGCACCGCTTGACAGACACCCTGTACAGACGTACGTTATCGAGTACAACGTGGGTGTCATTGCGCAGGCGATAAGCAAGGAGCTGCGCCGCGGCGGACAGGTATACTACATTCACAACCGCATACAGTCGATCGATCTGACAGTGAGCAGGCTGCAGGAGCTTTTGCCCGATGTGCGTTTTGGTATCGCACACGGAAAGATCGACGAAGACGAGCTGTCTGAAATATGGCGGCAGCTGGTGGACAGGGAAATAGATGTGCTTGTCTGCACGACGCTTATCGAGACGGGCGTTGATGTACCCAACGTTAACACGCTGATAATTGAGGACGCTGACAGAATGGGATTGTCGCAGCTCTATCAGCTGCGCGGACGTGTAGGACGCTCAAACAGACGTGCGTTTGCATACTTTACGTTCAGACGCGGCAAGGTGCTTTCGGAAATCGCTCAAAAGAGACTTGATGCGATAAGGGAATTTACGCAGTTCGGCTCGGGTTTCCACATAGCTATGCGCGACCTTGAGATAAGAGGCGCAGGCTCGGTACTCAGCGGAAAACAGCACGGGCATATGGAGGCTGTCGGATACGATATGTACATCCGCTTGCTCAACGAGGCTATCGCGGAGCAAAAGGGAGAGGCGCCGCCGCCGTCACCCGAGGACTGCCTTGTTGATATTTCTATTGATGCGTTCATACCCGAAAGCTACATTGAAAACCCGTCGCAGAGAATAGATGCATACCGAAAGATAGCCTCGATTGCCAACGTACAGGATTCGCGCGATGTTATAGACGAGATGATAGACCGATACGGCGAGCCGCCAAAGGCTGTTATGGGACTGATAAATGTCGCGCTGACACGAAACCGCGCTTTGCATCTGAGGATAACGGAGATAGTTCAGCGCGGCGAAAAGGTGTTTTTCTACATCGCGCAGCCGGAGATAGCGCAAATCAAGGCGCTTTCGAGCGCTTACAAAAACCGCATAAGGTTTGTGGACTCGGACAAGGCACATTTTGCGGTCGCGCTTGATAAAAAGCAGCAGCCGCACGAGCTTATGGTACAGGTGATCGACATAATGTCGCAAAGCGGCAAAAACGAAAAGGAGGACTGAAATGAAAGGACTTACTCACATTATCTGCGGAGACGGAAAGGGCAAAACGACAAGCGCTGTAGAGTGCGCGCTGCGTGCAAAGGGCAGCGGAATGAAGGTAGTGTTCATAAGCTTTATGAAAGACGGCTCGAGCAGCGAGAACGAGCTGATGAAAAGAGCCGGCATCACACTGCTGCACTGCGATAAGTATTACGGTTTTACATTCGAGATGACGCAGCAGGAAAAGCAGGAGCTTACGGATTTCCACAATGACCTGCTGACGCAGGCGCTGGAGATCGCACAAAGCGGCAAAGCGGATATGCTCGTGCTTGACGAGTTTTTCTGCGCATATGAATATGAGCTTTTTGACAGGGCGCTTGCGGATAAGCTGGTATTTGAAAAGCCGTATGAGGTAGAGCTTATTCTGACGGGTCACAATGTCGAGCAGAAATATCTTGATGCTGCTGACTACATCACCCGTGTGGAAAACGAAAAGCACCCGTTTGAAAAGGGTGTTCTCGCGCGCAAGGGCATAGAATTCTGAAAGGAAACAAAGAATATGGGATTTGACAAGATAGTTGTAGAAAAGGATTGCCTGTGGTTCGGCGATACAAAGGTAGAGCCACCGTTTGACAGACAGAAAATTGATGCTATTCTCGGTGAGCCGAGGGTGGACGAATGGGAATGTGAGAATTTCAAGGGCGAGACGGAACACTACATAACTTGTCTTTGGGACGATCTGGGTATACGTGCTGATACAGATAATGACGACCATACGACCTACACATCTTTCAGGGTTTATGTAGCTGACGGCAAGCGTTTTCCGCACTTTGCGACAGGCACATTTGCGGGCAAGGTAATGGTCGGCAAAAAGGAATACACGCAGTGCAAGATGAAATACGACTGCCTCACGCATGAGCTTAAAAGAGGACCTTTCTATGTATTCACGTTTCTTATCGATGAGCTTGATACCATTGACGAGGACGACAAAGAAAAATATATGGACACTTTGCTGATAAGCTCGCGCTCGGTGCTGATAAGCTATGAGCCGCCGAAGACAAAATCGCAGTCGCAGGCGGAGGCAAAAGAAACCGAGCGCAAAGCTGCGAAATACATTCTTGAAAAGCTTGACGAGCCTGTGCTTGTGTTTAACAATTTCAACTTCAAGCTGACAGTCATTGAGCAGCTGATGTACAAAAAGCAGCTGCTTAAACCGAGGTTTGATATTTACGAATTTGCCGAGGTGCGCAAGGGCAGGAAGATAGACGTTGAGGAGGACGGCTACGAGCCGATAAATGCGGTGAAAAAGTGGTTCAAGGATCTGGAGATACCTGCTTCAATGGCTGACGAGGTGACCGAGCTTTTGTTTGACGGCGGACTTCACGTTTATCATCAGATATATCCGTTCTGGGACGGTGAGGACGAATATTTTGACGTTACAAGAATAAGTGACAGCGAGCTTGCGCAGTTCAAGAACATAAAAAAAGCTATCGTGGTCAGCTGCATTTCAGAGGCGGCGATAAAGAAGCTCAAAGCGCACGGCGTTGAGATAGTGTAATAAGCGAAAAGAACGACCCTGTTTGAACGATTCAAACAAGGTCGTTTTGCTTTATCAGTTTGCGAAAACTCTGCCGTTTTCGTCGGTGTGGGCTTTGCCCTTTTCTACGGCGTATTCAAGCGCCTTTTTCATCTGCACATCCATAACCTCTCCCGTTCGGGTAAAGCCAAACAGCTTGGATACCTCGTGGACAAGGTCGTCAAAGGTCATGCTTATCTGCTGTTCAAGTATTATCAGCATTGCGTTGGTAAGCTCCTGCGGACAGACATCTGCAAAGCCGCGCTTGCCCTTGCCGCCCTTTGCTATCCTGCACTTGTCATACTCGTCGGGCAGCTGGTCGTCGCGCCAATAGTAGACGTCAAAGCTGCCGTCGTCATTCTTTCGGCTGGTGACCTTCAGCTTGCACTTGTTGGCAACAGCAAAGAAGGTCTTTTCAACCTCGGGCTTGGGGTTTGCTATGCCCCACGCTGCAAGCACTATCTTCATAGTCTGCCCCTTGCTGACGGGTGCCATTGCGTTTATGACCTGGCGTATCTGCGAGGATATTTTCTCCGCTGATTCGGGCTTTGTGAACTCTGACGGCTTGCCGTCCTTTGCAAGAGATATCTCCTCGAACTGTTCGCACTTATCGGCAGCGGTCACGCTATCCTCCTTTTCAAATTCGAGCTTTTGCGGCTTTGGCTGCTCGGGCTCGGGCTGCTGCGGTGGATTTCTGTACTCGTCAAGTGCGGTGCTTATCTCGGCAGCCAGCTTTTCAAGCACCTTTGCGCTGTTGTCGTACCAATCAAGGATATTGACGTTGTACATTCTCCAGCCAAGACCTTTGAGCACTGACGGCTGCAAAACATTTCTGTCGCGCGCGGTGGTCTTTTCAAGTGTCGCGTCGCCCATACAGCTTATGCCCATAAGGTACTCGTCCTCGTTGTCAGGACACACAATACCGATGTCGATTTTATACTCTGAACAGCCGATGTTGGTTTTGACTTTATAGCCGAGCTTTTCTATCTCGTCTGCGACAAGGCGCACAAAGCCGTTGTCGCTCGCCTTATGGTCGCTCACTCTGACAGGCAGTGCGGACTGTCCTCTTGCGGCGAACTCGATAAAGCCTTTGAGTCCCTCTACGCCCTCTGAACGTGTCCTTGAGAGGTCTATCTGGTCGGGTCTGATGACGGAGTAGACTATCATTTCTTTCCTTGCGCGCGATATTGCAACATTGAGTCTGCGCCAGCCGCCGTCGCGGTTGACGGGACCGAAGTTCATAGACACCTTGCCGTCCTTGTCGGGACCGTAGCCTACGGAGAACAGTATCACGTCGCGCTCGTCGCCCTGAACGTTTTCAAGGTTCTTTATAAGTATCGGCTCGTACATAGAGTTTGCGTACTCTTCGAGCTTTGGGTCTTCAAAGAACTTTGCGGACAGCATATCGTCGATAAGCACCTGCTGGACTATGCTGAACGTTACAACGCCTATGCTCTCGCTGCGCAGCTTTTCATCAGACAGGCGGCGCACTATCTCTGAAACAATAGCCTCTGCCTCTGCCTTGTTCTGCTTGGACGAGCCTTTATCGTAAAAGCCCTCGACCTGCACCCAGCTTACCCTTGAAACGCGGTCGTCGGGTGAGGGGAATGTGAGCAGCTTGTTCTCGTAATATTTCGCGTTGCTGTACGCGATAAGGCTTTCGTGTCTTGAACGGTAGTGCCACAGCAGATGCTTTGACGGCATAGACAGCGCAAGGCAGTCGTCAAGCACGCTTTCGAGGTCTTCCATATCCTCGTTTTCCTCGTCAAACTGGTTGGTATCAAAGAATGTGGTCGGCGGCAGCTGCTTGGGGTCGCCCACTACAACGACATTGTCACCTCTTGCTATCGCACCGACAGCCTCGCTGGTAGGCATCTGCGACGCT
The DNA here is from genome assembly GCA_900314975.1 of uncultured Eubacteriales bacterium. GTDB lineage: Bacteria > Bacillota > Clostridia > Oscillospirales > Ruminococcaceae > Hominimerdicola. Next base: position 10,543 of record OMXI01000004.1, on the reverse strand, counting down.
TCGTCAAACACGACAAGGTCAAACTTTGGGAACTTGGGGTCGATATACTGTGCGACCGAGATAGGCGACATCAGCATACACGGACATATTCTGCGCAAAAGCGTGGGCATACTGTCAAACAGCTTTCTGATAGGCATATTGCGCCCGCCGCTCTTAATGGCTTTGAGCAGCATTGAAAGCTCGCCCGTGCCTTTTGATGCGCTTGATGCGTCGGGTATGTTTGCAGACAGCTTTGCCACAAGCTCGGTTATGGTCAAAGCCTTGAATTTTTCGTCCGCCTCGGCGTACTTTCTGACTGTCTCCTCAAACTGTGCGCCCTGGAATGATGCAAGCGCGGGTGCTGTGTTCATCACGCTGATGATGATTCCCTGCGCAAAGGCACACTCGAATGCGGGCAGGATAGTTTCCTCGTCAACATCACCGTTTTCGTAGGCGTTATCGACGTCATCAAGTCCGAGCGAAACGAGAGTGTTTCTCGCCTGCGTGAGCATTGTTCTGTCGCGCAGCTCACCGATATTTTCGGCAAAGCCCGAAAGCATCTGCGTAAGGTCGGTGATGTAGTCGCTGCTTGAATCAAGCGGCGTGAAATCAACGCCAAAATCGCCACTCATCGAGGCGGTGCACTGTTTCATTTTTGCGATAGCCGCCGCGCACTGCGCAAGCTGCTGCTGCGGAGACCTGTCGGCTGCATATCTGCCTGCAAAGCCGAGGAACGCGCTGTGTACTGCTGCGTCATCACGGCTGACAGTATTTATTTGTTCGCGCAGCTTGACAGAGGTATCAAGCATCTGCGCCATTCTCGCGGTATCGGAATTTTCGCCTGCGTAGACTGCTGCAAACACCGATTTTGCGTTGACATAAGTATCTATCTGCGCCGCGAGCTTTTTAGCGTTTGAAAGCGCCTGACATATTTGCAGATAGTTGTCCTTTGTAACTGTATCGGGGTTCTTGGCGTATATTTTCAGGTCCTTGACAAGCTTGCTCTGCCCCATTGATTTGCCAAGCACCCACTTTTGCTCGGAACGTTTCCATTCGAGCATTGCACTTTCGCTGTCAAAGCCGAAAACGCTGTCCTCAAAGGATACGCTTATCTGCGCTTTGGTGTTTTTATAGCCGTTTATTGCGTCGATAAACGCTGCACACTCGGCATCGAACTGACCTGCGCGGTCATTAAGGACTGCAGGCAGGAACTCGCCCGCAGCGCTTAACGTCTGAGCGAACTCGCCGACTGCAGTGATGTTTTTTCTTGTTCCCACAGGCTGCACGCCGATAAGCGAGCAGAGCTGTTCAAACGCGGGCTTTGCCTCGCCAGCGCGCGAAGATGCGTACTTTACGGCGGTCTCAAAGGCATTTCTTATCTCAACGGAATACTCGGCATTTTTGTAGTATTTTAGCTTTGAATCCGAAAGTCCGCCTATTTCCTTGCCGCACACCGACACAGAGCCGAGCGCATCGCGCACCTGTTCAAGCTTTGCAGCATCACAGGTGTTTGCAAAGTCGGTATCGACATTAACAGCGCCCTTGTACTGCTTGTATTTTTCGTAGCTGACAACGCTCTGATACATACTCATACCGCAGTTTCGCGGCTTATGCAGCTCGGTGATTATATCGTTGAGGCGGCGGCGCAGCTCGTGTACTCTTTTTGCCTGTGCCTCGTACTCTGCGGGTGCTTTGATATGACCTACCTCAAAGGTCTTTTCAAGCTGCGACAGCACTTCCCTTTTTTGCGCTTTGTTTGAGTGCAGTTCAAGGCAGAACGGGTCAAGCCCTATCTTTGCAAGGCGCTTTTGTACGACAGACAGCGCAGCCATTTTTTCAGCGACAAAAAGCACCGACTTGCCGTTGTAAAGCGCGTTTGCGATAAGGTTGGTTATGGTCTGCGATTTGCCCGTTCCCGGAGGACCGTGCAGCACGAAGCTCTCGCCCTTTGAGGCAAGATAGATCGCTGCAAGCTGCGAGGAATCCGCGCTCATCGGGACAGCCATATCCGCGGGCTTTATCTGCTCGTCAAGCTGCTGTGGAGTGATGTCGGCAAAGTCGCTTTCCCATTCGAGCTTGCCGCTGATAAGGCTTGCAACTACCTTGTTTTGCCGCAGTTCGTCGCTTCTATTACGGATGTCGTTCCACATTATAAATCTGCTGAACGAGAACTGACCGAGGAAGGCGTTCTCCACAACGTCCCAGCGCTTTTGAGCCATTACGCCTTGGCGCACGGTATTGAAAACAAGCGGAAGGTCTACGCCGCTTTCGTCCTCGGGCAGCGGGTCAAGACCGTTTATGGTTATGCCGAAATCCTGACGCAGCATTTCAAGCAGGGTGATATTCATCTGCGTTTCCTCGTCACGCACACGCAGAACATAGCACCTTTCCTGTATCTTTTTAACTATATCCACAGGCACGAGCACAAGCGGTGCATAGCGTTCCTGCTCACTCTTGTCCGTTTCGTACCATTTCAAGAAGCCCAGCGCGAGATAAAGCGTATTTGCGCCGTTTTCCTCAAGGCTCACCTTCGCCTGACGGTGCAGCTTTTTCATCACCTTTTCAAGCTCGGTATCCTTTAAGAACGAGCGCAGACGGTTCTTTTCAAACTCGCTCTGTGCGATAGCGGTAAGCTGGTCGGCATTGGCATTGTGGTTTTCAAACATCTTACTGTCTGCCGCGGTAATGGACATATCGTCGGGGACAGGCAGTATCTTCATATCGCTGCCTTCGCTGACCGCATCTTCAAGCTTTGCAAGATCGGGCGCGATAAACTGAACGGTAGAGCCTGTTGCTCTGAAATTGAGCAGCGAATTGCGCAGGCTCAAATCAAGCAGCTTTCTCTCCCACAGGGTCTGGCGCGTCACCTGCTCGGTCTGGTCGGTGACCCTGCCCGAAAGGCTTGCGTTTATCTGCTCGGGCGCGGCTGTCAGATCCTTTGAGCTGCGCTTGCCGAAATCGGCAGCAAAGGTCTGACCCTGCGTCTGCACGGGCATAGGGCGAAGAAGGTTACCGCGGCAGCGCGAGATATCCACCGCAAGCTCGAACTCCTCGGGCTTATGTATTCTTGCCTCGGCGGCAGCTTTTGCATCGTCGAAATTGACCGACTTGCCTGCAACGAACGCTGTACACTCGACAAGGCATATCTGGTCGATACCCTTTGCCATACGCTTTGAAATAAGACTTGCATCGTCTTCGGTGCAGTTGGCAAAGTTCTGGTCTTCAAGCCACACGCCCGCAAAGGCGTGGCTCTCGGTGAAAAGAATAAGTGCGTTCAAGCCCGCTGCCTCAAGGCAGGAGGCATACAGCACCGCAAGGTCAATACAGGTGCCGCTTTTTGATGTGAGCACATCGTGCGGCAGGCGCACACGCTGTCCCTGCTTTTCAAAGCTGGCAGGCGGCATAACATAGGCGATATTTTCGGCTTGCAGCGCTGCATAGATAGCCGCAGCCTGATTTTTAACAACATTGGGGTTCTTGCTCTGATAACCGTCAAAGTTCGGGCTGCCAGTCCATTTTTGAAGAAAAGCTGCCGCCTTGCTGACGACTGCGCTCACCTCGGGAAGATTGGGCATTACATAAGCGCTTATCATTTCGGGAACGCAGCCCACGCCCATCCAATGATTAGCGGGCAAAAGCTCAGCATTGCCGCTGACGCTTTCTATCGTTTCGCCGTCTTTTTCTATACTGAACGTAACGTCGGCGACCACCTTTTCGGTGATTGAGTACAGATACTCCGCGCTGACCGAAAGCTCTACGGGCGATATCTCCGCGGTGCGCTCGGGGTCAAGAGCCGCTATGCGCTGTTCAAACGGCTTGGCAAACTGCGGTTCAAACGCTATTTTGAGGGTGATGTCGCTGATAGTTTCGCTTGTATTGTTTTTCAGCAGCACATTTCTTACCACGGGGACATAGTTCTGCACGAATGCAAAGTTTATTTTCTGCGTAAGATTGGCTGTTATGGAAATGCTGTTTCCCATTGAGTTCCCTCCCGTTTTAATAATAAATTCACAAAAACAGTATAGCACAATTTCTCACTCTTTGCAACAATTTTACGCTATTTTTGCTCGCTTTTTCTGTGCGGCTTTTATGTTGACTTTTCGTTTGGAAAAGAGTATAATGAAAGTTCAGAGTGTTCAAGTGTTTTAATGAAAGGAGCAGCGCTTTTTGCGCGGTAATATATATGAGCAGTTTCAGAAAAGGGCTCGGCGACGGCATACCTATCGCGCTGGGTTATCTGTCGGTATCGTTTACATTCGGCATACAGTGCATAGCGGTCGGGCTTAACTGGTGGCAGGCTTTTTTGATATCGCTTACGAACGTGACCTCGGCGGGTCAGTTCGCAGGCATAGGGATAATCGTATCTCAATCGGGTCTGTTTGAGATGGCTTGCACGCAGCTTGTGATAAATATGCGGTATGCACTGATGGGGCTTTCGCTTTCGCAAAAGGCAGACAAGTCTGTAAGGGGCGTTCACCGCTGGGGCGTGAGCTTTGGAATAACAGACGAGGTTTTCGCGGTTGCTATGGGAAACCGCGGTGAAGTCTCAAACAGATATATGTACGGGCTGATACTGCTGCCTGTTATCGGCTGGTCGGGCGGAACGTTTCTTGGTGCAGTCGCAGGGTCAGTGCTGCCCGATGCTGTACGCAGCGCGCTGTGCATAGCTATCTACGGAATGTTCCTTGCGATAATCATTCCGCCTGCAAAAAAGAGCAGCGCCGTTTTGAAGGTCATTCTTATCGCTGTGGCTTTAAGCTGCTGCTTTAAGTACGTTCCCGTTATAAACAGGATATCGGGCGGATTTGCGATAATCATTTCAACAGTTGTTGCCGCAGCACTCGGTGCGCTTTTGTTCCCCGTTCCCGAAACGGAGTCAAAGGAGGCGGCTGAATGAAAGATACAGGCGTTTTCTTTATCTACCTTGCGGTAATGGCTGGCGTTACATATCTTATCCGCGCCGTGCCGTTCGTACTGTGCAAGGGCAAGATAAAAAGCAAGTACATAAGGGATTTTCTTTACTACGTACCTATGGCGGTACTGGGCGCGATGACGTTCCCTGATATTTTCTATGCAACGGGTAATTATGCATCGTCGGTTGCGGGATTTATAGTTGCCTGCGTGCTGGCGTTCTTTGAAAAGAGCCTGCTGACTGTTGCGATAAGTGCAAGCGGTGCGGCGCTTGCGGTAAACCTTGGTATGATGCTATTGAAGTGATGCTTAAGGAGTGATAGTTACGATTGGACTCGGTACGATAATAAACGGCGCAGCGATAGTCGCAGGCGGTATTGTCGGACTGTTTGCAGGCAAGCTGTTCAAGCCGCCGCAGCAGCAATCCCTGTGCAGAGTCTGTGGTATAAGCGTAATGTTTATTGCTGTTGCGGGCGCAATGGAGGGTATGCTGAAAGTTCAGGACACAACTGTAAAAAGCGGGCGGTCCATGCTGATAGTGCTATGCCTTGCAATCGGAACGGTGATAGGTGAGCTTATCGGCATCGAAAAGGGCTTTGAGCGTTTCGGCGAATGGCTCAAGGTCAAAAGCGGAAACAGCGGTGATAAGGGCTTTGTGAATGCTTTTGTGACCTCCTCGCTCACAGTCTGCATCGGCGCAATGGCAATTGTCGGTGCAATGCAGGATGCACTGCTTGCAGACTACTCCACACTTGCGCTGAAATCTGTGCTGGACTTTATCATCATTATTACAATGACCTCATCACTTGGCAAGGGCTGCATTTTCTCGGCGATTCCCGTTATCTTATTTGAAGGCAGCGTTACGCTGCTGGCACGGCTCATTTCCCCTGTGATGACTGACACTGCTCTTGAATATCTGTCGCTGATAGGTTCAATACTTATCTTCTGTGTCGGCGTGAATTTGGTGTGGGGCAAAAAGCTGAACGTTGCAAATATGCTGCCGTCGCTGATACTTGCGGTCGCTGCGGCATATCTGCCGTGGAAATTCTAACAAGGAGTACTATGTTAAGGCTTGAAAAAATCGATCACGAAAACCTCGGCGGGATACTCGCACTTGAAGTCAGGGGCGAGCAAAAGGGCTTTGTTGCGGACAATGAGCAGAGCCTTGCAGAAGCGCAGACCGCACTCAGCGCGAACGGGCATGCGTTCCCGTTCGGTGTGTTTGACGGGCAAACGCCTGTGGGCTTTGTGATGATAGGCTACGGCACTGACGATGAATGGACAGACCCACCCGAAATTGCAAAAAACAATTACAACATCTGGCGGCTGATGATAGACAAGCGTTATCAGGGCAAAGGGTACGGCAAGGGTGCGCTGAAGCTCGCACTGGACTTTATACGGACATTCCCGTGCGGCAAGGCGCAGTACTGCTGGCTGTCCTATTCGCCTGAAAACACTGCCGCAAAAAAGCTGTACTGTTCGTTTGGTTTCAATGAAACGGACAGATTTGACAAAGGCGAAGTCGTTGCTGTTTTAAAACTACGAAAGGATTGATAAAATGGGTATCGTAAAGCTGCTGTTTATTGCAGTCAGTCTTGCTATGGACGCTTTTGCGGTGTCTGTGTGCAAGGGACTGAACATGAAAAAGATAAACTACGCCCATGCTGCGATAATCGGCGGATTTTTCGGAGTGTTTCAGGCAGTTATGCCGCTTATCGGCTGGGCTGTCGGCAAGCAGTTTGCAAGCCTTGTCACCTCGGTCAGCCACTGGATAGCGTTCGGACTTTTATTGTTTATCGGCGGAAAGATGCTTATTGAGGCAATAAAGGGCGGCGAGGAGGATGTCCCCGACGGGCTTGACTACAAGGAACTGTTCATACTTGCTGTGGCTACGAGCATTGATGCGCTTGCGATAGGCGTGGTATTTGCATTTGAAAACGTTAAAATCGTTCCGTCGGTGCTGATTATCGGCGCGGTGACGTTTGTGATATCTTTTATCGGCGTGGCTATCGGCAACCGTTTCGGCGCGCGGTACAACAAGGGTGCGCAGATCGCGGGCGGTGTGATACTTATTCTGCTCGGCACAAAGATTCTATTGGAAGGTTTGGGAGTGCTTTAAAAAGAGTTTTGAGAAATGATAAAAAGGGCTTGACAACTCTGCATTTGTGTGTTATAATATATAAGTTGAAAATGCGTTGGTAGCTCAGCTGGATAGAGTAACTGGCTACGAACCAGTAGGTCGGGGGTTCGAGTCCCTTCCAGCGCACTAAACAAAACGCCGTAAATACGGCAAATACCGTTCCTGATGAAAATCAGGAACGGTATTTTTTATGCAAAAACTGGTTTTCAGGGCACTATTAGGGCACTATTTTGACATCCCTCGCGAAAGCAGCGACACCAAAGTGCCTCTGCTGCGCTGTTTTGCCTGTTTCATATTTTCATATATTATCCTGCTTTTGTGCTCGCCTTTATGTTTTTCCGCCTCAGCATCACCTCTGCGAGCTGTTCTGCGGATACCTCATCAGCTTCTTTGAGCATATGGCTGTAAATATCCGTCGTGGTGCTTACCCTGCTGTGCCCGAGCCTGCGGCTTATGCTGACAGGGTCTACCTTGCTGAAACACAGCACCGATGCCATCGTGTGCCTGAATGCGTGCGGATTGATGTGCGGCAAGCCCTTTTCCCGTGAGAACTTGTCAAGGTATCGGGTTATCGAGTCGGGATTCATCGGCTCGCCCTCCTGCCCTGACCTCTCCGAGAAGAACAGGAAGCCCGATTCGTGCCAGCGGTTAGCGTATGTTTCCTTGCGCTGTTCATACCATCGTTTGTATTCTTTTAGCAGTTCCATCGTTTCTGTCGGCAGGTTGACATAGCGTTCCGAGTATTCCGTCTTAGTCGAATCAACATAGGTGCCGTACTCTGTCGAGTGCAGCAGATTGATGTGGATGTATATGCTGTTTTGTTCCCAGTCAACAGCATCCCATTTCAGCCCGGCAATCTCACCTCTGCGGCAGCCTGTTATCATCAGAAGATGAATGATAGTCCGCCACTTTATCGGCAATTTGTCCACTTCCTCCTGTATCTGTTCCAGCTGGTCAAGCTCAAAGAAGTTGACTTTGCTCCGCTTGACTTTCGGCGGCGTAGCCTTTGATGCAGGATTATACGGAACAATCATTTCCTTATCCGCCTGTTTGAACACCATATTTATGAACCTGTGATATTCAAGCACCGTCTTTGCCGACAGCGGACTGCTGTCATGCGATATGATGAACAGCTTTGTCAGCGGCTTATCAAGTGCCTTTGCTATCTGCTCTGCCTTTGACTTGAGTATCCGCTCTCCCTTGCAGGCTTTTGCTATTGTGTTTACCGAAACATCGAAACTGTCAGATATCTTCTGGAAAGAAAGTCCCTTGCTGCGTATCTCCTTTTTGAGATCAACGATCGCAGTTGCTCTGTATTCGTACTGACGGGTATTGCGCTGTGACAGTTTTTCATAGAAAATATTCAGATGCTGCGGACGGATATCTGCAAGCTTCATGTGTCCTATCTCATCGTTTATCCTCGGCAGCAGCATTTTGTATCCTTCGATAGTCGTTCTCTTTATGCCGACCCTCTCTTTGAGCCTTATGACATAGTCAGCGTACTTTGCAAAACTCTGCCTGTTGTCGAGAACATATCCCTGTTTGCACTTCTTTTCAAATTCAACAGCGACCTCGTTCAAGGCTTTCATGTTCTGTCGTTCTGATTTTTCAGGATCAGGCTTGAAAGTCTTTTCAAATGGCTTCAGCTTTTTGCCGTTTGCATCATAGCCCTTGTTGACTCGTATCCTGTATGCGATTATTTCGCCCTTTTTGTTCTTTCTCGGTTCGATATATGCCATTTTATCACTCCTTTCGTATTTTGCATTTCGGCAGGACACAGGATACCACAAGGGTATCCGTAAATCCAGCCGTATGCTTTCTTTTTAAGCTCTGCAACATAGTTTTCTACCTATCACATAACTCACCGCTGAGAAATTTGTACAATGTATCCTTGTTTATCAAATACTTTTTGCCTGCCATTATGCAGGGCAGCTCGCCTGATTTGCACAGCTCTCTTACTCTGTACTCTGTCAGTCCGTCGACCAGCGCGGCTGCTTGCTTGATAGTAAGCATTGTTGGTTTGTTTGTAATTGTAATATCTTTCATATAAATCTTCCCTTTCATAATTCCATAAATCTATCCCATATGCATTCCGAGGGACTCTTTCTTCTCACGCTCTCGTTTGAGCAGCTTTCTGTCAGCGTGAGAGTAGTATTCGTCCTCGTACTCATCGCTGTCCTCTATCAACGTAGCCAGAGCAGTAATCCCGTCAACAAGCCCAATTGTATCAATTGCGAGGCTATCAGAATTTTGAACAGCCTTGAGCTTAGTTTCTGCCGCCAGCTCTCTTGCTCTTTCATTCGAGAGGAGTACTCTGCGTTCAGGCTCCCAGCCTGTTTCGTGAGCTCCTTGCTCATATCGTCGAGCATTTTCCTTATCGTCTGTTCCCGCTGCTCGCTCTCCGTCTGGAAGCGGCTGTACAACATTGCTTGGTTCTGTTCGTATCTCGTCATTTGTTGAATGGTCGGCAGTTCGTTTAGTGCGTTTGTTACCTCGTCCTGCGACTGACAAATCGAACTGAGGACTTTCAGCACCGCCGTCCAGTTCTGCTCCTGAACGACCACCATAGGTAATGTCTCGGCTGCCGTTTGCATATTGTCCTTGTTCAGTTCCATTAAAGATTTCATATCGTATTTTGAATTCATATTCCATCATCTCCTTTAAAAATTTCTTGTCGTGCAGTTTATTGCATCTGCACTTTTTGCCTGTCGGTGTTGTGTAGGTGATGTACTTTCGCTGCTGCTCCCACCGCACACCGTAACCTCTGCGCTTCATAAGCCCAATGAAATGCTTTTTGCTTTTCGCTTGCTTCATGCAATCGGTGATGACATTCATCAAAGCGAACTTGAAGCTCTCGCCACGCAGCGCACTTCGATACTCCTTGTCGCCGAGAACATCTTTCTGCCCGTCTTTATTAAATGTAGGCTTGTTCAGAACAGCTACTCCGTATCTTTCACATATTTCATCGGACATTTTCATCAATCCGTGCAGGCTGTTGTTGTCAGAATGATACTTTCGTCCGTCCTCAAAGCTCACCGAGTTGAACACAATGTGCGAGTGGATATGTTCTCTGTCTATGTGAGTTGCCACGACACACTCATAATTGTTCAGGGCTTTCTCCGCAAGTTCAACTGCAATCTTGTGAGCAAGCTCAGGCTTGATGTCATACCCTTTTGGAAAGCTCTGCACAAGATGGTAGTACAGCCTGCCGCCAGTCTTGCCCTGCATTTGTTTTGTCAGCATCATTTCGTTGTAAGCATTGTCAGGCGAACAGTTCACACCCGACACCAACCGCCTGTCATCAAGCTTGGTTTTCTTTTCTCTGCTGACATACCCAAGCAGCTTTTTTAAGCCGCCCGTTGTCTGATTCTTACTGTTTGCAAAGTGGATTATCGGCATTATTTCACCTCCCGAAGCATCTCGCCCAGCCGACCGTAGATGTCCATAAGCAGACCTCTGCACTCTTTCAGCTCGGCAACTTTCACCCTGCCCTCGTTGCAAAGCCTGGTCAGC
>OMXI01000008.1 GCA_900314975.1 uncultured Eubacteriales bacterium | reverse complement strand
CAGACAACGTGGGACTCACGATGGTGGCGCATTTCGAGAGCGTCCCGCCATTTGAGTTCGTGGACGAAAAGACAGGGGAGACACCAATCCTGAATGAGACGGAGAAAAACCAGGGCAAGTTCCGTATCGAGGAGATCGAGTCCTCGCCCGGCTATATCTACGAGGACCAGTACCATGCCATCGACATCCGGGATAAGGATGACACTCATGAGTATCAGGACAGCGATTACCGCAACCTGACGTTCCCGGATAAGGACGGGAAGTAACTACAGAATACGAGGAAGAAAATACCGCCAGGGCAGAAATGTCCCGGCGGTATTTGTACTGCGCGCATTCCTTTACTTTTTAGGGACCAGTTTTTCTTTTCCGCCCATATAGGGACGCAGTACTTCCGGAATCCTGACGGTCCCGTCTGCCCGGAGGTTGTTCTCCAAAAATGCGATAAGCATTCTCGGCGGTGCAACGACTGTATTATTGAGCGTATGTGCGAAATATTTCTGTCCGTCCTCGCCCTTTATCCTTATAGCAAGGCGTCTTGCCTGCGCGTCGCCGAGGTTTGAACACGAGCCGACCTCGAAATACTTTTTCTGTCTTGGGCTCCAAGCCTCAACGTCGCAGCTCTTTACTTTAAGGTCTGCAAGGTCGCCCGAGCAGCACTCAAGCGTTCTTACGGGGATATCGAGGCTGCGGAAGAAATCTACGCTGTTCTGCCACAGCTTATCGTACCATTTCATTGAGTCCTCGGGCTTGCAGACAACTATCATTTCCTGCTTTTCAAACTGGTGTATCCTGTACACGCCTCTTTCCTCGATACCGTGCGCGCCGACCTCTTTTCTGAAGCAGGGCGAGTAGCTGGTAAGCGTTTTGGGAAGCTCACTTTCGGGAGTGATAGTGTCGATGAACTTGCCTATCATAGAATGCTCGGAGGTACCGATAAGGTACAGGTCCTCGCCCTCTATCTTATACATCATATTTTCCATTTCCGCAAAGCTCATAACGCCCGTAACGACGTCGGAACGGATCATAAACGGCGGAATGTAGTATGTAAAGCCGCGGTCTATCATAAAGTCTCTTGCGTAGGAAAGGATAGCAGAGTGCAGTCTTGCTATATCGCCTTTGAGATAGTAAAAGCCGTTGCCTGACGTTCTTCTTGCGCTGTCAAGGTCGATACCATCAAAGCTCTCCATAATATCAACGTGGTAGGGAACCTCAAAGTCGGGGACAACAGGCTCGCCGAAGCGCTCTATCTCGACATTTTCGCTGTCGTCCTTACCGATAGGCACGCTGTCGTCGATGATGTTGGGGATAACGAGCATTCTCTCGCGTATCTGCGCTTCATATGTGGTTTCGTCCTTTTCAAGCTGTTCAAGCTCTGCACCGATAGCCGAAACCTCTGCCTTTACCTTTTCAGCCTCGTCTTTAAGACCCTTGCCCATAAGACCGCCGATCTGTTTGGACATTACCTTTCTTTTGTTGCGAAGCTCGTCGCACTTTGTTTTAGCGGCTCTGAACTTTGCATCAAGGTCGAGTACCTCGTCAACGAGGACGAGCTTTTCGTCCTGGAACTTCTTTTTGATGTTTTCCTTTACAAGCTCGGGGTTTGTGCGAACAAGTTTGATATCAAGCATATTTATTACTCCTTTATTACCGCGCGCGGCGGTTTTTCCACATAAAGATAATATACACCCTTTCGCGCTTTTTGTCAATAACGCACGTTATGAACTTTTTTCGGCGAGCGCATTTTTGTAGCTTTCAAGCACGGCGTTTTCGGTCAGCTGCCGAAACTGCGCATTTATCGGGTGTACTACATCGCGGAAGGTTCCGTCGTTCTCGCGGCGGCTGGGCATAGCGACGAACAGGCGCTGCTCGCCCTGCACCACCTTTATATCGTGTACGGCGAACACTCCGTCAAAGGTAACGCTGACGACTGCGCGCAGTCTGCCCGTATCCAGAAGCTTTCTGATTTTTACCTCGGTTATCTGCATAAGATCATCTCCTTTAAAATATTAATAAGTAATAAAATTTTTGCCCAAAATTATAAAAAATATTCAAAAGCACTTTATTTTTATTCGTTATTGTACTATAATATAAGGTGAACAAATATTCGCCGAAGGAAACGGAGTTATTTTTAATGATAAGCGACAAGATACTTGAAAACGTAAAAAACGTACATTTTATCGGCATAGGCGGGTCGGGTATGTACCCTATCGTGCAGATATTTCACAGCAAGGGCTACCATATCACAGGCTCGGACAACAACGAGACCGAAACGCTTGACGCGGTGCGAAAGATGGGTATCGAGGTGTTCCTCGGTCAGCGTGCGGAGAATATAGAGGGCGCACAGCTGATAATCTACACTGCCGCGATAATGGCTGACAACCCCGAGCTTATCGCCTCAAAGGAGGCTGAAAAGGCTGGGAAAGCCTATGTATGCGAGAGGGCGGACATACTCGGACTTATCACAAGCTGGTATGACGATGCGGTATGCGTTTGCGGCACACACGGAAAGACCACGACATCTTCGATGCTCACGCAGATATTTCTTGACGATGGCGTTGACCTTTCGTGCGTTATCGGCGGCAAGCTGCCGAGCATAAACGGCTCGGGCAGGAGCGGTTCAAGCAGCGTTATGGTGTGCGAATCGTGCGAGTATCAGGACCATTTTCTCAAGTTCTACCCCGATGTTGCGGTGATACTCAACGTTGACGCCGACCACCTTGAATATTTCAAGAACATAGAAAACATTATCAAGAGCTTTAACGTGTTTGCGAACAAGACGACCAAGTGCATTGTTTTCAACGGCGATGACGAAAACTCGCACAAGGCGGTCGACAGTGTGGACAAGGAAAAGATAACCTTCGGCTTTGACCGCAAAAACGATTACAGCGCCGTTATCACGGGCAAGAAGGGCTTGCGCACCGACTTTGAGGTGTTTTACAAGGGCGAAAGCGCGGGCAGCATGGCGATACACGTTCCGGGCGACCACAATGTACTCAATGCGCTGGCGGCTATCGCGGCGGCAAGGTACGAGGGCGTTTCGTGGGAAGGCATACGCAAGGGACTTGACAGTTTCTTCGGCGCAGTAAGGCGCTTTCAGAAGATAGACGAGGTAAAGGGCATAACGATAGTTGACGACTATGCTCACCACCCCAAAGAGATAGAGTGTACGCTCAAAGCGGCAAAGGGTCTTGATTTCGGCAGGGTGTGGGCGGTGTTCCAGCCGTTTACCTATTCAAGAACAAAGATACTTATGGACGATTTTGTCTCGGCGCTTGAAATTGCCGATATTGCGGTGATTACCGACATTATGGGCAGCCGTGAGAAAAACACTGACGGCATTTACACCGAGATGCTCGGTGAAAAGGTCAAGGGTTCGGTGTACTTTGTCACCGACCACGAGCTTGCCGACAAGCAGACCGCGCAGCAAAAGGAATACAACTTTATGCAGTGCGTGGACTACATAGCACAAAACGCACAGCAGGGCGACCTTGTGATAACACTTGGCTGCGGTGATGTTTACAAGCTTGCGAAAATGCTGGCGAAAAAGCTCAGGGAGGATAACGCATAGCCTGAAAGGAGGCACTATGAATCTGAACGAGACTGAAAGACAGGTCTATGACCTTATCAGACAGCGTATCGAGGAAGGATACCCGCCCACAGTAAGAGAGATCTGTGCGCAGCTGGGCTTTCGCTCGACCTCGACCGCACACAGATATATCGCCTCGCTGACAAGCAAAGGGCTTATCGAAAAGGGCGACAAGCAGAACCGCGCTATCCGCCTTGCAGGCAGAGGCGCTGCAAGAGTGCCTTTGGTTGGCAAGGTCACCGCGGGGCAGCCGATAACGGCTATTGAGGATATCACCGATTACATCAGCTTTCAGCCGCCCAAGTCTTACCCCGGTGAGCTGTTCGCGCTGAAGGTTTCGGGTGAGTCGATGATAAAGGCTGCGATACTCGACGGTGATATTGTTATCGTGGAAAAGACCGATTATGCCGAAAACGGCGAGATAGTCGTCGCGATGGTCGACGGCAGCGACGCTACGGTAAAGAGGTTTTACAAGGAGGACGGGCATTTCAGGCTTCAGCCCGAAAATGACACGATGCAGCCTATCATCGCTGACGATGTGCAGATAATCGGCAAGGTCGTTGCGGTGATGAGATACATAAAGTAAAGAAAGTAAAAATATGAAGGGTAATGCCGGAAAGGCGAAGGTATGAGTCAATTTTGTAAAAACTGCGGTGCGCCCCTGGCGGACGGTGAGAGGCTTTGCACAAACTGCGGAAAGGTTGCTCCGAGGCAGCACAAGACCGTAGTTAAAAGCGAAAGCCAATTCAGCGCGATAAACCAAGGGATGTATGAGAATAAACAGCTTACTGATGTGAAAAGGCAGTTCTCGCCGATGATGTCTGCGACCAACGGTACGCTCACAAAGGAAAGGGAACGCAGTGCCAAGGAAACACAGCATAAGGCTGAAAATGCGCGCAAAATGGCGAAAATGCGCAATCTTGGAAACAATAATTTTGATGCGCAGGCAAAAGGCATACGCGCAACGGAGATAGAAACTACCAGCGGAAACGAGAGGAAAAGCTCGCTGCACCCAAAGCTCAACAAGCTGGCGTGGATAGTTCTGGCGCTTGTGGTGCTGTATTTTGCGGTCGGCGGTATTTTTATACTGATGTACCGAAACGCTACATATGATTTCGGGATAGAGGGCGAAAACCCTCTGGTTGCAGATACCTACGGTGAGGCTATGAGCAACTACTTTGAGTCGGGCTGGTGGCATTTCAGATTCACCAAGGGTGTATATTTTGTCGGCAAGACAAAGGACGGCGACAAGTACGAGCTGCATTTCTCCAAGTTTGCGGGTAAGCGCGTTGTTGACAAGCTGGTGATAAACGGTGAGGAAAAGGACGCGGATGACATTATGAAGGCGTGGATAATGCCGATGTTTATGGCGGAGGAAAAACCGTAGCGATACAAAAAGCCATACAGACTTCAAAATCTGTATGGCTGTTTTTTTTATGTATTATTCCGCGAGTGTGAAATTGGTGCCCTGCTGGCGTGATGACGTTACAGGCTCGCTGCTTTCGGAGGTCGGCTGTGTTGCCGAGCTTGTGGTGGAAGCCGTCTGCGGTGATGTGTGCGTCGGTGCAGCGGTAACCTGCTGTGTGGGCGCAGGCGTATAGGTCGGCGCGGCAGTAACGGTGGGCTGCGTTGTGGTGGTTGTTTCCTGCTGCGTGGTGCTTTCGGAAGCGGTAGAGGTGGTCTGCGCTGAGGTGCTGCTGACGGTAGTGGTCGTAGTTGTGGGAGATGTGTGTCTTATGCTCCATTTGAATGACGAGGATGTGGTGCTGCTCTCGCTTTGCGCGCTTGAGGAATCCTCGGGGCTTTCAGTACCTGTTATTGAGTGCAGCTTCAGATGCCCTTCGTAGCTGTTATCATCGCCGCAGCTTACGAGTGCAAGGCACATTGCTGCGCAGGCAAGCAGGGCTGCAAGTGGTTTTTTTATCATAATGCTTATGGCACTTCCTTAATACTGTTTTGTATACTGTTTTTATGATTATAACACACATTTTCCGCTTTTGCAAGACTAAATGTCCAAAAAAACGAACAAAACAGAAAAATCGGCGCTTTGCGCCGATAAGCAATGAATAGTGAAGAGTGAATAGTAGTGGTGTTCGCTTCGCTCACATGATTATTAAAGGGTATCCGAAGGATACTCTCCTGAGCGACCGTGAGGTCGGTCAGCGACCGTGAGGTCGGTCAGCGACCGTGAGGTCGGTCAGCGACCGTGAGGTCGGTCAGCGTCCGAAAGGTCGGTCAGCGTCGCAAGGCGATACCTTAACTATAAACTTTTCACTATTCGTTATTCACTATTCACTGTTAGCGTCAAAGACGCTAAATTCCGATTTATAGTTTCTTTTTGCTGATAAGCACCACAGAGAACACTGCGGAGCAGACTGTCACTGCGGCGGTAATAATAATTGCGGGCAGGATATCCGAAACGCTTTCTGCGCCTGTACACAAGTCCATACTTTCAGTAACGGTGATAGGAAGATACTTTTTGACCGATTGGGCGATACCGATTATCGACATTGCGAACACGATGCTGCCCGTGCATATCATGACCTGGATATGCGTTTTAACAAACGATGCGAAAAAGAACATCAGGCAGATGACCATTACCGAGAAAAGCCACCACAGCATTATTGCGGGCAGTACGCTTTGCACGGAGTTGTCTTTCCAGTAATACGCGGTGTAGGCATAGGTTATGCCAAAGCACAGCCACAGCCCTGCTGACCAGGTGAGCAGCGTACTTGTGAGCTTTGAGAGCATAAACGCGGTGCGCGAAAGCCCTTTTGTGAGAAGCGGTATCACGCTGCCGCTTGAAAACTCGTTTGTGACGCTGCCTGCAAAGACTATCACGAAAACTATCAGTATAACGGGCAGGTTGCCGAAAAACTGCTCCCACGAGGTCGCGGCGGTCGAGGTCACGTCCTTGATGACGATGCCCTGCTGCTCAAACTCGTCGGACATCATTTTGAAAAGTTTGGGGGTGAGCTTTGCCAGCGCGGGCGCTTCGATGCCGAAGAACACGAAGAGTATGCCGAAAAGCAGCAGTCTGCCCTTGCGGTAAAGCTCGAAAAATTCCTTTTTCAGAAAGGGTGAGAAGCCGTTCATTTGCCTATCACCTCCATAAAAAGCTGTTCAAGGTCGGGCTCGGCGTGCTCAATTTTCAGCACGGGTATCCTGTTTTCGCTTATCGTTTTAAGGGTGCTGAAGATCTTATCCTGCGAGGCATTTCTGACTATGACGGTGCCGCCGAAAATCTCACCGCCGAGCAGCTGCGCTGCTTTTGGGGTATCGCCCGCATTGGCGGTGACGATATGCAGGTCGCTCCCCGAGCGCTTTGCTTTAAGCTCGCTGACGGTACCCGACAGGACGGTTTTGCCTTTTTCGAGTATTGCGGTATCGTCGCAGATTTTTTCAACATCGGAAAGAATATGCGTGGAAAAGATAACACTCGTTTCGCCCTTTGCAGAGCTGATTATTTCAAGAATTTCTTTTCTGCCCACGGGGTCAAGCGCCGATGTCGGCTCGTCACAGATGAGCAGACGCGGCTTGTTGATAAGCGCCTGCGCGATACCAAGGCGCTGCTTCATACCGCGCGAAAAGCCCTTGATGCGATGCTTTTCCTGTGCAAGACCGACAAGCTCCAAAAGCTCGCTTGAACGCGCTTTTATCTCGCTTTGCTTCATGCCCGTGACCTCGCCGCAAAGCCGCAGGTACTCCTTTGCGGTCATGTAGCTGTAGAACTCGGGGACGTCGGGCAGATAGCCGATGAACTTATTGGTCGGGGTGCTGCCGTATCTGACCCTTTCGCCGCAGACGGTGACCTCGCCGCTGTCGGCTTTGAGCAGCCCGAGGATTATTTTCATAGTGGTGGTCTTGCCTGCGCCGTTTCTGCCGATAAAGCCGAACACGCTGCCCTCGCTCACCGAGAAGGTCAAGCCGTCAAGCACGGTTTTTGAGCCGAAGGACTTGCGCAGGTCTTTAACTTCAAGAATGTTCATTACTCTTCCTCTTCCGTTTTGCCGAGTGCAAAGTAGAGTATCGGTCCGATTATGCTCACAAGCAGAGAGATGACCAGCCAGAGCGCTCTGTTGCCTGTTTTGTACTTTTTGTGCTTTAAAATGCTTATCAGCGCGGCAAGCATAAGTCCCAGCTGCAAAACGAGCAGCGGGATAATAAAAGGCAGGTATTCTTTCAGGTCTTCAAAGCTTGTTATCTCTGCTAAAATATTCATTGTTGTTTCCCCCTGTTATTCTTCATTTTTTGTAAGTGTTTTTTTGCACCAGCCTTTTTTGTGGCAATGCGGACAAACCATTTTTCTTGTTCTGCCCATATGCTGTGCAAAGTATGTTTGTTTCAGCGAAGGCACGAAGGTATGCTTGCAGTGCGGGCACTCGTAGTAGCCTGCGGTCTGCTCTATCTTTATGCAAACGGGCATAGATACTGCAAAGATGATAAATCCGGCAACACACAGAGCTATGCGCCACCCCTGCGCAAGTCCGGGCACAAATGCTCCGAAAAGCAGCATTGCCAGAAACGCCGCTGTAGAAATAGTGCCGATGACGACTTCCATAAAGAGCATATTTTTGTTTGCTCTTTCCTCACTCTCTTTAAGAGCGAGCATGTTTTGTTCCGCTTGTTGATTATAGTTTGTCATATCCAGTCTTTCCCCGCTGAGCAGTTCGTTGACGTTTATCCCAAGCTGCTCGCAAAGCTCAAGCATTATCGACGCATCGGGTATGCTCTTGCCTGTCTCCCATTTGGAAACAGCCCTGTCGGTGATGCCGAACTTCTCCGCAAGCTGTGCCTGGGTAAGTCCTTTTTCTTTTCGGCACGCACTTATAAATTTGCCGATTTTTATCATATCTATCATTCGGGGAAATCCTCCTTTCGTGTACTTATCGTAGCACACGAATATAAAAATGTAAACAAACTCGTAGTTGAAAACAACGTAAATACGCCACTCAACTAGCAGTTGGGGGGACTCTTTTGGAGAAGAGTCCCCCCAAAACCCCCTTCAGAAACCTTTTATCGCTTTTTCGCCATCGGGGAACAAGTCCCCGATAACGAAAAAGTGGTGAGAGTTCTAAAGAGAGTTCGGAGAGGATTATTCCGGAAGAAATCCACTACTGTTGATTGAGAAACGCAGCTATGTTGTTTCAACTATGAATAGTTCAGTTAATAATAAAAGCCGAGAAAAAATCTCGGCTTTATGTTTATCAGAATCCTGCCGAATAGTTCGGAGCTTCTTTTGTGATGTAGATGTCGTGCGGGTGCGACTCTTTGAGTCCTGCGCCTGTTATTCTTACAAACTGTGCCTTTGCGCCAAGCTCGTCGATAGTGTGGCAGCCGCAGTAGCCCATACCTGAACGTATACCGCCTACCAGCTGGTAGATAGTATCGCTTACGGGACCCTTGAAAGCAACGCGTCCCTCTACGCCTTCGGGAACGAGCTTTTTGGTATTGGTCTGGAAGTATCTGTCCTTTGAGCCGCAAGCCATTGCTGCGAGCGAACCCATACCTCTGTATACCTTGAAGGAACGACCCTGATATATTTCTACCTCGCCCGGTGCTTCCTCGCAGCCTGCGAGCAGTGAGCCGAGCATTACGACGCTTGCGCCTGCGGCAAGTGCCTTTACGATGTCGCCCGAATACTTGATACCGCCGTCAGCGATAACGGGAACGCCGTACTTTGCAGCCTCGCAGGCAGCGTCATAAACAGCGGTTATCTGCGGAACGCCGATACCCGAAACGACTCTTGTTGTGCATATAGAGCCGGGTCCTATGCCGACCTTGATAGCGTCTGCGCCAGCCTCGCAGAGTGCCTTTGCGGCAGCTGCGGTAGCGATATTGCCAGCGATAACGGGGGTATCGGGGAAAGCAGCCTTAACTTTTTTAAGGCAGTTGATAACGTTCATTGAGTGACCGTGTGCGGAGTCGAGTACCAGCACGTCGACCTGTGCGTCGATAAGTGCGCCTGCTCTGTCAAGCACGTCCTGCGTCATACCGATCGCTGCACCGCAGAGCAGTCTGCCCTTTTTATCTCTTGCGCTGTTTGGATACTTTTCTGCCTTTTCGATATCTTTTATAGTGATAAGACCCTTGAGCACGCCGTCCTTATCGACCAGCGGGAGCTTTTCAATCTTATGCTTCATAAGGATGCTCTGTGCGCCCGCAAGGTCTGTGCCGACAGGTGCGGTGACGAGATTATCCTTTGTCATAACGTCCTTTATCTTTATGTTGTCAAAATCCTTGATGAATCGCAGGTCGCGGTTTGTGAGTATGCCTATCAGTCTGTTCTTTTCATCTACTACAGGCACGCCCGATATCTTGTATCTGCCCATAAGCGCGTCAGCCTCGGCAACCGTTTTATCCGCCGTGAGAGAGAACGGGTCAACGATAACGCCGTTTTCAGACCTCTTTACCTTATCGACTTCCTCTGCCTGTCTTTCAATGGTCATATTCTTATGAATGATGCCGATACCGCCTTCACGCGCGATAGCGATTGCCATTCTGGACTCGGTTACGGTGTCCATGGCAGATGTCATTATAGGTGTATTGAGCACGATGTCCTTTGTAAGATGTGTGTGGATATCCACCATATCGGGTGTACAGTCAGACTCTCCCGGTATGAGAAGCACATCGTCAAAGGTGATGCCTTCCTTTGTGAATTTCTTCTCTGCGTTTGTTTCCAGCATAATTCATTACCTCCCACTTTTTCTTCCGTCGTTACTTACACTTACAAAAATATTATTCTTTATGATACACCATTTTGCCATAAAAGTCAACAATTTTGTATGTACAAAAATTTCCGATTGCGGCGCTCAAAGACAGCAGATTGCACATATTTTCGCTGTGCGAAAAAAGTTTACAAATGCTGTTGAAAAAGGACAAAAAATGTGCTATACTATTAAATGACTACGGACTAAAATTCAAAGAGGAAGATAACAATGCTGATGAACACCCTTTGCGCGATAGCACTAGGCTTTGTGCTTGAATACGCGCTGGGGGACATACCGCTTGGTGTGTACCCGCTGAATTTGCTTGAAAAATATCTGTCGTTTCTGGACAGGTGGATAAAGAACGCTTATGCGGACTCACGCGAGGCTCGAAACGCGGCGGGCGGAATGTTTGAGTTCCTTGCGATAACGCCTGTGCTGGTGCTGAACCTGTGTTTGTTTTACATCACCTATTCGGTATCGGACATTCTGGGGATACTTGTTGAGGGGATAATGTGCTGGTCGGCGCTTTCGATAAGCACGCCCAGAGATACTGCGGCGAGAATTATGCACGCGGCAAAGGCAAATGACATCAAGGCGGCAAGAGACTACTTTGAAGATTTAACGGGAATGGACGCGTCGGAGCTGGAGATGACCGAGATAGTCAGATGCACTGTTGAGCAGATGTCTGCAAACATCACAGACTATGCGGTAGCACCGCTTTTCTGGATGGGACTTTTCGGGGGAGTGGGCGGTATGATGTACCGCTGCATAAACCTTGCAGACAGGATAGGCGGACGGCTCGGCGGATACGAGGACAACTCGGGGCGGATACCCTCGGCGTTCAACAGATTTGTGAGCTTTATACCTGCGCGCATAGCGGCGAGATTTTGTCTGCGCGACGGCGGGATACTCTGCCTTGATGCAGACCGCGGCTCGCAGATACACCGCGCTTTCAGAAACGATTCGCAGAACAGGACTGCTTCGCAGACACAGGCGGCGTGCGCTGGCTTGCTGGGTATCAGCATCGACAGCGGCTACCCAAACGCTGCGGCTATGGTGCTTGGCGAGGAGGACTCGCAGCCCGAACCGACGGGAATCTATTGGGTCAATCAGCTGACTGCGGGCGCTGTGATTTTCAGTCTGCTGATAATCGCGCTGATAAGAGTGGGACTGTTTGTTCTGTTTATGTACCTGTAAGATTTTTTGGAAGAGCTGCACGCTTTTTGTGCGGCTCTTTTTTGTTGCTCAAAACTAACTGCGGTGTTGACTGAAACTAACTTGCGCAGGGTTGGAAAAATATTTTTCAAGTAAACGAAAAATTAAAAACTTTGGCTTTTATTTTTCATTAAAAATAGTACTAAAGCTATTTACAAATCGAAAAAAAGGTGATATACTATAATAGTTAAAGTGACAGAGAAAAAATAGCTTTGGAGATTCTTAAGTCACAACTATGATCCTTGCCGGGTCAACTTTTTGCCGAGAGGCTAAAAATCCAGAAAGGAATGATTCAAAAAATGGCAAGAAAAATGAAAACCATGGACGGTAACAACGCTGCTGCTTGGGCTTCGTATCCATTCACAGAAGTCGCTGCTATCTATCCTATCACACCTTCTTCCGTAATGGCAGAGGTAACAGACCAGTGGTCTGCAAAGGGTCAGAAGAACCTGTTCGGTACTCCTGTAAAGGTTGCAGAGATGCAGTCAGAGGCAGGCGCTTCGGGTACGGTTCACGGCTCGCTCGCAGCAGGTGCTCTTACAACTACCTACACAGCTTCACAGGGACTTCTTCTTATGATCCCGAATATGTACAAGATCGCAGGTGAGCTTCTCCCTTGCGTTATCCACGTTTCAGCAAGATGCGTTGCATCTCACGCACTGAACATCTTCGGTGACCACTCCGACGTATACGCTTGCCGTCAGACTGGCTTTGCAATGCTTTGCTCGTCTAACCCGCAGGAAGTTATGGACCTTGGTACTGTTGCTCACCTCTCGACTATCGAGGGCAGAGTTCCGTTCCTTCACTTCTTCGACGGCTTCAGAACATCTCACGAGATCCAGAAGATCGAGACATGGGATATTGAAGACGTAAGGAGCATGGTAAACTTCAAGAAGATCGAGGAGTTCAGAAACAGAGCCATCAACCCTGAGCATCCTGTTCTTCGCGGTACTGCACAGAACCCTGATATCTTCTTCCAGGCTCGTGAGGCTTGCAACCCTTACTATGATGCGATCCCCGGTATCGTTGAGAACTACATGAACAAGGTAAACAAGAAGATAGGCACAGACTACAAGCTGTTCAACTACTACGGCGCACCCGATGCTACTCACGTTATCGTTGCTATGGGCAGCGTTTGCGATACTATCGAGGAGACAATTGATTACCTCAACGCTACAGAGGGTACAAAGCTCGGTCTTGTTAAGGTAAGACTTTACAGACCTTTCGTTGCTTCCAAGCTGGTTGAGGCTATTCCTAACACCTGCGAGCAGGTTTCTGTTCTTGACAGAACAAAGGAGCCGGGTTCACTGGGCGAGCCTTTGTATCTTGACGTTGTTGCTGCTCTCAAGGGCACACAGTTCCACGATGTACCTGTTGCATCGGGCAGATACGGACTCGGTTCAAAGGATACAACTCCTGATCAGATCAAGGCTGTTTACTGGAACGCTTCCTGGAAGGATACCTTCAAGCCGAGATTTACTATCGGTATCGAGGACGACGTTACAGGTCTTTCACTCAAGACCGAGGGCAAGCTCAATTCTGCTCCTGAGGGAACAACAGCTTGTAAGTTCTGGGGTCTTGGCGCTGACGGTACTGTTGGTGCAAACAAGAACTCCATCAAGATCATCGGTGACCACACCGACCTTTATGCACAGGCTTACTTCGCATATGACTCCAAGAAGTCGGGCGGCGTAACAGTTTCTCACCTGCGTTTCGGTAAGACACCTATCAAGTCTACCTACCTTATCAACCAGGCTGATTTCGTTGCCTGCCATAACGAGTCATACATCACCAAGTACAACATCGTTAACGACATCAAGCCGGGCGGAACATTCCTGCTCAACTGCCAGTGGACTGAAAAGGAGCTTGACAAGCATCTGCCGGGACAGGTTAAGAGATATATCGCAGAGAACAACATCAAGTTCTACATCATCAACGGTGTTAAGATCGGCAAGGAGATAGGTCTCGGAAACAGAATAAACACTGTTCTTCAGTCTGCATTCTTCAAGCTCGCTAACATCATTCCTATCAAGGACGCTATCAAGTATATGAAGGACGCAGCGACAGCTTCTTACTCCAAGAAGGGTGAGGCTATCGTCAAGATGAACCACGACGCTATCGACGCAGGCTGCCAGCAGGTAGTTGAGGTCAAGGTGCCTGAGGCTTGGAAGAACGCAAAGGATTCCAAGATGGGTATGAGCAAGGTCAAGGTTCCCGGCAACAAGACTCTCCAGGATTTCGTAAACAACATTCAGATCCCTTGCAACGCACAGGAAGGCGACAAGCTGCCTGTTTCAACATTCGTGAAGATGGCAGACGGTACATTCCCACAGGGCTCTGCTGCATTTGAGAAGAGAGGTATCGCTGTTGACGTTCCTGCTTGGAACAACGAGAATTGTATCCAGTGTAACTTCTGTTCGTATGTCTGCCCGCACGCTGTTATCAGACCTGTTATCATGACTGATGACGAGCTGAAGAAGGCTCCTAAGCTTGCACAGGAAAAGGCTATCCCTTGCATGGGTATGCCGGGCTTCAACTTCGTTATGACAATGTCTGCACTTGACTGCACAGGCTGCGGCTCTTGTGTAAACGTATGTCCCGGCAAGAAGGGCAACAAGGCACTTTCTATGATGCCTCTGGAGAGCCAGCTTGCAGAGCAGGAGGTATTCAACTACGGTCTGACGCTTCCTGAAAAGCCTGAAGTATTTGCAAAGTTCAACGAGAAGACTGTCAAGGGCTCACAGTTCAAGCAGCCGCTGCTTGAGTTCTCGGGCGCTTGCGCAGGATGCGGTGAGACTCCTTATGCAAAGCTTATCACACAGCTGTTCGGCGACAGAATGTACATCGCTAACGCAACAGGCTGTTCGTCAATCTGGGGCGGCTCTGCACCTTCAACTCCTTACACAACAAATAAGGACGGCAAGGGTCCTGCTTGGGCTAACTCACTGTTTGAGGACAACGCAGAGTACGGCTACGGTATGTTCCTTGCACAGTCCACAATAAGAAACAGAGTTATCGCAAAGGTTCTTGAGCTTTCAAAGGCTACAAAGAACAAGGACGTTAAGAAGGCTTGCGAGGATTACCTTGCTACTGTTGATGACGGCGCAGCAAACGCACCTGCAACAGATGCTCTCGTAGCTGCTCTTAAGAAGAATAAGACAAAGGCTTCGGACGAGATACTCAAGGATGCTGATTACCTCAAGAAGAAGTCCATGTGGATATTCGGCGGCGACGGCTGGGCTTACGATATCGGATTCTCCGGTCTTGACCACGTTATCGCATCGGGCGAGGACGTAAACATCTTCGTATTCGACACAGAGGTTTACTCCAACACAGGCGGACAGTCCTCCAAGTCAACTCCTACAGGCGCTATCGCACAGTTCGCAGCTGCCGGCAAGGAAGTTAAGAAGAAGGACCTCGCAGGTATCGCAATGTCTTATGGTTACGTTTATGTTGCACACGTCGCTATGGGTGCTGATATGAACCAGTGTATCAAGGCTATCGCTGAGGCTGAAGCTTACCACGGTCCGTCACTTATCATCGGTTATGCTCCGTGTATCAACCACGGTATCAAGGGCGGTATGTCTATCGCACAGACCGAGGAGAAGAAGGCTGTTCAGGCCGGTTACTGGCATCTGTACAGATTCAACCCAGAGCTCAAGGCACAGGGCAAGAATCCGTTCACACTCGACTCCAAGGCTCCTACAGCTGATTACAAGGAGTTCATCATGGGCGAGGTCAGATACAACGCTCTTGCAAGACAGAACCCTGAAAGAGCTAAAAAGCTGTTTGATAAGGCTGTTAAGAATGCTGCTGACAGATATGATTATCTGCTGCGCTATGCAAAGCTTTACAACAACGAGGAAAAGTAATCTAAACATTAAAAGGTCAGGCTTAATGCCTGACCTTTTTGCTATCAATTATAAAAGATGTACCCGAAGGGGTTTGGGGGCGACCGGAAAGCCCCCAATCAGATGTTAGAGATTAGAAAAACGGGCGGCTTTTGCCGTCCGTTTTCTTGCTTCTTGCTTCTATTTTCTTGATTCTACGCGGGGAACTCTTTCAGCTATACCACACACTATCTCGTAGCCGATAGTGCCTGTAAGCTTTGCGATATCGTCGGCGGTTATGTCGCTGCCGAACAGCGTGGCAACGTCGCCCGCCTGCACGTTGTCAAGTGCGGAAACATCGCACATAAACTGGTCCATACATATGCGCCCGACAATTTTACAGCGTGTACCTTTTATAATGATCTCGCCCTTGTTCGACAGCGCGCGCGGGAAACCGTCGGCATAGCCTGCGGTGATGGTGGCGAGTTTGATGCGCTTATCTGCGGTGAATGTTCTGCCGTAGCCGACGGACGTACCTGCCTCGATATATTTCACCTGCGATATGACCGCTTTGAGCGTCATAACGGGCTTTGGCTCAAAGGGAAGCGGGTTTGACGGGTCGGGATACAGACCGTAGAGGATTATGCCCAGCCGCGCAAGTGTGCTTTTTTCATTTGAGTGGTAGATGCCGCCCGCGGAGTTGAGAAAATGCACGCAGGAAAGCGCAACACCGCGCTTTTTCAGCTCCTCGTCAACGGCGAGGATTTTTTCGGTTTGAAAGGCGGTGTAGGCACAGCTTTCGTCGTCTGCGCAGTCGGCAACGGCGTAGTGGGTGAACATTCCCTCGACCTGCACATTTTCAAGTGCGGCTATTTTTTGTATCTCGTCTGCGTCGGCTTTGGTGCCGCTGTGCAGTCCTATCCTTGTCATACCGGTATCTATCGCGATATGCAGACGCACCTTGCCCGTTTTCGCGTTTTCATTCAGCTTTTGCGCGTAAGAATACTCGGTGCAAGCCTGGATGATGTTGTACTTGATAAGGTCGTCGGCGTTCTCCTCGGGGGAGTAGCCGAGAATGATTATCTCGCCGTCGACGCCAAGCGCGCGCAGATGTTCGGCTTCGATAAGGTTTGACACCGCAAACCATTTTACGCCCAGCTGTTCAAGGTACGGCACGACCAGCTTGTCGCTGTGACCGTAGCAGTTGGCTTTTACCACGCACAAAAGCTCCGTGCCGCCCTTCAGACAGGTGCGGTACTGCTCGATGTTGTACTTTACAGCGGAAAGGTCTATCTCCGCCCAGCAGCGTCTTAAACAATTCATTTTAACTACTTCCTTATAAGAGAATTTTGATTTGCTATTGAAAATGGAAAAAAGATGTGCTATAATCTAATTACCGATGTGCCACGCCTCTTACGCGGCGCGACACATTCAGTCTCTCGGCGGCGGGAGCAAGTCCCTTGCCGAGTTCCTACAGGAGCTGGCGCTCCTGCGGTAATGATTGCCTCGTCGCAGCCGATGCCGAGCAAGCTCGCATCGCTCTTTGCTCCGAGATAAATCTAATTACCGATGTGCCACGCCTCTTACGCGGCGCAATGTTAAATAAGTTTTCATCGGGTTTTGCTCCGAGAAAAATATAATGTGTCATTTCGGCGGAACGGAGGGCTGCAAGGTGAAAGAAACGACTGTGCAGGAATTTAACTGCGACAGGCTCCATACCTGCTGCTTTACGGGTCACCGCAGCAGAGACCTGCCCTTTGGCGGAGATATGCGCAAGCAGGGTATGAAATGCCTTGCAAGCTCGCTTCAGCTGCTTATTGTTGAGGCTATCGCTGACGGATACGACACATTCATTTCGGGTATGTCGGACGGTATCGACCTGTTGTGCGCCCAGCTGGTGCTGGAAACGGCGAGGTCGGGTCGGTACGGAAAGATAAAACTTATCTGCGCGCTGCCGTATGCACAGCAGTACCGCGAGATAGTTTCCACGCTCGATAAATACAAATACACCGTTATAATAGACGGGTGCGATGAAAAGGTCATCGTTTCGGAAAAATCCGACCGTGAGCGCTACAAAAAGCGCAATCAGTTCATGGTGGACAACTCGTCCAGGGTGATAGGTGTTATCAAGTCCAAGCAGTTCGGGTCGGGCACGCTTCAGACGGTGAACATGGCAAAGCGCGCGGGGCTGGAGATAAAGATGATATCTCTTGAAAAGAACCCGCAGCTTTATATCGACACTGACGAGGTTCGCTCTTTCGGAAAGGCTGCGCTGCTTGATGATGACAGTCTACCTTTATAGTTTACACCCAAACGGCGATAAGTTCAATAGGCTTTTTAAAATTTAAGAATTTTTTTGTGAATAGAGGGAGTTATTCAAATGGCGAAAAAGAAGAAGAGAAGGTCGCAGGCACCTGTTGCGCTGGTATACTTTCTGACGCTTTTGCTGGCGCTTTCGCTGGCGGGCGGAGTATCTTATTACCTGCTCAAAAAGTACGAGGTGTTCAAGCCCGGCGTGTCGGATTCCAAAGCGGACAGCACGAGAAGTGTGGGGATACTTTTTGCAAGGGTAAACGACACGGGCGATTTTCAGGATATGTGTGTTATGCGCATAGACCCGTTCAACAAGGAAATAACGATAATTCCGCAGTCTGACGTTACAAAGACAAGCGACGGAAAGACCTACAAGGAGCTGATGAACAGCGGCGGTATCGAGCTTTTGAGAAAAAAGGCGGCGGAGAACCTTGGCGGCATCAATATTGATTTCTATGCGACGGTGACAAATTCGGCATTTGAGCAGGTAGCTGACCTTATGGGCGGTATGTCTTACACTGCGCCGCAGGAGCTGTACCACATCTCGCAGGAGAGCAGCAAGGACGATATCTCGCTGCAAAAGGGCGACCTTGTGACGCTTTCGGGCAGGCAGATAGTCAACCTTGCAAGCTATGATATCTTTAATGACAAAAAGGCGGGTAATCTGACCTTTTTGAGCAGCGCGCTTGAGCAGGTCATCAACAACGGCTTCAGGCAGGCGACGGTAACAAAGGATAACCTTTACAACATCTATGAGATAATCACATCTGGCAGCAGTACCAACCTTACAAAAGATGCGTTCAACGAGATACGCAGATACCTTGAGGTAATGCTCGACGAGAGAGATATACCTGCAAAGAGTCTTACGCCGCAGGGCAGCTGGAACAGCGATTACACGGCGTTTACAATGAAGAGCGACTATATTTCGCAGGTGGCTGATACATTCGGCGTTAAAAAGCAAGCTGCGGTGACTGCGAAAATAACAGAGCCGCCCGCAAAATCTCCCGATGAAAGCTCGTCGGGGCAGTAAATAACAGACAAATACACAGGGAGAATTATCAATGAAGCTAATGGTACTTATCCTTAACAGAACAGATGCGCTTGACAATCTGCTTGAAGGGTTGTCTGCGGCGGGGCTTGGCGGCGCGACGATAATTGAGTCCTCGGGCTTGGCGACGACGCTGTCGCGGCTTGACAGCAGCTTTATAAGCTCGTCGATAAGGGCAATTTTAAGCGGCTCGGAGGAGGATAACCGCACGATACTGTCGGTCATCAGAAACGACCAGCTCGACATTGCGCGAAAGGTGATCTACAACACCGTGGGCGACCTTTCCTCGCCGAACACGGGTATACTTTTCACCGTGCCGATAGACTTTGTGGAGGGTACGCGCAAAAACCGCAGAGCCTTTGAGGATATGATACAAAACGAGCAGCAGGAGGCTGAAAAGCCCCAACAGCCCGCAGATGAACAGCCCGAGGAGGAAAAGAAAAAGCGCAAATTCTTCGGCAGGAAAGGCAGGAAAACAGAGGAAGAGCAGGAGAGTTAACAGAATATTTACAAAATATTGCTGCGAATATTCATTAAATCCGCTCAAAACCCGTTTTTCAGCCTTGAAATCACTGTTTAAATGTGGTATACTAACTACAATAGGCTTTTAATGAAAGACTGGAACTTGACTTCCGGTCTTTTGATTTTGTATGGAGGAAATGTATGGACAGTAAGAAAAGCACCGTGCAAAAGGTGCGAGAGCTTGCGCAGCCCATAGCAGACGAGCTTGGATTGTTTCTGTGGGACGTGCGCTTTGAAAAAGAGGGCGCAACTTGGTATCTGCGCGTGCTTATCGACAAGGACGGCGGCGTTGATATGAACGACTGCGAGGCGTTCACAAGACCTATGAACAAGGCGCTTGACGAGGCTGACCCGATACAGCAAAGCTATGTGCTTGAATGCGGAAGTCCCGGCTTGGGAAGAGAGCTGCGGCTGCCCGAACACTTTGAGGTGTGCATTGGCGACGTGGTGAGGGTAAGGCTGATACGACCCGATGAAAACGGCGAAAGAGAGTTTATCGTCGGTCTTGTAGGGTACGATAAGGAATATATCCTTTGCCAGACGCTCGACGAAAACGGCGACGGCGTGGAGAACGTAAAGTTTAAAATAAGCGACTGTGCATATATAAAACTCAACGACGACGCTGATTTGTTTGACGAGTTGTAAAATTCAACAATCTTAACTACGGAGAGACAGCTCTCCTTATAATAAAAACGTAACAAAGCCGCAAGGCAGACTATATTCAGAAAGGACCGATAGGAAAAATGAACAAAGAGATTTTTGACGCGCTGAGCGCATTGGAACAGGAAAACCATATTGAAAAAGAGGTGCTTATCGAAAAGATAAAGCAGGGCATAATGAAGGCTATCAAGAGAGATTACCCTATGAGCGAGCATATCACGGTCGATATCGACCCCGATAACAACAAGTTTGAGATGAAGCTGCACAAAGAGGTAATGGACGTTAAGTATGTCGATGACCCCGACAACGAGATATGGATAGAGGAGGCAAGGACTTACGACCCAAATATCAAGGTGGGCGACTGGGTGGATATACCGCTTGACCCTGCAAGATTCGGCAGAGTTGCGGCGCAGAACGCAAAGCAGTCGATAAAGCACGATATCAAGGATTACGAAAAGGCAAGACTTATCGAGCAGTATCAGGACAAGGAACGCGAGGTCGTTTCGGCTGTGGTGCAAAAGGTCGAGCCCGGCACGCTCAATGCTATCGTTACGATAGACAAAAACGAGGTGTATTTCATCAGAAAAGAGCAGATACCGGGTGAGGTACTCAAGGCGGGCGATATGATAAAGGTGTATGTCGCAGGCATTGCGAACTCGGAAAAGAGACAGCCTGTTATAAGGATATCAAGAACGCAGAGAGAGTTCATAAAGAGACTGTTCGAGATAGAGGTACCCGAAATTGCAGACGGAACGGTCGAGATAAAGGCTATTTCAAGAGTTGCAGGTGCAAGAAGCAAGATAGCGGTCATCTCAAACGACCCCAACGTTGACGCGGTGGGTGCTTGCATAGGACCAAAGAAGTCGAGAATAAGCGCTGTTGTAAACGAGATAAACGGCGAGAAGATAGATGTTATCACTTACAGCGAGGACCCTGCGGAGTTTATCGCAAAGGCGCTTGCTCCCGCGGAGGTAATAAGGGTAGACCTGCTTGAAGACCTCGTTGAAGGCGACAAGGTACAAAAGAGATGTCAGGTCATCGTTCCAAACAACCAGCTTTCACTGGCTATAGGCAACAAGGGTCAGAACGCAAAGCTTGCGGCACAGCTGACAGGCTACAAGATAGACATTCTGCCGGAGATACCTGTTGAAGAGGATAACGCATGAAAACTAAAAAGATACCTATGAGAATGTGTGTCGGGTGCGGCGAGATGAAGCCCAAAAAAGAGCTTATCCGCATTGTGACCGACAAGGATGAGAATGTGAGTGTTGACCCGACGGGAAAAAAAGCGGGACGCGGCGCATATATCTGTAAAAGTACCGATTGCCTGAAAAAAGCGGGCAAGTCAAAAAAGCTGCGCGTGAACGAGGAGATAATCAGTCAGCTGGAGGCTGCGATAGCAAATGAACAATAACAAAACAGGTATCATAACTATCTGCAAAAAAGCGGGCAAGCTCGCGGTGGGAATGGATATGGTCAAAAAGGTGTGCAGCGAAGGCAGCGCCGCGGCGGTGTTCATTACCACGGACATTTCGGAGAAGTCGTTCAAAGAGGTGCGCTATGTGTGCGCAAGAAACAGCGTAAAGCTGTTCCGCCTTGAAATGACTATGGACGATATGTGGTACGGGCTTGGAAAAAAAGCGGGAATAATCGCTATGACCGATAACGGCTTTGCAAAATCGTGCGCAAAGGGACTGGAGCAGATAATTATTGACCCCGACGAGTTTGAATTTTAACAGCCTGCACGGCTTACAGTGTGCGATAAACAAGGAGGACATAATCGCCTATGGAAAAGAAAATAAACAAGACCAAGCTCGGTGAGCTTGCAAAGGACCTTAATGTAACTAATGCTGATATCGTTAAGTGCCTTGAAACATATGACGGAGAGACGAGAAAGACCCAGGCTTCACTTCTGCCCGAGGAGGTCTCGTATGTGCTTGAATACTTCACGCAGAAAAACCAGGTGGAGAATTTCAATGAGTATTTTGCAAACAACGTAAAGACCGAGGGTGAGAAAAAGCCCGAGGTCAAGGAGAAAAAGACTGCTAAAAAGGCAGCTGCCAAGGCAGAGGAAAAGCCAAAGGCTGAAGAAAAGCCCAAGGAAGAGGAAAAGCCCGTGACCGAGGAAAAGCCAAAGGCTGCTGCTGCGCAGAAGAAGGAAGAGCCAAAGACCGAGAAAAAGCCGCAGCGCAAGGATAAGAAGCACGAGCCTGCAAAGAAGAAGGATTTCGGTGTAAGAACGCAGCTCGGCGGCTTTGGCGGCGTGAAGGACGAAAAGGGCTATACGCTTTCTTCGGACGACGAGGACAGCTACACAAAGACTACCACTATCGACACGCGCGGCAGCTATGTGGAGCTTGACAAGTATAACGAAAAGTACGACAACCTTGCAAACACCAAGCACAACAGAAGCAAGGACAATCAGGCAAAGAAGCAAAAGCTGGTTCAGAAGTCGCAGCAGCACAAAAAGCAGCAGTTCTCACACAAGAGAGAAACAGAGGCTGAAAAGCTGCGCAGACTTGAGCTTGAAAGAGCAAGAAAGCAGCAGCTCAAGGTCATGATACCTGACGAGATAGTTGTGAGCGAGCTTGCATCAAGGCTTAAAGTTACCGCAAGCGTGGTTATCAAAAAGCTTATGGGACTGGGCGTAATGGCTGGCATCAACGAGGTCGTTGACTTTGATACGGCGGCTATCGTTGCTGACGAGCTGGGCGCAAAGGTCGAAAAGGAAGTTGTTGTTACTATAGAGGAAAGACTTATCGTTGACGAGCAGGACAAGGAAGAGGACCTCAAACCGAGATGCCCTGTTGTAGTTGTTATGGGTCACGTTGACCACGGTAAGACATCTATCCTTGACAAGATAAGAAACGCTCACGTTACCGACGGCGAGGCTGGCGGCATCACGCAGCATATCGGCGCTTACCAGGTAAATTACAAGGGCGAGAAGATAACCTTCCTTGATACCCCCGGACACGAGGCTTTCACATCTATGAGAGCAAGAGGTGCGAACATCACCGATATCGCTATACTCGTTGTAGCGGCTGATGACGGTATCATGCCGCAGACGGTTGAGTCTATCAACCACGCTAAAGCAGCGGGCGTTTCGATAATCGTTGCGATAAACAAAATGGATAAGGACACCGCAGACCCTGACAGGATAAAGCAGCAGCTCACCGAGCACGACCTTGTTGTCGAGGAGTGGGGCGGCGACGTTATCGCTGTGCCTGTTTCGGCTAAAACGGGTATGGGCATTGACGACCTGCTTGAAAACATTCTGCTCGTTGCAGAGGTCAAGGAGCTTAAAGCTAATCCCGACAGGCTCGCTAAGGGTACTGTTATCGAGGCAAGGCTCGACAAGGGCAAGGGCCCTGTTGCAACGCTGCTCGTGCAGAACGGTACGCTCAAATCGGGCGACGTGCTTATTGCGGGCACATCTGTCGGCAGAGTAAGAACTATGACGGACGACAAGGGCAGGGCTATCGCGCAGGCAGGACCATCTACACCTGTTGAGATAACAGGTCTTGGCGAGGTGCCAAGCGCCGGTGACGTGTTCAATGCGGTCGCAGACGAAAAGCTCGCAAGAGAGCTTGTCGAGCAGAGAAAGCACGAGGCAAAGGAGCAGGAGTTCAGCCAGTACAACAAGGTAACTCTTGATAATCTGTTCGAGCAGATAAGCGAGGGCGAGATGAAGGAGCTGCCTGTTATCGTAAAGGCAGACGTACAAGGCTCGGTGGAGGCTGTAAAGCAGTCGCTTGAAAAGCTGTCCAACGAGGAGGTCAAGGTCAAGGTTATCCACGGAGCTGTTGGTGCGGTTTCAGAGGGCGACGTAATGCTTGCAAGCGCATCAAAGGCGATAATCGTCGGATTCAACGTGCGTCCTGACCCTGTTGCTAAAATGAATGCCGAGCAAAACGGCGTTGACATCAGACTTTACAGAATAATCTACGACGCTATCGAGGATCTGACTGCGGCTATGAAGGGTATGCTCGCGCCGAAGTTCAGAGAGGTCGATACCGCAAGAGTCGAGGTAAGACAGGTATACAAGATATCCAATGTCGGTACTGTTGCGGGCTGCTATGTTCTTTCGGGCAAGATCGGAAGAAACGACCTTATCCGCGTAGTAAGAGATGGTATAATAATCGCAGACGACAAGATGAGCAGCCTCAAGAGATTCAAGGACGATGCTAAAGAGGTCGCTGCAAACTTTGAGTGCGGTATCACACTTGAAAAGTTCTCCGACATCAAGGAGGGCGACATCTTCGAGGGCTACATCATGGAGGAGTACAGAGATTAAGATAAAAGCGAAAGGAGAATGGCTTTGGCTTCACATAAGGCAGGCAGAATGTCAGAGGATATAAAAAGAATAGTTTCGGGCATGATGCGTGAGCTCAAAGACCCGCGTCTGCACGGCGGCACGATGCTTACCGTGGTAAGATGCGATGTGGCAAGCGACGGCTCGTTCTGCAAGGTGTATGTTTCCAGCTTTGAGGGCTTTGAAAGCGCAAAGGAGGCTGTCAAGGGACTGGACAGCGCAAAGGGACTTATCAGAAAAGAGGTCTCAAAGGTGCTGGGTATGAAAAAGTGCCCAGAGCTTAACTTTGTGGCTGACAATTCTATCGAGCGCTCGGCGGAGATAACACGCAGACTCAAAACGCTTGTACCGCAGCAAGATTCGGATAATAGGGAAGACGAGACAGACGGGGAATGACAGGTTTCTTGGAAAGGAATTATGATAATGGAGCTTCAGGAGATTTTAGATATTTTCCTAACAAACGATAACTTTACAATACTTACGCACAAAAGCCCTGACGGCGACACGCTCGGCTCGGGCTTTGCGCTGTGCTATTTTTTGAGAGATATGGGCAAGCACGCAAATGTACTCAACAGCGACCAGCTGCCAAGCAGATATGCTTTTCTGTTTGAGGGCTACAGACCGCAGGAGTTTGAGGAAAGGTACGTTGTTGCGGTGGATATTGCAGACCCAAATCTTATCGGCAGCAACCTTTTGCAGTATCAGCAGCAGGGCGCGGTCGACCTCTGCATAGACCACCATATCTCAAACAAGAATTTTGCAAAAAAGACGTACGTTGACGGCGAGGCTTCGGCGGCGGCAATGATAATCTACGAGATACTCAAATTAAGCGGAAGGACTTTAAGCGACCATATCGCAAAGTGCCTGTACACAGGCGTTGCGACCGACACGGGCTGCTTCAAGTACGAAAACACAACGCCGAAAACGCATACTATCGCGGCGGAGCTTATGGCGTACAATATCGACTTTGCAAACATTAACCGCGAGATGTTCGACGTTAAGAGCAGAGGCAGGATGCAGGTAGAGCAGACGGTCATCAGCCAGATGAAATACTATTTTGAGGGCAAATGCTCGATGATAACGCTGACCAAGCAGCTTATGGCGCAGTGCGGCGTTGACCAGTCGGAGTTTGACGGGCTTGCGTCGATACCGCTTTGTGTTGAGGGTGTTGAGATAGGCATAACCGTCAAGGAAAGACACACGGACTACTATAAGATTTCCGTGAGAACGACGGATAAGCTCAACGCAGCGGAGTTCTGTCAGCAGTTTGGCGGCGGCGGACACATAAGAGCTGCGGGCTGCGAGATACAAGGCACGCTTGAGCAGGTCGAGCAAAAACTGCTTGACGGTGTAGCCAAGCTGTTTGAAAATAATGAACGCTAACGAGAGCATAACGGGGATACTGCCCGTAAACAAGCCGCAGGGCTGGACATCGTTCGACGTTGTCGCAAAGCTGCGCGGTGTGCTGAAAATAAAGCGGCTGGGTCACGCAGGTACGCTTGACCCCATGGCAACGGGTGTGCTGCCCGTGTTTGTGGGCAAGGCGACAAAGGCGTGCGATATTCTGCCCGACACGAAAAAAGTCTATACAGCGGGCTTTAAGCTGGGCATTACGACAGACACGCTGGACATCACGGGTGAGGTGCTGCAAACAAAGCAGGCAAGCGCTTCCCGCGGGCAGCTTGAAAGCGCAAAGGCGCAGTTTGTGGGCGAGATAACCCAGCTGCCGCCGATGTACTCGGCTGTGAAGGTCGACGGCAAGCGGCTGTACCAGCTCGCGCGCGAGGGAAAGACGGTTGAGAGAAAACCGCGAAAATGTGTGGTCCATTCGATTGAGATAACCGCCTTTGACGAAGATACGCAGCAGGGTGAGATGACGATTTGCTGCGAAAAGGGTACATATGTGCGCACGGTCATTGACGATATCGGGCAGGCGCTCGGTACGGGTGCGGTGATGACAAGCCTTGTGAGGACATACTCGGGTGGATTTGACATAAGCACTTGCCTGACGATAGAGCAGATAGAGCAAATCTGCGCGCAGGGCAGGCTCGCACAGGTCATAATGCCGACACACAAGGCATTTGAGCTGTACGAGGATATCCACCTTGAACAGCGTCAGACGGCGCTATACAAAAACGGCGTAAAGCTGTACGCGCATCAGGTCAATGCCGACAGCAAAAGCGATAAGACTTTCCGCGTCTTTGGCGCTGAAGGCGAATTTTTAGGGCTTGCGGCATTTGAAAATGAAATGCTGCGCAGTGTGAAAAACTTTTATTAGGTGATAAAATGTTTCAGGAAATACCCAAAAAGGTGGATATAGAATATGACCCGATGCCTGCATACGACAGCGACAGCGTGCTTTGCTTTGACGGGCGCAGCGTGCTTGTGCGCATAGACGGCGGCAAGGCTGTGCTGCCGAGCATAAAAGACCTTGATGAAAAGGTCGCAAACGTATTTGTGTTCAAGGCAGACGAAAAGAGGTTCTTTCTGTGCCTTGAAAAGACGGGTGCGCAGGGGTTTGGATTTGAACCGCTGAACACGATAAGACACGTTGCTGCCGACATAGAGCAGTACGCGATAGTCACGGGCTTTCACTACTACTGTTTTCACCGCGAGAACAGGTTTTGCAGCGTGTGCGGAAAGACGCTTGAACATGATGCGCAAAAGCGCTGTATGGTATGTCAGGGCTGCGGCGGCGAGGTCTATCCCAAGATAGCGCCCGCTGTGATACTGGGCATAATCGACGAGCAGACAGACAGCATACTGCTTACGCGCTACGCTGACAGAGAGTACAAAAATTACGCGCTCGTTGCGGGGTTTGTCGAAATGGGCGAGAGTGCCGAAATGGCTGCAAAGCGTGAGGCTTTTGAGGAAACAGGGCTTGAAATAGACGATATCGAGTTCTTTGCAACGCAGCCGTGGGGATTTGCACAAAACCTGCTGATAGGCTATTTTGCAAAGGTCAAGGGTTCGCGCGAAATAAAGATGGATGAACAAGAGCTTGCGCAGGCGCTGTGGGTAAAGCGTGAGGACGTTCCCGCAGAGCCGGGCAGCATAAGCCTTACAGGCGAAATGATGTGGGCTTTCAAAAGCTCGCAGAGGTGACGTTGGGGGTAATACTTTGATATACCTTAAAGACGCGGAAACGATAAAGGAAAAAACCGCCTGCGCACTCGGTCTGTTTGACGGGGTGCACCGAGGACATCAGCTTGTCATCGGCAGGGCGTGTGAATATAAAAAGCAGGGGCTGAAGCCTGCGGTGTTCACCTTTGAGACGGACACGGTCACGACAAAGGGACACGACGGAAAAATCGAAATGATACTCACCGACAAGGGCAAGCAAAGGTGCTTTGAAAAGCTCGGGGTTGAATATCTTTTCTCGCCCAGGTTTACAGACTACAAGGATATGTCCTGTGAGGAGTTTGTGCAAAAGGTGCTGAAGGAAAAGCTGTGCTGCGAGCGCGCGGTGTGCGGAACGGATTTTCGTTTCGGCAAAGGAGCAAAGGGCGACTGTGAAACGCTCAAACAGCTTGGCGAAAGATTCGGCATAAAGGTCGATGTGATACGCCAGCTTTGCGATGCAAACGGCGTTATAAGCTCGACCGTTATCCGCAGTGCGATACGCTGCGGCGAGATTGAAATGGCAAACCAGATGCTCGGGTACACGTTCTTTATACAGCTCCCTGTTGAAACGGGACAGCGCATAGCAAGAACGCTTGAACACCCGACGATAAACCAGCGCATTCCGCAGGGACAGATAATGCCGCGCTTTGGCGTTTACTGCACGCGGGTATGCTTTGACGGCAGGTGGTATGCGGGCGTGACGAATATCGGCATAAAGCCGACCTTCAATGCGCATACCTCACCGCTTGCGGAGACTTACATAATCGGTTATGACGGCGACCTGTACGGGCAGACCGTCACGGTGTACTTTGATAAGTTTATGCGCCCCGAAAAAAAGTTTGAAAGCGCGGACGATCTGAAAATGCAGATAGACCGCGACACTGCTTTTGCGCACGAGTATTTCAGGACGCACAAAATACACACCGAGGTCATTTGACGAAAGGAAGATGGAAATGAACAAGGTCAGAACACGTTTTGCACCGTCGCCGACGGGATATATGCACATAGGAAACCTGCGTACTGCGCTGTTTGCGTATCTTATCGCAAAGCAGGCGGGCGGAGATTTCATTCTGCGTATCGAGGACACCGACCAGGGAAGATACGTTGAGGGCGCAACAGAGGTCATCTATAAAACGCTTAAGGACGTAGGTCTTAACTGGGACGAGGGTCCAGATATTGGCGGTCCTGTGGGTCCGTATATACAGTCGGAAAGAATGGGTATGTTCAAAAAGTATGCGCTGGAGCTTGTTGAAAAGGGCGAGGCGTATTACTGCTTTTGCGACAAGGAAAGGCTTGACGGCTTGAAGGCAGAGTGTGAGGCGCAGGGCAAGACCTACAGCTACGACAGGCATTGCCGCGACCTCTCAAAAGACGAGGTACAGGCAAAGCTTGATGCAGGCACGCCTTATGTTATCAGGCAGAAGATGCCCACGCAGGGTCAGGTCACATTCCACGACGAGCTTTACGGAGACATCACCGTTGACTGCGCGGAGCTTGAGGACCAGATACTTATAAAGACCGACGGTATGCCGACATACAACTTTGCAAACGTTGTTGACGATCACCTTATGGGCATAACCCACGTTGTAAGAGGCAACGAGTATCTTTCATCCGCGCCCAAGTACGAGCTTTTGTACAAGGCATTCGGCTGGGAGGTGCCTACATACATACACGTTGAGCATATTATGAAGGACAAACAGCACAAGCTTTCAAAGCGTGACGGTGACGCTTCGTTCCAGGATTTAATGGACAAGGGCTATCTCAAGGAGGCTGTGCTTAACTACATCGCTCTGCTTGGCTGGGCGCCAAAAGGCGAGAACGAGATATATTCCCTTCAGGAGCTTGTCAAGGAGTTTGATATTCACGGACTTTCCAAAGCGCCCGCTATCTTTGACCCGCTGAAGATGAAGGCTATCAACGCAAAGTACATCAAGGCGCTCGCGCCCGAGACGTTTGCACAGTACGCGATACCTTATATAAAGCAGTCGGTAAAGAGAGAAGATGTAGATTTTGAGTACATCGCATCACTTTTGCAGGCAAGGACAGAGGTGTTCACCGATATTCCCGAAATGGTGGACTTTATCGACGCTCTGCCCGAGTATGACAATGAAATGTACTGCCACAAGAAGATGAAAACAAACCTTGAAAACTCGCTTGAATCTCTTAAGCAGGTATTGCCTGTTTTGCAGGCGCTTGACGACTGGACGATAGATGGCATACACGGCGCGCTGTTCGGGCTTATCGAAAAGCTCGGCGTTAAAAACGGCATAATCCTGTGGCCTTTGAGAGTTGCGCTGTCGGGCAAGCAGTCGACCCCGGGCGGCGGCGTCGAGATTGCATACATAATTGGCAAGGACGATACGCTTGACAGAATCAACAAGGGCATAGAAAAGCTTTCATAAGCCTAATCTCTTTTTGTAGATGGGTAACCGAAGGGGTAAACTGTTCGCTTGCGAACAGTTAGGGGGCGATCGGAAAGCCCCCTGATAAAACACAAAAAAACAAACGGAAAGGAGGACACACTTTGATAGAGGTAAAGAATATCACCAAGCGCTACGGCGCGCAAAAGGCTCTTGACGATGTGTCCTTCAGCGTGGATGACGGCGAGATACTCGGTTTTCTCGGACCAAACGGCGCGGGCAAATCTACCGCTATGAATATCATAACGGGCTACATTTCCGCAACGTCGGGCAGCGTGCTTATCGACGGAAAGGACGTGCTTGAACAGCCGCAGCAGACCAGAAAGAATATGGGCTATCTGCCCGAAATACCGCCGCTTTACGAGGATATGACGGTAAAGGAATACCTTTACTTTATCTACGACCTCAAAAAGTGCAAGCTGCCCAAAATTTCGCATATGAAAGACATCTGCTCGCTTATCGGGCTGAATGATGTTTACGGCAGACTGATAAAAAATCTTTCAAAGGGCTACCGTCAGCGTGTAGGCTTTGCGCAGGCGCTGGTGAACGACCCAAAGATACTTATACTTGACGAGCCTACGGTTGGACTTGACCCAAAGCAGATAGTGGAGATACGCGACCTTATCAAAAAGCTGGGCAAGCGCCATACGGTGATACTTTCCTCGCACATACTGCCCGAGGTACAGGCGGTGTGCGACAGGATAGTTGTTATCAACCGCGGAAAAATCGTTGCAGACGACACGGAGGAGAATATCCTTGCGGGCTTTGACGACGAGAAGAACATTTACCTCACCGCGCAGGGCGACAAGCAGAGCGTGCTTGACAGCCTGGAGGCTATAAGCGGCGTGCAGAAGGTCACTTGCAGAAAAGCAAAGGGCGGCAATCTTGACATTGTCATCAAGACTGCGGGCGAGTGCGACATTCGCAAGGCGGTGTTTGAAAGCGCGGCAAGCGGCGGCTGGGCGATACTTGAAATGCACAGCTCAAAGCCGACGCTGGAGGAGATATTCATTCGTCTCACCGAGCAAAAGGAGGTGGGCTGAATGGGTGCTGTTTTCAAGCGCGAGCTTAAAAGCTATTTTGTTACGCCGATAGGGTATGTGTTCCTTGCGGCATTCTATGCGTATGCGGGACTTATGTTCTACGTTACGGGCATAAGCGAGGGCAAGGTGCGAATGGACCTTTTGTTCAGCTCGCTTGTGATAGTGCTTGTGGTGATAGTGCCGATACTGACAATGCGCACTATGGCAGAGGAGCGGCGCTCAAAGACCGACCAGTGCCTGCTGACCTCACCTGTGAGCATAGGCGGGATAGTTGCGGGCAAGTTCCTGGCGGCGTTCACCGTTTACCTTGCGGCGATAAGCATAACTGTTATAATGGCGCTTATCTCCTGCATTTACGTTTCGCCAGACTGGAAGGTCGTGCTTGGCAACTTTATAGGGCTTGCGCTTATCGGTGCGGCATACATTTCGATAGGCATTTTCTGCTCGTCGTGTACCGAGAGCCAGAGCGTTGCGGCGGTGTTCGGCTTCGGCGTGCTTATGTGTACAACGTTCGTTTCGTCAATTGCATCACAGCTGCCGTTTGAGTTTTTGACAAAGCTCGCGGATAAGGTGTCGTTCGCGGAAAGATACTACACCTTTACCTATGGCATTTTTGATATATCAAACGTACTGTTTTTCATCAGCGCCTCTTTCGTTTTCCTGTTCCTTACGGTCAGGGTAGT
This sequence comes from uncultured Eubacteriales bacterium, assembly GCA_900314975.1. Taxonomy (GTDB): domain Bacteria; phylum Bacillota; class Clostridia; order Oscillospirales; family Ruminococcaceae; genus Hominimerdicola. The sequence continues at coordinate 32,183 of OMXI01000008.1, read as the reverse complement.
CGAAAAGCGCAGGTACAGTTAGGGGGTGCGTTTGGTGGCAGAAAAGGGAAAAAACACTCCCGAAAAGGCAGAAAAGACAAAGAAGGCAAAAAGCGGCTTGGGCAGGCGCTTGGGTCACTCGGCGCTGTCGCTGACACTTACGGTTGTCGTAATTGCGGCGGTCGTGCTGGTCAATATCGTGGTGACGATGTTCTTTGACAAGTACCCTTTGAGCGTGGATATGACGGGCGACAAGCGCTACACCATATCCGAAAAGTCGCTGGAGTACGTCAGAAAGATAGACACCGATGTTCAGGTCACGGTGTTTGCAGACGAAAAGACGTTTGAGAATTTCAACTACCCGTACAACAAACAGGCGGCAGAGCTGCTGAAAAACTACTGCCGTGAGAATCATCACATCACATACCGCTTTGTCGATATGGAGAAAAATCCCGATATTGCGCGCTCGTATGGCGAGGTCAAGGAAATGGACATCGTGTTTGAGACAAAGTCGCAGATCGACGGCAAACAGCTCAACAGAACGCGCAAGATAGGCGTTTCCGACCTTGTGAATTTCCAGGACAGACTTGTTGAGGGACTTTCAAATTCAGGCTTTACGATAGAATCCTACGCGCGCAGGAACCTTGACGGCTCGCAGGCGCAGTTCTTACAGTATTTTTCGCAGTATATCGAATCTTCAAATGCAGAGGGTGCGTTCACGTCGGCGCTTATGACGGTCACTGACCCAAAGCCCGTGTACATCACTTTCCTGACGGGAAGAAGCGAGCTGGGCGAGCTGTCCTACTTCAAAACTCTGCTTGAAGCCAACGGCTATAACGTCGGCGAGGTCGATATCACAAAAGAGGATATCCCCGAAAATACGGATGTTGCCGTTATCGGCGCACCGCAGACCGACTATATGCAGGCGGACGCTGACAAGGTCGAAAGGTTTATGGACAACGGCGGAAAGGGACACAAGCACCTTGTGTTCTTCTCGCACGCCGCGCAGGCTGAAACGCCGATACTCAACAGGATACTGAACAAGTACGGACTTGCGGTCGGCGAGGGAATAGTGTGCGAGAACAGGCAGGATATGTACTACAACCAGCCTTATTACACGATAGCGGGCGAGGTCTCGGAGTATCTGCTTTCGGATATGGAAAGCAAAAAGCCCGAGCTGCTTATCGCGCAATCAAGACCTGTTGAGAATGTTGACGCGGGCAATTCCTCGCTGGATATATACAAGCTGTTTTCAAGCTCGGACAGCGGCTTTACTGCCGAGACCAACGCGCTTGTCAACGGCGAGACAAAGGTACTGAAAAACGCAAAGCAGTGCTATGCGGCTTTGAGCATTGACCAGAGTGCAGGCTCAAGCGTTGCGGTGTTTGGTACATCATCTGTCGCGGAGGATCAGTTTGTCGCCTACGGGCAGTACGCAAACAAGGATATGCTGCTCACGCTTTTCAACAAGATGACGGGCAAAACTCCCGAAATAAAGATAGAGCCGAAGATAATCGCGGCGAAGGGCTTTGAGATCTCGCAGGCGCAGAAAAATGTTCTCAAGTGGACGTTCATATTCGTGCTGCCGCTTATCGTTGCGGTGTTTGGTATCGTCATCACCGTGAGAAGAAAACGCAGGTGACGGCTGATGAAAAGGAAACTGCTTTGGATAATTGCGGGGCTTGTGGTGTGCGCGCTGTGTATTGTCGCTATTGTGCTTTTGCAAAAAGAGGATAAGCACGACCACGACCATGATGACAGCGAGATAGTGCAGGACAGCAGCTCGCAGAGCTTTCACTCAAGCGATATGCTTACCTCGCGTGAGGACATAAAGAGCGTGACCGTTACAAGCGGCGGCGAGAGTTTTACCGTAACGGCGGGACAGGGCGGCGACCCTTACATCAAGCAGCTTGAGGGGATAAAGCAGAACATTGAGCTTGAAAACGCACTTATCGAGCTGTGCAAGGGTCTGCACGCGGAGAGGACTGTCGAGGAAAACGCAGACGACCTTGCAAAGTACGGCCTGAAAGAGCCAAAGGGCAAGGGCGAGATAGTCTATAACGACGGCACAAAGGCAAGCATACTTGTCGGTGATGCATCGCCCGCGGACGAGAGGCTTTTCTACGCGGCGGTCGAGGGACAGCACACGGTGGTGCTGGTCGAGGGAAACGCGTACGTTTATTTCACGGGCAAGGCAAAGGACTACGTTTCGCCTGTCTTGTCGCCTGCGGCGCAGAGGTCTGCTTCGGAAAGTGCGAAGATGACTGTATCAAAGCAAGGCGCTGACGGGATAGTGCTTGAACGAAGCGGGGAAAGCTGGTCGATGAGTGCGCCGATAAAGGCGCAGCTTGACGAGCAAAAGTCGTCGGGGACGGTCAACGGGCTGTACGGGCTGAACGCAGAGTACTGCGAGGTCATAAAGCCCGATGATGCGGCAAAAGCAAAGTACGGACTTGACAAGCCTGCGGTGACCGTAACGCTCAAGGACGGCGCGGTGGACATTACGCTTAAAATCGGAAACGCGGCTGTGCGAAATGACGAAAGCGAAAAGGAAAGGTACTACTGCACGATACAGGGCGTGGACGGTACGGACTGCATTTACGCGGTCGCAAAGGAATATCTGCCGTGGGTGGATATTACCGCTGCGGGACTGGTTTCGGATATAATGCTGCCCAATTATCTGGTGAACCTCAAAAGCATTGAGCTTACGCTCGGCGGCAAAAAGCACGAGTATGTTATCACCAACGAGGGCGGCGAGGCGGATAAAATAAACGAGGACGTTTCAAAGGTGCGCACAGTTAAGGTCACAAGCGCAGGCAGAGAGCTTGACCTTGCGAAATTCCGCGAGCTGTACGAGCAGCTTATGAAATGCCCGACAAACAGAATTTACACCAATGATGTCAAAGGCGATGCGAGCATATCTGCTGTGTATCACAAAAATGACGGCTCTGCCGACAGGCTAGAGCTTGTGAAAACAGACGAGGGCTTTGGCGCGAGGGTCAACGGACAGATGTCCTACCTTGTGGACAAGGCTTGGGCGGATAAGCTCACCGCTATGATAGATGCTCTTGAATAAGGGCGAAAAACAAGTTAACGATATGAAATGACTATAAGGAGGAATTACTATGGCAAAGGCAAAAAGCGCATTTTTCACCTACAAGGGACTTCCGCTGGTGAGAAAGGGCAATCAGCTGTACTTCGGCAATATGTACGACGAGTTCGTTGTGCAGATGGAGATACAAAGCACCAAAAAGGTCGGCGAAATAGAGGTTGCCGACAAGGTGATGATAAGAAAGATGTCTACGGATATGACTATCAATCCGATAGAGGCTATTGTCAAGACCGCAAAGAAGGACAGCCTGTACGAAGCTCTCGACATCGCTTGCGCTTGGTTGAGAGTTTGATCAAAGGAACACATGCGGAACAGCTGGGGGAAACCCTTTTGGATGAAGGCAAAAATGCGAAGCATTTTTATCCCCACAGACCCCCTTCCTAAACCTTTTAATGACTTTTCAGCAGCGGGAGTTTTACTCCCGCCACTGAAAAGTATTAGAGAGTTCAGAAAAGAGAGTATGAGCGAAAACTTTTCCCAAGAGAGAATCCACAGCTGCTCGGCAGGTATTTTCTTGATAAAACCTAAGCCAAACAAAGCAAACGCAAAAGCGGAAAATCAAAAAAATCAGAAAAAGTGCGAAAAAGGGCTTGACAAATAGAGCTGATTGAGGTATAATGTTTTTACCTCTTATTGAGGTCTATTTTTTTGCGCCCGTTTTTATAAAGCGGTCTCGCAGAATTCATAAGTTACCTCGGGCTGTTAAAAGCCGTAAATGAGGGAGGCAGACTGTACTCCGATAGTTCTTGCGGAGTGCAAATTTCGTCAGGAGGTGCCGAAATGAGAGTAAAGATCACACTTGCATGCACAGAATGTAAGCAGAGAAATTACAACACAAAAAAGAACAAGAAGAATGACCCTGACAGACTTGAAATGAACAAATACTGCAAGTTCTGTAAGAAGCACACTCTTCACAAAGAGACTAAGTAATAGTCAGAAAGGAGCTATGAATAATGGCTAAAAATGATGTTACTAAGTCTTCAAAGGAAAAGGACAAGGCTAAGAAAGCTGTCGCTGTCAAGGATGCCAAGAAAAAGGGCGGCTTAAAGCGCTACTTCAAGGAGCTTAAGAGCGAGATGAAGAAGGTCGTTTGGCCGACAAAGAAAAAGGTCATCAACAACACAGGTATAGTTATGGGCGTTATGGCGTTCATGGGACTGTTTTTGTTTGCTGTTGACTCGGGTCTTGGTTATGCGATAAAGGCGATACTCAAAATCGGAACCTGATGTCCTTAATGGGTTTTAACAACTGTCAATACGGAGGGTAAAACATGTCAGAAGAAGCAAAGTGGTATGTGGTACACACTTATTCGGGTTATGAGAATAAGGTAGCAAAGGATATTGAAAAGGTTGTTGAGAACCGTAAGCTCCAGGACCTTATCCCAGAGGTCAAGGTGCCGACAGAGATCGTCACCGAGGTCAAGGAGGATAAGAGGTCAAAATCGAGCAAGACCGTTGAGGTCGAAAAGAAGCTGTTCCCAAGCTATGTGCTGGTGAAAATGGTTCTGACGGACGATTCATGGTACATTGTCAGAAACACAAGAGGTGTTACGGGATTCGTAGGTCCTGCAAGCAAGCCTGTTCCGCTTACAGATAAGGAAGTAAAGGCGCTGGGTGTTGAGACCAAGAGAAGCGATAACATCACCGTAAGCTTCAAGGTGGGCGACAATGTCGAGGTAACAGGCGGCTCGTTTGAGGGCTTTGTGGGCAAGGTCGAGAAGATCGATCTTGAGGCACAGACCGCAGACGTACTGGTATCTATGTTCGGCAGAGAGACATCAGTCACCCTTCCGCTTACACAGGTAAGACCTGAAGCGTAAGGCAAGAGGGAAAATCATTCGTAACGGAAGCAATATTTTATTTATATAAAGGCTTCCAAAAACGTGGGAGAGCTGCAAAAGGCGGCTCGCCTTACCACTTAATTATGGAGGTGCAAATAATGGCACAAAAGGTAGTAGGCTATATCAAGCTGCAAATCCCTGCAGGAAAGGCAACTCCTGCACCACCGGTTGGTCCGGCACTCGGTCAGCACGGTGTTAACATTATGGCATTCACAAAGGATTTCAACGAGAGAACCAAGAACGATGCAGGTCTTATTATCCCTGTTGTGATCACAGTTTATGCTGACAGATCGTTTACATTCATCACAAAGACTCCGCCGGCAGCTGTTCTTATCAAGAAGGCTTGCAAGCTCGAGCATGCATCGGGTGAGCCTAACAAGAAGAAGGTTGCAAAGATCACAAAGGAGCAGATCCAGAAGATCGCAGAGCAGAAAATGCCTGACCTGAACGCATCAAGCCTTGAGAGTGCAATGAGCATGATCGCAGGCACATGCCGTTCAATGGGCGTCGTAGTTGAGGATTGATCGAAACCTGCGTAAATAAAACGCAGAGGTGGGAGGATTATTCCGTATTACCACTTAAGAGGAGGAAATATTAATGAAACATGGCAAGAAGTATGTTGAAAGCTCAAAGGCTATCGACAGAACTAAAGCATATGAAGCTCCTGAGGCTCTCGAACTCGCAGCTAAGGGCGCAAAGGCAAAGTTTGATGAAACGATAGAGCTTCACGTTCGTCTGGGTGTTGACTCAAGACACGCTGACCAGCAGGTAAGAGGCGCTGTTGTTCTTCCTAACGGAACAGGTAAGACTGTAAGAGTCTGCGTATTCTGCAAGGAGGACAAGTATGACGCTGCCAAGGAGGCCGGCGCTGACTATGTCGGCGGTATGGACCTCGTTGACAAGATCATGAAGGAAAACTGGATGGAGTTCGACGTTGTTGTTGCATCTCCTGATATGATGGGTGTTGTTGGTAGACTCGGTAAGGTTCTCGGTCCTCGCGGACTTATGCCAAACCCAAAGGCAGGTACTGTTACACCTGACGTTGCAAAGGCTGTTACAGAGGCTAAAGCAGGTAAGATCGAGTACCGTCTTGATAAGACCAATATCATTCACTGCCCTATCGGCAAGGCTTCCTTTGGCGTTGAAAAGCTCAACGAGAACTTTGAGACACTTATCGGCGCTATCGTAAAGGCTAAGCCGTCTGCTGCAAAGGGTCAGTATCTCAAGAGCGTTGTAGTTGCATCTACAATGGGCCCGGGAATCAAGATCAGCACTGCAAAGTACGGTAACTGATTTAATTCGATATGGAATTATGAAATAAAAGAGCTATGGGTTTGATCCATAGCTCTTTTTTGTATCTGTGTTGGATAAGGCACTTTTGATGCTTCATCGTGAGAATTCTCTCGGTAAAGATTATCCTCAAACTATTTTTTGAACTCTACTACTTTTTCGTTATTTGGGTTGTAAACCCAAATGGCGAAAAAGCAATAAGAGGTTTAGGAAAGGGGTTCGGGGGATAACCCTTCTCCAAAAGGGTTTCCCCCGATAACCACCAAAGTGTTTTAGCCCATTACAACCTCAACGGTATGCTCTGTGCCTGCGTCGAATACAGGAAGAACGCTGCCGCTGACCTTTACGCCGTCACATACAACGGACTTAATGCCCTTTGAGATGTGATCGGGGTTCTTGACAGTTATGTTGTAGGTGTTGCCTCTGTACTTTCTGGTGATATTGAAGCCGTCCCACTCGGTAGGGATAGATGGATCTATCTTAAGGCCGTCAAAATCAGGCTGTACACCGAGTATGTACTGGGAGATAGCCACCATGTTCCATGCAGCTGTACCTGTCAGCCAGGAGTTCTTGCCCTGACCGAAGTTCTTGCCTGTCTGACCGATATCAGAGCCTGCGTCCTTGCCGCCGATCATCTGACCGTATACATAAGGCTCGGTCTTGTGGATATCGGAAGTCTCCTCAGTGAATGCAGGAGCGATCTCGGAATAGTACTTGAATGCCTGGTCGCCTTCGCCTGCATAAGCAGCAGCACAGATTATCCAAGCGTTGTTGTGTGTGAATATACCTGCGTTCTCCTTATATCCGCCGGGGTATGTGGAGATCTCACCGTACTGGATATAGTACTTGGTGAATGCGGGGTTGTTGAGTACGAGACCGAACTTGGTGTTAAGTCTCTCGTCGATAGCAGCAAGGGTCTTCATATCTGCGCCCTGCTCCTTGCCTATCTCGGACATGATAGCGAAGCCCTGAGGCTCAATGAATATCTGACCCTCTTCGCACTCCTTGGAGCCCATCTTCTCGCCGTTAGCGTCATAAGCCCTGAGGAACCAGCTGCCGTCCCATGCAGACTCCATAACGTTCTTCTTCATCTTGTCGATCTCAGCCTGCGCAGCAGCAGCTTCGTCGTCCCTGCCGAGATGCTTGAGTATCGAAACGTAGTTAGGACCTACGTATGTGAACAGTGTAGCTACCATTACGGACTCAGCTACCTTGGAGTAGCCGCCCTCAGCAGCGAACTTGGGGTTGGTATATGTCTGGAAGCTCTCGCCGGGAGTATCCGAATAGCATGACAGGTTGATGCAGTCGTTCCAGTCAGCACGCATAGCAAGAGGCAGTCCGTGAGGACCGAGGTTGTTTACGATGTGGTAGAAGGATACCTTCAGGTGATCGAGCATAGGCTGTGCCTTGGACTCGTCATTGTCATATGGCACCATTTCATCGAGTATACCCCAGTCGCCTGTTTCCTTGATGTATGCGGAAACAGAGAGTATCATCCACAGCGGATCATCAGAGAAGTCGCCGCCGATATCGGAGTTGCCCTTCTTGGTAAGAGGCTGATACTGGTGATAGCAGCCGCCGTCGGGAAGCTGTGTGGAAGCGATATCGATGATCCTCTCTCTTGCTCTGTCGGGTATCTGGTGAACGAAACCGAGTATATCCTGATTGGAATCACGGAAGCCCATTCCTCTGCCGATACCGCTCTCAAAGTAGGAAGCGGAACGTGACAGGTTGAATGTTACCATGCACTGATACTGGTTCCAGATATTCACCATACGGTCTACCTTGTCGCTTGGGGTGGAAACGTTGAGTATGCCCAGCAGCTTGTCCCATGACTCCTTGAGCTCTGCAAGACCTGCGGCTACCTTCTCGGGAGTATTGAACTGCTCGATCATAGCCTTTGCCTTTACCTTGTTGATAGTCTTGCCGTCAGCTTCAAACTTCTGATCGACAGGCATCTCAACGTAGCCCAGTACGAAGACGAGAGTCTTGCTCTGACCTGCTTCAAGGGTGATCTGCTTGTAGTGAGAAGCAATTGGAGACCAGCCGTCAGCGAAGGAATCTGCTGCCTTGCCTGCGATAACAGCCTGAGGATCGTTGAAGCCGTTGTACAGACCGATGAATGCGTCACGGTCGGTATCGTAGCCGTCGATGCTGTCGTTTACAGAGTAGAAAGCATAGTGGTCGCGCCTGTCTCTGTATTCTGTCTTGTGGTAAATAACAGAGCCGTCAACTTCAACTCTGCCTGTTGAGAAGTTTCTCTGGAAATTTGTGCAGTCGTCCTGAGCATCCCACAGACACCACTCTGCGAAAGAGAAGAGCTTGAAGGTTTTCTTCTCATTGCTCTTGTTTGTGAGGACTACCTGCTGAACTTCGCCGTTATAGTTGTTTGGAACGAAGAAAGTCACCTCAGCCTCGATGCCGTTCTTTTCGCCCTTGATGACTGTATAGCCCATACCGTGACGGCAGGTATACGCATCGAGCGCGGTCTTCACAGGAGACCAGCCGGGGTTCCATACAGTGCCGTTGTCGTTGATATAGAAATATCTGCCGCCCATATCGATAGGCACGTTGTTGTAGCGGTAACGTGTTATTCTTCTGAGTCTCGCATCCTTATAGAAGCTGTAGCCGCCTGCTGTGTTGGAGATGAGAGAGAAGAACGCCTGTGAGCCGAGATAGTTTATCCACGGATACGGAGTTCTCGGGTTAGTGATGACATATTCCTTGTTTACGTCATCAAAGAAACCAAATTTCATAAGATTTCCACCTTTCGTGTAAATATGTATAAAAAATAATTTTCATTATTTATTACCCTTTTAGATGTAAGAGATAAGAGGTAAGATGTAAGACTATGTTTTAAGAGTCACTTTTTCGTAAATAATAGATTTGTTATAGTATGTAACGGTTATATCCGACTCATAATACTGAATGTTGCTGTAACCGCCGTCAACAACAAGCTCGTAAGCCTGTCCGACGTTTTTCTTGTTTGAGGCATTACCCTTTTGCAGCTGTGCATATTTATCTGCGGGTATTGCCAGCAGCACAGCGCCGTCGTCGCTGAATGCGACATAGTGCATACCCTTGTCGTCGGTGCAAAGCGTATAACCGTTCATTTCAATGGTGCGCGGGCTTTTAAGCTCGCGGCTTATATTCATAACGGGCAGCAGGGCGGATACGGTAAAAAAGATGATCATCAGACCGCTTACGAATGTATACACCAGCTGTTCGACCGAGCTTTCCCTGCCCTTCCATGTCTTTATGAATACCACGATGAATGCGGCAAACAATAGACACATAATGATAAGTCTGACAAGGTTAGCCGTGAAGAATTTTTCAACGGTAGCTTTTCCGCCGAGGATATCGGCGCCGCTCACCATAAGCTCCTTGATGCCTGTTGCGCCGATGCTCAACAGTGCAAAGGCTGCAAATATCGGTGCCCATTTGTGTTTTTCACGCCGGCTGTTGCGGTAGTTTTGTGCGGCTATGCCAAAGCTTTCACGAATATCCATTTATCAGCCTTTCTTTGTGGCAAATTTCTGCCAGCAGGCGTATGTCTGACCCTTTGAAAGCTCGCTGTAGCCTGTCACGTCGTCGGGCAGGTCAAGGTTAGTGCAGTTTATCATAGCCGTCATCGGCTCGGGGCAGAAATAGTGATTAACGCCGTTATGGTTCCACATATTCCAGAATTTAAACTCCTTTGACACCTCGTTGAGTACCGTAGTGCCGTTTTTATCGTCGGTCACATACACGCCGTAGAAATCCTCACCGCCGAGGGTATTCATCTGCGCGGTGTACATATCGTTGTCAAGCTCCTGCAGTGTGGGCATTTTGCCTGTGAGATACTCCTTATCCCAATCGTTCAGGTCAAGCAGCTTTTCTGTGGGCAGACACCTTTCGTTAAGCTCGCACCTTTTGCCTATCGGCACAAACAGCCGCAGGTCTTTTTCCTCGCCGCCGTCGACCATAGGCGAATTTATCGTTGTATGTGTGCAAAGCGAGACGGGCAGTGCCTTGTCGCTCAAATTTGTGAGGTTTATCTCCTGCTTCAGACCGTCGTCTGAAAGAGTAAATCTGTATGATATTCTGAAATCAACGGGGAAGAACTTGTACCACTCGTCGTTTTTATCGTGGGTGAAGGATGTGACAAGCACAGCCTTGTGGTTGTCCTCGGTAAAGCTTTCGATAGTGTGCGCTCTTTTATGCACCCAGCCGTGAATGGTGTTGCCAAGCGCCTCTTCGTTTATCGGCAGGTTATACACTGCATCAGAGGTTTTCAGCACACCGCCGTCAAAGCGGTTTGGCAGGTACAGCGTGGGCAGTCCCCAGATTTCTCTTGCGCTGTCCATTTCATCTGCACTGACGTCCTCGCGGTATCTGAAAACGTCAATTTTGTTCTCCTCGTCGCGCAGACGAAGTACCGATGCACCTCTTGAAACGGCTATCACGCAAAAGTATTTGCCGTGTGAGAGCTTTACGCAGTCTATGCCTTTAAAACTGTAATTCTTTTCGACCTTTCCCATTTGTTTCACTTTTCCTTTTTTGTTTGATTTATATAAAGCTATTATACCACGTTTCACGTTTTTTGTCCAGTATTTCCACAAACATAATACATAAAATTTGAACATAGTTTTTGGGTAATAATTGCTAAAAAAGCGGTGAATAAACCTTTGCGGCGTGTCAATAATAGTTTTACAGAGCGCACAAGGCACGAAGCTCTGAAAGGAGGTATTTCAAATGTGGAATAAGATTGCATTGGCTCTGCTTATCATTGGCGGAATCAACTGGGGACTTATCGGTATCTTCCAGTTCGACCTGGTCGCATATCTTTTCGGCGGAATGGGTTCGGTAATAAGCAGAATAGTATACACGCTGGTCGCTGCATCGGCTGTATGGTGCATCTCGCTGCTTTTCAAGGAAAACGAGCTTGTAAGAGAGTAGCCGTTTTGCTTACCGCGGGCTTCGGCATTGGGAAGGGAAGTCTTTTTTCAAAACACAGACAGCTCGGTAAAACGGGTTTGCGTTCGCTGTCGACCTCTGAAAACAGGCTTCCTGTCCCGATGCTGAAGCCTTTTTACATATTTTTGGCGGTCGAAAGCGCAAAATAACAATCATTGGTAAAATTTAGCGCACGCTTTTTTGTGCAAAATTACAAAAAGATTTATTTTTTTGGTAAAAGGACGCATTTTACTTGACTTTGCGACAAAAATCCGATATAATTACATTGGTGTTAAACACGTAATTAGGTTTAACATCCGTTTTGTTGTCTCCTTTCTTTTGTTCTACACATAGTTTTTTTGTTTTGTTTCAGCAGAGCTACGCAGCTCTGCAATTTTTTTGCGCCTCTGGAGGCAAGATGACGAGAAGCAAGAGGCAAGAAAATGATGTTCACAAAACGTTTACAGGAATATTTACAGCGAGTCTTGACAAAGCGGGGCGAGTTTGGTATAATATATAAGCATTCGTATCTAAAGACAGCTGGCAAAATGAACGCAGTTCATTCGTAAGACCCGCCGAGGAAAGAACGCAAAGTTGTAATATTGACTTTGTTTCTCTTTTGTCTTTGCGGCGAAAGGGATTTTCTTTTTAGTGTACGCTTGTAGTTCATTTTCAAAGAGGTGAAATCAAAAATGCCAAGTGAAAAGGTTCTGCTTGCAAAGCAGGAAAAGGTAGCAAAGCTGACTGACCTTATCAAGAATTCCGCAGCAGGTGTGCTTGTTGATTACAAGGGTCTCACCGTTGAGGAGGATACCAAGCTCAGAAAAGAGCTCAGAGAGGCTGGCGTTACCTACTTCGTAGAGAAGAACACTATTCTTCGTTTTGCACTGCACAACGCAGGCTATGAGGGCTTTGACGGAGTTCTGGAGGGTACAACAGCTTTCGCTGTTTCCAACGACGACCAGACAGCTCCCGCAAGAGTTCTGGGCAAGTTCGGTGAGCAGTTCAACGGTGAAAAGCTTATCCTTAAGGCAGGCTACATCGGCGAAGAAACCTATGATGCAGCAGGTGTGAAGGCTCTTTCCAAGATCCCTTCCAGAGAAACTCTGCTTGCACAGCTGGTCGGCTCCCTGCAGGGACCGATACAGAAGCTCGCTGCTACACTCAAGGCTGTTGCAGACAGCAAGGGCGGCGACGCTGCATAATTGCGGCAGCATAAAACGATGTGCATAACGCACAAGACCGCGGCAAATGCCGCAACGACAAAATAAATTAAAAGGAGATTATTATCATGGCTTCAGAGAAGATCACTAAATTTGTTGAAGAAATCAAGACACTTTCCGTTCTCGAGCTTTCCGAGCTTGTAGACGCAATTCAGGAAGAGTTCGGCGTAACAGCTGCTATCGCTGCTGCTCCTGCAGGTGCAGGCGCCGGTGCTGCTGCAGCTGAGGAGAAGACCGAGTTCGACGTAGTTCTCGCATCCTTCGGCGACGCTAAGATGGGCGTTATCAAGGCTGTTAAGGAAATCACAGGTCTTGGTCTTAAAGAGGCTAAGGAGCTCGTTGAGAGCGCACCTAAGGCTATCAAGGAAGGCGTTTCCAAGGCTGACGCTGAGGAGATCAAGGGCAAGCTTGAGGCAGCAGGCGCTACTGTTGAGCTCAAGTAATTTCACACTTGAAATAATAAAGACAGCATCTTGACGGTGCTGTCTTTTTTTTTGCGCAAAAAAGCGGCTTGACGTAAAGCCAAGCCGTTTGTTGTTTTATTCGTCTGCCATTGCCGTATAGCTGACAGCGGCGGTAGAGCTGTCGTCTTTTTTGCCCCATATCTGATCCCTGAACAGCCAGAACACATCAATGAAGATGACTGCAAGGATAAGGATTATCAGTATTATCGGCACGATAAGCGAGGAACCGCCCGTTTTTCCCGGTGTTACGCCGGGCATCTGCGGTGATGCGGGGTTTATGTATTCGGGGTTCTGAAAGCCCTTCGGCTGCTCGTACTGCATTGGCGGCTGATTGAAATTCTGCTGCGGCTGCTCGTACCCGCTGTACTGCTGTGGCTGCTCGTATCCGCCGTACTGCTGCGCATAGTTATTATTGTCATAAGGCTGCTGATACTGACCGTAGCCCTGATTGTAGGCAAAGCCGTTGCTGTCATACTGCACTGCGGGCTGCACGCTGTCCATAGTCGGAACAGACTGCGCCGCAGGGTCTATAACAGGCTGCACCGAGTCCATAGTAGGCTGTGCGTATGGGTCGGGCGCGTACTGCTGCTGGCTGTAGGCAAAGTCGTTAATCACAGGCTCGGCATAAGGCTCGGCATAGCCTGCACCTGCGTCATAAGCATTTGTCTGTGTATTATTTATTGTGCATCCGCAGCTGCTGCAAAACTTTGCATCATCACTTAACGGTGTGCTGCAGTTTGGACATATTTTCATTTATAATATCTCCTTTGTATGTCTGCGTTTTCAGAACTTGAATTTTTCTATTACGTCATCAAAAATGTACCAGCTGCCGTCGATAAGCACGGTGTTGAACCTGCGAACGTCTGACTTTTTTGACGAGGATATGTTGGCATCTATCTGGAATGCCTTTTCGATGGTAACGTTTTTGGAGTATTTTGACCTGTACTGCTTTGTCAGCTTTTCGCGGTCGGCGCTGGCAAGCTCAAGCTTGCCTATAACCTCGTAGGTGAGCTTTTCTCCGCTTTCAAGACCGCTGTTTTTCAGCACGGTCGTTATAATATCGCCGCTGCCCGAGCTGCTGTGCTGTTTCAGATACGCATTTTTTGCCGCGGGCACAAAGCAGTTGAGGTACGTCTGCGAGTCGTTATGCTCGATGCTAAGGCATAGGTTGAGTATCGGTCTTTCGTGGTTTGAAGCCTCGACAGTCGAATCACCGCACCCGCTGAAGCACAAAAGCGCCGCAAGTACCATAGTTAAAGTCACAATGTATTTTTTCATAACAGTCCTGTTTTCAAGCAAAAGCAAACGGCATACCCGGCACCGAAATGTCGGGCAGGTACGCCGTGATGGTCCGAATTAAACGTATCAGAGGGATATCGCGCTGGTGAGATACCAATTGCCGTCTGATTTAAGTACCGTAACGTTCTTTGTTACTGTAGCTTCCTTCTTTGAGCCGACAATTGTGAACTCGAGCTTGAGCTTGTATCCGTCGTCAACCAGACCGAGTGTCTGCGATTTATCCATTCTCTCTTTTTCAACTACATTGTAAGAGATCTTATAGTCCTCGCCGTACTTGCTTATCATGTTCTTTATCCTGTTCTGGAAAGAGCTTGTGCTTGGCTTTGAAGCTGTAAGTCCTGCAAGTCCGCTTCCCGATGGAGTGAGTGCCTCGCAGTAAAGGTCGTAATCCTGCTTTTCAAGCGCCTTTACATAGTTCTTGACAGGCTTTTCGTATCCGCCGCCGAGAAGCGCGATGATCAGCCAAACGAGAAGACCAACAACGACAACACCTGCTGCGATGATGATACCGAGCTTTGCGTTCTTGCTCAAACCCTTTTTAGCAGCGCCCATAGGTGCGCCTGCATATGCGGGCTGATTGAACTGCTGGGGCTGGCTGAACTGCTGCTGGGGCATACCCTGGTCGCTCACGGGAGCGCCGCAGCTTGGGCAGAATGTTGCATTATCGGCTAATGTCGTACCACAATGACCACAAAATTTAGACATAACAAAATCCTCCTAGAATCCAAATAAAATTCTCTCCATGCTGTTTACCGCATTAAAACGGCAACAGTAACCTTACATATTATAATCTAAATATTCACATTTGTCAAGCGGAATTTATCCCAAAAACACGGCTTTTGCACAATGGTGTGCGCGTGGCTGCGCAAGGATTTTTTCGCGGCGGCCGGGTGTATTATATACTATATTAAATATATGCTTTGTCATACACATAGTTTTGTGGCTGCAAAATGCGTGGACACAATATATAGATATCTTGTTGTGCGGTTGTGCATTGTGCATAAAAAGCGGCGCGCAAGGCGGTGAAAATTCTACGCTGCAATTCAATAGAAAATGCTTGAAATTGCCGCAGGCATAGTGTATAATGATACTTGCGTGACTGCACAATGCTCTGAATGCAGCTGAATGCAAGTGCGGCGAAGGCTCGACGGGGTCTTGGCAGCGTGAGGAAAGTCCGACGGGAGTGACCGTGCATAAGGCGGACGCGGAGCGAAAAGATATGCGTTGAAACGGAAGGTTGCCGGCGGTTGACCGGGTAATTTCCGCGGAGTATGTCCGATTTTAAACCGGGCGACTGAAATACCGACACGGTATGTGCTTATGCTTCTTGCGAAGGCAGGGGTATCTCTGCTTTGGTGTGAGTGCGTATGGCTGTGTGTCTGTTTTCCGTCCGAACCGTCACAGCGGTTTCGGAATTTTTTGTGAGAGGGCAGGGAACACACGGCAGAGTGTAAGTTTAAAATAAAGGGTATTTCGGATAAGTCTTGAAGCAAAACCTGTCAATTGCGTTTGCGATTGACAAGGCAAAAGCAAAAGAGTTGATGGTAGACGCAATTGACTCAGGCTTTGCTTGTAACAAACAAGACTTTTGCCCCCTAATTCAAAATTTTTAAGGAGGCGGATTCAAGTGGCAGTCAATGAAAAAATCAGAATCAAGATCAAGGGTTACGAGCACGCTGTTGTAGATGCAGCAGCAGTGAAGATCGTGGAGGCTGTTAAGCGTTCTGGCGCACAGGTTTCAGGTCCTATCCCACTTCCGACCGACAAGGAGATAATCACTATCCTCCGTGCCGTTCACAAGTACAAGGACAGCCGTGAGCAGTTCGAGATGAGAACTCACAAGAGACTTATCGTGGTTATCAGACCTACCAAGGAAACTGTAGCATCACTTGAAAATCTTGAACTTCCTGCCGGTGTTAACATTGTAATGGAGACCAAGTAGTTTCCAACGGAGAACACGTGTGTTCTCAAAACACAATGGCACGCAGGTCATGTTGGACAACCAACCAATAACCAAAGGAGGAAAAAATCATGGTAAAGGGAATCATCGGTAAGAAGATCGGTATGACACAGATCTTCGATGAAGCAGGAAAGGTCATTCCTGTAACAGTAGTTGAAGCCGGTCCTTGCGTAGTAGTACAGAAGAAAACCGCCGAGAACGACGGTTACGAGGCTGTACAGCTGGGCTACGGCGACATCAGAGCAAAGAGAGTGAACAAGCCTCTGCAGGGTCACTTCAAGAAGGCTGACGTTGCAATGAAGAGAACACTCAAGGAATTCAGACTTGACGATTGCTCTGCACTCAACGTTGGTGATATCGTAAAGGCTGATACTTTTGCAGAGGGCGACATCGTTGATGTAAGCGGCACAAGCAAGGGTCACGGTTTTTCAGGAACGATCAAGCGTCATAACGGACACAGACTCAAGGAAACACACGGCACAGGTCCTGTACACAGACATGCAGGTTCCTACGGTGCTTGCTCGGATCCTTCAAGGATCTACAAGGGCAAGAAGATGCCCGGTCAGTACGGTAACACAAAGGTAACTGTACAGAATCTTAAGGTCGTAAAGGTTGACGCTGAAAATAATCTTATCGCAATCAAGGGCGCTATCCCGGGTCCTAAGAACGGCACCGTAACGATAGTTGACTGCGTTAAGAAGGCTTAGTGGAAGGAGGAGTTAATATGTCAAAGATCGCAGTATTTGATATGGCAGGTAAAAAAGTTACCGACACTGAGCTTAATGATGAAATATTCGGCATAAAGCCAAACAAGGCTATCCTTCACGCAATGGTAGTCAACTACCTTGCAAATCAGAGACAGGGCACACAGTCCACGCTCACCAGAACTGAGGTAAGCGGCGGCGGAAGAAAGCCCTGGAGACAGAAGGGTACAGGTCATGCAAGACAGGGTTCCATCAGAGCTCCGCAGTGGGTTCACGGTGGTATCGCACTCGGACCTAAGCCAAGAGATTACAGCTATACGCTCAACAAGAAGGAAAGAAGACTGGGTATGAAGTCTGCACTTTCCACCAAGGTCGCTGACGAGAACCTCGTAGTTGTTGACAACATCACTACTGACGAGTTCAAGACAAAGACCATGGTAGAGATGCTCAAGGCTCTCAACGCTACGGGCAAGGCTCTTATCGTTACCGCTGAGGCTGACGCTAAGGTAGTAAAGAGCGCAAACAACATCCCCGGCGTTAAGACAGCAACTGTAAACACACTTTGCGTTTACGATATTCTGAACTACGATAAGTTTATCGTTTCCTCAGATGCTGTAAAGAAGATCGAGGAGGTTTATGCATGATGAAAACTGCTCAGGATATTATAATCAAGCCTGTCATCACAGAAGATGCAATGGACAGACTTCAGAACAATGTTTACACTTTCAAGGTAGCAAAGAACGCTAACAAGATCGAGATCGCAAAGGCTGTTGAAGAGCTTTTCGACGTAAAGGTTGCAAGTGTGAACACTATGATCGTCAAGGGCAAGGAAAAGAGAATGGGTAGATTTACCGGTTACCGTGCCGACTGGAAAAAGGCGATCGTTACTCTTGACGGCGACAAGACTATCGAGTTCTTCGAGGGTATGTACTAATACCGATACCGTCATAAAAGAGATGCGGCAGATGCCGTATGCGGACTTTGCAGGGCGCAAACACCGAGTGCTGCAAAGGTGACCTGCGAGGCAGCGAGGGCTGCTGAATGTCACGGGGCGCACCGATACGGTGAGTGCTTTCGGGGACATCATTTTCACCGCAGGCGTAAGTATGGAAGGGTGCTTGGCTGGGGTGCTTGGCAGGAGCTTTGCACGAAACGCTTTGACCTTTTCGCAAAACTCAGATAAGGAGTGAATTTATAATGGCAATAAAGAGCTACAAGCCTACGACAAACGGTCGCCGTGGTATGACCGTTACCGATTACTCGGGTCTGTCAAAGGTTGCTCCATGTAAATCTCTGCTTGAGCCTATAAAGGAACATTCGGGCAGAAACAGCTACGGTAGGATCACAGTTCGTCACAGAGGCGGAAGAGTGAGAAGAAAATACCGTGTAATTGACTTTAAGAGAAACAAACTCAATATGAACGCACAGGTTCTTACAATAGAGTACGATCCTAACCGTTCAGCATTTATCGCACTGGTTGAGTACGAGGACGGAGAGAAGAGATACATCATCGCTCCTAACGGACTCAAGGTAGGCGATACAGTAAGAGCAGGCGCTGATGCCGACATCAAGCCGGGCAACGCACTCGCACTTGCTAACATCCCTGTTGGTACGTTTATCCACAACATCGAGCTTTATCCGGGCAAGGGCGCACAGCTCGTAAGATCGGCAGGAAACATGGCTCAGCTTATGGGTAAGGAAGACAAGTACGCACTTGTAAGACTTCCATCAGGCGAAATGAGAAAGATCCCTATCAACTGTATGGCATCTATCGGACAGGTAGGCAACATCGACCATGAGAACGTTAACATCGGTAAAGCCGGCAGAAAGCGTTACATGGGCTGGAGACCGACAGTCCGCGGTTCCGTAATGAACCCATGCGATCACCCGCACGGCGGTGGTGAGGGCAGAGCTCCTGTAGGCCGTCCGTCACCTGTTACTCCTTGGGGTAAGCCGACAATGGGTTACAAGACTCGTGCTAAACATCATCGCTCCGATAAGTTTATCGTAAAGCGTAGAAACGGTAAGTAATCTGAAAGGAGGACGATGATAAATGAGCAGAAGCGTAAAGAAGGGACCATACGTTCAGCCGGTCCTTCTCAAGAGAGTCAAGGCAATGAACGAAGCAGGTGAAAAGAAGGTGCTCAAGACCTGGAGCAGAGCTTCAACAATATTCCCTGATTTTGTAGGTCATACATTCGCAGTACACGACGGACGCAAGCACGTGCCTGTATATGTTACTGAGGATATGGTAGGTCATAAGCTGGGTGAGTTCGCACCGACAAGAACCTTTAAGGGTCATGCAGGTTCAAAGACCTCAAACAGCGGTAAGTAGTGAGCAAAGGAGGAAAACAACATGGAAGCAAAAGCAATCGTGAGAAATGCTCGAATTGCTCCTCGTAAGGTTCAGATAGTTCTTGACCTTATCAGAGGAAAAGATTTAGACGTTGCAATGGCAACAGTAAAGCATACACCAAAGGCTGCAAGTGAATATCTGGAAAAGCTTCTCAAGTCCGCCGCTCACAACGCAGAGAACAATCATAACATGGACAAGAACAGTCTTTATGTAAGTGAGTGTTATGTTTGTCCGGGACCTATAATGAAGAGGATAATGCCAAGAGCACAGGGCAGAGCCTTTAGGATCCTTAAGAGAACATCGCATATAACGGTAGTTCTCAAGGAAAAGGAATAAGCTAAGGAGGTAAACTATGGGACAGAAAGTTAATCCACACGGACTTCGTGTAGGTGTTATCAAGAATTGGGATTCCCGCTGGTTTGCAGATAAGAGCACCTTTGGCGATACACTTGTAGAGGACTTCAACATCCGTAAGTTCGTTATGAAGGAGCTTAACAGAAGGTCGAAGAATCCTAACGACAAGTGCGTATACGCAGGTGTTCCGAAGGTTGAGATCGAAAGATTCGCTGATAAGGACGGCAGTTCAAAGGTCAAGGTACACATTCATTGTGCTAAACCCGGACTTGTTATCGGCAGAGGCGGCGCTGAGATCGAAAAGCTTCGTGCAAACGTTGAAAAGATGATAGGCAAGAGTGTTGCCGTAAATATCGTTGAGGTCAAGTCACCTGACCTTAATGCACAGCTGGTAGCTGAAAAGATAGCTCACGACCTGGAGGACAGAATCTCCTACAGAAGAGCTATGAAGCAGTCCATCGGCAGAGCTATGAAGCTCGGTGCAAAGGGTATAAAGACTACAGTATCCGGCAGACTTGCAGGTGCTGAAATAGCAAGAAGCGAAAGCTACCACGAGGGTACTATCCCGCTTCAGACGATCAGAGCTGATATCGACTACGGTTTCGCAGAGGCTCTTACCACATACGGTAAGCTCGGCGTTAAGGTTTGGATATACAGAGGCGAGGTTCTTAAGGGCGAAGCTGCTCCTTCCGACAGAAGAGATTCTTCCGACGGCAGAAACGACAGAAGACGCAGAGCTCGTCAGAACGACAAAGCCAAGGATAACCGCAGAGAGTTCAACAAGGCTCGCGACATGAAAAGAGAAGGAGGTAACAACTAATGCTGCTTCCAAAGAGAGTTAAGTACAGAAAACAGCACCGCGGACGTATGACCGGTAAGGCTATGCGCGGAAACAAGGTTTCAAACGGTGAGTTTGGTCTTCAGGCACTTCAGCCTGCATGGATCACATCAAATCAGATCGAGGCTGCCCGTATCGCGATGACAAGATACATCAAGCGTGGCGGTCAGGTTTGGATAAAGCTGTTCCCGGACAAGCCGGCTACAAGAAAGCCGCTTGGTACCCGAATGGGTAAAGGTAAGGGAGCACCTGATTACTGGGTAGCAGTAGTTAAGCCGGGCAGAGTAATGTTCGAGATCGCCGGCGTTAGCGAAGAGGCTGCAAGAGAGGCTATGCGTCTTGCAATGCACAAGCTGCCTATCAAATGTAAGTTTATAACCAGAGATACTCAAGAAACGGGTGGTGAGCAGTAATGAAGGCAAGTGAAATCAACAACATGACAGCCGACGAGCTTAACAGCAAGCTGGCTGAACTCAAGCAGGAGCTTTTCAACCTTCGTTTCCAGCACGCCGTTAATCAGTTGGAGAACCCAATGAGATTGAAGGCAGTCAAGAAGGATATTGCTCGTGTTAAGACAGTCATTCGTAAGCAAGAGTCTGAAATTCAGTAAAAGGTGAAGGAGGAACTACTGTGAGCGAAGAGAGAAACCTCAGAAAAACAAGAGTAGGCGTTGTCGTTTCCGATAAGATGGACAAGACAATAGTTGTTGCTATCAAGGACAACGTTCAGCACCCACTGTACAAGAAGATAATCAAAAAGACCGTTAAGCTCAAGGCACACGATGAGAAGAACGAATGCGGCATCGGTGACAGAGTAAAGGTCATGGAGACTCGTCCGCTGTCCAAGGACAAGAGATGGAGACTTGTTTCGATTATCGAAAAGGCGAAGTAATTCATTCAATTAAGTAACGTGCAATTGCACTTCATATTTGAAAGGAGGAACGCACTGTGATACAGATGCAGACTTACCTTAAGGTTGCAGATAACTCCGGCGCAAAGGAGCTTATGTGCATCAGAGTTCTTGGCGGAACTCGCAGAAAGTATGCAAACATCGGTGACGTTGTAGTTTGTTCTGTTAAAAAAGCAACACCAGGCGGAGTTGTTAAAAAGGGCGATGTTGTTAAAGCAGTAATCGTTCGTTCAGCAAAGGGTCTTCGTCGCGCAGACGGTACTTATATCCGTTTCGACGAGAACGCTGCTGTAATAATCAAGGAAGATAAGAACCCAAGAGGAACCCGTATTTTCGGGCCTGTTGCAAAGGAACTGAGAGAAAAGGATTATCTGAAGATCCTTTCACTCGCTCCGGAAGTTCTTTAATGGAGGTGTCGTAAATGAATAAGGTACATGTTAAAACAGGCGACACCGTCGTTGTCCTCTCCGGCAAGGATAAGGGCAAGCAGGGTAAGGTACTTCAGGTATCTCCCAAGGAAAGAAAGGTAATCGTTGAAGGTCTTAACATCGCTACAAAGCACGTTAAGCCAAGAAGACAGGGCGAGCAGGGCGGCATCGTAGAGGCTGAGGCAGCTATGTATGCAAGCAAGGTACAGCTGGTTTGCCCCAAGTGCAGCAAGGCAACAAGGACAGGTCACAAGTTCCTTGAGGACGGCTCTAAAGTAAGAGTCTGCAAGAGCTGCGGCGAAGAAATATGATAAGGAGGAGTTAAACGATGTCAAGACTTAAAGAAGAATATGTAAACACCGTAGCTCCTGCTATGATGAAAAAGTTCAATTACTCAAACGTAATGCAGATCCCTAAGCTCGATAAGGTAGTCATCAACGTTGGCTGCGGAGCTGATAAGGATAATAAGAAGGTCATCGACGCTATCATGGCTGACCTGGCTGCTATCACAGGTCAGAAGCCTGTTGTATGTAAGTCAAAGAAGTCAGTTGCTAACTTTAAGCTGCGTGACGGACAGGTGATCGGCGTTAAGGTCACACTCAGAAGCGAGAAGATGTACGAGTTCGTTGACAGACTTTTCAACGTTGCATTTCCTCGTGTTCGTGACTTCAGAGGTATCAACGCTAACTCCTTCGACGGCAGAGGCAACTACTCTACCGGTATCAAGGAGCAGCTGATTTTCCCTGAGATCGAGTACGACAAGATCGATAAGGTTCGCGGTATGGATATCAACTTTATCACAACCGCTAACACCGACGAAGAAGCAAAAGAGCTGCTCACTCTTATGGGCGCTCCGTTCGCTGACAAGTAAGAAAGAGGAGGATATAAGTTATGGCAAAGAAGTCTATGATAAACAAGCAGCAGGCTGCGCCTAAGTATTCGACTCGTGCTTACAACAGATGTAAGATCTGCGGAAGACCTCATGCGTATCTGAGAAAGTTCGGCATCTGCCGTATCTGCTTCAGAGAACTCGCTCACGAGGGCAAGATTCCGGGCGTTAAGAAGGCAAGCTGGTAAAGGAGGTTAACGAAGCATGCAAATCACTGATACAATAGCGGATCTGTTGACAAGAATCCGTAATGCAAGTTCTGCAAAGCACGCAACTGTTGACGTTCCTGCATCTAACATGAAGAAGTCCATCACACAGATCCTCGTTGACGAGGGCTACATCAAGGACTTCAAGATAATCGAGGACGGTAAGCAGGGTATTATAAGAATTACTCTTAAATATGACGAGAACAGAAATTCTGTTATCACAGGTCTCAGAAGGGTCTCAAAGCCGGGTCTGAGAATCTACGCAAGCTGCGAGGATATGCCTAAGGTAATTAAGGGTCTTGGTGTTGCAATCGTTTCAACATCAAAGGGCGTTATCACCGACAAGAAGGCTCGTGAGCTGAACGTGGGCGGAGAAGTTCTCGCATTCATCTGGTAAGGAGGACTAATGTTATGTCAAGAATAGGTATCAAGCCGATTAGTGTTCCTGCAGGTGTAGATGTAACAATTGCAGAAGGCAATCTGGTTACGGTCAAGGGACCAAAGGGAACACTCACCAAGAAGCTTCATGGTGATATGATAATCAAGAACGATGCAGGTGTGCTCACTGTTGAGCGTCCAAGCGAGGACAAGATGCACAAGTCCCTGCACGGTCTTACAAGAACACTGCTCAACAACATGGTCGAGGGTGTAACAAATGGATTTTCAAAGCAGCTCGAAATCGTGGGCGTAGGTTACAGAGGACAGAAGCAGGGCAAGAACCTCGTTCTGAACCTCGGTTTCTCAAACCAGGTAGTTATCGCTGAAACAGATACTATCAAGCTTGAGATGCCCGACGCTAACCACATCACCGTTTCGGGATGCGACAAGCAGGAAGTTGGTCAGTTTGCTTGCGAGATCCGCAAGAAGCGTCCACCGGAGCCTTATAAGGGTAAGGGTATCCGCTATGTCGGCGAGTACGTTATCCATAAGGAAGGTAAAGCCGGTAAGGGTGCTAAGAAGTAATAAAAGGAGAGAATTAC
The DNA here is from genome assembly GCA_900314975.1 of uncultured Eubacteriales bacterium. GTDB lineage: Bacteria > Bacillota > Clostridia > Oscillospirales > Ruminococcaceae > Hominimerdicola. Next base: position 8,417 of record OMXI01000008.1, on the reverse strand, counting down.
TATGGTTAAAAAGCTTGACAAGGCTAAGGCAAGAGCCAAGAGACACGCAAGAGTCCGCAACAAGATATGCGGTACTGCCGAGTGTCCTCGCCTCAATGTATTCCGCTCCTCTAAGCATATCTATGCACAGATCATCAACGACGAGACCGGCGTAACACTGTGCGCTGCATCTTCAATGTCCAAGGACTTTGAGGGCAACGGCGGCAACAAGGAAGGCGCTCGTAAGGTCGGCGAGATGATCGCTTCAGCGGCTAAGGCAAAGGGTATCGAGAATGTCGTATTCGACAGAGGCGGATTCCTTTACCACGGACGTGTTCAGGAGTTAGCAGACGGAGCCCGTGAAGGCGGACTCAAGTTCTAAAAAGGAGGGTATACATTTGGCTTTAATAGATGCTTCAACATTGGAACTCACTGAAAAGGTAGTTGCTATCAACAGAGTTTCCAAGACCGTTAAGGGTGGTCGTATCTATAAGTTTGCAGCACTCGTTGTTGTAGGCGACGGTAACGGCACCGTAGGCTTCGGTATCGGTAAGTCGGGAGAAGTTCCCGATGCAATCCGCAAGGGTATCGAGGACGCAAAGAAGAATCTTATCAAGATCTCACTCAAGGGAACAACTATCCCTCACGAGATCGTAGGTAAATACGGCGCAGGCGCAGTTCTTATGAAGCCCGCAGCTCCCGGTACAGGTGTTATCGCAGGCGGTCCTGTAAGATCGGTAGTCGAGATGGCAGGTATCAAGGATATCAGAACAAAGTCCCTTCGTTCAAACAATCCTTGCAACGTAGTAAGAGCTACACTGGCAGGTCTTGCGGCAGTAAGAAGTCTTGACGAGATAGCTGCAAAGCGCGGCAAGAGCGCAAAGGAAATTATAGGCTAAGGAGGAATAACAGATGGCAAACCTGAAAATCGAACTGGTCAAGAGTTTGAACGGTAGAAGCGCAAAGCAGATCGCCACTGCAAATTCTCTTGGTCTCAGAAAGATCGGAGATACAACAGACCAGCCCGACAATCCACAGACACAGGGCAAGATCAAGGTAGTATCTCACCTTATCAAAGTAACCCAAGCATAAAAAAGGGAGGTGCAACTACAAATGAAACTGCACGAATTATCACCAAATCCGGGCTCAAATGTCGAGAGCAAGCGCAAGGGCAGAGGTCACGGCTCCGGAAACGGCAAGACAGCCGGCAAGGGACATAAGGGACAGAAGGCTCGTTCAGGCGGTTCTATCAGACCCGGTTTTGAAGGCGGTCAGACAGCTCTGGCTCGTAGAATCCCAAAGCGTGGATTTAACAATATATTTGCAACAAAGTACGCAGTTATCAACGTTTCAGACCTTGAAATGTTCAACGACGGTATCACAGTAGATACCGAGCTGCTCAAGGCAAGCGGACTTGTAAATAAGGAGCTTGACGGTGTCAAGGTGCTTGGAAACGGCGAACTTACTAAGAACCTTACTGTTAAGGCTGCCAAGTTCTCAGCTGCTGCCAAGGAAAAGATCGAAAAGGCAGGCGGGAAGGCAGAGGTGATGTAATTGTGATAGAGACATTTCGTAAAGCCTGGAGCATTCCGGACCTGAGGAAGAAACTCATATTTACATTTTTCATCATCGTAATATACAGAGTGGGCGGTACAGTGCCTGTTCCGTTCCTTGATTCAAAGGAGCTTTCAAACTGGTTTGCACAGAGCGAGAACTCGGGTAACTTTTTCAGCTACCTCAACGTTCTGTCGGGCGGTAACTTCTCAAAGGCTACTCTGCTCGCGCTCTCCGTTTCACCGTATATCAATGCACAGATTATTATTCAGCTTCTGACGTATGCACTGCCGCCGCTGGAAAGACTCGCACACGAGGGTCCGGAAGGCAAGAAAAAGCTGGACAAGATCACAAAGTATTTTGCTTTGCTGATAGCTGTTTTTCAGGCGTGGGCATACTACCTCACACTGTCAAAGGCAAACGCTGTTCTTTATACATCGGGCTTTGACAAGGTGTTCTCCGAGATAGTTATCATCGCTTGCTTCACCGCAGGTGCTTCAATGACTATCTGGCTGGGCGAGGAGATAAACTCAAAGGGTATCGGCAACGGTATCTCGATGCTGCTGTTCGCAGGTATCATCGCAAGAGGTCCTGAGGCAGTTATCGGTCTGTTTGAGCTGATGAAGACGGGCGATGCAAAGAATATGATACTCGTTCCTATCATCATCGTTATCTTTATACTGATGATAGCCTTCATCATCTTTATGAATGAGGCTGAAAGAAGGATCCCTATCCAGTATGCAAAAAGAGTAGTGGGCAGAAAACAGTTCGGCGGACAGAACACATTTATCCCTATCAAGATAGCAATGAGCGGCGTTCTGCCGATAATCTTCGCTATGGCTTTCGTTTCACTTCCGTCAACACTGGAATTGTTCATAAAGCCAAACAAGGGTTCGTTCTACGACAAGTTCCTTCACTGGTTCAGCTATACTCACCCCGTGTACGGAATTGTTTACTTCCTGCTGATAATCGGCTTTAACTACTTCTATGTTTCAATGTCGTATAATCCTGTTGAGATAGCAAACAATCTGAGACAGAATAACGGCGGCGTTCCCGGTATAAGACCGGGCAAGCCTACAAGCGATTACATCAAAAAGATTTTGTCAAAGATAACTCTGGTAGGCGCTATTTTCCTCGGAGTAATAGCTATATTCCCTATCATCTTTACAGCTATCACCAAGATGAATATCGCAATGGGCGGTACTTCCATACTCATCGTTGTGGCAGTTGCCCTTGAAACAGTTCGTACAATGGAATCCCAGATGATGATGCGTCATCACAAGGGCTTCCTCGAATAACCCCCTAAAATGTAAGGCAAGTAAATTTTGAGAAAAATCAAAATCCGTTTTGCGCAAAGGGTGAAAGCCCTGCGCGCAAAGCAAAACCTTTAATCAACGAATAGGAGAAAACGTATGAACATTATTCTTTTAGGCGCTCCCGGTGCGGGAAAAGGTACACAGGCAGAGGTTCTTTGCAAAGACCTGGGTATCCCCACGATTTCAACAGGCAATATGCTGCGTGCAGCCGTTAAGGCAGGCACGGAGTACGGACTTAAAGCCAAGGCTGCTATGGACGCAGGCGCTCTTGTTTCAGACGATATCGTGATCGGTATCCTCAAGGACAGGATAGCTGAGCCTGATGCACAAAACGGCTTTATCCTCGATGGCTTCCCAAGAACTGTTCCTCAGGCTGAGGCTCTGGACAACATGGGCGTTCAGATAGACAAGGTCGTAGAGCTTGCAGTTGACGATGAGGTCATCAAGAACAGACTTTCAGGCAGAAGAGTCTGCCTCGACTGCGGCGCAACTTATCACGTAGTTACCAAGGCTCCAAAGGTTGAGGGAGTATGTGACGTTTGCGGCAAGGAGCTTGTTATCAGAAAAGACGACGAGCCTGCAACAGTCATCAGCAGACTTGAAACATATCACAAGACCACAGCTCCGCTGGTAGATTTCTACGCAAAGCAGGGCAAGCTGGTAACAGTTCACGGAACAAATTCAGTCTCCGAGACAAACGATATGGTACTCAAGGCTCTCAAGGGCTGAGAGATTAGAAAGGTCAAAAAGGCATAATAAATGATTTGTGTCAAATCCAATAAAGAAATAGAGAAGATGCGCAAGGCGGGAAAGATAACCGCGGGCGCTCTTGTCGCTGCGGGCGAGGCTATCAGACCGGGTATGACTACTGCGGAGCTTGATAAAGTCGTTCACAGGTATATAACCTCACACGGCGCTAAACCGAGCTTCCTCGGCTACGGCGGATTTACAGGCTCGGCTTGTATCTCTATAAATGATGAGGTTATCCACGGTATCCCGGGACCGAGAAAAATCTGCGAGGGCGATATAGTATCGGTCGATGTAGGAGCTTATATTGACGGCTACCACGGGGATTCCTGCAAGACCTTTGCGGTCGGCGAAGTTTCAGACGAGGCAAAGGCACTTATGAAGTCCACCGAAGAAAGTCTTTACCTTGCAATAAATATGGTAAAGCCGGGCGTAAGGCTCGGAGACCTCGGTGCAGCAATATCCAAGTATAATGAGGACAACGGCTATGGCGTTGTCAGAGAGTTCGTAGGACACGGCGTAGGAAAGAACCTTCACGAAGACCCCGAAGTTCCAAACTTCGGCAGAGCAGGTCACGGCATCAGACTTGTTGCGGGTATGGTAATTGCTATAGAGCCTATGATAAATCAGGGCACGGCAAAAATCATTCAGCTCGACGACGGCTGGACTGTCAAGACCGCGGACGGCAAGCTCTCAGCTCATTTTGAACATACGATAGCGGTAACTCAGGACGGCGCTGTTATACTGACACAGCCGTAAGAGGAAAGCGTCGTGGAAGTTGTCAAGGGTTCGCTGGTAAAAGCGCGCGCAGGCCGCGATAAAGATTCCCTGTTCGTTGCGGTGGGAATATGCGGCGGTTTCGTTTATATCTGCGACGGGAAATCAAGACCTCTTGAAAGACCCAAGCGGAAAAATCCGAAACACATTTCACCTGTCGGCGCGGTGATAGATACCGACGGACTTTCAAACAAAAAGTTAAGACGGCTGATAAGTCAGTATCTGACCCAAGCTGACAGTCAGCAGACCGAAAACCTTTAAAACGAGGAGGTATTTGAATGTCAAAGGAAGATGTTATCGAGCTTGAAGGCACGGTCGTTGAGGCATTGCCGAATGCAACATTTAACGTAGAGCTTTCCAACGGTCATAAGATACTTGCACACATTTCGGGCAAGCTTCGTATGAACTACATCAGAATCGTTCCCGGAGATAAGGTAACGGTCGAAATGTCACCGTATGATCTGACAAAGGGACGTATCACCTGGAGAGCCAAGTGATAAAACCAAAGTCGGAATAATGCAGTTAATCATTAAGGAGGTATTTCAATGAAAGTAAGACCTTCAGTTAAGCCTATTTGCGAAAAGTGCAAGGTTATCAAGAGAAAGGGCAAGATCATGGTGATCTGCCAGAATCCAAAGCATAAACAAAGACAGGGCTAACAAACCAATAATGGAGGTGCAGCTAAATAATGGCTCGTATTGCTGGTATCGACCTGCCAAGAGATAAAAGAATAGAGGTTGCTCTTACTTATATCTTCGGCATCGGTCAGAAGACTGCTACAAAGATCATCAAGGAAACAGGCGTTGACCCTGACGTTCGTGTTAAGGACATGAACGAGGATGATGTAGCAAAGCTTCGTGAATATATTGATCATAATCTTACAGTTGAGGGTGACCTCAGAAGAAATGTGGCTCTTAACATCAAGAGACTTACAGAGATCGGCTGTTATCGTGGACTCCGTCACCGCAAGGGTCTTCCCGTTCGCGGACAGAGAACAAAGACTAACGCAAGAACTCGTAAGGGTCCTGTTAAGACCATCGCTAACAAGAAGAAGTAAAGGAGGGTGTGAACAATGGCTCAGGCTAAGAAGAAAGTTACTACTATTCGCCGCCGTCGTGAAAGAAAAAACATTGAACAGGGACAGGTTCATATCCAGTCTACTTTCAACAACACTATCGTAACTATCACTGATATGCAGGGAAATGCAATTTCCTGGGCATCCGCAGGCGGACTCGGTTTCAGAGGCTCCAAGAAGTCTACTCCATTCGCTGCACAGACTGCTGCTGAAACAGCTGCAAGAGCTGCAAAGGAGCACGGTCTGAAGACAGTTGAAGTTTTCGTAAAGGGACCGGGCGCAGGACGTGAGGCTGCTATCAGAGCGCTTCAGTCAGAGGATCTGGAGGTAAGACTTATTAAGGACGTTACTCCTATCCCGCACAACGGCTGCCGTCCGCCAAAGAGACGTAGAGTATAATCAATTTGAGTTTGCAAGTTTACTCAAAGTCAGGTAAGCAAGTCAGCTAAGACCTGATACAACATTAAAAACGGAGGAATTTACTATGGCAGTAAATAGAGAACCTATACTCAAGAGATGCAAAGCTCTGGGTATCAGCCCAATGGTTATGGGCGTTGCAAAGGAAACCAAGCGTGATCCTAACGCTAACAAGAGAAAGAAAGTATCCGAGTACGGACTTCAGCTCAAGGAAAAGCAGAAGCTCAAGTTCATCTACGGTATGCTTGAGAAGCCTTTCTATCACTATTTTGAGCTTGCTCAGAAGATGGAAGGTCAGGCAGGTGCGAACCTTATCACTCTTCTTGAGTCAAGACTTGACAACATCGCTTTCAGAATGGGTCTTGCTATGACAAGAAGAGAGGCTCGTCAGCTCGTAGTTCACGGACACTTTGAAGTTAACGGCAAGAGAGTTGATATCCCTTCCTACAGAGTTAAGGTAGGCGATGTTATCTCGCTGAAGGAAAACAGCAAGAAGAGCGAAAAGTTCAAGCAGATCATCGAGGCTACGGCAGGCAGAACAACTCCTACTTGGCTTGATGTGGACAAGGAAAAGCAGACCGCAAAGGTTACACGTCTGCCCGTTAAGGAAGACCTTGACTACGAGATCGAGGAGCATCTGATCGTCGAGCTGTATTCTAAGTAATACATTGAAAGCCCGGTTGCCAAATACCTTGCGGCAGTTATGCCTGCGGGTGTTTGCAGCCACAAGGTCAACCTGAGATTCCAAAACATCAAAAGTTTAATAACAAAAGAACACAGGGAGGGTTTTAAATGCTTGAAAAAATAGAGAAGCCAAAGATCGAAACGCCTGAGCTTCGCCCAAACGGAACCTATGGCAAGTTTGTTTTAGAGCCGCTGGAGCGTGGCTATGGTATCACTCTGGGCAACAGCCTCAGACGTGTACTGCTCTCCTCATTGCCGGGTGTTGCCGTTACATCTGTAAAGATAGATGGCGTGCAGCACGAGCTTTCAACTATCCCGGGAGTAAGAGAGGATGTCACAGAGATCATCCTTAACCTCAAGGGACTGACTGCAAAGCTTTACGGCGAAGGACCAAAGACTATCTATATCGAAGCCGAGGGTGAATGTGACGTTACCGCCGCAGACATCAAGGCTGATTCCGAGGTAGATATCCTTGTTCCCGATATGCACATTGCAACACTTGGTGCAGGTGCAAAGCTCTTTATGGAAATTACTATCGACAGAGGTAGGGGTTATGTTTCCGCTGAAAAGAACAAGAGCCTTATGCCTAACGCACCTATCGGCGTTATCGCCGTAGACAGTATCTATTCGCCGGTACTCAAGGTGAACTATACGGTAGACAATACCCGTGTAGGTCAGATCACCGACTATGATAAGCTTACTTTGGAGGTATGGACAGACGGTACTATCTCCGCAAAGGAAGCTGTATCAATGGCAGCCAAACTCCTCAACGAGCATCTGAATCCATTCGTGGATCTTTCAGAGGAAATGACAGTTGTTGAGCTTATTGCTGAAAAAGATGACAAGGGCAAGGAAAAAGTCCTTGAGATGACCATTGAGGAACTTGACTTATCCGTGCGTTCGTTCAACTGTCTCAAGCGTGCAGGAATAAATACGGTCAACGATTTGATCGAAAAGTCCGAAGAAGAAATGATGAAGGTCAGAAACCTCGGAAAGAAATCCTTCGAGGAAGTCAAGGCTAAACTTCATTCTTTGGGTTATGAACTCAGTTCAGAAGACGATAATTAATGTAAGGAGTGAAAATCTATGCCAGGCACAAGAAAACTGGGAAGAACGACCGACCAGAGAAGAGCAATGCTCAGAGCTATGGTTACATTTCTTCTCGAAAACGGTAAGATTGAAACAACTGTAACAAGAGCTAAAGAAGTTGCTGCTATGACCGAGAAGATGATTACTCTCGCAAAGGCAGGCGACCTGCATAAAAAGCGTCAGGTGCTTTCTTATGTAACAAAGGAAGGCGTTGCAAAGAAGCTGTTTGACGAGATCGCACCGTCATATGACGGTCGTCAGGGCGGCTATACACAGATCATCAAGATCGGTCCGCGCCGCGGCGACGCTGCAGAAATGGCTATTATTAAGTTGGTTTAATATCATACACATAGGAGAGTCTCGCATCGAGGCTCTCTTTTTTGTTCCTTTTTACTTATGTGTTGCTAATAAGATAAAACGGAATTTTCCGCGGTGTGTACACCGCGTAATTGGGGGAAACCCTTTTGGATGAAGGTCGAGAACGGCTTTGCCGTTCTCTCGGGAGTAACCGTGGTAACGGTTACTCCGTGTCACCCCAAGCCCCTTTCCTAAACCTTTTAATGACTTTTCAGCAACGGGAGGCAAAGCTCCCGTTGCTGAAAAGTGTTAGAGAGTTCAGAAAAAGAGTTTGAGAGAAAACGCTCCCAAGAGAATACCCACAGCTACACGATATGCAAACTGCGGTAAATCCGCATTTGTTGTGGTATATTTGGTGCATAGTTGGGTTAGTTCTTCTGAAAAGATTTTTCTTCGCGCTCTCTTATAAACTCTCACTACTT
>OMXI01000019.1 GCA_900314975.1 uncultured Eubacteriales bacterium | reverse complement strand
ACCGTTACCACGGTTACTCTCAAAAAATGCTTTGCATTTTTTTCTTCATCCAAAAGAGTTCCAGCCCGATTATTCACCAAACGTACCCCTGCAAATTCTTATTTGTAGTAAAAAAAGAGGACCGAATGAACGGTCCTCTTTTTTATTTAGTAGATTAAGCAGCCTTTGTGGTTGTAGTTTCCTCAGGCTTTTTAGTCTCTGCTGTTGTTTCAGCAGGCTTTTCGGTAGTTGCAGGAGCTGCGCCTGCGATATCGATAAGCGAGTAGTTCTTGTTAAGGCTTTCAAGACGGGAAGTGATATTTTCTTCCTTCTCGTAGATGTAAGCGGTGTAGCTTGGGATCTCATCGTTCATATCTACCTTGACCTCGCTGCCCTCAACGATCGGGTTCCTCATCAGGATAAGACCGTAAGCAGTCTTTGTGCCCTTATCGGTTGTAACGGTAACGGTATAGGTCTTTGCGATATAAGCCTTGATAGAAGAGGTTGAAGCCTCGTTGTTCTCCATAAGGTAGGTCTTGGTCTCCTTGAATGCCATAGCACTTATCTTGCCGCCTGCACTGAAGCCGCTGATATAGGTTCTGTCAGTACCCTTTGCAGTGATATCCTTGGTAGCTGCATCAAAGTATGTATTGAACTTTGCGCTGTTTGCAGGAGCAGATTCCTTTGTCAAATATGCAGGAGCGTCATCACCGACAGTGATTTCCTTTACATAGTAGCCGTCCTCGTCAGGTGTGCCGTCGGGAACGTTGCCAGCCTCTGTGAAGGAGGTCTTCGGGTAAGCCTTTACCAGTATCTTGTCGCCGACCTTAAGAATGTCTTTAGACTGGGTGTCGATATAGAATCTTATGCCGTTCTTTACGATATCGGAGCAGCCATCGGTATTTACCTTGTAAGCGCGCAGATAAGGTACTGCGTATCTGTACTCGATCTTGATGCCCTCGAAGATATCGACCTTGTTCATTTCCTTAAGACCTGAAACTGTGAATTCCTTTTCCTCAGTTACTTTTTCAGATGTATAGTAATTGCCGTCGTACTCAAGGAATGCTGCACCTGTCGGGTCACTGTCGTCAACGAGTGTTGCGCCTCTGAGTCTTGCAACAACTATTATCTTGTCGCCGTTCTTGAGCTTTCTGTTGTTGGATGTATCCTTGAAGGAGTATCTTACGAAAGGCTGTGCGCTTTCGGTATCAAGCTGTGCATAGCCTGAACCGTCGTTGCCTGTGAACTTAACGTCAACGCCCTTGAACAGATCTACCTTTGTACCTGTCTTGAGACCCTCTGCCTCTACCTCGTACTCGGCGTTCTCGATCTTGATGTTGTTATCCTTGAGGTATGTCTCGTTGAACTCAAGCTTGATGGTTACCTTATCGCCGTTGCTAAGACCCTTTGCGTTGCCCTCTTCGCCGTTGATAAGTATTTTCAGACCTGCGTTCTCGCTGAGCAGTGCATTACGCATCTTGCGGGCTTCCTTAAGGTCGCTTGCCTTTGTCCAAGCCTTTTCGAGCTTTGAGCCGACCTCAAAGTAAGGTGATTTAGCGTTATCGCTGTCGGTATCTGTATCTGTATCGTAATCGATAAGCAAAGAAGCAGTCTCTTCATTGTCGTAGACGTTGTCGGAGTACTTATTGAGCTTTGCTGTTGCAACGCCCGCAGTTTCGATGCCCTTGAAGTCTACTTTGATAAGGTCCTTTGCATCTATCTTCTGGAATCTGAAGAAGATGTGCTTGATTACAAAGAAGCCTACGATACAAAGCACGAGTGCGGCTGCGATAATGATTATCAGCTTGAGGTTCTTTGCGAACCAGCTGTCGCCCTTCTTAACAGCTGCGCCGGGTGCGCCGAAGCCTGCCTGCGGCTGTGCAGCATAGAAGTTATTCTGCTGCGGCTGGAAGCCTGCTCCGCCCTGCTGCTGCGGCTGCTGGAAAGCATTCTGCTGCGGCTGGTTGAACGTATTCTGTGTGTTCATGGTGTTTTGTGTGTTCTGTGTATTCTGGGTATTCATAGTGTTCTGGGTCGGCTGGTCGCCGCCTGCTGCGCCTGCGCTCTGCTGCGCCTGCATATCAGCAATGTTTGCACCACACCCCAGGCAGAACTTGTCTTCGGGTCCTACAGGATGACCGCATTTGAGACAAAATTTGATAGTATTCATTCTCTCTTCCTCCATCAAAAAACTGTTCTGACCATAAAAAGATTTTTGGACATTTGCACAGTTTAATTATATAGTATACTTATTTCTTTGTCAATAAAATAATCGCTATTTCATACAATTTACGCAATTTTAAAGACTGGCTGACCTGTTTTTTGGTCATTTGAACAATATGCTGCCGACAGATTTCACCAAACTATCACAAACAGCGTATTTACGCACTTGTGTATAGTTTCGCTTTGATTTGTCAAGACTGTTTTCACAAGCGGTTTTGGAGGTGCAGAAAATGTTTATTGTATTTTTCAGGGCGATAATACTCTATGCGGTCATTGTTATCTCGATACGGATGATGGGCAAGCGCCAGCTGGGCGAGCTTCAGCCGTCGGAGCTTGTGGTGACGGTGCTTTTATCAAACATCGCGACGCTGCCTGTTGAGAACGTGAATGTTCCGATGATAATGGGAATTGTGCCTATCTTCACGCTGGTAAGCCTTGACGTGATACTGTCCCACCTTTCGCTGAAATTCAGACCCTTGCGAAAGGCTATCTGCGGCTCGGCAAAAATCATAATATCGGGCGGGGAGATAGACCAGAAGGTGATGAAGGACCTGCGGTTCTCGGTCGATGACCTTATGCAGAGCCTGCGCAGTCAGCAGGTGTTCGACGTTTCGCAGGTACAGCTTGCGGTGGTGGAGACGACGGGCAAGATAAGCATTTATCAAAAGCAGAAGTTTCAGAACGTGACCTGCAAGGATATGAAGATAAAGGGTGAGGACGCTGACCCTCCGAAGCTTATCATCGACAGCGGGCGGCTTTTGAAAGAGTCTTTGCGCAGCCTGGGATTTGACCGCGCGTGGCTTGACGGGGTTTTAAAAAAGCAGGGCAGGCGAGTGAGGGATATTTTTCTTATGACCTGCGACGAGGACGGCAACACGACGGTTGTGCCGTTTGAGCAGGCAAACGGAGGTGAGAGCGCATGAAGCGGCTTTATGTGAGCATTGCGATACTTGCTCTTATTGCGCTTATCTCGGGGTTTTCGGTGTACACGATAAAGCGGTGCAACGAGCATCTGGACGAGCTTGTACAAAGCACCGAGCAGGCTTACTATGGCGGCGGTGACGTAAAAAAAGCCCTCGGTGAGCTTGAGGACTACTGGGAAAAATATTATCTTGCTATGACCTACATCACCGCAGAGCCGACTATGCCTGATATGTCGCGCGCGGTAAAAAAACTGCCCGAGCTGTACGAGGCGGGCAGTGATGATTTTCTCGCGGAATTGAAAAGTATCAGCGATTGGGCACAGCTGCTGTATGATACGCAGTTCCCCGATCTGTCGTCGATATTTTAGACTGATGAATTTGCCTTGACATACTCCACCACGTCATCAACGGTCGTAAATGCAAGTCCCACGACAGTATCGGCGCAGCCGTAGTATATCGCGACTCTGCCCGTATCTGCATCGCACAGCGCGGCGCAGGGGAAGGTCACGTTCGGAACGTCGCCGACACACTCGTACTGCTCGCGCGGATCGATAAGATACTCTGCACATCTGTACTTTACCCGCCACGGCTCGTTCAAATCGGTTATGCACGCGGAAAAGCTGTAGACAAAGCCGTTGCACGATTCAAGCACGCCGTGGTAAAAGCACAGCCAGCCCTCGCTTGTTTCTATGGGGATAGGTCCTGCGCCGATCTTTTTGGACTCCCACGGCATAAGGGGTGACATAACGTGCCTATGCTCGCCCCAGTATTTCATATCGGGCGACTGCGAGATGTAGATATCGCCGAACGGGGTATGTCCCGAATCTGACGGGCGGGAGAACATAACGTACCTATCGTTTATTTTGCGCGGGAAAAGCACGCCGTTGCGGTTGAACGGCAAAAAGGCATTTTCGCACTGGTAAAAGGTCTTGAAATCAAAAGTATAGCCCACGCCGATAGTTGGCTGCCCGCTGAACGCATTGCACCATGTTACCCAGAATCTATCCTCTATAAAAACTACGCGCGGGTCGTAGCCGTAGAGCCAGTCGTTGACCTTTTCGGTGGCGCTGTCTGCCTGCACGAAATGTATTCTTTCCTCGTTTATACGCCAGTTTATGCCGTCGTCGGAGAAGCCTGCGTGCAGCTGCATACAGCGGCGCTTGTCGTCTATTCTGAAAACGCCTGCAAAGCCGTTTTCAAAGGGCACGACTGCCGAGTTGAACACCGAATTTGCGCACTTTACGGCATCGCGCTTTATAACGGGGTTTTGTGAGTATCTCCAGACAACGTCTGTGCAGCCCTGCGGTTTATCTTGCCAGGGGATATTGGGTATGCTTTGTCCGTTCAGAATTTTAACGTTCATTTTTTACCTCCGTAAATACAGTTCAAGCCATATAGAGCGAGATGTCTATATGGCTTTTGGTTTTCAAAGATGTTTTATCTCCCACAGCCTGTACACCGCAAAATCGCCGTCTTCAAGGGTATACGGCGGGTGGGTGCTGATGAACTCCTCCCTGTCGGCGAGGTAGGCTCTTATTTCATCTTGTGTTTCAAACAGCCCGTTTTCGTTGAGGGCAAAATGTGCGAATACATAGGGCATTTCCTGATACACCGCCGAATAATAATCTCCGCCCGTATAGGCGTAGTCGTAGCCGAGAAACGTTTTTTCAAGACCCTGCGGGTCAAACTGCGGCTGGGGTATGTCCGTTTCGCACAGTATCAGGCGGTACGGTATGCCAAGTTCTTTGGACTTTTCCACATAGCGCCGTATATAGTCCATATCCGTGCAGGCGGCGACCCAGCTGTGCGGCAGCAGGTTGTAATATGTGCGCTCGATATTTTCCTCGTAGAAAGGCTCGAAGTCAGGCTCGGTACACAGATACCAGTTCTCGACCGCGCCGCAGCTGTCCAAGCCTCTGTATTTTTCGTCAGACTGCTGTCTGACGATTATCCCGTTGCAATACATTTTTACTCCTGCTCGTTTATGATGTTTTCTATTTCGTCAACGGCGTTTTTCTGCGTTATTTCGGTCTTATATTCGACCCTTGATTCCTTGCCGTCAAGCTCGTAGATGGTAGTTTCGGTGAAATATTCAAGCTCGCCGCTTTTTCTGAACACATACTGCACCGCAAAGCCCGTTGCCTGCGCGCCCTCGGGGACAGCGGGGCTGACCTTGCTGACATCGTAGATATGCGTTACCTCGTCTTTATCGCCGACGTGCTGCATTCTCGCGCCGGTTATCGCTGACGGGATATAGGTCAGCATAATATCCTGCGCTTTTTTATGCGGTCTTGTGCGGGTATATTTAAGGAATTTTTTGTCGCCGCTGCCGTACTGATAATACTTGCCGTCCTTGAAATAGACGTTTGTTTCGCCGTCGTTGTACTCGATAACTTCCTCGCCGTCGACGAGCTTCCAGTCCTTATAGGTCAGCACGCCTTTTGACGAATACTTGAAGGTGAACGTCTGCACGGTCTCGCCCGTTTCGGTATCGGTCATTACGACCTGCGCCGAATCCAGCTTTTCATAGTCCTCTCTTGCCTGCATAACGAGGTTATTGCCGATAATATCGGGTTTGCCGCAGGCTGCGAGGGCGACAAAGATGCAAAGGCACATCACAAGCGCCAAGGCTCTGGTTTTCATTTATGCTCTTCTCCTGTCTGTCAGAGATTTTTGCAGGTCTTTGCATAGACTATCAAAGCCGCTGCTATCGTAAATATCTGTGCGATACAAGCTCTTACCATAAGACCTATCGAGAATTTTATCACATAAAGGTCTACCGAGACGTTTTCAAAGCCGAGGCTTTTTCCCCACGCCAGCCAGCCTACATAGCTCTTGCCGTCGCAGATATAGGCGATAAACGCGCCGAGGATTATTCCTGCAAGCATAAAAAATATAAACGCGAATGTTCTTTTGAAATTCTTCATTTTTTCTCTCCTGCAAAAAAGGCGAACCCCAGCCAAGCGCCGCCGTCCGCCTTATGTTTATTGTAAGCGGGGTATTCCCCTGCACCTCAAAGCCTTTATTTGCGCCTTGAAGGTGACCTTCTCTTATTATCCATTGTCTTTTTCAAATCGGAAAACCTTTCCTCGCTGCTCGCCTTGAACTTTGAAAGCATATCCTCAAAATCGGCATTTCCCGAATTTGTGTTTTCAAACACGGGCGGCGGGTTTTTGGTGAGATCTACGGGCTTTGCTTCAAACTGCTTTTTTGGCGGTCTGCTCTGTCCGCCCTGCTTTGCGCCCTGTCTGAACTTGTTCGGTCTTTCCTGCTGGGGCAGCGCTTTCTTTATCGACAGCGATATCTTGCCGTCGTCGCCAAGGCTCAACACCTTTACCTTGACCGTCTGCCCTTCGGTGAGGTGGTCTTTTATCTCGCTGACAAATGTGTTTGCGACCTCGGAAATATGTACCATTCCCGTAGTGTTCTTGTCAAGCTCGACAAATGCTCCGAACTTTGTTATGCCTGTGACCTTGCCCTCGTAGATGTTTCCAACTTCTAACTGCATCGTATTTACTTTCCCCATTCTAAAAAATGAAAATATATAAGTGAGCCGTTTTCACGGTCATTTATTCTGGTTGACTATGTAGAATCTTCTTTCCTCGGGATACGCATAACCCAGCTTGTCGATAGCGATCTTTTTCATATACTCCTTCTCGCCCGATTCAAGCATTCTGGAATACTCGTCATTCTGCGCTTTTTCCTCGTCTATCTGCTTTGAAATTTCGCTGGTTTCCGAGCGCAGCTTTGCTATCTCGGCTTTGTCGTAGATTATCGTTATGCCCATATACACGCTGAAGCAGATGGCGATTATCACAAACAGTCTCTTTGCGAGCTTTCTTTTTTTCTTCGGGGCATACTCCTCGTACTCCTCCTGCTCGGTCTGCTCGTTTTGTTCGTCAAATTCCTCTGCGGTTTTCTCTATCTCTATATCCTGTGTTGTCATTTTTATCTCCTTTCGGTTTTTACACATACCTACTCCTATACATTATACAACACTTAAAAGTCAACTTTCAAGGGCTTTTGGCTAATTTTTTTATTTTTATTCAAAGAAACGTGATTTTTCACAAAGCGCGGGCGCATTTTTTGTCCAATTTTATGGATAATCGAACCCAAAGGCTTGATAAACCGCCGTTTGAGCCACCCTACAATTTTGCGAAACACGAAAAGAACCAGATTGCCTGCGCTGAAATGCCACACGACAAACCCTGCTGCCATTCCGAAAAGGGTGAACACGCGCAGCTTGCCTGTGAGCGCTGTGGCAAAGGTGAATATTGCAAAGCCTGCAAGTACCGAAAAGACGATATCCTCGGCTGCCACAAGCCAGGTCTTGTGGTGAAAAAGCGCACGCACCGCTCTGAAAAAGTCGTAGACTATACTTATGCCGACGCCGAGCAGTATGGACAGCAGGTAGATCTGCGTTTCGGCTTCAAGCGTAAATGACATTTCCCTCACACAAACGCCCCCTTACCGAAACAGCTTGCCGATAAAGCCCAGCTTTTTTGTTCTGTCCTTTTCGCCGTAGATAAGCGCCTGTATATCGCCCTCGACTGTAAGCTCGCCGCTTTCGAGCGACATTTCGTTAACGTGCAGGTTTTTGCCGCGAATGGTAAGCTCCCCAAGCTGTGTAAAAAGCTCCACCAGCTTTTCGTCAAAGCTGTCAACGTCGGTCACGCCTGTGAGCATCAGCCTTTGGCGGTCTTCAAGTATTGCATTGTGTCGTTCGTTCATAGTACTGCCTCCCAATTTGTTTTGTACATACTATGAAACACACAATTTGTCCTATGCGCCGCAAGAGGCAAGAAAAAAGAGCCATTGCAGATACAACAGCTCTATACAGTAATTTGATTTATTGGATTTTGTTTCGGTGT
This sequence comes from uncultured Eubacteriales bacterium, assembly GCA_900314975.1. GTDB lineage: Bacteria > Bacillota > Clostridia > Oscillospirales > Ruminococcaceae > Hominimerdicola. The sequence goes on along the minus strand of OMXI01000019.1, from coordinate 30,024 downwards.
ATATGCTGTATGGTTAGGATAGTTCTTCTGAAAAGAATCTTTCTTGAACTCTCTTGGGACTATTAGTCATTTTCGGCGGTCTGGAGTAAAACTCCCAACCGCCGAAAATCATTAAAAGGTTTCTGAAAGGGGGATAAGCGACCTTACGGTCGCTTGCGAGAATATCCAAAGGATATTCTCGGGGGAAAACAGAGTAACCGTTACCATGGTTACTCTCAAAAAACAGCGCAGCTGTTTTTGGCTTCTTCCAAAAGAGTTTTCCCCAATTATCCCGCATATTCATTGTAATAAAGCCAATAAATTAAAGCACTCTTACTCTTACAACGCCATCGATAGCCTTGATAGCGTCGATATCTGCTTCGCCCTTAACATCGAGCATTGTGTAGGACCAGTCCTTCTTGGACTTGTTGACCATATTCTCGATATTTGCGCCCTTATCTGCAACAGCGCCTGTAATCTGTGTGAGCAGTGCGGGAACGTTCTTGTGCAGTACGCAAACGAGTGCGTCGCCTGTCTTTGCAAGCTCTGCATTAGGGAAGTTAACGGAGTTCTTGATTGTACCGTTCTCGATATAATCTCTCAATTCGTCAGCTGCCATAACTGCGCAGTTATCCTCGCTCTCCTCTGTGGAAGCGCCGAGGTGTGGGATAGCGACAACGTTATCAACGCAAAGAACTGCGTCAGACGGGAAGTCAACAACGTATCTTGCGACCTTGCCGCTTGCAAGAGCCTCAACGATAGCCTCACCGTTTACCAGCTCGCCTCTTGCGAAGTTGAGGATACGAACGCCGTCCTTGCACTGTGCGATAGTATCCTTATTGATAGTATCCTTTGTATCTGCGTTATATGGCAGGTGCAGGGAGATGAAGTCGCTGCCGGCATAGATATCAGCGATATTGTTTGTAACCTTTACCTGCGGCTTGAGGCTCAAAGCTGCGCCTACGGAAAGGAACGGGTCGTAGCCGATAACGTCCATACCCAGCGAAATAGCGATATTAGCGAGCTTTCCGCCGATAGCGCCAAGACCGATAAGACCGAGGGTCTTGCCTGCGATCTCGTTGCCTGCGAAATTGGACTTGCCTTTCTCAACCAGCTTACCTACCTCGTCGCCCTGACCCTTGAGGGTTTTTGCCCACTCGATAGCCTCGGGTATCTTTCTTGAAGCCAGAAGCAGTCCGCACACTGCAAGCTCCTTAACAGCGTTAGCGTTAGCGCCGGGGGTGTTGAAAACTACGATGCCCTCTTCTGCGCACTTATCAACAGGGATATTGTTTGTGCCTGCGCCTGCACGGGCGATAGCGAGCAGGTTATCCTTGAACTGCATATCGTGCATTTTTGCCGAGCGCACCATTATTGCTTCAGGAGCGTCGCAGTTATCTGTTACGTTGTAATCTGCACCGAGTCTGCTTGTGCCGACAGCGGCAATTTTATTGAGTGTCAATACGTTGTACATTTTTCCTTACCTCTTTCCGAAAAAGTTTTATTAAAAAGTTAGCACACGGAGTAGCATAATGCTGCCCCGTATGCGTAAAGTTTCTATTACTTGGTGTTTTCAGCCTCGAACTTCTTCATGAACTCTACAAGCTTTTCAACGCCCTCGATCGGCATTGCGTTGTAGATGGAAGCTCTCATACCGCCGACAGTTCTGTGACCCTTAAGGTTCTCAAAGCCTGCAGCCTTTGCTTCTGCTACAAACTTCTTATCAAGCTCCTCGTCGCCTGTTACGAAAGGAACGTTCATCAGCGATCTGTCTTCAGCTCTTACTGTACCCTTGAACATCTTGGAGCTGTCGAGGAAATCGTAAAGGATCTTTGCCTTCTTCTCGTTGTGAGCCTTCATGCCCTCAAGACCGCCCATTTTCTTTATCCACTTGAATACCTTGCCGCAGATGTAGATGCCGTAGCAAGGAGGTGTGTTGTAAAGTGAATCGTTGTCAGCCTGGATCTTCCAGTTCATCATTGTCGGTGTGTTCTTAACTGCAGGCTCGTCCTTGAGCAGATCCTCGCGAACGATAACGATCTGTACGCCCGCAGGTCCTATGTTCTTCTGAACGCCGCCGTATATAACGCCGTACTTTGTAACATCTATAGGCTCTGACAGGAAGCAGCTGGATACGTCTGCAACCAGAGTCTTGCCCTTTGTGTTAGGCAGAGTCTTATACTTTGTGCCGTAGATGGTATTGTTCTCGCAGATGTAAACATAGTCTGCATCCTCGGGAATATCAAGGTCGGAACAATCAGGGATATAGGAGAATGTCTTATCAGCAGACGATGCAACTCTTACTACCTCGCCGAACTTTTCAGCCTCGGCAGCTGCCTTCTTTGCCCACTGACCTGTGATGATGTATGCAGCCTTGCCGTTGTACATCAGGTTCATTGGTACCTCTGCAAACTGCAGGCTTGCGCCGCCCTGTCTGAAGATTACCTTGTAGTTGTCGGGGATACCCATAAGGTCACGCAGGTCCTGTTCAGCCTCTTTGATGATATTATCATAAGCCTTTGAACGGTGAGACATCTCCATAACGCTCATGCCTGTGCCCTTGTAATCGAGCATCTCCTCTGCAGCCTCTTTAAGCACTTCCTCAGGAAGTACAGCGGGACCTGCACTAAAGTTGTAAACTCTTCCCATTTGAAAAACCTCCAATTATTATGATTTCTGGCAACTACAATTATACCGCTTTTTCCTCTAAAAGTCAATAGGATTTGCGCTTTGCGGTATATATCTAATTGAACAAATCGTAAAGTTACATTGACGTGTTTTTTATCACTATTTTCAAAGTCTGCATATGCGGTATGAAATACTTACAGCGGTGTTTTCAGACTGTCTACTTCTTCGGGTGAGAAGGGTGAAACGTACAGTGTTTTATTATTCGTGAATATCACCATTCCCGGTTTTGCGCCGTTTGGCTTTTTGACATTTTTCACGAGGGTATAGTCCACCGCGACCTGCGAGGACTCTCTGCCCTTTGAAAAATACGCGGCAAGGCGTGCGGCTGTATAAATGACCATTTCGGGTATTTCGCGCCCGTCTGCTGTGATGATTACGTGGCTGCCCGTGATGTCCTTGGTGTGAAGCCACATATCAGTTTTCTCCGATTCCTTGCAGGTGAGCCTGTCGTTCTGGCGGTTGTTTCTGCCCACGCGGATAACAAAGCCGTCGGGCGTTTTAAATCGCATCGGCGGAAGTGCTTTCGGGGGCTTGCTTTTCGCGCCCTGCCACCTTATATAGCCCTCGTCGGCAAGCTCCTGGCGAAGCTCTGCAAGCTCGCTTTCGGTCTGTGCGCGGGTGAGCGACTCATAGACACTGTCGAGGTAGACAAGCTCCTCCTCGCCCTGCACTATCAGCTTTTTCAGCTTATGCTCGGCGGTGTCGAGCTTGCGGTAGAGGCTGTAGTATTTCTGCGCATTTTCCTGCGGCGAGAGCCTTTTGTCAAGGGGTATCTCGGTGAGCGAAAGGTCGTCGTCGTAATAATTGGTCACTCTGCACCAGCTCATGCCCTTGATGATGTCGCTTATATTTGCCATTATCAGATCGCCGTAAATGCGGTATTTGTCGCGGTCTGCGCAGTCGTGCAGCTCTGCTTTCTGATTCTCTACGCGCCGCCGTGTGCGCTCGGTGAGATTGCCCACAAGCTTGAAAAGGTCTGCTGCTTTTTGCTTTGCGCGCGCGAACATATCCCTTTGCGAATAGAAATAATCAAGCAGTTCGCTGGGGGACTCAAAGCTTTTGGTATCCATAAGCGAGCCGTACTGGCGTATATCGCAAAAGCAGAAATCCTTGAACGCGCCCTCTTTGGTCTTGACGAGAGTATAGGGGTTTGTGCCGCTTTGCAGCTGCCCGCCGATACTGCCGATATACTCTGCAAGGCGGTCAAAATTATCGGGCTGCATATCCTCGACAGGCTTATCTACGCCGCGCAGGGCGTAGTTTTCACACTCGCGCGCAAAGATTGGTGATATTCCCTCGCACACTTTCAGAAGCGTTTTGCAAAGCTCTGCCTTTGGGAACTGTTTCAGCCTTAGTTCAAGCTCCTCGCGCGGTGCGGTGAAAATGTTCAGTCTTTGCTCGCGCGGGGGTGTTTCGTATTTCATTGCGGGCAGCACGGGGCGCGCGCTGCCGTCGGGGTTTACGCGGTGTATGCTGTCGATTATCTTTCCCTCGCCGCCGACAAGTATGACGTTTGAGCATCTGCCCATTATCTCGACAACGAGCGTGAGGTCGGCTCTGTCGCCAAGCTCGTCGGTGGACTCAAAGTCAAGAAAAAGTATGCGCTCAAAGCCGTCCTGGCGAATGTCGACAAGCCTGCCAGATGATAAGTGCTTGCGCAGCAGCATACAAAGCATAGGCGGCGTTTTGGGGTTTTCTATCTCCTGCGTGGTGAGGTGTATGCGCGCCGAGCCTGAACCTGCGTTGATAAGCAGTTTTTTGCCGCCCTCGCGGGTGCGAAAGCCTATCAGCAGTTCTTCGCGGGTGGGCTGGTGTATTTTGTCAACACGCGCACCGATAAGCGTTTCAAATTCTTTTTTCAGTAAGCTTAAATATATTCCGTCAAGTGCCATTATGCGTTCTCCTTTCAGAGTAATTGGGGAAAAACTCTTTTGGAGAAGAGTTTTTCCCCAAACCCCTTTTCAGAAACCTTTTATTGCTTTTTCGCCATCGGGAACAAGTCCCCGATAACGAAAAAGTTATGAGAGACCCGAAAGAGTTCGGGAAATATTCTTTTCAGAAGAATTTCCTCAATTATTCGGAAAAGAAAATACAAAACATCGTTAAAAATCAAATACGATATGACACCACATCAACGTTGCTGTCTGCGACCTCAAATTGTACGTCTTTGAACTGCTCTGACAGCTCCAGCTGCATATACTCGCAGAAGATATTCTCGGTATGGAAATGCCCTGCGTCTATCACGCAAAAGCCGTCGTTGAGCGCGTCGATAAAGATATCGTGCTTAACGTCGCCCGTGATGAGCGCGTCGCAGCCCTTTGCCTGCGCATCTCTCCAGAAGCTACCGCCGCTGCCCGAGCAGACACCGACACGCGAGATAGTTTTGCCCTTATACTGCGCGGTTTTATCAAGGTCGTTATAGCGCACGACGGTATTGCCGAGTTTTTTCTGTATATGCTTTGCAAGGTCGTCTGCGCTGAGTGCATTTTCAAGCTCGCACACACAGCCCATAGGCACGCCGTGCTCCTCGGTCAGAGGCTCGCTTGGGCGCAAATCAAGCTGCTTGCACAAAAGGTCGTTCATAAGGGTACTGTCAAAATTGGTATGCGCGCTGACCGATGCGATGCCGCCCGAAAGCAGCATACCCACGACAGTTTCGGGGTCGACGGCTTTGAGTGCGCGGAAAATAACGGGGTGGTGGGTGATGATAAGCTGCGCGCCTTTTTGCTTTGCCTCGGCTATTATGTCCTTTGTCACGTCAAGGGCAACAAGTGCTTTAGTGACACGCATTTTGCCGTTACCCACGCAAAGACCGCTGTTATCGTAGCTTTCCTGCAAAGAGTACGGCGCTATCTCGTTTATGTAATTGTAGATATCCTTAACGGTTGTCATAGCTTTTCTCCCTTTTTATTCAGAATTATCTGCGGTGTCAGCAGCATTTCGGCGCGGTTATAGATGTTGACATCGCTGCCCGAGGTATCAAAATCAACGCTGACAAGGCGCACTCCCGTATCGCTCAAACGGCGCTGTATCGAGCTGTACAGCCCGTGTCCGCACACGTGGTTGGGCATACAGCCAAATGGCTGAAGGCACGCAACGCCTTTTGTTCCGCACAGTGCGTGGTTGACTATCTCTGCGCCGATAAGCCAGCCGTCGCCCGTGGTACAGTTGCAGGGGATACGGCTCTGCGCTTTTTGCTTAAACGGTGTAAAGCTGTCAAAGCACTCAAATCCATACTTTCGCAAGGTGCGTATCATAAGCTTTTGGACGCCCTCGATAATGCGCGCGGCAGCCTTATAGCCAGCCGTTACAACGGGTGAAAAATCATACAGGTGGCTGTCGATATAGTACAGCACATACCACGAAAAGCCGTTTACACGAACCTCTGCCCCGCGGCTTTCGTAATGGCGCAGCAGGCGGCGGTTGCCTATGCTGCAGTATTTCATATACAGCTCGCCCGCAAAGCCCACACGCAGCTTTGTTTCGCCCGTTTGCCCGATCGCTGCAAAATCGCGGCAGATACGGTTAAAATTACGTTTGTATGAAAGCAGACCTTTGCCGTTGAAAATATCCTTTCGCAGACGCTTTTGCCACACGCGGCATAGCTCGTCGGTCTGCCCTTTATGCAGTTCATACGGACGTATCTGGTTTTTCAGAATCATAAGCAAATCAGAGTACATAACGGCTGCAAGCGCCTTGAGCAAAAACGCGGGCGTTATATCAAAGCGCGCGCCCTGCTCCATATCGAAAAAATTCAGCGAAAGCACGGGTATGTCAAAGCCTGCTTTTTTCACCGCCTTGCGAATGAGCGGTATATAGTTTGAGCCTCTGCACGAATCGCCTGCCTGCGCGCACAGAAACGCGGTTTTGCTGACATCGTACTGCCCAGAGCGCAGAGCATTGACAAGCTGCCCGACCATTATTGCGCAGGGACAGCACAAGTCGTTATGCACAAAGCCAAGTCCCGTATTGACAACGCCGTTTGAGTTTTTCAAAAGCACGACCTTTACTGATTTTGAGGCAAATGCCGCTTTTAACAGCTCAAAGGTCTCGTCAAGCATTGCAGGGACAAGGATAGTCATTTTATGCTCTTTCACAAAGCTGTTCACCCCTTTTGCCTCTTGCTTCTCTCTCGTTTCTTGCCTTTTGCTTCCGGAGGCGCAAAAACCAACAGCACACAGCGGTACTGTTGGTTTCGTGATTATTTATTCTTCGTCATCGTTTCCGTCATCAACAGCGTCCTCATCATCGGGAGCTGTATCCTCTGCAACGACCTCGTTTGCCTCTTCCTCGGCTGCCTGTGCTATATCCTCGGCGGATGCCTGCTCGACCTCGGATATCTCCGCATCTTCCTCGTGCTCGGTACGTGTGAACGCAACTACCTTGCCGTCCTCGCTTACGCGCATAAGGCGAACGCCCTTTGAATATCTGCCCATAATGCTGATATCGCAGGCTCTTATTCTGATAACGACGCCGTCGGTGGATATCATGATGATATCGTCCTCGTCGTCAACTACCTTTATGCCGCACACGCCGCCGTTTTTATAGTTCATCATGCCGTAGCCGCCGCGCCTTTGGATACGGTAATTTTCAAGCGCAACGCGTCTGCCAAGACCGTTTTCGGCAACGGTAAGCACTGTCGCACCGTCGCGCACTCTCGCCATTGAAACGACATAGTCGCCCTCACGCAGCTTGATAGCTCTTACGCCGTGGGCTGTTCTTGACATCTCTCTGATGTCCGTTTCATTGACTCTGATAGCGTAGCCGTTGTGGGTAGCAATGATAAGCTGGTTCTTACCGCTTGTCATTCTTACGCCCTCTATCTCGTCGCCCTCGTCAAGACCGATAGCGCGCAGACCGTTCTTTCTGACGTTTTTATAGGACGAAAGCGGTGTACGCTTTATCTTGCCGTTTTTGGTGACCATAACGATAAACTTACCCTCGTCAAAGGAGTCGGTCTTAATCATAGCGGCTATCTTTTCGTCATTTTCAAGCGGCAGTACATTGACGATATTGGTTCCCCTTGAAGCCTTTGAGCCCTCGGGGAGCTCGTAGCACTTGAGCTTGTACATAATGCCCTTGTTTGAGATGAAGAGCATAAAGTCGTGCGTGGAGCAGGTATACATCTCCTCAACGTAGTCGTCCTCGCGCTGTTTCATACCTGTAACGCCCTTGCCGCCGCGCTTTTGTGCATGGTACTCGCTGATAGGCGTTCTCTTGATATAGCCGCCCTTGGTGTAGGTGACAAAGCTTTCTTCCTCGGGGATAAGGTCCTCGATATCTACCTCGCCGCTGACATTTTCTATTCTCGTTCTTCTTTCGTCGCCGAATTTTTCCTGTATAGCCTCGACCTCTTCAATGATGATATCAAGCACTCTCTGATGATTTGCAAGTATATCTTCGAGGTCGGCGATCTTTATCTTCAGCTCTGCCAACTCGTCAAGCAGTTTCTGACGCTCCATACCCGTCAGCTTGCCAAGTGTCATATTAACGATGTGGTCTGCCTGCACTTCGGTAAGGTCAAAGCGGTCCATAAGTCTTTGCTTACCTTCGGCAATAGTCTTTGAAGAACGCAGTATCTCAACTACCTCGTCAATATTGTCAAGGGCGATGACCAGACCCTGCAGGATATGCTCTCTTTCCTTGGCTTTTTTCAGATCAAACTGTGTACGTCTTCTGATAACGTCCACCTGGAAATCAATGTACTGCTCAAGGCACTCTTTAAGCGTAAGTATCTTCGGTATGCCGTTTACCAGCGCGAGCATATTCACGCCGACGGTATCCTGAAGCTGTGTGTAGGAGAACAGCTTATTGAGCACTACCTGCGGATTTGCGTCCTTTTTGAGCTTGATAACGATACGCATACCGTCCTTGCCCGACTCGTCGTTGAGGTCGTGTATGCCCTCTATTCTCTTTTCTTTGACAAGGTCTGCGATAGAAACGCACAGTCTTGCCTTATTGACCATATACGGTATCTCGGTGACGATTATGCAGTTTCTGCCGTTTATTTCCTCGATAGTGGTCTGCGAACGCAGGGTTATCTTGCCCTTGCCCGTTGCGTAAGCGGCTCTTATGCCCGCTCTGCCCATGATGATGCCGCCCGTCGGGAAATCGGGTCCCTGAACGTGCTGCATAAGCTCGTCAAGCGAGCAGTCGGGGTTTTTCATCACGCACTTCATACCCTCGATTATCTCGTGAAGATTGTGCGGCGGGATATTTGTTGCCATACCTACGGCGATACCTGTTGAACCGTTGCACAAAAGATTTGGGAATCTCGACGGCAAAACAACAGGCTCTTTGAGTCTGTCGTCGTAGTTTGACTGGAAATCAACAGTGTTCTTGTTGATGTCGGTGAGCATATTCATCGACATCTTCGCCATTTTAGCCTCTGTGTAACGGTAAGCAGCCGGCGGGTCACCGTCAACAGAACCGAAGTTTCCGTGACCGTCAACGAGAGGGTAACGAAGCGAGAAGCTCTGTGCAAGACGGACAAGCGCATCGTAAACGGAAGCATCACCGTGAGGGTGATACTTACCAAGTACCGAACCTACGGTATCTGCGCACTTTCTGTACGGCTGGTCGGGAGTAAGTCCGTTTTCGTACATAGTGTAAAGGATACGTCTGTGTACAGGCTTCAAGCCGTCTCTTACGTCAGGAAGCGCTCTGGAAACGATTACTGCCATAGAATACTGGATAAACGATTCTTTCATTATCCTTTCGACATCTGTGTCAATAACATTGTAGTCGCTCAAAAAATTTCAACTCCATTCTTCCGCTTTTGCGGAATATATCAATCATTTATTTTCGGTTATAAGGTGGTATCCCTCGGCAAGCTCGCCCGTCATTTTATCGCGCAGTATCTTTTGCTGCTGCTCGGTCATAAGGCGCTTGCAAAGCACGTAGAAAGTCTCTTTTTCGAGAATGATGATGAACATCTCGTCGTTCTCGATGACCTCGACGGTATCGTTGTTTATATCGCTGTTGTCGCCAAGATGCACGCGGCGCGGCTTTATGGGAACGTAATCCTGCGCCTGCTTTTCTTCCTCGCTCACAAGCGTTTCGATAGTGAAACCGCTTTCGTACAGTGTAAATCTGTACTTGTCGTCCTCAAGGTTTTTAAGCGCTTTGACAAGATATTTTCTTATCCTTACGCTGTTGTACCAGGTGAGCAGGATAGCCGTTACGCATATTGCGAGCAGAATGTAATTGAGGTAGCCGTTCGGGTACTTGATTATCGAAACGATAAACGCCGCCGCAACTACAGAAAATGCCGCTGTGACCTTCCAGTTGTGAGGGTAAACGAACTTTTTCTGATACGCCCTGAAGGCTCTGTCCTCCTCGTCGTTTTTTACGTCGTAGTCAAGGGTGAGCATAGGCTCTTCGGAAAAGCTGTCTGCCTCTGCCTGTGCCTGCTTTTCGTATTCTTCAAGCTCTTTTTCCTCAAAGCTCTTGAAATCGTTTTTCTCCGCCATAATTTTAAAAATACCTTTCCTTGTTTGTTAAAAACGATATGGTGTATATATATCGCCTGATATGCGCGTTATACGTCAAGCTCCTTTGCGTACTCCGCATTCTTCTCGATAAACTCCTTACGCGGCTGTACCTTATCGCCCATAAGGATAGTGAATATCTCGTCTGCTTTTACAGCGTCCTCCATTGTGACCCTTATCATTGTTCTTGTTTCGGGGTCCATTGTGGTCTCCCAAAGCTGCATAGGGTCCATTTCACCAAGACCTTTGTAGCGCTGAACATTTACCTTACCGCCGTTCTCTGAATACTCGGCGATATATCTGTCGCGCTGTGCGTCGGTATATGCGTACTTGAACGATTTGCCCTTTTGCACCTTGAAAAGCGGCGGCTGTGCGAGATACACATGACCGTGCTCGATAAGCGGGCGCATGAATCTGAAGAAGAATGTCAAAAGCAGCGTTCTGATGTGCGAGCCGTCGACGTCGGCATCTGCCATAATTATTACCTTGCCATAGCGCAGCTTTGACAAATCAAAGTCCTCGCCGATGCTCGTGCCCAGAGCCGTAACGACAGGGGAGAGCTTATCGTTGCCGTAAACGCGGTCGATACGCGCTTTTTCAACGTTGAGCATTTTACCCCACAAGGGCAGGATAGCCTGGAACTTTCTGTCCCTGCCTTCCTTTGCAGAGCCGCCCGCAGAATCTCCCTCGACGATATATATCTCGGTAACGGACGCGTCTCTCTCCGAGCAGTCTGCCAGCTTGCCCGGCAGTGACGAAGATTCAAGCGCGCTCTTTCTTCTTGTAAGCTCTCTTGCTTTCTTTGCGGCTTCTCTTGCCTTTTGTGCCTGAACGGACTTATCGAATATCGCCTTTGCAACGGGCGGATTTTCCTCAAAGTAGTTCATCAACTTTTCGGTGACTATCTTATCAACAAAAGGTCTTACCTCTGGGTTGCCCAGTCTGCCCTTTGTCTGTCCCTCAAATTCGCAGTTTGTCAGCTTTACCGAAACTATTGCGGTAAGTCCCTCGCGCACGTCCTCTGCGAGCAGCTTGTCGCCGTCCTTGAGATAGCCGAACTTTTTGCCGTACTCGTTTATTACCCTTGTGAGCGCCACACGGAAGCCTGTTTCGTGCGAGCCGCCGTCGGGGGTGTGTATATTGTTTGCAAACGAGAGGATAAGGTCATTATAGGTATCGTTATACTGCAAAGCGACCTCGGCAAACATATCGTCCTGCTTGCCGCTGACGTATATGACCTCCTCGGAGAGCGCCTCAACGCCTCTTGTCTTGTGGATATGCTCGACAAACTGTCTGATACCGCCCTCGTAGTGCAGAGTTTCACTGCGCACATTATCGGGATCACGCTTGTCTGAGAAAACTATCTTGATACCGCCGTTGAGAAAAGCCTGCTCACGCAGTCTCTTTTCAAGTATCTCGTACTCGTACACAGTCGTTTCCTGGAATATCTCGGGATCGGCTTTGAAAAGAACAGATGTACCCGTCTTGTCCGTTTCGCCGATTATTTTCAGAGGCTCGGTATAGTGACCTCTGTCAAAGTGCTGGAAATGTATGTTCTTGCCGTCATAAACAGTAAGCTCAAGATACTCCGAGAGCGCGTTTACAACAGATGCGCCAACGCCGTGCAGACCGCCCGCTACCTTATATCCGCCGCCGCCGAACTTACCGCCTGCGTGCAGTATCGTATAAACAACGGTCGCCGCAGAAATACCCTCCTTTGGGTGAATGCCCGTAGGGATACCGCGTCCGTTATCGGTAACTCTGATTATGTCGCCCTCGAGTATCTCGACATCTATCTGCGTACAGTAGCCTGCAAGAGCCTCGTCGATAGCATTGTCAACTATCTCGTATACAAGGTGGTGCAGACCGCGCGGACCTGTCGAGCCGATGTACATACCCGGTCTTTTGCGCACGGCTTCAAGTCCTTCGAGCACCTGTATCTGATTTTCGTCATAGTTATTGCTCTTATCCACCTGTGAGATGTTTTCCAAATTGTTATCCAAGATCTTTATCCTCCTGTTTTGGTTTAGATATATCAATCAAATTTATTATGTCTTTTAAGCAATGTTGAACAAGCCAGCTGAGAAATATAAACTGTTTCGGTCAAATCTTTATCAAGGCACACGACAAAGCTTTTGGGCATTTCGTAGGTGCAGTTTACCACTCTTGCATTTTTCGATGCATTGTTCAGAAACTGCTTTGTTATCTGCGACACCGACGAATTTTCGATATCAAATATCCCGATTATCTCTTTTTCGTTCACGATAAAGTCGTTGCCAAGGTGAAGATACATCAGTCCTTCTTTTCCTTTCGCTTGTGAGTTTTTATCCTTCCGCCCTCGATGTTGTAAAGTCTGCCGTGCTTGTTTTTCTCAAACTGTATATTCTTATCGCAGCAGGTGATGAAAACCTGAATACCGTCGATTTTTGAAAGCACGAATCTCTGCCTGAACTCGTCAAGCTCGCTCAAAACGTCGTCAAGCAATATCACGGGCGCGTCGTCTGTTTCCTGCTTCAAGATATACGCCTGTGCGAGCTTAAGTATCAGCGCGCATGACCTGTGCTGTCCCTGCGAGGCAAAATCCCTGCAGGCAAGACCGTTTATTTTTGCGATGATATCGTCGCGGTGAACGCCTTTCATAGTAAAGCCCGCCCTGATGTCCTCATCGGTATTGTTTTTTATCACCTGCAAATATTCTCTTGCAAGGTCGCCTGCAAAATCCTTTCTGCCCTCGAGCTTTGAAAAGACTGTTGAATAATAGCTTATCTCCAGCTTTTCCTTGCCCTGTGATATCTCGCTGTACAGCTTTGAGGCATAGTTTGCGAGTATTTTGGTGTAGTTATATCTCAAAAGCGAGATATACGAGCCAAGCTGTGCAAGCTGGACATCCCAGCCGTCAAGCTCGTCGCGTGAGCTTTTGCCAAACGCTATATTTTTCAAAAGCGCATTTCTGTGCTCGATTATTCTTTCATACTTTGCGCAGGTATTTGAGTAGTTGTTTTTTATCTGGCTGACGCAAAGGTCTAAAAACTGCCGTCTGTTATCGGGCGAGCCTTTGGATATTTCAAGGTCCTCGGGAGTAAACACCACGCAGTCAAGCTGACCGAACAGCTTTGCGGGGTTTTTGACCTTTATGCCGTTGAGAAACAGCTCTTTTTCCTTGATGTTGTTTTTATCCATGCAGTAGCGCACTGTCTGGTCGCGGAAGCTGTCCTTGAAGCTGACCTCGATAGTCATTGCATCTGCATTTATATCTATCATGCCTTTATCCTTTGTACTGCGAAATGACCTGACGCCCGTACAAAGCCATACAGCTTCGATAAGATTTGTTTTGCCCTGCGCATTTTTACCCCAGAAGATATTTATTTCCTCGTGGGGCGTTATATCTATTTTTTTCAGATTCTTAAAACCGTCGGCGTAAATTTTAGTTATATACATAAATCAGTTTGTGACAACTATCTGTGTGTCTATTTCATCTATCTGCACTGTATCGCCCGGTCTTATCTTTTTGCCGCGCATTGTGCATACCTCACCGCCGACCTTTATTCTTTCCTCGGCGATTATCTCCTTTGCGATACCGCCTGTTTCGACCACGCCTGCAAATTTGAGCAGTGAGTCAAGCTTGATAAAGTCGGTATGTATCTTTATTTCAACTGTTTTCATTAAGATCAATCCTTTGGCAGTCTTACAGGCAGCACGAGGTAGGTATATTTTTCGCTTTCGTTATCGTCGCACGAAACTATCTTCATTGGCAGCAGGCTGCCGTTCATCTGCAGCTTTACTCTTTCATCGTCAATGACTTTCAGCGGGTCAAGCAGATACTTGCACTTAAAGCCTATTTCGATAACAGGTCCTGTGATGACTGCGCTTATCTCGTCGGAAATTTTATTGCCGACTGTGGTTTTGCAGTTTATCTTGAGTGTATTGTTTTCAAAGTAGCATCTTACGGGTGATGGCGCTCTGTCATTGATGATAAGCATTGTTCTTTCAAGCGCTGCGATAAGCTGCTTTCTGTCAACGGTGACCTCTGTTTTGCTTTCTGCGGGGATAGCTGACCTGTACGGGTGGAACTCTCCCTCAAGAAGTCGTGAATAAACCATATAGCCGTTTATTTTGAAAATGATATGCTTAAGTGTGGGGCAAAGCTCTGCTGTGTCCTCCTCGTTATCGGAAAGCAGGTCTGTTACCTTTGAAAGTGTAACGGCAGGCACTACGAATTTCTTTTCGCCCTCAAACTTGATAGGCTCGCTTCTTACAGCAAGTCTATAGCCGTCGATAGCTGCAAGTGTGAGCTTGCCGCCCTGTATCTCGAAAAGCTCTCCTTTGAGGATAGGCTTCATATCTGTAACTGCGACCGCAAAGACAGACTGCTCTATCATATTTTTAAGTATCGGCTGTGAAACGCATATGCTGTCATCTGAATTTACTGTCGGCAGCTCGGGGTACTCGTCGGAATTCTGCGCAACGAGGTTAAAGGTGGTAACGCCGCTTGATATGGTCACCTGATAGTTGCTTGATATTTCGATAAGCACTATGCTTTCGTCAAGCTTGCGAAGCATATTGGAAAACAGTGCTGCATCGATGATGCACTGTCCCGAATCGGAGCTTTCAACGGATATTGTTGTTCTTATGCCTATTTCCATATTGTAGCCCGTAAGCTCAAGGTTTTCTCTGTCAAGCCTGAGCTTCATGCCCGAAAGTGCGGGGAACGGAGCTTTTTCGCTGATCGCCTTTGATACGTTGCTTACAGCATCGATAAGCATTTTCTTTTCACAAGTGAATTTCATAAGTATCATCCTATCTAAAAACAAATTTTTGATGTGGGTGAGTGATTTCAACAAACGGGTTTTTTTAAGGTGATGTAGTTGGTGTGTTGTTAACCATCTAACTTATATTTGTTTCAGTATTAGTATTAGTGTGTGTTGGAAATGTTGATTTGTCTGAAAAGTACATCAGATAAGGAAAAGGGGGTGTATGAGTTTTTGTGTGAGGGGTTGATAAAATGTTGAATAAGTTGATTGATTTTTTTGTGTTGGTTTGGTTGAGAAAATGTTTGTTGAAAGTTAGAAAAAATGTGCAAAATCCGACAGACTGTTTTAAGATTCTAACTTTTTTTGCACGCATTTTGATGTTAAAAATGTTTATTTATGTGCGCAGCTTTGCTTTAACAGGCTTTGCACAAGGGCAAAACTGTTGAAAAGTCGGTTGAAAAAGTTTAAAAGTCTTAAAAAACGGATTTAATTGCTGCGAAGATTTTTGATTATATCGTCAACGTTGTCTTTGAGTGCTTTATTGGTATTGAGAAGCTGGTCTATCTCGTTATAGTGTATGGTCATTGTCGAGTGGTTCTTATTGAGTGCCTCGCCTATCTGGGTAAATGTCATTCCCTTTACGTTTTTCATAACGTATATGGTTATTTTTCTTGCGAGGGATATTTTAGCCTGTCTGTTCTTTGACAGGATATCCTCTGCGGTAACGTCAAAGGCATCTGCCACGTCGCCGATTATTCTGTCAACGGTTATCTCGGCGGGGTGGTTCTCTATCATTATCTCTTTGATGACCTTTTGCGCCATAGCTATTGTAGGCTGTTCGTTGGTATACATTGTGAGGGCTTTTATCTTCTTGACTGTACCCTCTATCTGACGAACGTTGCTTTTTATCTTTTCCGCGATTATTCTTGTTACGCTGTCGGAAAGGTGCAGATCAAGTCTGTCGGCTTTATTTCTGATGATAGCCATTCTTGTTTCAAGGTCGGGCGGTGTGATATCGACCTGCATACCGTTTGAAAGCCTTGACTGTATCCTGTCCTGCAGCTTTGAAATCTTTGACGGGTGTATATCCGAGGTCAGCACTATCTGCTTGCCTGCATTGTAAAGCTCGTTGAAGGTATGGAAAAATTCCTCCTGCATTCTTTCCTTTCCCGCTATCGTCTGTATATCGTCTACCAGCAGAAAATCAGCATTTCTGTACTTATCGTGGAACTTTACCGTTTCCTTTGTTTCGATAGCCTTTACAAGCTCGTTGATGAATGATTCGCCCGTTGTGTAGACTATTTTAAGCTCGGGATTGTTTTTTCTTACATCGTACTCGATAGCTTTCATAAGGTGCGTTTTGCCAAGTCCCGAATCGCCGTAGATAAGCAGGGGATTGAAAAGCATAGTATTGAAATCCTGCTGCTCGGTATTGTTGTTGTATCTGTTTGCGACTGTCTTTGCAAACGCAAATGCAAGCTTATTCGACTCGCCCTGAACAAAGTTGTCAAAGGTGAGCAGATTTGTAAGGTTGTCCGAATATTTAGCGGGCGTGACGCTCACGTTCTCCGCCTCGGACTCTTCCTCCTTGCTCTTGACAAGTATCTTGACCTGCACATCAAAGCCCATAACTTCCTTGAAAGCCTCGTGGATTATCTTGCCGTAGTTATTCTCGGTAGTGGTCTTTGTAAATTCGGAATCGGCAAGCAGGTAGGCGGTGTTGTTCTCAAATTTATACGGTTCAAGTATTTTTATCCACCTGTTGTACCCCGGCTCGCTGACCGTTTTATAGTCGTGGCAGTATTTCAGTACCTCAAGAAATACGTCGTTGAAGCTGTCCATTTATTTATTCCTCCATAATAGCCAAAATGCTCTGTTTTTCGATATTCCCACGTGTTTTGGCAGCTGCTTTTTGTTTGCTTTAAAATTAACATAATTTAACAAAAGGGCATATTGCTCAATTCTAAATAATTATATCACAAACTGTTGAGAATTTCAAGCGTATATATATAATAAATAGTATTTTTTTAAAGCAAAGGACAAGGCTTGCAAAAATACAAAATAGGCTGAAAAATCGCGACATTCAAACTATATGTTGTATTTATAACAATTTGATTATTGCCAGTACATAAAAAGTTTAAGAAAAGCTGCACAAAATCCCTTTCAAAAGCTGTACATTTGGTAAAAAAACTTGAAAAAAGGTCTTGACAAATGAGTATGAAATAAGCTATAATGTAAAATTACAAGGGCTATGTCAAGAATTATCACTTGTCAGTCCGCATAATAAAACTGACGTGAGTGATATTTGTGTAAATATTGCTTGGAAAGGTCAATGGAAGGAGGATGAACTATTATGTTGAGAACATACCAGCCTAAGAAGCTTCACAGACAGAAGGTTCACGGTTTCAGAAAGAGAATGGCAACTGCCAACGGCAGAAAGGTACTTGCAAGAAGAAGAGCAAAGGGCAGAGCAAGACTCAGCTATTGATAATCTTGCAGCTGTGCAGCGTCGTCCGCCGATAATGGCGGAGGACATTGACTGCCGCGGCAAAAGAAACAATGCCGCAGCTTCGGGGGTAAATTATCGGTGAACTTTATTTAAAGGCGCTTTCCCCTTATGACCGACCTTTACCATTCAAAAAAATTGAAGGGTACAAGGTCGTTTTTAGTTTTTTAGAGGTAAGAAGTAAGAGGTAAGAGGTAAGAACCAAGAAGTAAGAGATATGTTATTTACAACCGTCCTGAAGGACAACGGCGGCTTTATGCGCTGCTACAAAAAGGGAAGACGTGTCGGCTGTGAGTGGCTGTGCGTACATTTTTTTCCGAACAATATGCCTGTTTCAAGGCTTGGTATAACCGCGGGCAAAAAGCTGGGCAACGCTGTGACGCGAAACAGAGTCAAGCGGATAATAAGGGCTGCTTACCGCCAAAGCGAACAGGGCTTGCCGATAGGCTACGATGTAGTCTTTGTGGGCAGAAACGGCATACAGGAAAAATCAAGCTGTGACGTGCAGGATTTTATCCAGAAGCGGCTGGCAAAGGAAATGGACAAGCCATTTGTTCACAATAAAAAGAAATGAAATATATAGCTTTATTCTTTGTGAAGATATATCAAAAGTTTATAAGTCCGCTGTTTCCCGCGCGGTGCAAGTACTACCCGAGCTGCTCGGCGTACTCGGCACAGGCGTTTAAAAAGCACGGGTTTTTCAAGGGTCTGCTGCTGACGGTATGGAGACTTTTGCGGTGCAATCCGTGGAGCAGCGGCGGTGTGGACTATGTCCCCGATAAATTGAGCAGGGATTATTTCAGAATAAAGAAAAAAGCTGTTAAGTAATGAAATAAAGAATAAGTGTATTTTTGTATATTTGATTTGCATTTTATGTGTACAGAATAATTGAGAAAATCTCTTGGAAGTGTTATTCTCAAACTTTCTTTTCTGAATTCTCTAACACTTTTCAGTGACGGGAGCTTTGCCTCCCGTTGCTGAAAAGTCATTAAAAGGTTTAGGAAGGGGGTCTGGGGGATAACCCTTCTCCAAAAGGGTTTCCCCCAGCTGTTCTGCACAAATTAAAGGAAAGTAAAACGGAGGACAATAATGGGTATTATAGCTATCCCTTTAGGGTGGATAATGAAGGGCCTGTACTATGTTGTTAAAAACTACGGTATAGCGCTTTTACTGTTTACGTTTGTAACAAGGCTTATTGTTTTTCCGCTGGCTGTAAAGCAGCAGAAAAGCACGGCAAAGATGGCACTTATTGCGCCCGAGCTTGAGAAGATAAAGAAAAAGTACGGCAAAAATCAGCAGAAGATGCAGGAAGAGCAGATGGCTCTTTACGCTAAAACGGGCATAAACCCTATGGCAAGCTGCTTGCCGATGATAGTAACGATGCTGATACTTTTTGCACTTATCCCTATCATTTACGGACCGCTGACGTACATTTCAAACGCTGACAAGGACGAACTGAACAACTCAAACAACCTTATCGCAGGACTGTATGTGGTCTCAAGCGATATGCACAGCGATAAGAATGTAGAGTATATCAACGACGAGATAGAAAAGCTGTCGCTTTCAGACAGTGAAAAGGACGAGGTCAAGGGCAAGACTGTTTTCCAGAAGTACCTGTATGTATTTGAAAAGAACGGCAAAAAGGACGATGAGATATACGAGGAGTTTTCCAAGTATTTTCTTGATTCGGACAACTGCAAGAACGCAGCAAAGAGCCTTAAAGACGAGGAAAAGCAGGTCAAGAGGATAATTGAGGCTGTCAAAAAGCACCCTGATATAGACTCGTTTATGCTCAACGAGGAGTATATTTCAAAGAACCTTGCGACCTCACGCCCTGAGCTTATGACATTTTCGTTTGTCAATAACGCAGGCGGAGAGTATGCAGATGTGCTGCCTGACTCGGTAAAGAGTGCGGCAGAGGATATCGACTACAAGAGCTTCGGTCTTGATATGGGCGTTATCCCGTCATTCAAGGACATGACATGGATTATCCCGTTTGCATCGTTTATACTTCAGATAGCGGTCACTATCGTTTCGCAGTTCTTCCAGAAAAAGAACAACCCTGCTGCCGCAAAGGCTATGGGTATGGGCATGAAGATAACATTTATCATTCTGCCTGTGTTCTCGCTGTGGATAGGTTTCAGCTACCCTGCAGGTCTGGGTCTGTACTGGTGCTACTCTTCACTGTTCGCATTGCTTCAGACGGTTGTTCTCAATGTGGTTTATAACCCTGCAAAGATACAGGCTATGATAGAGGCTGAAAACGAAAAGAACAAAAAGAGCGGCAAGAAGACCATGTTTGCAAAAATGGCAGAGCAGAACCTCGAAAGAATGGGCGGTGCAGCGTATAAGTCTGATGATGACGAGAACGAGGACACCGAGGAAAAGAAGCTCTCCAAGGCTGAAAAGGCTGCCGAGGACCGCCGAAAGATAGCTGCCGCAAGAAAGCGTATGGCTGAAAAGTACGGCGAGGAATACCAGGAGTTTGCCGACGAGGAGGAAGAGGAAAAGCCAAAGCCTCAGAACAGCGGCAAAAAGAAAAAGAATAAAAACAGGAATAATAACAATAACGGCGGCAATAACTCAAACAAGAACAGCAATGCCGAAAAAGCCGATGTGCAGGAGTCTGATGAGCAGCAGAGCGAAGCAGACGATGACAGTGAGGAAGAATAAGCACACTAACGGAGCCGCATTTCGACTTTAAGCCCAAAGAAAGCGGGCAACAAGGCTTCGTGAGATATAGTGAATCATTTATCGAGAGGAGAAAGGTAAAGTGAAACAGGTTTTTACCGCGGCAAGCGTGGAAGAAGCAAAGCAGCTTGCAGCAGAAGTGTTTGGCACAAGTGAAGAAAACATCACGTTCAATGTGCTGGAAGAGCCTAAAAAGGGACTTTTCGGAAAGGTCAAGGGAGAGGCAAAGGTTGAGGCAGAATACAGCGAGACAAAGACTGATGTTGCTGTTAAGTATATCAAGAGCGTGCTTGAGGCTATGGAGATAGCCAATGCAACGGTCGTGGCAGCCGAAAACGAGGACGGCGCTGTTATCGAGATAGGCGGCGACGGCTTTGAGGAGATGCTGGGTAAAAAGGGAGAGTTGCTTGACTCTTTGCAGTACCTTGCATCGCTGGTCTGCAACAAGGTGGATAAGGAGTATTTCAGGATATCTACCGACTGCAACGGCTTCAGAGAGAGAAGAAAGGCACAGCTTGAGGAGCTGGCAAGAAAAATCGCGAACAACGTTAAGAAAAACGGCAGAAGCTCTGCGCTTGAGCCGATGAACCCATACGAAAGAAGGATCGTTCACGCGGCTGTTTCGGAGATTGAGGGCGTTACAAGTCAGTCGAAGGGCGAAGAGCCGTACAGAAAGGTCATTATCTCTTCTACCAGCCCAAGAAAGTTTGACGACAGGGGCGGCTTCAAGAGAGGCGGCAGAGGCAGAAGAAACGGCGGCGGCAGAGGCGGTCGCTCAAAGGGATTTGATATCACCACCAGCTTTGAGAAGGACTACAAAAAGCCAAAACCTGAGGATTCAATGAAGGGCGCAGGTCTGTACTCCAAGATTGAGTTTTGATTAAAAGTTAAGAAATAAGAGGTAAGATTGATGTTCTTGCCTCTTATTTTTTTCGCAGATTTTGCAAGTGAACATTCTTATTTCTTACTTCTTACCTGTTATCTCTAAAAGCCGTTGACAAATTAACAATATTGTTGTAAAATATATAGTAGCAAATTGTCTGCAAAACGAGGTCAAGTTGTAAGTTTTGCACAAAGCACGGACGTTTATACCACAAAACGATCAATAACGAAAATTAACACAATGAAAGGAAATGATTTATATGTACGATTACGAAAGACTTGAGCAGTATGCGGAGAAAATCAGCACGAAGATAGGCTTTCAGCCAAGAGTTGGTCTTGTGCTGGGCACGGGACTGGGTGAGATGGCAGAAAAGATGACCGTTGTTTACGAGCAGGCTTTCACTGATTTCAGCGGATTCCCCGTATCAACAGTTGAAGGTCATGTCGGACATTTCCTGTTCGGCTATTTTGAGGACGTTCCTGTTGTTTGTATGCAGGGCAGAGTTCACTACTACGAGGGATATTCTATGGAGGACGTTGTGCTGCCTATCAGATTTATGGCGATAATGGGCGTTGAGAGCATTATCCTTACAAACGCTGCGGGCGGTATCAACAAGGATTTCAACGTAGGCGATATTATGGTGATAACAGACCATATTTCATCGTTTGTACCTAATCCGCTTATTGGTAAGAATGTTGACAATCTGGGTATCAGGTTCCCCGATATGTCAAATATCTACGACAAGCAGATGAGAGAGGCTTTCGTTACGGTTGCAAAGCAAAACGGCATACCTGTAAGAGAGGGCGTGTACATTCAGTTTACAGGTCCGTCGTTTGAGTCGCCTGCGGAAATAAAAATGGCTGCGGCGCTGGGCGCTGATGCGGTGGGTATGTCTACCGCCTGCGAGGCTATCGCTGCAAGACACGCAAAGGTCAAGGTGTGCGGACTGTCGTATATTTCAAACGCTGCGGCAGGTCTTTCGGACAAGGAGCTTTCGCACGAGGACGTTCGCTGGGCATCAAAATTCGGTGCAGAGAGCGTTGAAAAAATGCTGCGCGGCTATTTCAGGAGTATCAAGCAATGAGAGAGATAGACGTAAATCAGGTCAGGCAGCTTGTAAAAGAGCTTTGCATAAAGGCAAATCTGTATCTGCCAAAGGATATGGAGGAGTGTATCCGCAAGTGTGCGCAGCTTGAGCAGTCAAGCGTCGGAAAGAACGTATTTGGCGACATTATCGACAACATAAATGTTGCCCGCGAGCAGACGATACCTATCTGTCAGGATACGGGCATGGCGATAATCTTTATGGAGGTCGGGCAGGACGTTCACTTTGTGGGCGGCGACATAAACGAGGCGCTTAACGAGGGCGTTTCGCAGGGATATATCGACGGCAGGCTTCGCTGCTCGATAGTTGCAGACCCGCTTGAGAGAGTGAACACGGGCGACAACACGCCGCCTGTGGTGCATATGAAATTTGTGAGCGGCGACAAGGTGAAGATAACCGTTGCGCCAAAGGGCTTTGGCAGCGAGAATATGAGCCAGCTGAAGATGATGACTCCCAGCGTTACGCACGAGGAGATAATAGACTGGGTGACAGACGTTGTGGCAAAGGCAGGCTCTAACCCCTGCCCGCCGATAGTTATAGGCGTAGGCATAGGCGGCGACTTTGAAAAGTGCGCGTACCTCGCCAAAAAGGCGCTTTGCAGAGATGTTACAGTAAGAAACCCCAAGCCGCTTTATGCGCAGCTTGAGGCGAAAATGCTTGAAAAGATAAACAAGCTCGGTATCGGACCGCAGGGCTTCGGCGGCACGCAGACCTGCCTTGCGGTGAACATAGAGCAGGCACCGACACACATTGCGGGCTTGCCTGTTTCGGTGAATGTGGGCTGCCACGTTACCCGCCACGCAAGCGGCGAAATTTAGGCGCACTTACCTGCTTTGACAGCAGCAGCACGCAGATGATGTTCGGCAGCGCCATAAGGGCATTGAAAATATCGCTTATCTCCCAGACCGTCTGCATAGGGAACTGTGAGCCGAGGTAGGCGCACAGCAGGTACAAAAGCTTATAGATAATGCTTTTTTTGGGAAAAAGACAGCAAAAGGATTTTTCCCCGATGAAAAACCAGCCTGTGAGGGTACAAAGGGAAAAAAGCGTAAGGCAAAGGCTGACAAACAGCTTTCCTGCGCTGCCGAGAAAGACGCTGTATGCGTTTGAAACGGTGAGCGAGTAGTCGCTGCCCGAAAAGTCTGCACCCGAGATAAGAATAACAAGCGCTGTTACGGTGCAGATGACCATAGTGTCGATAAAGACCTCCGACATAGCGAGCTTGCCTTGTTTTTCGGGGTCTGTGATGTCGCAGCTTGAATGCACGGCACAGGTCGAGCCAAGCCCTGCCTCGTGTGAGAACGCGCCGCGGCGCAAACCGTTTACACATACTTTGGTGAAAAACCAGCCGAGCGTTCCGCCTGCGCACGCCTTTACCGAAAAAGCGTCCTTGAAAATGTCTGCAAGGGCGTTTAAAGTCTTTAAAGGCGACAAAAGCAGCAGCGCAAGGCTTGTGAGGATAAACAGCAGTGCGGCAAAGGGTACGACCTTTTCGCAGATGCGCGCGCAGCGTGAGGTATCGCTCACGGCGAGGGCGCAAAAGCACACCACGGCAAGCGCACAGAATGAATAAGGCAAGCCAAAGCCGCTTGATGCGACGCTGACGGCAGACGATGACTGTGCCATATTGCCCATGCCAAGCGATGCAAGTACGCAGAAAAGTGCGTAGCACACCGCGGGGACTTTGCCGACGGTGCGCAGATAGCTGTATGCGCCGCTGGCGTTTTTGTCATTTGATGAATGGTTTGAGTGGCGCACGGCGAGGTAGTTTTCGCAATATGACAGTGCCATACCGATAAGCGCGCTGACCCACATCCACAGGATACAGCCCTTTCCGCCTGTGCAAAGGGCGCAGGCAACACCTGTGACGGAGCCTGTACCGACGGTCGCGGCAAGTGCTGTGGAAAAGCTTTGCAGCTGTGATATGCCGTGCTGTGAGCTTTTGCGCGGGGCTTTGAGCATTTTGATGATCTCGCGGAAAAGGCGAAAAATGTGCAATTGAGCAAATCGCAGACGAAAAGAAAGATAAAGACCGCCTGCAAGCATAAGAACAAGAACGGGGACTCCCCAGATAAATTCGTTTATTGTGCTTATTGAGCAATAAACGGATATAATAGTACTGTTCAAGGTATCACCTCAAATCATCTATATGAAAGGCGAGCCTTGATAATTCAGCTTTGAGGAGATTTTACTATGGTATCCCCAAAATGCTGCCGCGCGTGCAGACGCACGGTATTTTGGTTTTTCCTGTTCGCTTTCGGGCTTGAAGCGGGCTTTAAGAGCCTGCTGCGTGCGATAAGCGGCTATGTGGCGCAGAATATTCTTATTATCGCGGATATGGTCTTTGCCTCGCTGCTTATACTTGCGGTCATTGTTTTCCCGATATATGTGCTTGTGGCAAAGTACGAGATAACGCAGCGCGATGTTAAGCTGCGCAAGGGCTTTTTTATAATCTCGCACCAGTATGTGCCATTAAGCTCGGTATCAAGCGTTACGACGGTGACGACACCTTTGAGCGTACTGACGGGGTTTAATTTCGTTGTGCTCAACTGTCCCGGGTCAAAGAGCATTATGCCGTTTGTGACAAGGCGGCAGGCGAGAGAGATATCGGACATTGTCAACGGTGCGATAAAAAAGCGTATCGGCGGCGGGGGTGACGGCGAATGAACGGTTCTGCCGATAAAAAGCTGTCCCAGCGCGCAAAGGAATTCTTGTCGTTCCGACAGCACCCGATAAAGATAATCAAGTACATGGCGAAGTATTTGTGGCTGCTTTTGCTGTCACTGGCAAAGTATCTTATTGCGTCGCATTTTGATGTGAAAAGCTGGATAGAGGCAAACTGGTTTGACCTTGTCATTCTGATGGTCATTTTCGGATTTGCGTTTATACGCTGGATAACGGTGTATTTTGAGCTTGGCAAGGACAGGATAATCACACACACGGGCTTTCTGGGAATGACAAAGACGGTGGTTTTCTTTGACGATATTTCGTCGGTATCGCTGTGTCAGGGTCCGATATCGTTTCTTGTGCATAGCTGTGCGGTGTATATAGACACAGACGCTGACTGTGTGCAGTCGACAGACATACGCATTGACCTTACAAAGTCAAAGGCTATGGAGATATACCACATTGTTTCGCAAAAGGCAAAGGCGCAGCCGGGGTTTGTTTTCAAGTCGCCCAAAAAGCAGATGGTGCTGTTTTCGCTTTTGTTCACGTCGGCGATATCGGGAACAGCCGTGCTGCTGACGGTGCTTTATCAGGCGTATCTTATTACGGATAAGGAGTTTGACAGGCGCGTGCTGAGCGAGGTTAACTCGCAGATACAGATGATAGAGGATTCGAGCATATGGATATATTTTCTTGCGGCGGGTCTGCTGATAGGCTTTATCTGGCTGATGTCTTTTCTTTCAAATCTTCTGCGGCACTGGGATTTCACCTGCAAGCGCGGAAAGGACTATCTTCGCATACGCAGCGGCAAGGGCGCGCGCAGACATCATCTGCTGCGGCGAAAGTATATGAACTACCTTGATTTTACGCAGTCGTTCTTTATGCGTATGTTCAACATCTGCTCGGTCGAGGTGAGCTGTACAGGCTACGGCAAGCGCTGGAAGGAGATAAGCGCGCTTATCCCGATAACGACCACAAAGGACGCTGTGCAGAGCGCAAAGCTTATCGCGCCCGAATTTTCTCTGTGCAAGCCGCAGGTAAAGACGAGCAAGGCTTGTATGCCGGGATTTATTGTGCTGCCCGCGCTGTCGGCTGTGGCGGCGATACTGCTGGGGGTAGTGATGCAGTACTTTTTCCCGTGGCGCAGACAGCAGATAGTTTTTATCGAGATAATGCTCGCCCTGCCGTTTATCTGGCTGACTATCGTTAAGTGCGAGGCGGCTGTGACGACATCTATGGGCTTTGAGGGCGACAATGTGACGCTTTCTTACTGCCGCTGGTACACCTTCCACAAGGTCGCACTCAAGCGCGGCAATATCACCAAGGTCACGATAAGGCGAAATCCGCTGGCGCGTATGTTCGGCACCTGTACGGTGGTCATCTACACCACGGGCGAGGACTCGCGCAAGCACCTGATCGGCGGCGTGAATTATAAAAAGACACTGCGGATACTCAAAGAGAAAGGTTTCAGCTTTATCGCCGATAAAGCTACCGACAGCGAATAAGATTTTGATTTTTCGGAAAGGATAGACTGTTATGCCGAAATTTGAAGCGGGAATGGAAAGCATGCTGGATATGTTCGTGTTCGAGACGGGCGACCTGCTCGAAAAGCTCGACGATATCCTTATGCGCACCGAACAGGAGGAAACTATCGGCACGGAGGACATCAACGAGATTTTCCGTACGATGCATACGATAAAGGGTTCTGCGTCGATGATGGGTTTGCAGAACATGTCTACCCTTGCGCACGCGGTGGAGGATCTGTTTTACATTATCCGCGACGACCCCGAGGTAAAGTACGACAAGCCCGGACTGTACGAGCTTTTGTTTGCAAGCTCTGACAACCTTAAAAACGAGCTTGACAACATACAGGACGACGATATCCCGCTTTCTGATTTTACCGAGCTGGAGGGCAAGATACACGCGTTTGCGGCGCAGATGAAGGGCGAGAGCGCACCTGCGGCAGCTGCTGCGCAGTCATCGGGCGGTGAGGATATCTCGCACCTTTTCCCCGATGACGAGGACGAGAGTATTCTGACATACAGGGTGACGTATCAGGAGAGCTGTGCTATGCCGTCGGCGCGCGGTTTCGTGCTTTTGCGAAACCTCGGACAGATAGCCGAGGTCTGCTCGACAATGCCGCCCGACCTTGACGATGACAGCGCAGATGACGAGATAAAGGCGCACGGGCTTATCATCAAGCTGATAACCGATGATGCGAAAAAGGTGCTTGAATATTTAGAGGACGGCATAAATGTTGAAAAGGCGGAGCAGCTGCACAAGCCGGATAAGTCCGCACAGGCGGCAAAGCCCGCACCTGCGGCAGCACCGACGCCACAGCAGGCAGAAAAGGCTGTTGAGCAGGCAAAGGCAGAACAGGCTCCCAAGCAGCAGGCAAAGCAGGCACCAAAAAAGCCTGCGGAAAAGCACGAGCAGAGCCTTATCACAGTAAACCTTGAAAAGCTCGATCATCTGCTTGACCTTGTGGCAGAGATAGTCATAACGCAGGGAAGCGTCACATCAAGTCCCGACCTGAAAGGCTTGGGTGTTGACCTTGACCGTTTCAACAAGTCTGCGCGCGAGCTTAAAAAGCTGACGGACGAGCTTCAGGACTCGGTAATGAGCATACGAATGGTGCCCGTTTCGACAGCCTTCCAGAAGATGAACAGAGTTGTGCGCGATATGAACCAGAAGCTCGGAAAGGGCGTAACACTCGAATTTGAGGGCGAGGACACGGAGGTAGACAAGAGTATTGTCGATATACTCAACGACCCGCTTATGCACATAACGAGAAACGCGGTAGATCACGGCATTGAGCTGCCCGAGGAGAGAGCTGCTGCGGGCAAGACAGAGCCGCCGACAGTGACGCTTTCGGCGGGGTACGATTCGGGAGAGGTAGTAATCTCCTGCCGCGACAACGGCGCGGGAATGGACAGGGCAAAGATTCTTGCCAAGGCGAAAAAGAACGGCTTGCTTACAAAGCCCGAGGGCGAGTACACCGACAAGGAGGTATACGCATTCACCGTTGCGGCGGGCTTTTCCACCAACGAGCAGATAACAGAGTATTCGGGGCGCGGCGTTGGTATGGACGTTGTTAAAAAGAACATCGAAAAGGTCGGCGGCAAGCTGCTTGTTGACTCGGAATTCGGTGTCGGCTCGGTGTTCACAATACGCATACCGCTGTCGCTGTCTATCATTGACGTATTGAGCGTACAGGTGGGCGAAAACAGCCTGTCTGTGCCGATAAGCTCGGTGCGCGAGGCATTCTCCTGCAAGGCGGAAAACTACATTTTAGACCCTGACGGCAACGAGTTTATAATGCTGCGCGGAATGTGTCTGCCGCTGATAAGGCTGAACAAGCATTTCGGCATACCAAGTGACATTGAGGACGTAGAAAAGGGCATAATGCTGTACTGCATGGAGCAGGACACGGGTGCGGTGCTTTTTGCAGACACTATTATTTCCGACCAGCAGATAGTTGTAAAGCCGTTTTCGCCGCTTTTGTCGGATTATCCGCTTAAAGAGACGGGAATGAGCGGCTGCTCTATCCTCGGCGACGGAACGATAACCATAGCACTTGACGTTAACGAGCTGATAAAGCCGTTTATCAAGGACAGCAAATAACGCAGGAAAGGAGAGGTGTAAATGGCTTTGAGCGAAAAGGACGCGGAATTTGAGCAAAACGGCGGCAAGATACTTTCGTTTTATGCTGACAACAAGTTCTACGCTTTCTTTATTACCGATGTCACCGACATAATAGAGATACCCGAGATAACCTTTGTACCTGCTCTGCCTGCGTACATAAAGGGGCTTATGAATCACCGAGGCAAAGCTATCCCCGTGATTGATTTTGCAATGCGAATGGCACTGCCGACGCCTGTTTACTCCGACCGAAGCTGCGTTATCGTGGTGGAGATAGGGACGTTTCAGGCGGGGATAATGGTTGACAGGGTGTCCGACGTTGAGGACATCACCCCCGATATGATAGCGCGTTCGCCTGTTGAGAACGGTACGGTAAAGTTCTTTATTACCGCAAACAAAAAGCGCATATCGCTGCTTGACCCCGAAAAGCTTGTGAGGGACAAGCGGTAACTCTTTGAAAGGAGCAGATCTCAGCGAATGAAGTATGAAGTGAACGACCCTGTAAGGCTGACAGATGACGGCAGGGCGATACTTGCGATAGACCAGACGCTTTTGCCCGGGCGCGTGGCGTACATACGCCTTGAAACTCCCGAGCAGATGTTTGATGCAATAAAGCTGCTTCAGGTGCGCGGTGCGCCGTGCATAGGCATTTTTGCGGCGTATGCGATGTTTATTGAGGCAAAGGTGTTTGCGCAGGTGAGCAGCGACAAGGAGCATTTTTATCAGCAGCTGCACAAGTTTGCAAAGTATTTGTCGGCGGCGATGCCATCGGCGGTGGACTTATCGTGGGCGCTCAAGCGAATGGAACGCACTGCTGCAAACAATATGCGCCGCAGCTTTGACACTATTGTTGAGGCTATGCGCCGCGAGGCAGTGCAGATACACGAGCAGAACATACAGACCTGCTTTACTATCGCAAACTACGGGCTTACGCTGATAAACGACGGTGACGGGATAATGACCTACTGCAACGCGGGTGCGCTTGCGACCTCGCGCTACGGCACGGGCTTGGGTCCTATTCTGCTGGGTGCGGAAAAGGGAATGGACATCAAGGCGTATGTCTGCGAGACAAGACCTATGCTGCAGGGCTCGCGCCTGACTGCGTACGAGCTTGTTAACGCGGGCGTTGACACGACGCTTATCTGCGACAATATGGCGGCGCAGGTGATGAAAGAGGGCAGGATAAAGGCTTGCTTTGTCGGCGCGGACAGAGTCGCAAAAAACGGCGACACGGCAAACAAAGTCGGTACCTACGGGCTTGCTATCCTCGCAAGGACTTTCCGCATACCGTTCTATGTTTTCTGCCCGACCACGACTATTGATGTCAGGTGCGACGACGGCTCGAAAATGACTGTCACAGAGCGCGACGGCGACGAGATAAAGACAGAGTATTTCAAGTCGCCCGTTGCTCCGCTTGAGGTGAAATGCTATAACCCGTCGCTCGATATCACTCCCGCGCGGCTTATCACAGCTATCATTACCGAGGACGGCATTAACTATCCGCCGTTTGATTTCAACTGACAGAGAAATCAGAATTTGTCGGCGCTTTGCGCCGATTTTTCTTTTGTTGTTCTTCTATCGCTTTGTATAGTGTTATAAGTTTTGTGCCTTGACGTCATTTA
>OMXI01000011.1 GCA_900314975.1 uncultured Eubacteriales bacterium | reverse complement strand
TCACAAAATGAAAGCCCGGAGCCGCACGAAAGTCGTTGCCAATTCAAACTGATATGCGACGGAATTGCGTGGTGCACGCTGTGCACAAATTCTGATTTAAAGCAACACACATCTAAATTGGAAAATAATAAATATGCACCTGCGTTTGTAAAAGAACAAGCGCGGGTGCGTTTTTATGCTGTGTGAAAGTTATGTGAAAATTTTCAGCCACTACTTGACAATGCAAAGTAGCTGTGGTATAGTGTACACAACAAAGCTACTTGGCAATGTCAAGTAGTGCGTACCATGTATCTCGGTGCTGAAAAGGAGATGATGCTTTATGGATAACAGTCAGCTGCTCAAGGGAGTGCTTGAGGGGTGCGTGCTTGGCATAATCGCGCGCGGTGAAACATACGGCTACGAGATACTTGATATGCTGCAGCAGGCAGGCTTTGATGACATCGGTGAGGGTACGCTCTACCCCGTGCTTTCAAGGCTTGACAAGAACGGCGATATCGCCTGCCGAAAGGCTCGCTCGCCGCTGGGACCTGTGAGAAAGTATTACAGTATCACAAAGCAAGGCAAAGAAAACTATACAGAATTTAAAGAGAGGTACAGGGCAGTCTGCGCAAGTGCACAAAGGCTGCTCGCAGACGACGATCAGGGGGAGATATTATGTTGACAATGAACTACAATGCTATGCTTGCGGACCTTGAACCGAGGTGGAGAGAGGTGTTTGTGAGGGCGCAGACGTACGCAAATCTGAACGGTATTGACAGGGACTTTGCAAACGAAAGGCTTGGGGAGCTGTTTGATATGCTTGTAACGGCGCAGAGCGAGGGCAAGCCTGTGCGCAGGATAACGGGCGGAAATCCCGAACGCTTTTGCAGGGAGCTTTTCAGTGACTACAATTTAAAAGAACGTTTTAAGGCTTTGCCGAAATTTCTGTTTCGCATAGCATACATTATTTTTATCTTTAGCATTTTCGACCTTGTATGCGACTGCAAGAAGTTGTCTGACATATGGACGCATACTACTCCGATGATCTACTACATCAGCGGTATATGTATGACTTTTGTTTTTGAACTGATAAATATTTTCATCATTACCCCACGTATGCTGAAAAGCAAAAGGATAGCCCGGTGGGAAAGAACATCATTGTTTGTCCTGGTCGCACTTGTCATAGGCAGTGTGGCGCTGGAAATGAAGCTTGGCATAGCGGAATCATTCAAGGCACGCACATGGATGGTGACTGCGGTATCGGGAGCATTTGCGCTGGTGTATCTGCTTGTACGCTCGGTATGGAGATATAAAAACTACGGCACGGTATTCAACGAAAAAGCCAGACTTGAAAAGGAGATTTATTATCACTCAATCAACGATGCCAATGCCGAGGCAGGTATACTTAAAGGCTGGAAAAGCAGATATGAGCGCTTGAGCCGTAAAGGCAAGGTCACCGAGGAAAGCTTCATTGACCTTATCAAGAAAGACATAGAGCGTGACGGAAAGCTGAACAAGCTTTACTACATCTTTTTCGGCGTTGTTTTTATCGCTTCTGTCGGCGCAAACACATTTGATAAAAACCAGAACGGCGATATCCTTGACCTGCTGCTCTTTGCAGTGACAATGGGGCTTATACTGTATGGGATATACACTGTCACAGCAAAAAAATCGTTTACAATCAATGCCAATATGAAGCGCCTTATCGCAGAATGCGAGAAAAGCGGCAAGACTCTGCCTGCGTTTATAGAAAAGAAAATGGGCAGCTCGTGGGACGGCGAGCCTGCGCTTTCAGCAGATGACACATAATACCCTCTTTTCATAGCGTCTTATGCCGACAAACACCAAAGCCCGAGAGCAAATAAATGCTTTCGGGCTTATGTTGTTTTCATTACAATCTATAAGTAGGTATCCGAAGGGGTTTGGGGGCGACCGGAAAGCCCCCAATAAAAACATCTACAACTTCTGATTTTAGTGGCACTTTTGAAAAGGGTACTTTTTTATCCGTAGATTGAATAATACTCGCTTTCGGCACTGCTTGCCTTTCTTCTGCCGTTCATACATCCGGGGCTTGCAAGTGAGCAGTTGCGGCGGCAGCCGCTGCAGCGCAGCTTTTTCAGATACTCGTCAAGCGACGGGACATCAGGCTGTGTCTGCTGCGTTACCGTTGTTTTGCTCGGCGCTGTTACGGCAGACGCGGGCTCGTCGTCATCGTCGTCAACGGCTGTGGTCTGCTGCGAGCTTTTAGTGGTAGTTTTTGCACCGCTGTCTTGTGTGCTCGGCACTGAAACAGAAGTCTGTACAGATGTCTGAACTGCTGTCTGCTCGGTTATCTGAACGATCTGCGTATCAGACTGTGCGGCACTGCGCGATATGCCGTAGGCTGCGCATATCACAAAGTACACGCTGAATAATGCAGCGATAGTCTTTTTTCTCATAAAGCGATCACCTCTTTTATCAGGCTGACAGCGAACAGGGCTATCAGAAATACATAACAGCCGAGCCTGAACCACGTAAGATACTGCGGTATCTCCCTGCGCATTTTTTTGGCAAGCACACCCGAGACAAGCAGCATAAAAAGCACGGGAGAGAGCGTACTTGCAACTGCAAAGACCGCACCGAGAGCGGCGGCATAGCCAAGCGGCAGAGTCGCCGCATAGCCTGTCATAAGTATCAGCGGTGCGCAGGGGGATATGCCGTAGCCTATGCCCATACTGATAAGCGCTGTATGGCTCGGCTTTTTTTCTTTGTCTGTGTTTTGGGTTTTGCTGCTGCAATGCTTGCAGGACTTGCACGAGTGATGACCGCGGCGCTCTCTTATCCAGCCGACAAGCATAAGTATGCCCATAACGAGCATTGCGCTGTCAACTATAATGCCTATCCTTATACCGAAAAGCAGACCGCTGTCGTCGATTATCTTTGCTCCTACAAGTGATGCCGTGCAGCAAAGGGCAACGACTGCAAGCGCCTTGCCAAGAAAGAAATCAAGAAAGGCTCTGAACGACTGACCGACATTTTTAACGTGCGTTGCGAGGTATCCGTACAGCGCTGCGCTTATGCCCGTGCCGCAGCAGGTGCCGCAGCCCATACCGACAGACGCAGCAGCGGTCACGCTTTCAAAAAAAGTCACGCCCATTTGCTCACCCTCTTTCGCTTGCTATCAGTGCCGCACCTATTGCGCCGTTGAACTGCGGATAGGCGGCAACGTAAACATCACGCATAAGCTCCTCCTCAAAGGCACGGTGCAGACCGACATTGAGCGCTCCGCCGCCTGTCATAAGTATATCTCCGCCCTTTTCGGATTTTTTCATCATCTTTATCATTCGCCGTACCATTGACAGATGCATACCTGCGAGTATATCACGGCGGTCGTATTTACGCGCAACGAGCGAGATGACCTCGGACTGCGCAAACACCACACAGGTGCTGTTTATATCGCACGGGTTTGTTGCCTCCAGCGACAGCGGTCCGACCCTGTCGATAGTCGTTTCAAGTATCTGCGCGATGACCTCCATAAACTTGCCTGTGCCTGCGGCACACTTATCGTTCATACTGAAATTCTTGACGGCGCAGGTTTCGTCAAGGTAGATTATCTTTGAATCCTGTCCGCCGATGTCGATTATCATTCCGGGGCGGTATCCCTGCGGTGCGGTAAGGCGCACGCCGTATGCGTGGGCGGTTATCTCGGAGATGTCGTCATCTGCGACCTCAAGAACCTTTCTGCTGTAGCCTGTCGCCATAATATAGCCTATATCCTGCGGCAGTATGCCGTTTCGCGAACAAAGCTCTGATGCGAGCTTTCGGGCTGCGGTGTCGTTGTCTATGCCTGTACTGCGCACAAGCGTATCAACGACACGTCCGCCGCCGACAAGTGCGGCTTTTAAGTATGTTGAGCCGCCGTCAAGACCTATATAAAACTTTCCCATATGCTTTACCTCCTAAAAGCCCGTGCGCAGCGATGTACGCTTTTGGGGTGCCTGCCGCAGCTTGATAAGCTCGATAAATGCCTCGATGCGTATGCGCAGCTGCTCGACGTCCTCCTCGTTGTAATCGCTTTCAAGGCGGATAACGGGTATGCCGAGCTTTCCAAGCTCCTCCTCGATACGCTTGTACTCAAAGTCGTAAACAAGGCAGCCGCGCAGAACGTGGTAGATAACTCCCTGTATGTGATTGTCCTTGATAAGCTGCCGCAGGCGGTACAGCCTTTGCTTGTTGTCGGCAAAGGTCGGACAGGGACAGGGGCGCAGGGAGCGGTTGGCAAGCGCTCTTATCATTCCGTCGAAGCTGTCGTCGGTGATGACGGGCGGGTCATACATACCGCGCTCGCCCATACAGGTCTCGTCAGCTGCGACTATGCCGCCCATTTCCTCGATAAGAAGCGGTATCTTTAAATTCGGGAAAACTATGGGTGAACCTGTAAGAAGTATCCCGGGCAGCTTTTTGCTTGTGACTGTCTGCCCTGCGGCTGCACGCAAGCGCAGCGAAACATTTACACGGTGCAGCGCTGCCGCCCAGCTGTCTGCGGGCATATATGCGGCTGCGTTCATTATTGCCATTGCGTGAGTACCTCTTACAAGATAAGGCATCTGCTTTTTGAGGCGGATAAACTCCGAAAGCTCGCGCTGTGCATAGCCTACCTTTGCAAAGCCGTCGGCAAGGGTCTCGTAGGTGATAGGGTTTCCCGTTACTGTTTCAAGCTTTTCTGCAAAGGTGTAGAGCTGACGGACAAATTCGTCAATGTCTTCGTCCTGCCTGTTCGCAGGGATATGCATAGTCATAACATCGCACTGCTGTGCGAGCATTCCAGCGACCTTCTTTTTGCAGTCGCAGGTAACGGGCACGACCATCATAGAGCACTCCTCGTAAACGGGCATAAGCCCTGTCTGCTTGAAGCCTGCGACCGCCTTGACAAGAGGACAGGCATCGCGCGGTGCGATATCGTCGCCGATATTAAAGGCTGTGTAGTTTCCGCTGCACAGCTTTACGGGGACTGCACCTGCTGCATAGATAAGCTCCTGCGGTGCCATAACGCAGTATGTGCCGACGCGCTTGCGGCTGTACGGTGCAACTATGCCGAGCATATCTACATATACCCTTTGAAGAGTTTCAACGAAAGGCTGCATACCCTCGGGTGCACCCGAAAGCTCGCAAAGCCTGCGCAGATATTTTGCTGCGGTCTGCGTCTGCTTGCTTACAAAGCGTTTATTCTGACGGCTTTCCCGTTCAAGTGTGTTTGTCTGTATTGTCATTGTGTGTCTCACTTTCCAATTGAAGCGGCTTGTATCCGCTCATTACATTCTTTCTTGACGCGGTATAGATCCTTGCGCCTGCAAACGTCAGCGACAGCGCATTGTCCTCGGGACAGCACCTTACACATTCTCCGCACATTATGCAGTTGGCATCTGTTACGTCTGTTTTTTCTCTTTCGGTGTATATCATTTTTATTCCCATCGGGCAGGCTTCGTAGCAGGCACCGCACTCGGTACACGCTGTGCAGTCTTTCTTGACACGGAAAAGCGAGACCTTGCGGAACAGTCCCATAAGATAGCCAAGCGGACAGACCGTACAGAACGCTCTGCGCTTGAAAAAGCCTGCTATCAGCACGAAAACCATAATAAATCCGCTGACGTAGAGGCTGGTGCTTATGCCTGCAAGTATCGGTGATACGGCGACCATAGGGCAGAAATTGCAGAAGTTGCCGCCTGCAAAGCAAAGCCCTGTGAAAATCAGCACCAGGCTCCACTTGATCGGTTTGAGTGCGCCGTACATCTTTTCGTTCATAGCCAAGCCCTCGGTTCTGGTTTTTCTGCGCAGCTTGTCCATAATGTCCTGCACAAGTCCCATAGGGCAGACAAAAGCACATATGGCTCTGCCAAGCAGGATAATGAAACCGAGCGTGCTTGCAAAAAACAGCAGTATGCTGCTCACAGGCAGCTCAAAAAGCTCGTACAGATGCGAAAGGTAATAGCAGCTTGAGCTTGTCATTTCCTCGGTGTTCCACGGGCAAGAAAGGATAGGTATGCTTAGGCTCGACACACCGAGCCCGAAGATAAGTCCGCCGAATATCAGAATGAAGGAGAAGGCTATCATAACTATCCAGCGCACGACCATAAACAGCGCAGGCTTTTGCTTTGGTGCTGCCGATGTGACCTTTGCAGTTCGTGCGCGGGCAAAATGCGAGGTGCTTTTATCGGCTTTGGCAAGCAGCTTTCGCAGTCTGACGATAAGCACTATTCCGACTGCCGCAAGTGCGATTATTATGATAAGCGGGACAAGCGTTTTAAGATACTCCCACGAAAACAGCTTTTCAATGCTGACATCGTAATCGTTTGTCAAAAACTCGTAAAACGGCAGCAGGTAGGCAAAGTATGCAAGCAGGGCAAGGGCTATGCAGACAAGCACTGTGATGATTATTCTTGTGCGTGATCTCATAGCGCTTTCTTCACCTCCCTGCATCTGTTGTGGGCAAGCATTTCGCTGAACGCTTCAAGGCGTATGCGCAGCTGCTCAACGTCCTGATACTGATAATCGGTTTCCAGACGGAACACGGGTACGCCGTACGCCGAGAACTGCTTTTCATAGTTTTCAAGCTCAAAATCGTATTCTATCTGTCCCTTTAAAACATGGTACACCACGCCCTCGATATCTCCTTTTTGCAAAAGTCCCGATATATATCGCTGCATTGAAAGGTTGGTGACAAAGGCAGGCGATGCATCGTTCATATACGATACAGAGGATATGGTTTTTACAAGCCTGCTTTTGCTGCCGTGCAGCACACCTGCATCGTAAATCAGGTTGTTCTTTACAGCTGACGGGTCTGCGGTATCGAGTATCTCAAGCCCTGTGTCCGCTATCAGAAAAGGTATCTTATAATTCGGGAACACCACGGGCGAACCCATAAGCAGCACTCCCGGGCGGTCATTGCGAACGAACGGCATCTGCCGAGAAATGTGATATATCCTGCGTGTGAGGTTTTCAAGGCGGAATGCCCAGCTGTCAAGGTCATCGGTGAGAAAATAGCTGCCTGCGATAAACAGCCTTGCAGAATCGGTAATGATATCGCTGCGCCCCCTTGAAACATCAAGAAACACTTTCAGCGCGTTTCTCGCTGCTGATACACGCTGCGCTGCTAAAAGGACGCTGCTGCGCGTCACACGGCTGCCCGTATGCTTTGCAACAGCCTCGGTCAAAGCAAGCATCTGTCTGTGCCACTTTTCCCTTGCGCTTTTGTCATCACGCTGCGCGGGGATGTCAACGGTCACGATGCTGCGCCCCTCCTCTTTAAGCTCAAAAGCTATTTTTCGCATACGGTCGCTTGAAAGAGGGATGATGAACAGCGAGTCGGAAAAGTCCGCACCGCACGGCTGATGAATGTATCCAAGTATCGAGCGGCTGACGGGGTCGGTGTCGCGCGGAACGATATCGTCTGACCACGCAAGCGAGCCGAAGCTGCCGCCCGTGAGCCAATACGGCTGTGCGCCTGCGGCGATGACAAGCTCCTCGGGTATGCCGGTGCCCAGTATTACAACTTCGGGCTTGTGGCTGCGCCTTGCTTTTTCGTTTGACCAGAAATATGCTGTGTCAAAAAAGTATTTAAGCTCGGCAAGATGCTCGTTTTCATCAAACAGTCTGTTGAGTGTATCTATGTATTCACTTTGATAAGTTACGGCTTTGCGTTCAGCCGCAGCCTGTGTGTTTGTTATCTCTTTTCTCATTTAAGCCACCTCATTTGCGGTTTGTTGTCCTATGCTAACACAATGATAAAGCATAAACCTTAAAACTGCTTTAAAGCATTTGGGCTGACTATAAGAAAAACCCGAGAGCAAATAAATGCTTTCGGGCTTTTGGATCATGAACAGATAATCAGTTGCTTTTTTCGGTTTCGCCAGTGTGGTTTTTGCCGCAGGTCAGCAGCAGGAACATAAACACGATGAACAATCCCATGCTCTGCTGTCCCAGTCCGAAAAATCCGTTGACCAGCGGTGTCTGCGGCAAGACCTTTGACAGCAGTATGCATAATACCATAAACACAAAGGGGTTGATAATGCACATCCATTTTTTCGGGTAAATATTGCCTTTGACGGCGGAGATGAAAAGCAGCAGCACCAAGCCGGCATACCCGAGCGCTGCAAGTCCTCCTACGACAATGAACTTGTTGAACAAGTCCAGCGCGAACTGTTTTGCATTGTCATATCCTGCCTGCGTCAGCCGATTATATGTATATGCGGCAACGGCAAATACGTTGTGGTACAATGTTCCGACGGATACAAACACAAAAGACGAAAGCAGAAACGGCTTGGACAAGCTGTCCTTTGCGCTTTTCATTCTTAGGTACACCCCATAGAACCCTGCAAACATAAGCAGCAGGGATATAACACCCAGAAAGCCTGCTGCGATAAATACTGCGGGGCTTGCATCTGCCCACTCGTACGAGAAGCTGATGAACAGCAGCTTGCTGCCGAAATCAGACGCGGGCTTATAAAAGCCAAGCAGGTTGTCCCCCACAAAGCAAATTACAGCGCCTATCATTGCTGTGACATACAGTATACGTTCTTTCTTCATTTTAGCATCTCCCCTATCTTTTTTCTAACAATAGTATACCCTTAAAGCGCGCACTTGTCAATCATCAGGTACTGTGGCGTTAAATCCGAATTTGCTTTTTTAGCTTGACACTGCACCTGCTTTATGTTATAATATTTAAGCATTTTTGCCGGTACAGCTTTGCTGATAAAAAAACAACCGGCTGATTAAAAAGGGGTAATGATTATGAAAAAAGCACTGACGATCATTCTGGCTGCCGCCCTGCTTATGTCTTTAAGCTCGTGCGGTTCGGGAAAGGATCCAAGCGATGAAAAGCCGTCTGCAAGTCAAAGCACTTCAGACAGCAGCTCAGCAAAGAGCAAGGAAAATATCTCTCCCACAAAGCTCAAAAGCAAGATGAGCGACTACGAAAAAGCCTATGTCAAAAAGCGCAGCTTCTCACTGCTGGACAGCGAGCTGCCCGAGCCTGACATCAAGATAGGCAAGGTCATTTACACCAAAGATGCACAGATACAGATGTACAACGAATGGCTCAAAGAGGGTATGATGACCGAGGAGGAAGCCAAGACGGAAATATCTAACGCCAAGGACGAAGAATATTCCGCTGCAATGATAAACGGTATTTCGTACTCATACATTGTTCCGCCAAAGGGATACGACGGCGGCAAGCTCGTTATCGGGGATAAGACATTGAATAACAAGGAAGAGATATATTCCGCTGTTGAGCAATACTGTAAAAATAACGATTATGATAATGCAAAAACACAGGCTATTGTGAAACAGGCAAAGGCTGTGACAGAGGCTGTGATAAGCGGCAAATACACCGAGATGCCCGACAGGTACGAATCAGACGCGCTCATTATGCTTGCTGACAGGAACCCGTATACAAACAACAAATACTCGTGGGAGTATGACAGCGATGCACTTTCCGCAATAAAGGACAAGATAGAGGAATATACCGTTTACGACGAGCAGCTGGGCATAGAGTTTCTTGTGCACGTTACGCTGCCGCCGAACTACGACAAGGACAAGACCTACCCCGTTTTCTTTATGACCGACGGCGTCTGGCGGCTCAATGACCACGCAGCGCTTTACAAGGCTATGCAAAGCGGTGATGCTGACGATACTATCCTTGTGAGCCTTGCATAAGAGTACAATATCCCCGGCACCGCAGACCAATTCCGTGACGAACTTCTTATAAAGAACAGAGAGATGCTGCTCGGTTTTATCACCGACGACCTTATGCCGTTCCTGTGTGACACTTACAACATCAACTGTGCCGATTCCACACTGCTGGGTCACTCGATGGGCGGCGTGTTCTCGCACTATGCGCTGTTCAATTCCGACAAATATGAAAATCAGCCGTTTGGCAGATATATCATCGGCAGCCCCGCGATGTTCAATCTTTATTCCGACAACGGTGATGACTACGACTCCAAGGGCGGCGAGACAGACTACAGCTATTTCGACAGGCACGAAACTTTGGACAAGAAGGTGTGGCTGTGCGGCGGCTCACAGGAAGACCCCGATTTTGAAAACCAGTACCGCGGTCACGATTCTATTCTCACGGCACTGAAAAAGATGGACGAGCGTCTTGAAGCTCACAAGGCAGACCTCACATATAAGCTGTACGAATCTCACCATTCACAGTATGTACCCGAAATGCTGCTTGAGTATCTGAAAAAGGAATACCCGAAAAACTGATGAAAAATCCAAAGCCCGAGAGCAATTAACGCTTTCGGGCTTGTGTTTTTTATGCGCAGCTGTGACACGGGAATGTCTGGCAGCCTTTTCGTACAGCCGTCAGATATATTCTCCGATTTTTGCAATAACATCTTTTGCAATCGTTTCGTCCTGCTGTGCATCACCTGTCATAA
This sequence comes from uncultured Eubacteriales bacterium, assembly GCA_900314975.1. GTDB lineage: Bacteria > Bacillota > Clostridia > Oscillospirales > Ruminococcaceae > Hominimerdicola. The sequence continues at coordinate 90,506 of OMXI01000011.1, read as the reverse complement.
GCGAGTGGTTTGCGTTTGGGTATTCATACAGCGGGACATTATTCTCTTTGCACAAGCGCTCGATGTTCTGCGTTTGTACCCACGGGTCTGCTGTGCCGTGGAAGGCAGTGCAGCTGTGAGCAGGATACTCAAACGTCATTTCAAGCGGTGACAGCAAAAAGCAATCTGCATTTATTTTGTGCTTTTCTCTGTACGCAAGGCAGGCTGCTGTGCCGATGCTTTTGCCGATAAATACAACTCTATCGTACTGTGAAAAATCGACCTGTGCAAGCTGCTGCTCGGTCTGCTTTAATGCGTGGGTCGCAGCCTCACGCATTTTCTCCTCGTTGCCCTTTGCGCCCTCGGGGAAATCGGAATAAGCAAGCGCAATAACGTCATATCCTTTATCTGCCGCAAGCTGACTTGAAAGCAACAGAAGCGGTTTGCGGCAATGGTAGCCTATGCCCGAAAAAAGCACACACAGTTTAATACCTGACATTTTTCTATCGCCCCTTTTCAAAAACAGTATAGCACATTACGGACTGATTTTCAATAGTCGCAAAAAACGGGAACAGCTCAAAGCGAGCTGTTCCCGTTAAGCATTTTTTGTTGGTTAAACAAAGCTCTGAAACGCACTTATACAGTCCCCTGCCTTATCCCAGCTTTTTCAGGGGGATAGCGATATAGCTGACCGTATCGGCAGGGTTTTGCGCAGGCGGCAGATAGAACTCCAGCGAATAATTGCCTGCCAAAGCATAGCCCTGCAAGGAGGGAAGCCACTGTGACCATATCTGTGTATTGACCTTTTGCATACTTTCAGGCAGAGGACCTTTGCACATAAACAGCGCCCACAGTCCGCCCTGTACCTGATAGGTTTCGCAGCCCTGCGGGATATCCTGCCACGGCTCATACAGGTCTGCTATCCAGTAGTCAAAGGTTTTTCCGTCCATATCGGTGCATATGCCGAACATTCCTTTCAAGCCTTTCATATCTTTCATCCACTCGTCCCAGAATTTCGGGATCTCACTGTAGCTTGTCTCGGCATCAAATCTCTTTTTTACGCCCACGACGGTAAACGGTGCCTTTTCAACAATTCTGTAATCAAGCATATTTCCACCCTCCAATGTGACCTTGATATGCAGTGCAGCGAATGACCGCAGCTTCGCACCCGGCTCTCTTGCCTGCGAAGGTGTGATCCCGTGAAAGCGCTGAAAGGCTTTTGCAAAGCTGTCGGGCGAATCATAGCCGTACTTCAGGGCTATGTCGATGACCTTGCAATCAGAGCTTGCCAGTTCCTGCGCTGCCAGCGTCATACGGCGGGCACGGATATATTCTCCGACGGTCATACCGCACAGAGCGCCGAAGATACGCTGATAGTAAAAGCATGACAATGCGGCTTTCTTTGCTATACTGTCGATATTCAGTTCATCAGTCAGATTCTGCTCGATGTAATCAATGGACTCCTGAAATCCTTCTATCCAGCCTTTCACAGCACTCACCTCATTGTGTGTAAAAATCATTGTATCTTATCAAGGCACTTTTGTCCCGACTTTTTATGCGCGCTTTGTCGGGTCGGGTATATGCACTTTACAAGAATTATATCAGACCCTGCCTTAAAAGTCAATCGGCAGTTACGCCGCTTTTCGCTTCCGTCAGGTATTCCCTGACCGCCCCTCGTCACAACGACAGAGGGCGTTTTTTGTTTGTGTGACTTTAAAGCAAATTTATTTCAAAAGGGTCTTCTCAAAATCGGTCAGCCGTGTTACAATATGATTGACCGATACGGTCAGTGAGGAGATGCAATACATGAACGATAGCTTTTTTCAGCTGCCCGAAAGCAAGCGCAGTGCTATTATCAATGCAGGTTTCCGTGTTTTTTCACAGCACAGCTACAAGAACAGCCCGATGAGTGTAATTGCCGCAGAGGCAGACATAAGCAAATCTTTGCTGTTTTACTACTTCAAGAACAAAAAGGAGCTTTACCTGTTCCTTTGCAGGACTGCGACAGAGCTTACCCAGCAGGAAATGATAAGGCAAAGGTCATATGAAAATGATGATTTTTTCGACATCTTTTTAAGCGGGTTAAAGGTAAAGGTGCAGCTTATGAAGCGCTACCCCGAGCTGTCGCTGTTCCAGCTCAAAGCATATTACGAGAAAGACGAGGCACTGCGCCCCGAACTGAACAAACTGATAGGTGAGTATTCAAGCTATGAAAAACAGGCAAAGATGCTCAAACTCGACAAGGAGCAATTTGCCGACGGGCTTGACCTTGAGATGATGTATACGGATATGTATCTCGCCTCGGAGGGTTATCTGTGGGAAAAGCTGAAAAGCGGAAAAATCGACCCTGACCGAATGGAAAGGGATTTTGTCAGAATGATAAAATTCTGGCGGGGAGTGTATGCTAAAAAGACGTGAGAGAACAAAAGAGAGGAGACAATATGTATAACGCAAAGAACAAAACGGTGAGGCTGCCGTGCGGTGCAGATGTGTACTACGCACAGTTCGGCAGGGGCGAAAAAACTCTGGTGATGGTTCCCGGGCTGAATGTAATAGATATGAACGGTACCGCCAAAAACCTCGCCTGGTTTTACAGAAAATTCGCAAAGAAATACACTGTGTATATCTTTGACCGCCGCAGCGGCTGCGACGAGGGAGCAACGATAAAGTCCATGGCTGATGACCTTGCGGCAGCTATGAAAGCTGTCGGCATCGGCAAAGCCTGCGTGCTTGGTGTATCGCAGGGCGGAATGATAGCGCAGTATCTTGCGGCTGACTATCCCGAGCTTGTGGACAGGCTTGTGCTGGGCGTGACCGCTTCAAAGACCAATCCTGTAATGACGCAGGCTCTTGACGAGTGGATAGAGCTGGCGGAAAAGGACGAACTCAAAGGTGTACTGACGAAAAGCTACGACAGAATGTACACGCAAAAGCAGATAAAAAAGTACAAAAGGCTGATCCCGCTGATGATGCGCTTTACAAGGTTTATGAGTATGCAGCGCTTTGCAGACCACGCAAGAGCGATATACTCAATGGACAGCACCGAGCGTCTTTGCAAAATAAAATGCCCCGTGCTTGTTCTGGGTGCGCAGCTTGACAGGGTAACGACTGCCGATGCAGCGAAAGAGCTTGCAGAGCAGCTTGGGTGCAAGTGTCACATCTTCGCAGATGAAGGTCACGCGGCATATCTATCAAAGCCGTTCAACAAAATGGTGTTTGATTTCTTTGAAAAGTGCTGATGCTGCATTGGGTCACACAAAAAAGCCCACAAATTCTATTTCTGTGGGTTTTTTGCTATATCGTATCTTTTTCTGCTTCTGACTGTGCCATGTCGATTATCTGCTTTGGGAAACCGATAGTACTTAACAGCTTTATAGCGTTGCTTGAATTGCTTATGCCTTTGTGAAGCTCGTAGTCAAAGCAAACGTCCTGCGTGCCGATGACCTCGGAAAAATGGTAGTTGTCATAGGTCTTATCAAACGCTTTTGCAAGCTCAAGGTCGTGCGTTGCAGCCATGAGCATACAATGCTGCTTTGAGAAATACTCAAGTATCGCTTTTGATGCGGCTATACGCTCCTTGGTATTGGTGCCTTTGAGTATCTCGTCTATCGCAAGAAACAGCAGTCTGCCCTGCGAGCAAAGCTCTGTCATTCGTTTGAGGTACTTTATCTCGCGGATATAATAGCTCTCACCAGAGAACACATCGTCCTTTACCGCCATTGATGTTATGACTCCGCAGCGAGCCACGACTGCGCTTTCTGTTGTGCAGGTATGAATGGTCTGTGCAAGGATAAGATTTATCGCTGCTGCTTTGATAAATGTGGATTTACCCGAGGCATTGGAGCCTGTGATGATAACTCCGCGCCTGAATTCAAAGTCGTTGGGAACGGCATTGGGTATCGCGGGGTGGACGAGTCTGCCAAACATAAAGCTGCTGCCGTCTGTCAGCTGCGGCACGCAGCAGTCCTTGAGACTGCGTCTGTATGATGCTGTTGAGACAGCGCAGTCTATCTCGCCGAGATACTTGAAAATGCGCATACACTCTGCTTTTTTGCTGCAAAGGGCTGTGACGGTCTTATCATATCGGATAAAATCGAGCATGAACGGTCCGAGCAGATAAGCCGAGAGCATACTGACCTCGTCAGAGTTTTCGCCTGCACGCTTTAAACCGAGTGCAATCGCTCGTTTTGAGACAGTTCTTACACTTTCGATGTCGGGTGCTGTCTGCTTGCTCAATTGCTTTGTATGATCGCTTACGTTTACGGCGGTGCCGAGCGTTTTGCAGATATTGAATATCGCTCTTATCTTTATATCCATTGTCGATTTTTTGATGATATGCACGGTCATATTGAACAGGTATATCATAAGGCAGGCGAAAGCGGCGGCGGGTGTTCTGAAAACTGCGGCGGCGGCTGCCGAAAGCACGAGCAGTCCCAGCAGAAGATAGTACACCCACGCGTTTTTGAGCCTGTGGCTTTCGATAGAGTCGATGAACAGCGGATAGTCATAGCTTACATACGGTTTGCCCAGCAGGCACAGGCTTTTTCTGACCTGCGAGCGCTTGGTTTCGTTTTCGTCAAAATAGGTTATCTTTTCTTCAAACCTTTCAAGCTCCTCGCTGCTCGTTGAAAGGTCGTGCAGCTTTGAATACAGGTAAGACTCCCCTGCAAAGCTGTCGGTATGGTCTGCAAGGGCAAAGATGGTATCCATATCAAGATCGTTCCACGTTATGTCGTCAACAAGAGTGACCTCGGGAATATTCTTTTTTTCGTATTCATAAAACGTCTGCACCGCCTCAAGCCGTTCAAGCGGCTCGCTCGGGTGCGCACGCTTCTTACCGAACGACTCGCGGACATATTTCTCCAGCTTTCTTCTGCGCCGTATGCAGTCGGTAATAAGCATGGCGGCGATAGCTATTATCAGCAGCGGTATTGTTATGGCGTAAAGCATTTGTTTGTACCCCTATATTTCTTTTTTCATATATTTTAACATAACCGCTTTGTTAAGTCAAGTTTCAAAAAGCCGTGCAGCCCGAATTGACGGCTCGGCGCAGGACTTTGCTTAACGTCTGATGCGAGGTCACAGACGCAGAATCACAATAATAAAACGGGAGCGGCTCGCTGTGAGTCGTTCCCGTTTTGCGATTGTCCTGTTTATTTCTTTCCCACGAGCAGCTTTGAACCCGAAAGTGCCATCAATGCCGCTTCCGTTGGCGACATAAACTTGCCCTTGGTCGTGTCTATCAATTCTACGCTTTCAAAGCCCTCCGACTTCAGTTCATCGGCAAATTTCTGCATATCGCCGTATTTGCTCTTTGACATTATATCGTGGATAGCAAACGTTCCGCCCTTTTTCAGCACGCGAAAAGTCTCACGCAGGATATCCTGTCTGTTCCTGCTCGGTATATTGTGGTAGACATAGTTGCTGGTCACTGCATCAAAGGTCTCGTCGGGGAAATCCAGCTTGACGGCATCGCCCTGCATAAACTCGGTATTGGTTACGCCCTCCTCACTTGCGTTGCTCTCGCAGAGCTCTTTGCTGAAGGACGCATACTCCTTGCCCCAGCGGTCGATACCGATTATCTTCGCCTGCGGATTTCTCTTTGCAACAGCGATAGTCAGCGCACCGCTGCCGCAGCCGACATCAAGGCAAAGTCCGCCCTGTGCAAGCTCAACATATTCCGCTGTACCCTCGACTATCTGCCTTGAAAGCTGCCTTGTACCTGTATACGAATATCTCTCCCGGCATATTTTCAGCCAAAGTGTCGCCGCAGACATTGCCGCAGTTCCCACGGCAAGTGCAGCCGTAACGGGCTTGTACGCTTTGCTCTGCTTTTTGCCGAAAACTGCCGCAGCAGCCGTTGTCCCTGCAAGAACAGCCGTTCCTGCGATAAAGCCTGTGACCATTCCGTTCGGTATCCAGTTTTTGTAGTTTGCACTCATTATTATCCCTCCGTGTTATTAAATGTTTAGTGTCATTTGATTTTGCACATCGTTTTAGGTTAGTTTGCACTAACCACATTATAGCACACTCCCCGCCAAACGTCAATATCAGGCGAAAAAAACTGTGTGTTCAATGAATTCAGAGACCAGCCCAAAGGACCGATCTCTGCACTCGTTGTTTTCACATAGTTTTTCAGTTTTTCCAGCCTGTGCTTACGGCACGCTTTGTCACCATATCGTGATAGATACCGCCTTTATCCATAAGGCTCTGATGATCGCCCGATTCGGCAATTTCGCCGTCCTTTATAACTATTATCTTATCGGCGCAGGCTATCGTATTGAGCCTGTGCGCTATGACAAGAAGCGTCTTGCCCCTGCAAAGCTCGGATATTGCCTGCTGGATATAGCTTTCATTATCTGCATCGACGCTTGCGGTCGCTTCATCGAGAATGACGATAGGCGAATCTTTAAGTATGCACCTCGCGATAGAAATACGCTGCGCCTGACCGCCCGAAAGAGATGCACCGCCTTCGCCTATGACGGTATCAAAGCCGTCGGGAAGCTCGGTGATAAAATCATAGCACCTTGCTTTTTTTGCCGCCTCGATGACTTCCTCACGGCTTGCGTCAGGTCTGTCCATGGCGATATTGTTGTAGACTGTATCCTGAAACAAGTACACCCTCTGAAAGACCATACTTATGTTATCCATAAGCGCGGCAAGAGGTATCTTTCTAATGTCCGTTCCGCGCAGGAGTATCTCGCCCGACTGTATATCCCACAGTCGCGCAAGCAGACTTGCGACGGTCGATTTTCCGCTGCCCGAAGGACCTACGAGCGCTACCATTTCGTTTTTATCCGCACTGAAGGAGATGTTTTTCAAAACGTCCTTTTTGTCGTAGGCAAACGTCACGTTTTTATACTCTATCTCGTGAGCGCCTGCGGCGGCAAGCTGCTGCGTTCCGCTGTCGTCAAGCTCCTGCTCGTCGAACAGCTGCTCTATCCTGTCCATACAGGAATTCATAACGGTGAGGCGGCTTATCTGACTGTAAAACGACTTCATCGGCACAAACAGGTCGAAAAGGAACAGCAGCATTCCTATGTAGTGGTTCAGCGGCATTACCGACCAAAAGTAAAGCAGCGATGCCAGCGCCAGCACAAGCACTGTACCTATGCTGTATATAAGATTGACTCCAGCCTGCCACGGAGCATGGTCGAACTCAAAATCAAGATTGACCTTGCAGTTGTTTTCAAAGCTCTGCGTAAGCTCCTTTGACCTTTCGCCCATAAGGTTATATGTCTTTATTATCCCTATGCCCTCGGTGAAATCTATGACGGCATCGGTCTGTATCTCCGAGGCTTTCTGGCGCTCGTCCGAGTGGTGCATGGTGCTTGCTTTCATAGCGCTTCCGAGCATAAGCATTGCGCACGTGACCGCAAGCGAAACAAGCCCCAGCCGCCAGTCAAAAAAGAACATCAGCACGACCATAATGGCCTGCGAAAAAAGATAGCTCATCATATCCGCTATCGTCATCATACAGTTTTCCTCGATGAACACCATATCGGTCGAAAGCACCGAGCTTATTTTTCCTATGTTGCCCTCGGTGAAATACCCCATCGGCAGACGGCGAAGATGCTCACCCAGCTTCATTCGCATATCGGCAAATATCATATATCCTGCCGCACTTTGCAGCCTGTCGGCGATATTCTGGAACACCGCCTGCACCGCAACGCTCGCAACAAGTGCTATAGCTGCGATAACGCAGGCGCTTTTGGTGATAGTGCCTTGGATAAAAGCTGTGACGATAAGATACACCGCTATTATCGGTACTTTCATAAGCATTCCCTTTAAAAACGAAAACACAAATGCACCGTATATCCTGCCCTTGTAGTTCCCCGAAACTCCGAGGATCCTACCGATAAGTCCTATCATACTCTTCCCCCGTTTTTTATCTGCCAGCTCGCACTTGCTTCGCTGCTGTCCCACAGTTTTTTGTATTCATCGCAGCTTTGCAGCAGCTTTTCGTGTGTGTCCTGCGCTATCAGTTCGCCGTTTTTCATAACGCATATCTTATCTGCATTAACGACAGTCTGCAAGCGGTGTGCGATAACAAGCACCGTTTTGCCCTTGATTATCTGTGCTATTGCCGCGTTCATCTTCTCCTCGTTCTCGGGGTCGATGAATGCTGTTGCCTCGTCAAGCACGATAACGGGTGCGTTTTTCAGTATCGCCCTTGCAAGTGAAATTCTCTGACGTTCACCGCCCGAGAGCTGCTTTCCGCCGTCGCCTGCCATGGTATCTATACCGCCGGGCAGACGCTCAAGGAACTCGGCGCACTGTGCCTTTTCGGCTGCGGCTATGACTTCCTCACGGCTTGCATTCGGCTTTCCGATAAGGATATTCTCATAAAGTGTTGTATTGAACAAAAACTGCTCCTGCGAGACGTACGAGATGTTGTCATTGAGTGCCTCGATGCTCATATCGGTGATGTCCTGTCCGCCGAGCGTGATATGTCCGCCGTTCACGTCATAGTAATGTACGAGCAGCTTTGCAAGCGTGGATTTTCCGCTGCCCGACTCGCCGACCAGTGCTGTCAGCGTGCCCTCTTTAAGCTCAAGAGATACCCCGTGCAGCACCTCCTGCTCTTTATATGCAAAGGTGACATTGTCAAACTTTACGATATACGAATTACCGATAAATGAGTTATCATTAGTTTTTAAAGGCTGATTATCCATAGCCTTTTCGATCTCTTCTATCTTGAAATTCAGCTGAGGGAATTTGCCTGCAAAGCTGAGTGCTTTGAGCAGCGGAACACCGATCGACAGCGACAGGCAGAACACCAGCACCAAGTCGGCGAGCGTTGACGTACCGTTTATGACGAAAAGCGTTCCTACGGGTATCATCACCAGTGCAACGCACGGCAGTATCGCGCTGTAAAGTGCATCGGCTATATCGCCCACAACGGCGCAGAACAGATCCTCCTTGCCCTTGTAGCGCTTATACACCGCACCTGTGGTTATATCCGCATTTTCGCAGATGGTTTTAAGCTCTGCCTTTAAAAAGCCGTTTTTGATAAACTCCTCCTGCGCGCTGGCAAGAAGCCTGGGGTCTATGCTTTTGTCGGGTGTTGACATTCTTTTCACTCCTTGATAAATTGATTACCGATAATCTGATTATCTTATATCACGCAAAAATGGTTTTGTCAACAGCAAAGAAGAAAAAAATCAGCTTCACTGTGTTTTTTCGAGTGAAGCTGTTCTTAAATCTGTTTTATTTGTTGCTGTGGGGTGCAAAGCAGTCATACGGTGCGGTTTTGTCAAAAACAAAGCCTTTTTGCTTCCAGTTGGGTATGGTATCGGTATGTCTGAAGGCAGCGGCGGCATCGTCTGTAAAGCCGTTGTGTGAGGTGAAAACATACTTTATCTTTGCAAGGTCAAGCCGCTTTTTAAAGGCTTTGAGGGACTTGATATTCATCTCGCTGTTTAAATTGAAAATATCAAAAAAGCACCAGCCGCCCTGCTGATTAAGCGCGATAGAGTCCCCTGTAAAAAGAAGTTCGTCGTCTATAAGATATGCCATATGCCCCAATGTATGCCCCGGCACAAGAAACGACTGTATCTTTATATCGTCAATCATCGTTATTTGTCCGTCTGCAAGCAGCTTATAGCCGCTTTTGACAGACACAGAATTTTTCATGCCAAACGGTCCTATCTTTTTGCGGTGATAGGTGTTGGTCAGGTAGTTTTCCTCGACCTTTCCAAGATATATTTGTGCATTTTCAAAATGGTTTTTCTTATGTACGTCAAGACCTCCCGCGTGGTCGGGGTCGGCGTGCGTCAGAAACAGCGCTTTGACTTTCTGCGGCTGCTGACCTATCTTTGCGCACTCCCCCATAAAGTTCGGAAAGTTCTTATACCCTGCATCTATGGCGATAGTTGTCTGCCCTTTAGTGATAAAAAACACATTGACATCGTACTGCCTTATGCAGCTGACATTCTCCGTCAGCTTTCCTGTTTCACAAGGGTGCAGCGCGCCCTTTCCTCTGTACATTTTCGGTACGACCTTCATAGCAAAAAAGTCGATAAGACTCATAAAAAAGCTCCTTTCTGTGTTGTCATATCCGCCTGTACTGATTTTAATACATTTGGCGTATGATGTCTTTCAAAAAGTCGCTGTTTTTATTATTAAAGGTTTAAAAGTTTTCTCAGCTGCATTCCCGTCAGCTTCCGCCCCGAAGAAGAAATATGCGCTGAGCCCGAAAAGCCCGTATCGTATGCCGCATCGGTTATGTTAGAGCCTTTGACTACCAGTCTGAACGCTTTTTCCAGCCGCTTGAACTGCAAATAGGACTTGAGCGTTATGCCCGTGTGCTGTGAAAACAGATGTGCAAGGCGGCTTTTGGACAGATGTACCTTATCCGCCAGCGACTGCATTGTAAAGTCCTCGTTCTCGTCACATATAAGCTCCAGAGCCTGCATCACTGCCTCGCAGAACGGTCTGTCAATGTGCTTGCCCCGCAGCGTTTCGATTATTTCGCCGCAAGCCGCAAGCACCGAGGCTTCACAGGGTTCGCTGCAAAGCGCACTGACCTTTGCCTTGATTTCATCATTACTGACAACGCAGTATCTATCTCCTTTAAGCAGGTTCTCTTTTATGGCATAGCCGCATTCGGACAGGGTATCAACAAAGATGACCAAGCCTCTTTTGCCGTTATCTCTTATGGCGTGCAGCGCATCGTGCCCGATAACGATCATCTGACCCTGCACTATACTGCCGTCGGACTGCACGCGGCTGTTTGCGTCACAGGCGCAGTATATCTCTATTACAGGATGCTTGTGCGGACTTGCGACAAAGCTGTCAGAGACGCTTGCTATAAATGATCCACCCAAGCATATTACATTATCCAAAAGCTCACATCCGTTCAATTCAAGCATTGTTGTTCTGCCGCTGTTTCGCAGGGAGTTAGTATTATCTAACTAATATTATCACAACACACGCCGTTTGTCAATCACTGTGGCAGCGCTCGGTCACGTCAAAAGCCCCAAAACAAGTAAATCGCTTTCGGGTTTATTTTTGTTCTGAACCGACTGAACAGAAATTTTTTTGAAAAAACCTCTTGACAAGCGTTAGTGAACGGTGTATACTTACATATTAGTGAACAATGTTCATTTATGATTTGCAATCTTGATTCCGTCATCGGAGGTGGAACGCTGATGCCAAGAGATAAGACTAAAAGTCACGAAAAAATCATCGAAGCAGCGAAAAAGGAGTTTCTTGAATACGGCTATGCTGAGGCTTCTCTACGGCGCATCGCGGAGGCGGCAGGCATTCAGGTCGGCGGGCTGTATAAGCATTTTGCCAGCAAGGACGAGATGTTTGAAGCCCTCGTAGAGCCTGCGATACGGGAGTTTTACAGGCTGTATCACGATGTTGAAAAGCAATACCTTGACGATACGCACGCATCGCAGTGGGAAAACAAACATGAAGCCGTTTGCATTATGGAGCTTATCTACGAGCATTTTGATGAGTTCAGGCTGCTGATACTCCGATCTCAAGGAACACGGTATGAGGATTTCAAGCACGAGGTCGCTCTGCTGGAGGAAACCGCCACGCTGCGATATATCGATGTGCTTCGCAAACAGGGTCTGAAGGTGAATGAGGTCGACAGAACCGAATTCCACCTGCTGTCCACATCTTATGTGGAAGCGTTTTTTCAGCCGCTGATACATGGTCTGGACAGGGAAAAAGCAATGCATTACGCCAAAACTATTGAAGAGTTTTACGGGGCGGCGTGGATGAGCTGGCTGGGGTTAAGTAATGATGCCTCGCTGTAAAGGCGAGGCATATATAAAGCGTATAGGTTAGCATAGACTAACCGACAGAACAGGAGGTTTTGTGGAAATGGAAGAAAAGCAGAAAACGGAAAATCAAGCCGCAGCGCAGCCTGTGCTGAATAAAAACACATTCAGCTGGCTGTGGGAGTTTACTAAAGGAAAGCGCGGCACATATCTGATGAGTGTGATACTGGCTTTGCTGGGAGTTGCGTGTATGCTGCTGGCATATATCTGCCTGGCGGCGCTGATAAGAGAGCTTGTCACAGGCGGGCGTGATCATGGGTTTTATATCACAAGAGGAGTGCAGATCGGCATTCTCTGGGTGTTTCGCTACGCATTTCACGGGTTTTCGACCTATACATCCCACGGAGCGACATTCGGTCTTATCGGCAATGCCCGTAAGCAGATACTTAAAAAGCTCAGCACAATGCCGCTGGGTGCGGTGCAGACACGCTCGTCGGGAGAGTATAAGAACATAATCTGTGACAGAGCAGACCAGGTAGAGCCTACCCTCGCCCATGTGGTGCCTGAATTTACGGCGAACATCATCGGTGCCGCTGCAATGTTCATATATATGATGACGATAGACTGGAGAGTGGGGCTTTGGCAGCTGATATGCATTCCCGCAGGCTTTGTCGCCTTTGCGGTAATGATGTCCTCCACACCGAAATACTACCCTGACACAATAAAGAAAACAAAGGCTCTGAACGCAGCGGCTGTGGAATATATCGGAGGGATAGAGGTCATCAAGGCTTTCGGGCAGAGCAAGACCTCTTACGGTAAATTCGAGAAAGCTGCAAGAGAGGGAGCAGACTGTTTCATCAACTGGATGCGCAAAGAAAACTTCTGGCAGAATTTCGGTATGGCTTGTTTTCCCGCAACGATGCTTGGACTGCTGCCCTCGGGCGTGATGTACTGCCTTAACGGAAGCCTTGCGGCAGCTGATCTGATAGTGCTTATCATTCTTTCATTTGGAACGGTCGCACCGCTTGTAACTGTGTTCGGTTATATGGACGATATTTCAAAGGTCGGAGAGATAATCAGCGATATGGCTGATGTAATGGACGAAAAGGATATGGTGCGCCCCGAAAGCAGCCGCGAGGTTCCGAAAGACCACAGCATTTCTCTTAAAGACGTTCATTTTTCCTACAAGGACACAGAGGTTCTCCACGGGATAAATATGCAGATAGCCGACGGGACGGTAAACGCACTTGTAGGACCGTCAGGTTCTGGCAAATCGACTGTCGCAAGACTTATTGCTTCTCTGTGGGACGCAGACAGCGGAGAGATAAGGATCGGCGGTGTGAACATCAAGGATATGCCGCTTGCGGAGTATAACAAGCACATAGCCTATGTATCGCAGGAAAACTATCTTTTCGACCAGACGGTAATGGATAACATACGCATGGGAAAAGACGGTGCAACGGATGAGGAGGTTATGGAGGCTGCACGCAAATGCGGCTGTCACGACTTCATAATGTCGCTTGAAAACGGCTATCAGACTATCTGCGGAGGCTCGGGAGGACATCTTTCGGGCGGCGAACGGCAGCGCATCTGCATAGCAAGGGCAATGCTCAAGGACGCTCCCATAGTTATCCTTGACGAAGCCACCAGCTACACCGATCCCGAGAGCGAGGCGGTGATACAGAGCGCGCTCTCACGCCTGAGTGCAGGAAAAACACTGATAGTTATCGCACACAGGCTGTCTACGATAGCTGATGCAGACAGGATATTCCTTATCAGCGGCGGTACGGTCGAAGCTGCGGGAACACAGGAGGAGCTGTTAAAAAGCAGCCCGCTTTACGCAAGTATGTGGGAAAACCACATTGCAGCAAGAAAGGAGGAGGCATAATGTACCGCACACTGAAAAAGTTCTTTGATTTCTGCGGCGAAAAAGAACGCAGGCAGTTTTACCTTTCTATCTTTTTAGGCGTGTTCAACGCATTGTTCATCGCATTGAGGATACCTGCGGTCTATGTGGTGATAAAGGCGATACTCGAGGGCGGACTGTCCAAAAAGACCGCTTTTGCTGCGGCGGGCATCATCGCTGCATCTATCATACTTCAGACGGTAGTATCTATGAAGACCACAATGCTGCAAACCAGAGGCGGCTACAATACCTCTTCCTTCAAGAGACTGGAGATCGCCGAACATCTGCGCTATGTTCCTATGGGCTATTTTAACAGCGAGGGACTGGGCAAGGTCACCTCGATAGCTACAAACACTATGGAAAACCTTTCGGGCATAGCAACAAGGTGCGTAATGGTGGTCACAAAAGGTATCATCACAACTCTTGTCATTGTTGCCTTTATGCTCTTTTTTAATATATGGATAGGTCTTGTGGCGATAGCTACAATGATCATTTACCTTATCGGGACAGAGCTTATGATACGCGCGCAGAGCAAGGATTCGGATATTGCGGTCAAGGCGCAGGACAAGATGGTATCAAGGATACTGGAGTATGTAAGAGGCATAGCAGAGATAAGAAACTACGACCTTTTCGGCAAAAGCATCACGAATGTAGATGAGCCTATAGACGAATTTACCAAGTACAGCACCCGTATGGAAACGGTGTATGAGGTCGCTATGTTCCTTTTGAGCATACTCAACAAGCTCTCGGGCGTAGTTATGATACTTATGAGCATATCGTTTTATCTGAACGGTTCGATGAGTCTTGTATACGCGGTGATGATGATAATATGCTCGTTTATGATATTTGAGTCGCTTGACCAGGTAGGCGCATTCAACGGTCTTACAAGGACTATTGAAAACTGCGTTGACAAAGCCAGTGAGGCACTTTCGTCGCCCACTATGGACATCGACGGAAAAGAACTTGAGCCGAAAGATATGTCCCTGTCAGTCAGAAATGTGGATTTTTCATATGACAAAAGAAAAATAATAGACAATGTTTCCTTTGAGATACCCCAGAGGTCCACAGCCGCATTTGTGGGACCGTCGGGAGGCGGAAAAACAACTATCACCCAGCTGCTCGCACGTTTCTGGGACGTTGACAGCGGACAGGTGCTTCTGGGCGGGACGGATGTCAGAGAGTACAGCTATGACAGTCTGATCAGGAATTTCGCTTTTGTATTTCAGAACGTGTATCTTTTCAGCGACACGGTGGAAAACAATATCCGTTTCGGAAAGCCCGACGCAAGCAGAGAAGATGTTATAGAGGCTGCAAAGGCTGCCTGCTGTCATGATTTTATCATGGCACTTCCCGACGGCTACGACACCGTTATCGGAGAGGGCGGCGCAAGCCTTTCGGGCGGCGAGCGGCAGCGCATCTCCATAGCAAGAGCCATTATGAAGGACGCTCCGATAATTATCCTGGACGAAGCGACCGCGAATGTTGACCCTGAAAACGAAAACCTGCTGATGAAAGCAGTAGACAGACTTACAAAGGAAAAGACAGTCATTATGATAGCCCACAGGCTGAAAACGGTGGAGAATGCAGATCAGATATTCGTGATAGACCACGGAAAGATAGTTCAGCAAGGCAGCCACAGTAAGCTGATGAACGAGGAGGGTATCTACAGACGGTTCATAGGTGAGCGCAAGCAAGCATCCGGCTGGAAGATAAGCAGTCACAGCGTATGAGCGGTAAAGCAATAAGAGAAAAGAAGTCGGGAGACCGGCTTCTTTTTGTTTTGGAACACCGGTATTTTAGAATAAATGCGGTAAAGCAGCAAAATGCCCTCCGTCTTTGCGGCGAAGGGCAATGCAGAATCTTATTTCAGCACGTCTCCTCAGGCTTCGTCATAACCTGTCGGGTGCTTTGGTTTGCGCACGTGGACGTTCTTTTTGCTTGGGATAGTCTTTGTAGAAGGGTCGACTCCGTTCCAGTCACGGCGCTTGACAGCATCTATCTTTTTACGCTCTTTCTTGCTGCGCTTTTCGTAAGGGACAAACTTTGTCATCCCTCCTCACCTGCCTTGAAGTTGTAGATAGGCTTAATGACCTCGGTTATCTCTGCGGTGTCGCCGATATTGCCCACGATGTCCTCAAGCGACTTGTACGCCATAGGGCACTCGTCAAGCGTCTGCGCATTGACAGAGGTGGTATAGATGCCCTGCATCTGCTTTTTGAACTCGCTGACGGTGAAGCTTTGCTTTGCCTGCGAGCGTGACAAAAGTCTGCCTGCGCCGTGGGGTGCGGAACAGTTCCAGTCGGGGTTTCCCTTGCCCTTGCAGATAAGGCTGCCGTCACGCATATTGATGGGGATAAGCAGCTTTTCGCCCGCTTTCGCCGAGACAGCGCCCTTTCGCAGTATCATTTCGTCCGTGTCAATATAGTTGTGGACAGTCGTGAACTGCTCGGTCACGTGAAGGTGCATACCCTTGATTATCTCGTCCATCATCGCCTGGCGGTTGAGCATAGCGAACTGCTGGACTATCTTCATATCGTGGATATACTGCTCGAACAGCTCGCCCTCGCAGTATGCAAGCTGCTTGGGAACGCCGGTGGTCTTGGTGTTTTCGAGCTTGCGCAGTTCCGACTGGATATTTTTCTGCTTTCCCTCGGCTTTAAGGCGCTCGATAAGCTCACCAATTTCCTTGTCGGAGCTTTTGTTGAGGCGTCTGTAAGCCTCGTTCTGATAGTACTTTGCAGTCTCTACACCGAGGTGGCGCGAGCCTGAATGGATAACGATATAAATGCTGCCGTCCTCGCCCTTATCCGCCTCGATAAAATGGTTGCCGCCGCCGAGAGTGCCTATGCTGCAAAGCGCTCTGTCGGGGTTTATCTTATCATAGCAGTAAAGCTGCGTGAGGTCTGTCTTTTCCGAGTATCTGTGAGGCTTTGAGCGGACAGCAAAGCCCGAGGGTATCTTTTCATAGATAAGCTTATCGAGCTTTTGCAGCTCGATGTGATTTTCTTTCAGCTTTACAGTCTCCATTCCGCAGCCGATATCGACTCCCACGAGGTTGGGAACGACCTTATCGGTAATGGTCATCGTTGTGCCGATAGTGCAGCCTGCACCCGCGTGGACGTCGGGCATGATGCGGATGCTTGCGCCCTCGCTCATGGGCTGATTGCAAAGCTCGATTATCTGCGACACGGCGACCTGATCGATGACATCGGTGAAGACCTTTGCCGAGTTGTACTTTCCGTTTAATGCGATCATAGTTTTTTCCTTTCTTTCGGTCTGCCCGTGCGCCTGCTTATCAGCACAAAAAAAGCACTCCACAAGGAGTGCGAAATTATTTCAGGTACGCAAAGTGTCAGCACATGGCTGAACTATTCGGGCAAACTCCATGCTTAAATCTGTTGATATTCGTTTGTGGTATCTGTTTTGAAAATTCATATTTTGTCATGGTGTTCACCATCCTTTCATAGAATATGTGACAAGTATACACGCAAATTTCCGATTTGTCAAGAGGTCAGGGAAACTTTTTCTTCATTTTTCACAGCAGTGATTTATCAATATGTTTTATTTCCGGCTTTTATAAATGCTGTGATCAGATGCACAATAATAAACAAAGTAAAAATAAGGATCGCTCCATGCGTAAGGTACTGCATGATCATCATTGATCTGGATCTTGAAGTGTCAAAAGTTGCAATGAGTGCAAACTCCATCATTTGCATAGTATAAAGCGCTGAAACAAGCGTTATCCAAGATAAGACACCATTACATACATCGCCGTTCTTTCTCGCTTTGTGACGTGTTCTGATTGCAATTATAAACTTTACTGTTCCGTATGTCGCATAAAGATATATCATCCAGAAAAAGAAATATACCGGTGCGTCCTTTTCTCTGATCGTTTTAACCATAGCGACCGTCATAGGTATCACAAGCACTGCGAGAGAAACTGCACCCACAAGAAACAGTCTGCGCTTTACGAGCTTTGTGTCCATATAAGTCAAAAGTAATCTGATCAGTACAAGCAGATACGAAAACAGGCAATAGTTGAAAGTCAGCCACGAAAAATGCATGACTGTTGCGGCAAGGTGCAGCGTACCCATTGCAAAAGTTCCGGTGACCGAAGCATAGTATTTTATATTCTTTTCGTGATAAAACGTTTTAATCCTGTTGATTGTTTTCATAGACTAAAGTATGTTTCATTATAAGTCCGATGATCATATCCACATCATCCTGACAGTCTCCGTCCAGCCATTCTCCGATAATAGCTATGGTTCCCTGCGTATAAAAAGCAAATACATATTTTTTGTCTTTCTCGCTGACTCCGAAATGTGTGAGTGCAGGTGAAAAAACAGCTTTGTACAATCCTTCAAACGCTTGGCGAGTGTTGAACAGGTTTTCTTTGTGTCGGACAACTCTGTATGCCCGTTTGTTTTCTTTGATCAGTTCAAGGTATGGTCTGAGGTATTTTTCGCTTGTCAGAACTTCCTTTGAAGGATCACCTTTATCGATGCCGGAAAGTGAACCTGTAAATCTTTTATTGATCATTGCTACCGTTTCCTCAAGAAGATCGTTCATGCTTTCATAGTGAAGATAAAAGGTTGTGCGGTTTACGCCCGCCTTTTCACAAAGTTCCTTGACCGTGATACGATCGTAATCCTTATTCTCCAGCAAAAGCAGGAGAGCTTCGTCCATGAGCAATGCTGTTTTCTGATATTTACTCTCCTGCTTATTCATAATATCTCCTACTCTTCTGCGATCTCTTTTGCAAGTGCAATGATGTCCGCAGAGTACTTTTTCTTTGAATTATCCAGTATCCTTCTGTAAATAGGGTAATTGACGGATACTCCGGCGATGCCGATAATTCCGATGATCACCCCAACTATCATAAAGAGTGTCCCACCGCCGCCGATGACGTTCATCGACAGGCACATCCCGACACCAAGAAGAAGCGCCATTACGATGCCAAATGTGTATGCAAATACATTTGCCGGGGCTTTGGCACGCTTATCCAGCTTTTTCAGTGCAACGACCTTTCTCGTTTCTTTTGGAGCGTACTCGCTCGCGATCTTTTCTGCATAAGTTTTATCCGTATTCATTCGGGTTACCTCCTTGTTATTTGTTGATCTCATTGTAACATTGAAGGAAACATAAATGAACAACACGCTTGTTCAAAAGTGTCGATTTGAAACAAATAACCTTTACATATTATGATTTGTCATTCCAGCTGCTCAATCAGTTTCGTGCGGGATAATATCCACATAATCATACTGCCCTATCTGCGTTTGGACGATATACTTTGCAAGGTTGAACCAGCCACCGCATTCGTCAAGTATTATCGCATCGGCGGAAGCTATCAGCGGCTTTGTTTTGAGAATGCTGTCCACCTGCTCGTGCATGCATACCTCAAGCTCAAAGCTGATGTCCTTCTCTTGCGAGAGGTCAAGTATACGCTGGCGCAGTCTGCCCGAATTGGACACAGGCTTGTCAAGATATATCACCGCTTTGCTCGGTCCAAGCTCGTTCAGCGAGCGCAGCAAAGCCTTTATCGCAAGATCGGTCTGCGGTATCAGTCTGTATGTTCCGTGCAGCCCGCCGAGGTCTCTGACAGTCGAGTCCATGCACTTAAACAGCATTGAATCTGAAAAAGCTATCTCCAGCCCGATAAGCACATTGAATCCGTCGATGAAAACTGTCTCGCCGCTTATGCTTTGCACCTGACGGCTCTTGCGTGAAAGTATGCTGCTTTGGGGCGAGACAGTGCGTGCAAGTGCAAGCCGCTGGCGCTCGGAAAGCTGATAGCGGTCACCGACAAATCTCGTTGTGCTTGTGACGGGATACCCTCGGTTGATAAGAAAGTATATCTCCTGCGCGGCTTTTCGCAGCACGGGCAGCGCCTTCTCTGCGAAATCGCGCTTATCAGTCGGCATAAAGCCTCGCCTTGCCTGCTCTGGCATATGGTATCCTCCTTTGCCTGCTTTGGCATATCAAAAATCTATTGTTTTTTACATCACTTTACATTCAAAGCCTGTGCCTGTACGCATTTCTAAAAAGATTTCTCTGCCGCCTGCGAGATAAGGCGCCTTTTCTCCAGTGTCTTTTCAAACAAAAGGTCGGATACCTGTGGGAACCCGTCATAGATCACGCTTGTACCCTCCTGTGTTATCCCGCCTTTTGTGGCAACTCTGCTCACGACATCTTCAAATGTCATTTCTTTTTGGAGCATAAGCTCCCCTGCTGCACTCATTGTTGACAGAACCATTCGTATTATCTGTTCTTTCGGGATAGCTGTGTGCGCCTGTGCAGATGTGCAGATAACATCAAATATAGATGCGATAAAACCCGGCATACAGCTGACAAGCTCTGAACCCATACCTATTTCATTTTCTGGGAGTTCTATCACTGTGCCTATGCACCCAAGAAGTTTTTTCAGGTTTGCTTTATCATTCTCTGTTACATCCGCATCATAGCAGACCAATGTTTGTGACCTGCCAATCTCCGCAGTCAGACTCGGTATCACCTTTGCTGTCTTGTTTCCAATGACCTTGTGGATAATTTCAAACGATATATTTCCGTTAAGTGAAACTATCAGCGCATCGGGCTTCAAGACTTCTCTGATTTCTTCAAGCACCGCTTTAATGTCGACCGGGCGGACGCAGATAAACACAATGTCCGCTTTCTGCGCAAGCTCTTTGTTGTCAGCTGCGATAACGGCGATGTCCTTTGCTTCATTCAGCTTTTCGGGAGTTCTGTTTGATACCAACAGGTTTTCTTTGTCGATTTTTCCTTCCTGCGAAAACTTCCACAACAGCATCTTCCCCATACTGCCATACCCTATAACTCCAACTTTCATTTTGCAAACCTCCGAGTTATTTATTATTTATCATTATACCTTTAATGCACTTGCTTGTTAGTCATACAGCTCTATGCGGCATCTTTGTGCGAGCAGATCTGTTGCTTTTGTCATCAAAAAAGTATTCCATTGGCAGAATGACATTTATAGCGTTTTCCTTTGCCATTTCACAAACCGTTTTCAGATGCTCTTCCAAAACGTTCGCATCAACATCAGGTATCTCAATACCTATCCCACGCATTCCGGGTATGCAGGCTTCGGGAAAACAGATTATTCTTGAATGTTGCTGTGATGCCTTTACAATGCTTGCTTTTATGAACTCAAGCATATCCGAAATGTCCGTTGAAAAAGGGACAGAAGCTAATGATATTTTCATAAATTCTTCTCCTTGAATGAATCTTTACAGCTATTATTATACACAAACAACTTGTAATAGTCAATGCTCAAGTCCTGCAATTCAGGCATATCATACAACATAATAGTTAAAGGGCTATGCTGTCCGTGAACAGAGAGTACCTGATACTTTATCTGATGATGTACTTTTTCAAGCGTGAGCTTTACCATACACACAATGAATAACCACTTATTCAGAATAAGCATTTTACATATTATAGTTACTATGGTATAATGAAAAAAACTTAGGAGGTGTCTGAAATGAAAGACGAAATGCTGACTTTAACATCTGAATGGGACAAGACTTTCCCAAAGTCCGACAAGGTCGACCACAAGAAGATAACTTTCCACAACCGCTACGGTATCACTCTTGCCGCTGATATGTATACACCGAAGAACGCAAGCGGAAAGCTGCCTGCGATAGCTGTCAGCGGACCGTTCGGTGCAGTAAAAGAGCAGTGCAGCGGTCTGTATGCGCAGACACTTGCAGAGCTTGGCTTCATGACTATCGCTTTTGATCCGTCATTCACGGGCGAAAGCGGCGGTATTCCACGCTATGTGGCTTCTCCCGACATCAATACGGAGGATTTCTCGGCAGCCGTTGATTTCCTTTCTGTTCAGGAAAATGTTGATGCTGAGCGTATCGGTATCCTCGGTATCTGCGGCTGGGGCGGAATGGCGATAAATGCAGCAGCTATGGACACACGTATCAAGGCGACTGTCGCTTCCACAATGTACGATATGACAAGAGTGACCGCAAAGGGCTATTTTGACGGCGAGGACAGTGCTGACCAGCGTTATGCGAAGAAGGTCGCAATGAATGCCCAGCGTATCAAAGATTATCAGTCGGGTGAGTATGAGCTTGGCGGCGGCGTTATAGACCCTGTTCCCGAGGACGCTCCTTTCTTTGTAAAGGACTACCACGCTTATTACAAAACCGAGAGAGGTTATCACCCTCGTTCTCTCAACTCAAACGGCGGCTGGAATATCACCTCCTCACTGTCGTTCATCAATATGCCGATACTGCAATACTCAAATGAGATACGCTCCGCTGTGATGATAATGCACGGCGACAAAGCACATTCATTCTACTTCGGTAAAGACGCTTATGAGAATATGACGAAAGACAGCAAGTACGCCGACAATAAGCAGCTGCTTGTTATCGAGGGAGCATCACACACCGACCTTTATGACGGCGGTGAGACGGGTGCTATCCCATTTGACAAGATCGCAGCGTTCTATAACGAGTATTTGAAATAAAGCTATGAAAAGTATGAAAAAAATTGCGGTGATAATTATGTCAGCATTATTTATGACTGCCTGCGGTTCAAGCTCGGCTAAAACGACTGATACAAGCTATAATAACGGCAGTTCACAACAGCAGTATTCTTCATCAGGCGAGCTGCCCAAGTTTGATTTCAGTAAAAAGACAGTTATGCTCAACAGCGGTTATGAAATGCCAATCATTGGTCTTGGCACATGGACTCAAAACGATGATACCGCAGAAAACTCTGTCTACGAAGCCCTGAAATACGGTTACAGGCTTATCGACACGGCGCAGTATTACGGCAACGAAACAGGTGTGGGCAAGGGTATAAAAAAGGCGATAGCTGATGGTATCATCACCCGTGAACAGGTCTTTGTCACCACGAAAGTAATGCCGTCAAACTATGACCGAGCATACAGTTCTATTGATGATTCTCTGCAGCGGCTCGGACTTGAATATATTGATCTGATGCTGATACACCAATCGGGCAAAAATGATACAGATGTCTACAAGGCTTTGTGCCAGGGTGTAAAGGACGGCAAGCTGCGGTCGATCGGTATTTCAAATTACTATACCCTTGAAGAATATGAGCGTGTTATATCAGAAGGTGACATCAAGCCTGCGGTGGTGCAGAATGAAAATCACCCGTTTTATCAGAATACGCAGTTCCAAAAGGATATTGCCAGGTACGGTACGGTTGTGGAATCGTGGTATCCGTTCGGCGGCAGGGGACATACACAAGAGCTATTCGGTAATGAAACGATCAGAGATATTGCACAGGCTCACAGCAAGACCTCGGCGCAGATAATACTTCGCTGGCATCTGCAGGCTGGGTATATAACGATACCCGGTTCTCAGAATCCAAATCATATACTTGAAAATTACAGTATCTTCGACTTTGAGCTGACTGATACGGAAATGAAAAAAATGGCGCAGCTGCACACGGGACAGCGATATGAAAACTGGTAACAGAAAGGAATTTGCTTATGAGCAAGAAAGTGCTTATTATTTCATCAAGTCTGCGTAAGAACTCCAACTCCGAACAGCTTGCTGTTTGCTTTGCTGACGGAACAAAGGCGGCAGGACATGAGGCAGAGGTCATTTCTCTTCGTGATAAGGAAATAAGATTCTGTGTCGGCTGTTTAGCCTGTCAGAAAACAAAACGCTGCTTTATGCACGATGATGCTGATGCTATACGTGAGAAGATGCTTCATGCAGATGTGCTGGTGTTTGCAACGCCGATCTATTACTATGAAATGAGCGGTGCGCTGAAAACAATGCTCGACAGGGCAAATCCGCTTTATCCCTCTGACTATCAGTTCCGCGAAGTGTACGCACTTGCAACTGCTGCAGAAGATGAGGACTATGTTCCGCAAAGAGCTTTCTCAGGAATAGAGGGCTGGGTAGAATGCTTTGAAAAGGCAAAGCTGGTCGGCACTCTGTTCTGCGGCGGTGTTACGGAAATCGGAGAAATAGACGTAAATCCTAAATTGCAGGAAGCCTATAAGCTTGGGACAAAAGTCTGAACGAAATATTCAATATACACTATAATTAAGGCAAGAGCTAATCTCAAAAAGAGGTGTAATCTATGGAGAATACCGCTGCACAGGTCGGGCTGCGTTTCCTTTATCAGCAGGATATTATAATTATCCCCAAGTCAACACATATTGAGCGTATGAGAGAAAACCTTGATATACTCGACTTTTCGCTGACCGACAGCGAGATGAATGAGCTGTATGCCCTTGACCTCGGAAAGAGCCTGTTTTGCTGGTGGTGATTTGAATACAAAACAAGAGCGATAACTTACACACAAGTAAGCTATCGCCCTTTTCTTTTTCATAAGATCTATTTGATTTCAGACAGCACCTGTCGGATATCACCATTGATGATAATGCTCTGCTGTGCTAACCCGTCGGGTACAGCTGCCTCACCGAAATTCAGGCAGGCATAGACTGCTTTTGGGTTATCGGCTGTCATTTCCCAGAAAGGATACTTGATGATAACGGGTGTGTTATAGCCCACGCCAAGCTCCAGAAACAGGATATGCTTTCCTCTGTGAGTTTGCAGGAAATCGTTGTATCTCTCCGCTGCTGCGTGCCAGCCCTCGTCCTCGACGAACTTATCATCGCTTCGCAGGTTCATTGTCATCGGCTTGCCACATTTGGGGCACTTCGGAATAAGCTCAGCGGGTATCTTCATATCCTGCCGGAATTCAAGCATATCCTTAACTATCTCCTCATTGTCGTAGGTCGCATCGTGACACGGCTCGGAGCACTGGAACAGTCCGTAATCACCCTGTGTGTAAAAGAGCCTTTGCTTGTCAAAGCCTGCTTTCTGGAACTGGTGGTCAACATTGGTGGTGATAACAAAATAGTTCTTGTCTTTCATCAGCTCAAAAAGCGTTTTGTATGTGCCGTTGTCGATATCCATATAGCGGTTGCACCAGATGAAGCGTGACCAGTAAGCCCACATTTCCTCGGGCGATTCAAACGGGAAAAAGCCTCCCGAATACATATCGTGAAAGCCGTACTTCTTCTCAAAGTCCGAGAAGAACTGCTCGAAGCGTTCTCCCGAATAGGTAAAGCCAGCAGCCGTGGAAAGCCCTGCACCTGCACCGATCACAATAGCATCTGCTGTTTGTATCTCTTTTTTCAATCGCTCTGTCTGTGTTGTTGTATTATTTGCTGTATTCATTCTCACTCACCCTCATCCTCATCTATGATGACAATTCGTCCCTCACGTCTGGGCTTTTCTTTCGGGTATTCCCCCTCGCAGTAACCAAGCAGGACAAACGCCCTTGCAATGAAATTATCAGGGATATTCCATTTGCTCAGCAGCTCTCTGCCCATCTCATTATCGAAAGTCTCCTCGGCTCTTGCAGTTATACACGAGGCTATCCCGAGCTCTGTGGCTTGCAGCACCATATTCTCGGCGCAGCAGAACGCATCGGGGACAGCATACAGAAAGTTTTTCGGCGTTAAAATGATGCAGACTGTCGGCGCACCGTAAAAGCCGTTCTTGATATTCTTATCGTCAATAACACTGGGCTGTTCCTTTGAAACATATCCGCCTATCAGCATTGAACGGTCAAGCCTTGCAAGGTTCATAACACCTATTTGCTTTGCAAGCTCTTTATTGTGCACGGCAACGATTATGCTTCGCTGTCCGCCGCCTGCATTCGGAGCGTATACGCCTGCCTCAATTATCTTTTGCAGATCTTCTTTCGATACTTGCCTGTCGGTGTATTTCCGTATTGAACGGCGGTATTTCATCAGCTCTAACAGTTCCATTTCAAACCCTCCTTATCACCTGAACAAGGCAATTCTCAAAGCAGTTCCCACAATGCAGACAATTCTGCTGACGGATAAAAGCCTTACCTTCCTGCATATCTATCGCCCTCTGCGGACAGACGGAAACACAAGTTTCACAGCCGATACAGTCCTCACCGACAATAAAACCTTTCGGTCCGGCTTGTGCGCCGACCTCATAGACCTCACGGAAAATCGGATTTACTCCAAGATTGAAATGCGGGAGCGTCCTTCGGATCGGCTGTACCGCAGGCACTGTTTTCGCCGCCGAAAGCAGCTACTCTTTTCAGCATTTCACTCATTGTTTTTTCCTCCTTATTTTTTGGATACAGGGTTTCCTGTTGTTATCACTATAACACACCGCCGAGGAACACACAAGTACGCACTTTTTTGTGCCTCAGTTACAAAAAAGTAACTATTGCGCAGCTGCGCCTTCCAAACGCTTGTAAACAATTTATGAACCCAAGTGCTTGCAATTTGCAGTGTAATATGCTATAATGTATGCAACATTCAATTTGAAACTATTGGAGGTGCGCTGTGCTGAAAAAAGAAGAACTGCCCGACTGCCCTGTTGCAACTACTGTACAGCTTATCGGCAACAAATGGAAACTGCTGATACTGAGAAATCTGCTCGTCCGTCCGTGGCGATTCAATGAGCTGCAAAAATCCCTCGAAGGTATCAGCCAGAAGGTGCTGACAGAGAGCCTGAGGTCTATGGAGAGTGACGGTATCGTGATCCGCACGGTCTATGCCGAGGTGCCGCCGAGAGTGGAGTATTCGCTTAGTGAGCTTGGCAAAACGCTCCGCCCGATACTTGATGCGATGCAGACTTGGGGAACGCAGTACAAGCACAACGAACTGTAAATACCAGTTCGGTCACAGAACATGCCCAAAATGGATAGATATAACAAAGTCCGATAGCGATGCACTTTTAGTCGGAGCAGACCATATCAGAAAGCGAAAAACTTTGTGCAAAATCACCATTTGAAATGTAGTGAAAAAAGTGATATACTAAATACATAACGAGTAGCAAATCACTGCGTAAGTCCGGTTATTTGCTGCCCGTTTTATTTTTTGGAGGTGCATATCTATGAAAAGAGTCAAGCAAGCATGTATCTGTCAGACCTTGCATTTTATGCTCAAGGAGGACACCGACCACGACTACGCTGTCGGGCTTATACAGGACGAGATAAGAAATTACAAAGCCTCTCTTGAAAAAGGCGGCGGAGAATACAAAATACTTGAGGAGACGGCGCAGCCTGACGGCTCTGTTATCATCAGGATAATCAAGCAGTACAGCAGCGCTCCCGTCGGGTCGTATTTTGACACGATAAACTAAAATAAACTAACAAGCGTGTGGCGTAAAGCATAAATCCGGCTTTCGCTTCACGCTTTATTTTTTGGAGGATAATAAAATGGAACAAAGCACAAATTCTTTTTTAGGACACCAGCCTGTCGGCAGACTGATGAGAAAATACGCTGTACCTTGTATCATCTCGCTGCTTGTGGGGGCGCTTTACAACATCGTGGATCAGATATTCATTGCAAATGCTTCGTATCTCGGCTCCTACGGGAACGCCGCAAACACGGTCGTCTTTCCGCTGACGGTCATAGCTCTGGCTATTGCTGTTATGATAGGTGACGGCTGCTGTGCATTCGTGAGCCTGAGTCTTGGCAAGCGTGAGAGCGACAAGGCGCGAAAAAGCGTTGGCAACTCGATCATTCTCACGGTCATATGCGGTGTGATGCTTTGCGCGCTATATCTTATTTTCAGCGACAGCATCATTTCAATGTTCGGCGGCAGGGTAAATCCCGAGACATTCAGGCACTCAAAGGAGTATTTTTTCTACATCACTCTGGGTATCCCCTTTTATATGTTCGGGCAGGCTATGAACCCCGTGATACGCGCGGACGGCAGCCCGAAATTCGCTATGTTCTCAACACTTGCAGGTGCGCTGATAAATCTGATACTTGACCCTATCTTCATTTTCGGGTTCAAATGGGGTATGATGGGTGCGGCTGTCGCGACTGTTATCGGACAGGTTGCAACGGCGGTGCTGGCGATATGGTATCTGCTGAACATGAAGCTGGTCAAGCCGTCAAGGCATGACTTGAAACTCGACAGCATTATCGCAAGAAAAACGCTTGCACTTGGTATCACGAGCTTTCTTTCGCAGATAGCACTTGTGGCGGCAATGGCGGCGATAAACAATATGATTCGCAAATACGGAGCGATGGACGCTGTTTTCGGGCAGGAACAATACGCACAGATACCTATGGCGGTAGTGGGTATCGTGATGAAATTCTTTCAGATAGTAATATCAATAGTTGTCGGAATGGCGGCAGGCTGTATACCCATTGTCGGATTCAACATGGGTGCGGGACTGAAAGGGCGTGTGCGTGAGCTGTTCACAAGGCTGCTGACAGCGGAAGCAAGCGTAGGTGCTTTGGCTCTTATCATAGTGGAGCTGTTCCCCAGGCAGCTTATCGGCATTTTCGGCGCTGCAAACGAGAGCAGCTACTACACCGATTTTGCGATGCACGCATTTCGCATCTATCTGTGCATGATGATTTTTGCGTGCGTGAACAAGGCTTGCTTTATCTTTTTGCAGTCGATGGGAAAGGCTGCTGAATCGACCATACTTTCAATGATAAGGGAAATAGTTTTCGGTGTCGGATTTGCACTTGTTCTTCCGATATTTTTTCGGGCTTGAGGGTGTGCTTTACTCAATGCCCGTGTCGGACATTCTGACATTTGCAGTTGCGCTGATACTTATTGTAAGGACGTACAAACAACTCGGCGCAGGCACAAAGAGCGAGCGGCGGTCAGGTACCGCGGCAGAGCTTGTGCGAAACGAATAGGCGCAAACAAAACCCCGAGAGCGAAGCAAATCATAATTTCAATGTTTTAACATAATTTTTCAGCTGTCTGTCACTCAATTTTCATCTTGCGTTGTTAGTCTTTGATTGTTGAGAAAATACAATATGAAAAACAGGGGTTGGAACAAATGAAAAAACTATTGGCACTCGCAGCGGCTATTGTGATGCTGGCGGGTATGTCGGCGTGCGGTGACAGTTCGTCAAAAGGTGAGGCTGCAAGCAGCAGCGTTTCATCATCAGCCGAAAAAGCTGAACCGACAAAGCTTACAAACAAAATGACGGAGACTGAAAAACATCGTGTGAATATGCACGGACTGACTTTGCTTGACGAGGCAAAGGGCGATGACAGCGAGCAGCACAAGGTTGGCATCGTCTTTCACACTGTGAGCGAGCAGGAGTATCAGGAAAACCTGAAAATGTCGCTGGAACAAGGATTTATCACACAGCAGCAGTATGATGAGCAAAAAGGCACTTATACTGAGCATTCTTATCCTTTGACTGCATACATCGACGGACAGCCTTCTACGGCAGATGCGATGATACTGCAAAATTTCGCCGAGAGCGACGGTCCTGCGGAGTTTTCGGTTGCTGACAAAAAAGATCCCGAAAAGCAGAACACTATCAAGGTAAATAACTTTGCAGAGTATCTCGACTGGCTGAAAAATTTCAGTTTGAGCAGCGGCAACAGCAGCGAGCAGGCGGAATCGGCTGTAAAACAGGCAAAGCTGATAAGGCAGGCACTTGCAGACAATACATATGAAACAGTTCCCCAGAGCAGCGGGCAGAGTGTGAACTACGGCGGGTATGACCCATATATAGACTACCGAAGCGGCTGGGAGTTTGACCGCGAGAGTGCGCAGCAGCTCAAAGAACGCATCAAAGAAATAGACATTTACGACGAGCAGCTTGACACACAGTTTCTCGTTCACGTTGTGCTGCCAAAGAACTATGACAAGAGCAAGGCTTACCCTGTGCTGTTTATGACCGACGGAGTTTACCGCTTCGGCGATGCGCTTCGCCTGACAAAGCAAATGGACGAGGGCAAGGCGCAGGATGCGATCATTGTAACGCTCGGTTACGGCTATCATTATGACGGCAGGAACGAGGGCTTGCGCATGAACTATCTTGTGAACAAGCGTACAGGGCTTGTGGATTTCATTACTGACGACCTTATGCCGTATATCTCGGAGAATTTCAGTATCGACTGCACAAGGTCGACCCTTTACGGACATTCAGACGGCGGTGTTTTTGCGCACTGTGCGCTGATGACATCTGATAAGTACGAAAACCAGCCGTTCTCGGCTTACATAATCGGAAGCCCTGTATTCTGGGCAACATACGAACAGGACAGCTATGACTCAAAGTCGGTCGAGAGCGACTACGGCTGCTGGGACAGAAACGACAGGCTGGGCAAAAAGGTTTTCCTGTGCGCAGGAAGTCTTGAGGATTCTGACTACGCAAGCAGCTTTAACGGACACCCATCAACGCTCGAAGGTCTTGCCGCACTCAAGGACAGACTTGAAAAACACGGCACAGATGTAAAATACAAGCTGTACGAAACGCACCACTATCAGTTCATTCCCGATATGCTTGACGAGTGGCTGGGCGAATACTACAAAGCAGATTAGAGCATACAGGCAATACTTAAGCCCGAGAGTGAATAAAAAATCGCTTTCGGGCTTTTTGCATAATTGTGGCTTTGTGTTGACAAAGCCTCGGCTTTCGGTTATAATCAATGCAGCAGCTTTTTTCAATACAAATCAGAAAGGCAGGGGTATGGATTGAAAACAAAACGCCGTCTGCGTTTGCAGATACTTGCACTCGTTATGCTGTTTTATATCATCGTAATGGTGTTTGGAACGATCGCTGTATACCGCAGCTCACGAAACACATTTCTCACTGCAAAAGAAGATATGATTGAGCGAGACCTTATATCTATCAACAGCAGGATAGCGTTTCCTGAAGTAATGTCGTGGTTTTTTGATTACAGCAAGCAGCACATTGATGAAATAAAAGATTCACCGTTTCAGACTGACAAAAGCATACTGTTTGATATAAACGAGCATGCACAAGCCGAAGGCAAAACCGTCAATGAACTGATAGATACTTTTTCGCAGGAGGAAAAGCTCCAGCTTGCCAAGGCAACATACGATATTATGGCTGTGACGTTTGACAGCCAAAGCGACATCTTCAAATACGGCGGTATGATGTGCATTGATATTCGTGATAACGACCTTGGTTTTGTATACTACGAGGCTGCAAAAAATGAAGACGACAACAACAGCGTTCTCGGTGACAGGTGGGAGATAGATATTGATGACCACCCTGCAATAAAAAAGATACTTGACGGAGACAATGACAGTATCACTTTTGAAATTGCGCCTGCCGAGTGGGACAGCGGCAGCAACTACTACATAGGCTACATGCCGCTGGTCTATGACGGCAAGCTGAAAGCCGTCCTGGCGATAGACTACAACTGGGACGATTTCCACTCACAGCTTATAAGCCAGATATGGTTGATGGCAGGACTGATGCTTGCAGGAATGCTGCTATGCTGCCTGCTGCTGATGATACTTATAAACCGTATCGCTATCAAACCGCTTTCCAACGTGCAAAAGACTGTAAGGCAGTATATGAATGACAAGGACAGCACCGCTGCACAGGAGCATTTGAAAGCGATAAAGACGCGCAACGAGATAGGCGTGCTTGCATACGATGTCGGCGCTCTTGCAAACGAGATAACCCAGTATACAGAGCATATCAAAACGCTTACCACGGAAGTCATGGAAGCGCTTGCACACACGATAGACGCAAAGGACAAATACACCAACGGTCACTCTCTGCGCGTAGCAATGTATTCAATGATGATAGCACAGGAACTCGGTTTGTCAAAGCAGCAGCAGTTGGATGTCTATTACATGGGGCTTTTGCACGACATCGGAAAGATAGGCATACCCAATGCGATAATCAACAAAACGACAAAGCTGACTGACGAGGAGTATGAAATAATCAAGCAGCACCCTATCTACGGATATGATATCCTTTCACAGATACAAAGCATGCCGGACCTTTCGATAGGCGCACGCTATCACCATGAGCGGATAGACGGCAAGGGCTACCCCGACGGACTGACAGGCGAGCGCATACCGTTCAGCGCGAAGATAATCGCGGTTGCCGACAGCTACGATACGATGACCTCAAACCGCAGCTACCGTAAGTATCTGCCGCAGGATGTCGCACGCAGCGAGATAGTCAACAATATAGGTACACAGTTTGATGCAGTACCTGCACAAGCTATGCTGCGGATTATCGACAGAGATACAAATTATATGATGCACGAATGACAAAGATATTCAAAACACAAGCCCGAGAGCGATAATGCTTTCGGGCTTTTTTAACGGTCAGATACCGAACAAGACTCGCGCTTGCTTGGTCATGCTTCAGGCAAGGCGTATTTCAGCGCGGCTTGTTCCATCAGGGTCTTTGGTTATGACTATCTGGTTATCTATGCGTGATTTGAGTGCGTCTACGTGCGAGATTATACCGATAAGGCGGTTGCTGTCCGCAAGGCTGTTAAGGGCGTTCATTGCCTGTTCCAGCGAGTCGCTGTCGAGCGAGCCGAAGCCCTCGTCGACAAACATCGTTTCAAGCTTTACGCCGCCTGCGGAGGACTGTATTTCATCGGAAAGACCAAGTGCAAGTGAGAGCGAAGCCTTGAACGACTCCCCTCCCGAGAGCGTTTTGACACTGCGGACTGAGCCGATATAGTGGTCAATGACATCCAGGTCAAGACCGCTCTGTGTCTGCTTGTTCTCGGCTTGCGTGCGCCGCACAAGCTCGAACTGTCCGCCCGTCATCATCATAAAGCGTGTGTTTGCCCGCGCGATTATGCGTTCAAAATAGGTCATCTGGATATACGCTTCGAGCGTTATCTTTTCCTTGCCGCTGATCGAGCCGTTTGCGGTGTCGGAAAGTGCCTTGACCCAGCTGTAACGCTTTTCAAGGCTGCCCAGTTCGCTTGACACAGCGGTGATGTTATCAAGCACCGCCCTGTTTGTTTCAAGCCGTGAGTGTATCTGCTTTGCGAGCGTGGCAAGCTCTTCGCTTTGCTGTGAAAGCTCACGCTTTTGTTCGTTCAGCTTGTCCTTGTCAAGTTCGCTGTCCTGCGAAAGCTGCTCTTGCAGGCTCTTGATCGAGGCAGTAAACTCTTTTATCCTGCCCTGCGAATCGTTATGCTTTTTAGCTGCATTTTCAAGCGCTGCCTTGCGCGCAGTTATCTCACGGCGAAGCAGTTCTATCTGTGCCTGTGCGTCCTTTTTGCTTGCAAAGCGCAGAGAGCCTTGCAGCTTTTCAGCCTGCTTTGTCTGCGAGGCTATTTCAGAACCGAGCGCAGCGCAGGTCTTTTCAATCTCCTCGAGCGACTGCTGCAGCCTTGCAAGCTCGCCCTCGTTTTCGGGGATACGCTTTTCAAACGCATTTTTGCTCTTTATGTTTTCCTGCTCTGCCTTGATTTCAGCGTCAAGATTTGCTTTGTTTTCTTTAATCTCGGCAAGCTCTGATTTTATCGCAGCGCTGACACCTGTTTTTCCCTCTTCCCAAAGGTCTTTTACCTTCTTTTTGAAATCATCAAGCAGCAAGTCGTATTCCGCACGAACAGCTTTGCAGTCCTCGCTCTTTTTTGCGGCAGCCTTTTCGGCGGCTGCTCTTGCCTGCTCGGCGCGCTTAACGTCGTCCTGCGAGGGAGCGTTTTCGGAGAGCGAGGCTTTGTGCGGGTGCTCTGTCGAGCCGCAAACCGGACAGCGCTCGCCGTCGGACAGCTGCTTTGCTATGATACCAGCCTGCTCGTTGAAAAATGCGGTACTCTTTGCGGTGTACTCGGCACTGCACGCTTCGCTTTTCGCTGCTGCCTGCGTATACTCTTCACGCAGCTTTTCAAACTCACTCTTTTTGCTGCTAAGCGTTCTTCCCGCAATGGCAAGATCGGTCAGCTTTTTTTCTCTTTGCTCGGCTTTTTCTTTTTCGTTTTCAAGTCTGATAAGATTCTCGCCTGCACCCGAAAGCCCTTTGAGCTGTGCTTTGTCTTCTTCTATGCACTTTTTGAGGACGTTGTGCTGCTGCTTTGTTCTATCGAGCTTTTGCTTCTCGCCCGACAGCTTTTTCTGTGCACTGATGACAGCTTTTTGCAGCTCATCGAGAGCATCGTAGCTTTCAAGCTCCGCTTCGAGCGTTGCCTGCTGCTTTGCCATATCGTCTGTTTCGGGAACCTTTGCTGTCTGTGTATCAAGCTCTTTTTTCAGCTGCTCTGAAAGAACTTTTTCCTTGTCGAGATTGTTCTTGTCTGCCGCAATTGCAGCGAGAGTTTTTTCACGGATCTCGATTTTTCCCAGTGCGGTGTTGACGGTCTCAAGCTGTTTAGCGGTTTGCTGCTGCGCATTTTGGTTCTTTTCAGCAGTCTCGTTGTCCTGTGCGATCAGCTTTTCCAGCAGCTGTACCGTGTCGTCAAAAGGCAGACCCTCGGTCTTGGCTTTATCAACGAGTACGGAAAGAGGCTCGTCCTGTGCGGTGACGATGCCGCTGATGTACTGCCTGAGGCTGCTTTTCTTGGCAGCGCACTTTTTGCCGAGGTCTGTTGCCTGCAATTTGATGTTGTCTTGCAGCACAGAATAAATGCCCGTGCCGAAAATCTTGCTGAAGATGTTCTTTCTCTCCTGTGTCGGCGCAAACAGCAGCTTCTGAAAATCGCCCTGTGCTATCATTGCTATCTGCTTGAACTGCGCGCAGGTTATGCCCATTATCTGCTCGATACATTTGTTTACATCGTCTCTCCTTGTCTCCACACGCCCGTCAGGGTAGGTCAGCACAGCCTCGGCGGGTCTTTCGGTCGTTCCCTCACCGCGCTGCTTGGGTGCCATATATTTCGGCTTGCGCTTGACGGTGTAGACCTTGTCTGCGTAGGTGAACACCAGCTCGACCTCGGTGGGTGTTTCGGGGTCTGCATACTTTGAACGCAGCATATCTGCATCACGGTTGCCGCCGCTTGCTTCGCCGTAAAGAGCATAGGTTATTGCATCAAAAATCGTGGTTTTGCCTGCGCCTGTCACGCCTGTGATAAGATATATCCCGCCCTTGCCGAGTTTGTCCATTTCAAGCACGGTCTTTTCTGCATAAGTGCCGAAGGCGGTCATTGTAAGTTTTATAGGTCTCATTGTTTCGCCTCCCAGGTCTTTTCTATCATTTCTGTTATGAACCTTGTCTGTTCATCACTCATCGGCTGGTTGTTCTGCTTTTCGTAAAACTCCGAGAACAGTTCAAGCGGTGACTTTTCAGCCGCTTTCTCGTCCGCGGTTATCTCCGCGCTTGAGCGAGTCCGCTTATTGTCATAATCAAGCTTCATCAGATGCCTGTATATCGTGCGCAGCTTGCCTATCGCATCGGGGATATCCTGCTCGTCGGTGAGGGTGATGTGTGTGTAGTCCTGCTGATAGGTCGTGCCGTCATAGAACGCTTTGTTCGTTATCTCGTCATAGCTGCCTTTGAGCTCAACGAGGTCGTGAAGCGGTACAAGCTCTTTCGTGCGAACTTTCACGCTGCCTTTTTCCAAAAGCTCAACTATTGTGACCGACTTTGTGTGCTTTGCCTCCGAGAACGAGTATTTCAGCGGAGTGCCGCAGTAGCGAACGGTTTCCTTTCCGCAGTTCTGCGCAGCGTGCAGATGTCCAAGCGCAACATAGTCAAACGGCTCGAACACGCCTGCATCGACATTGTCCGTACCGCCGACAGAGATCTCCTCCGATTCCGTGCGCTGTGCGCCCGTGACAAACTGGTGCGTGATAAGCACATTTCGTCTGTTCTCGTCAATGTCCATTTTATCTATCGCGCAAGCGAGCGCATCGGTGTAGCTTTTTATTTCCACGCCCTCGGCATAGCGGCTGACGTGCGCGGGCTTTACAAACGGAAGCATATAGATGCCAACCTCGCCGTACTCGTCAGACAGCATTATCGGTCTGACACTGCCGTCATAAACGGGAGCAATGTGAATGCAGTCGATAAGCAGCTCGCTGTAGCTGGTGAGCCTTTCGGGAGAGTCGTGGTTGCCGCTGATGATAAAGACCTGTGTGTCAAGCTCTGACAGCCTCACAAGGAAACTGTTGAACAGAGTGATAGCTTCTGTCGAGGCAACTGCCTTGTCGTAGACATCACCTGCGATAAGCACAGAGTCGGGCTTTTCTTCTTTGATGATTCCGATTATGCTCAACAGGATATGCTGCTGGTCTTCAAGCAGCGAATATTCATTGAGCCTTTTGCCAAGATGCAGATCGGATAAATGGATAATTTTCATATGTATACCTCTCAATTTTTATTGTTTAAAAATATGTAGTCAATGCAGTGCTTTCAGCCCGGATATTTTTTGAACCCGTCAAAGCTTGCTGTCTCCCTTTGAGTGTGAAACACCGCATATTCTATCGTTTCAAAGTGACAGAAAAAGTCCTGCATTACCTCTGCAAAAACCTGCGCAGCTATCTGTCTTATATCTTTTTACTGTATCGCGGAATATCTCCGCGTTTTTTTGTTTTCTGTCGAACATGATTGTTACCTCCTGTTTATTAGCTGACTTTATTATACCTTATTTTTTCAGAAATGTATATCGTTTTTGGATAAAAACATCAGCAAATCTTCAAAGCTGCCCGATATATCGTATACGCCCTCGGGCAGGACATAGCCTGAATGGATATAGCAGTAGCGCTTTGTTTTTGCGTTGTACCCGATAAGGATATCTTTATCGAAAGCACCGAAAATAAAGGCATTGCCGAGATATTCGGCTGTTTTCCAGTCATCGTTCAGCTTTTGCATTTGTTCAAGGCTTGACAGATACAGCATACATTCGCCCAAGCGCCCTTCACCGCCGTTGTGCTTATGCAGAAAATCCAGCAGATCCTTTGGTATCGGTAAGCCGTTTATGTGGGTTATTTCTTTGCCTGTCGGCTCGTTAAAAGCCATATTAAGCAGGTCATTCATCACACTCACTCCTTTCTGCATATCTGCATCACGCGCCAGTATCCGCGTGGCGCAAACTGCGGGTTCTCATCGTTTGTTGCATTGCAGAGATACGTCCCTTGGGCGACGTGATATTCGTTTTCAAGTCCTTTGGCTTTTATCCAGTTGTTGATGGCTCTGGTCAGTTCCTTTTCGTTCTGGTCGTATGTGCCGCCAAGGTCTGCGCCGTGGATTATTGCGTTTGCGATAATCTCGTTTACAAGCTGTATTTCTTTTTCGATGTTCATAAGTATTACCTCGCTTTACTATTTTGTTATGCTTGTGAGTTCTTAGCTGCGAAAGTGCGTTATGCACTCTCGCAGGTTCTTTCTTGTGATATTTTTTGCGGTTCCTTTTCTGAATGATTGGCTTTTTTCAGCCTGACCTTTTCAAGTCCGCTGATGACTATCTCGCTGATGTCATTATCTGTATCACCGAATATCGTCTGATGTGCGACCACACCGAGCGCAAGTTCACGGATAACGTTCATCGGCTTTCTTACACCAAGGTTGGTGTAGGCTATCTCCATAAGCTCTTTAAGTCCCTTGTCGGTGATGCGTATTGCGAATCCGATTTCGTCGCCTATCTGTTTTGCCTTGTCACGGATTATATTTCTCATCTGCCGTTCACTTATCTTGTGAAAGTTGATGACCGATGTTATCCTGCCTGCAAGCTCTTCGAGCATTCCCTGTTCTATCATATCATTAAGCTCGATATCCTCATAGAATGCCTCGCTTTCATCGACCTGACCGCTGCCCTTGCGGAAGCCTGACTTGAGCTGCTTGCTTTCCTTTTGCTTTCTGTCGCGCAGGTACTGAAAAGCGCCGAGGAAAACAAACATTGTCTTTGACGAATCAAAGTCCTCTATTTTGGTGCCCTCGATAAGCGTGAGCATATTTGACTGGATAGCTGCGTTTATGTTCACGTTATTGGAACCATAGCTGGGCATCATTCTCTTGTCCGCCTCGTCAAGAAAGCAGATAGCTGTTGCACAGTCGATGTAACTCTTTTGGTTATAGCTCTTTATCTCCTCGGGCAGCTCGGTTATTTCCTTGCCCTTGAAGCCTGTCTCCGTATAATCGTTAAGGTCGCGTCTTATCACAGGGACAGGGATATTATGTTCGAGCATAAAGTCCGCGATACACCTGTAAAACTCCGTCTTTCCCATTCCGCTGGGTGCGGTGAGTATCCAGTTCTGTGCAGGCTTGTTTATCCCAAGTGCTGCCGAATGGATAAAGTCCCATATCAGGTACACCGCTTTTGCAAGCTCGTTGTCCTGCCCTTTGATACGGCTTGCGCAGTGTTTAAACAGGTCATTCGGGGTGAAATCTATCCTGAACAGGTATTTTTCGCCTTTCGGAACAGGCTTTTGCTCGCCCGTAAAATACACCGCTTTCATATCCAGCTTTTCAAGCATAGCCTTGCCGCAGTCGTATGTGTCGAATGATATGCGCTGCATGTATATCGTTTTATTCTTTATTTCCTTTACTTCCTTCAGCCTTTCTTCGAGATTTTTTATCACCGTGAATGTCTGCTGTTCATCGTCTGTCTTGACAAAGGCATACATCCTATCGCTTTTACGTGCCGTCTTGCAGTAGCATCGTAAGGAACAGCCGTGTACCAATTTGAATAGACGATTCAGGTCCTTATCGCTGTCTATCATCTCCAGCTGCGGTATCGCCCTTTCCTGCTTGTCATAATCCTCAATAACAACTATCGCATCATTTGGTATGAGAGTGTCATTGAGGGTTCCGCTTTTTACCTGTACCTTGTTGTTCATTATGATTCATCCTTTCAGTTTATTATTGAAACTTGATTCTTTCAAACATCTCAAAATAGTCCTGCGCTATGATGTACATATCATCTTCGTCAGTTACGAATAAGCTCAGATACCGCTGCATAAAAGCAAGAAAAATCTCTGCTGCTATGAACCGCATCATTCGTCCTGCCAATTTAAGCGGAATGTACATTATTGCAAGGGTGAGCATTATTCTAAAAAGCATTGATACTATCTGCGCGTAATTCATTCCCATTTTGTTTCCTCCTTGATTATTCTGATAAAGCACACAAGGCAGAGTGTGTGCCTTATCACAAAAGCCAAGTGCCTTGCCAGCCCGATACGCCGTTGTATCGGGCACAAGGCGCGGAGTTGAATATGTTAAATAGCTTCTTTATCGATTTGTATGCGCTGCTGCGGCTTTTGGTAGCTGTCAATGTCCACTGTGTCAGCCATAAACGCCGTGCCGCCTCTGCGGAATATCCAGCACTTTCTCATCGGCATTGTAAGTATACTGTTTGGTGTCTTGTTGACAAGCTGTGAAACATACTGTGCGGTTTCGTAGTTGTTGCCGCCGAGGTAAATGGTCGTGTCGCAGTTGTTGAGGATAGTTTTATATCCAAGTCCGTAGTTCTGTTCAAGCTGTGCGACAGACTGTATCATCAGCATTGCCGAGATACCTCTTGAACGGATATTTGATATCATTCCCTCGAACCCCTCTATCCTTGATGTCGTTCCGAAATCGTCAAGAATGAACCTGACAGGAACGGGGAGCCTGTTGTTCTCCTGTGCGTCTGCATATGCGCAAAGCTCGCTCATTGCCTGCGAGTAGAACATATTTACCAGCATATCTTTGGAACGGTCGGTGTCGCTTACATCAATGAATACCGCAGTCTTTTTCTGACCGATAGATGTGATGTCCATTTCATCTGTCTCGGTCATCGCTCTTATCTCTGGAGTGTCAATGCTCCCTAGGTCAGCCTGAACGGTTATCACTATACTGCCAAGCGTTTTGCTGCCAAGCCCTAAGAATTTCAGATACTGCTCGTAAGCCCAGCTGTCCTTGCCGTCGTGGGCTTTCTTGTATTCCTCGTTGTGCATCCTGAAGATACGGTCAAAGTTGCATCGGGTTCCATTTTCCATAGCATTGGTGTCGATAGTGCTGATTATCTTTATCACTCCGTAAAGAGTATTCGGTGCGTAGCGTCCGCCCTCGTACAAGTATGCCATAACGGCAGATATGAGTATCGCAGCGAGTTTGTCCCACATCGGATCGTATGTCCCTTTCCTGTTGTTCATCAGATAAGCTATGATGTTAGCCAGTTTTTGAATGCCGTCATATGAACGAAAATATATCATCGGGTTGTACTTGTCCGAATTGGCAGGGTCCCGCGTGTTCAGGTGCTTTATGTCAAAGCCCTCGTTCTTGAGTATGTTTGCGTACTTTTTGTACAGATAACCCTTCGGGTCGGAGATTATCATACTTGATGCACCCGCAAGGATATTCGGTTCGACAAGCGTTCGGGTCTTGCCTCCTCCCGAGGCGGCGAGAGCGACGATGTTATCGTTGCACCCGCCGTTAAAGGCCGCGTACGGCACACATTCTCCGTGGGGAAGTACCGTCATTCGGTTTTCCCGTGCATATCTGAGTGCTTTTTTAACGCTGCTGAGCTTGCTGCCGAGCGTTCCGTCATCGTTTACTTTGTACTTTGTCACGGTCTCATTGCCGTCATTGCCGATCTTGTGGATGGTTACCACATCAGAAGTCTTGTTCATTGTTATTCCCCTCCTCAGAAGTCTGTTTTTTCGTTGTTTGCGTATCTCTCAAAGCCCGTTGCTATCGCATCGCAAAGCCCGAATTCAATAGCTTGTTCAGCAGTAAAGAAATTGTCGTAAGCTATGTTTTTCTCGATTTCCTTGATGCTCTTTCCTGTGAATCCGGAAAGCATTTCGCTGAGTACGCGCTTGGTCTCCATTATCGATTCCGCAGTGCGCTGTATAGACGTTGCAGAGCCGCCCAGCCCGCCTGAAATAAGCGGTTCGTGAATCATAACCTTTGAGTGCGGCATGATGAATCTGTGTCCTTTTCTTCCGCCTGCAAGCAGTACCGCTGCCATTGATGCGGCAAGTCCGCAGCAGATGATGTCATAGCCGTAAGGGTAATCTTCAAGTGCGTCCTGAATCGCAAGTCCCGCTGATACCGAGCCGCCCGGGGAGTTGATATATATCGTAAGTGATTTGCCTCTTTCAGCGCAGATGTGCAAAATAAGAATTATCTCC
Organism: uncultured Eubacteriales bacterium; assembly: GCA_900314975.1. Classification (GTDB taxonomy): domain Bacteria; phylum Bacillota; class Clostridia; order Oscillospirales; family Ruminococcaceae; genus Hominimerdicola. The sequence goes on along the minus strand of OMXI01000011.1, from coordinate 50,100 downwards.
TGCGCAAGTTCATCAGTTATCTCGCCCGACAGCATCAAAATGCTGTGCTCCAGCGAAAGCGTCCTTACGTCAACGGGCGAGCGCCCGCCTGCTGTTTCTTCCAGAACGGTCGGCGGAAGACTGCTCTGCTTGAATATCGTGTTATTTCCTTGGTTTTTGAACTCATACATGATTTTTTCCTCCTTGTTTTGATTTGATTTCAGTCATTGATTTGCATATGTTTGTTTCCTCTGTATTTTTGTTTTTGACCATACGAGTTATCCTTGACCTACAGACAGTATAAACCCCAAAAAAAATATTTTATCCGCAAATTACGGAAAGAAACAAAAAGAAACTGCGCAAATACGCAGTTTCCTTGATGCTTTAATATTTTTTTTCAGTGCGATAATTCTTGCTGCTGCTTTTCTTCGGGGCTTTTGTCACGTTCCTTTCCGATCTGTTCGTCTATCAGTTTTTCAACTCTTTGCATATCCTTAAATATCTTATATTCGGGAGCGATTTTCATCAGCTCCTCGCCGATGTAATACAGCCGCATATCAGCCTGCACTTGTATGTAGCTTTGATTCAAATGCTTTTGCAGACAGGATTCCCATGCGTTTTCAACATCATTGTGCGGATACATCATATCGGGCTGCATGACCGATATCAGATTTTGTCTGTCTTCTTTATCAAGCTCCATAGCTGCAGCCAGCTTAAACAGCTCGCACCTGTCGGGAACTTTTATTTTTTTGTCCATCGCATTATTTTTTAAGCACTTTAAAACAGCGTACAGTCTGTTCTTTTCAATAAATGTCCGCTTTATCAAAACAGGTGTGATATGGCGTTTGTTTATATGCATCTTTTCACTCCATGCTTTGATAGTTTTGCATATGTAATACCACGCAAAATCCTCGGGAGTGTTCCTGGTTTTGTTTTTTTCACAGTAGTTTTTTCTTTGTGCGGACAACGACTTTTTTGTATCTGTATCCTCGCCAACGATGAAGTCGAGCAGATGAAGCTTGTTTTCAAGGTCAGCCAGCTTTATCTCAACATAGTTCTTTTCATACCCCTGTTTGTCAAGGTCATGAATGCGAAAGGTCCGATAGTTGCAAACGATGATGTAGCGCGGCTTTTTAGACAGTATCAGTTTGTTTGAAAATTTCAGCGCACTATTGAATGCAGCGGGAAGATCAGAATTATCAAGTAAACTGACTGTGTCAAGGTCTGAACAGGGTCTTCTTTGCTCTATAAGCACTTTTGATGTGGGAATATATCCATCTGCCCAGCTCGTTATTCCGCTGAAGGATGCTTTTTCTCTAAATGATATGAATTCACCGGTATCATCCACGCCAAACACATTATGCAGCAGCTCTGTCCAGAAAAGACATTCTTTCTGCTCGTTGCCTCTGTAATCCTTCCACTTTTTCGCAAATTTTTTTGCCGCAGCTCTTTGCTGTAATTCAGTCATTGTCTCACCTCTTTACAATGGATATACATAAAGCTGAAATTCACCATATCCCTTAGCAGCCTATTGTAATCAGCAGCGATGCTTGGATTGCACATCATGCATTCTCAATCTCCTCGCCGAACATCATATCTTTGAATTTACTTTTTCCTCGTAATATTTATTTATAAGTTCCTGTTCCATATTCAAGTTAGTCTTAAAATCATTCAATAGGTCACGCAACGGTTGCAATCCCTCTTTTGTTCTTTCCAAGAACTCTTTAAGCCACTTGTTATAATCATTGTTTTTTTCTGCTGACGGCACTTTGATAAAATAAAGATTAATATAATGATCAGTGTAAGAACTTAGAAATTCGATCTCATTTGCTTCACTGTTAGGCATTATCAGACCGCCTTTGATGGGACTGAGCGGAAATGCACAGCCATAATGGCGCTTTGAAAAGAACAGCATATCTCTTTTCAGCTTCTTTACATCATCTTCGATATTTGTATTATCTTCTTTCTTATAGATCTTGAACTTTGCATCAAGAATATAAAACGGTTTGTCAGCTGACTTGAACACAAAATCAGGATAGATATGACAAAAGTGCTTATTATGCTCTTGTTTGTAGTAGTTCTCAATAAAGACTTGTTTATCTATCAGGTTTTTTAACCGATCACCACTGAAGATACTTTTATCTTTAACAACATTAAGATCGTCCTGTGCACTGAGCGTAATGTCCTGCGGCAGCTGTTGTCTGATAGCCCTTTCAAGATACTTTTCCCACAAATCAGGGATATAGATAGCTATGCCGCACACGTTCCGGTCGCTGTTTCCGCTGAAGATATTGGCGTTCGCCTCATCATTAAGAATGATAAGACACAGCTTGCGCAGCTCCTCGTAATCGGTGTAATACGGACCTGTGATAGAGTGCTGACAGTCCTTGACGCACCTTGAAAGCTCGGCACGCTTGCCGCCGATAAAGCCCCGGATGTTTTTGACTGCACGCAAAAACTCGGTATCCTTTTCAATCTGCTCGCAGATGCCGCTGTACCGTCTTTTCAGATAGTCCCAGGTGATGATGATAAGGTGGTTGAGCATATTGTCATAGCTGTGCTCACGGGTGTTGTAGGCGATGACAGCATCGTTCCTGCCCGCGTTAAGACGCAGATGCCTTGCAATGTCGATAGTGCCGCGCAGCTTTTCATCGTTATGCTCGATTCTCACATAGGTCTTGTAGATGCCCGATTCATAGGCTCTTTTGAGCAGGTTCTGAAACAATACGGCTGACAGGAAACCGAAAATCTCAATATCGCCTTTCCAGACCTCGTTGCTTGTGGATATCCTCTGCTCGCCTGTGATGAACTGCGAGAGCATCGTCGCAAGGAACCACGGCTTGTTTTCCTCGTCGAAACGTGAACGCACCTCAAGCGTGACATCATACTTTTTGCCGTTCCAATCTATCTCGTTTCTGATAACACCTGCAAAACCCCAAACACCAACATTTTTACCGTTGTCAATATTAAACAGATCTGTGTTTGGTTCTCCATTTATAAAGAACGGTTTCTCCTGAACAAGCGAGTTGTTTTTGTCACAAGAGAATGCAGACATCTGCTTGACATTATCCGATCTGATAAGCGCATCTAAAATGTCACGTATCAGCTTATTATCCGTTTGACCCCATTTATACTTTTTTGTATCAATAATAAACCCTTTGGGCAACTCAAAAACTGTATTATTGTGCGTCAGAAACGTTGTGTTGTCCATCGTTTTAATTAAGATCTTATCCATTAGTTGCTACCTGATTTGCTGTTATTTGGTTGCGGTGTAGTAAATGCCGTTTTGCAATTTTCGACAAAGTCTTCGGCATCTGTCTTTTTCCTGCCACGGACATATTCTTCGAGGATAGGTTTAAGCTCGTTCTCAAAGTATTCTTCCAGAGAAGCTTTATCATCTTTATCAATTTTCGTAAAGTACGACTGACCGAGCTGGAAGGCTTCGCCAAGTTTAGGATCGTCGCCGATCGCCTTGTTGAGAGCATCTATTTTATTTTTAAGATCATCTGTGTAAATGTCACCAAGTCTTTCTTTAAGTATCTCCATTGAATCCTCGGCGGTGATGTTTATCCAGCGGAAACGGCGGCGCAGAGCAAAATCAAATGTCTCGACGCTGCGGTCAATGTCGTTCATCGTGCCGATGATAACAACGTTCTCGGGGATATAGAAACCTTGTGCGAAAATATCGTTAGCCATTGGAGTCGCTGTATCTGAGTTATCCTTATACTCATATGCAGGCAGATTCTGATACTGCGTGTCTACTTTGTTGCCTTCGCCGCGGTAGCTTTCCTCAAGGCAGTACATAAGCTCGCCGAAAACGCGTGACAGGTCGGCACGGTTTATCTCGTCGATAATAAAGAAATATAGCTTATCTTTATCATTATCAGCTTTGCGGCAGAACTTTTTGAACACACCGTCCATACGCACGAAAGATGTTACAGGCTCGCCGTCTGCATTATGACCGATAACGGCAGGCTTAAGGCCCTCGACAAAATCGTTGTAATCGTATGACGAATGGAACGGCATCTCCGCCCTTGCTCTCAATATAAGCCTTTGCAAACGCTTTAACGCCGAAAGTCTTGCCCGTTCCCGGCGCACCCGTGAAAACGAACTGCTTGCGGGGCTTTTCTGTTTTTTCTATCTCGGATTTGATGTTATGGAGTCTTTTATTCGCTTTGCGAAGAAGAATTATATTCTTTGCAAATTTTGAAATTTTCTTGTATAAATCTGTTTCTCCTTGTTCTTTATTAGAAAGCCAATTATATGAAATATTTGAATAATCTGCTAATGTCCTACCATTATTCATATTGATATTTTCAAAATCTCTTATTATTTCTTTTAGCCTTTTTTTCAAATCCGCTTTACCTTTAAGGAATTCTAAAGGGTCTGATATTTTATCTGTTTGATTGCTCATTCTCTTAGCCAATTTTTCAAGCTGTTTCTCTTTGAGCTTTTCATTTGCATCGCTTACGATAGCCTTCTTATTCCACGATTGAACATATTTGTTATATAGCAAGGGAGTGTATTTCGATAAAAAAATGACCAATAGTGTTAATGGAAAAGTATTGTAGTCGTCAAAACAATCATAATCTGAATTATAATGCTTACTCATTTCCATGTCGATTTTATTATTATTCTCTATAATAGTAGCAATAAACAAATCTAAATCATCTGGGTTTGCTGTTACCCAATCGGATATGTCTTTAAGTGTGTTCTCCCCTGTAAATCCGAAAAAGTCTATGTTTGTCGTAACATCTGCCATGATTATCCTCCTCAATTGTTTTTGGCTTATGCTTCGCCTCTTATAGTAACATTTTTTTCTTCTTTTGTCAACAAATTATATAAAAATAATCGCACACAACAGCACAAGATATAATCGCTGCCGAGGGCGCAAGCAATAACACAGCATTATTAAAACTTACAGCCCGACTTGGTTTTGTTGAACCGAATCGGGCTGTGTTTTACATTTAATCAGAGCAGCTGTGCATCGGAAAGCTGATAGTAGACGTTTGCTCCTTCGTTGTACATTCCAAACTTTCCGACGACGGTTATCTCGCTGTCAAGCGCGGGATAGTCCGCGGGGTATTGACGAGCGGCATCGGAAAGCACAAACTCAAGCGGCTGCGAGCAGCAGGCAGTCGCATCGGTGAGCATACAGGCAAAGTAAGTGTTGCCGTTTTCTTCGGCTACGGCAAAGGTGCCTTTAGCCTTTATAGTCTTTCCCTTGTACTTGTCGGGTGAGTTTATAATATTTACGAACTCGGCGTAAGCCATTGTTTCGCTCATTGCTGAAAGGTCGGTGTCTATCTTATCGTATTTGTTTTCAGTCTCTTTTGAGGAGCTTTCCGCCTGCGTTTGCGCAGCAGAAGATGATACCGAAGATGCCTGCGAAGATGACGAGCTTTCGCTCGATGTATCCTTTGCGGAGCTTGAAAATACATCGTTTACGTTTTTCGCGTTTTTGTTTGCGCCGTTGTTTTCATTTCCGCAGCCGACCGCTGCAAACACAGCACACGCACACAAGATAAGTATTATTTTTTTCATGCCTTTACCCTCCCCGAGAATTTACCTATTATCATAAACACACCGAAAGCGACCATATCGACCGCAACTATCGTTGAGCCGACAGGCGTTCCGTAAACTATTGAGATACAAATTCCAAGCAGCGTGCAGACTACCGAGAGCACTGCCGAGCAGACTGTCACCGACTTGAAGCTTTTGAACACGCGCATAGCCGAAAGCGCAGGGAATATCACCAGCGCCGAGATAAGCAGCGAACCGACAAGGTTCATCGCCAGCACGATTATCACAGCGATAACGACTGCAAGTATCAGGTTGTACAGCGAGGCTTTTACGCCCGTTGCTCTTGCAAAGTCCTCGTCAAACGTGACAGAGAACACCTTGTTGTAAAACAGCACGAACACCGCAAGCACCACTGCCGAAAGAGCGATACACAGCCACACCTCGCTTGTTGTGAGCGTAAGTATCGAGGTCGAGCCGAAAAGCGTGGTGCAGACATCGCCCGAAAGATTTGACGAGTTTGAGAAAAGATTCATCAGCAGGTAGCCTATCGCAAGTGCGCTTACCGAGATCATCGCAACGGCGGCATCACCTTTTATCTTTGCGTTCTTTCCCGTTCGCAGCAGCAGTATCGCGCTTATTACCGTTATGCCAAGCACCAGCGGCATACTGTTGGTGAGCTTTAAAACTGCGGCTATCGTCATTGCACCGAATGCAACGTGCGACAGCCCGTCGCCGATGAACGAAAACCGCTTGAGCACCAGCGTTACACCAAGCAGCGACGAGCAAAGCGCTATCAGTACGCCGACTATCAGCGCGTACCGCACAAACGGAAACTGCGTAATGTAGGTGTACAGCTTGTCAAATACATCAGTCATTGTCCACACCTCCCTGCTGCGCAAAGCCCGTTTTATCGAGCCTTGCAAGATACTCGTCACGGCTGCCGAAAAACACCTGCTTGCCTATGTGCAGTATTTTGTCTGCATAGTTCAGTGCAGCCTGAATATCGTGAGAGATCATTATGACCGTGATACCGTCATTCTTATTGAGCTTTTGCACAAGCTCGTACATATGCGCTGTCGCATTTGGGTCAAGCCCCGAAACAGGCTCGTCCAGCAGCAGCGCCTTTTTTGTCGCACACAGCGCCCTTGCAAGCAGTACCCTTTGCTGCTGACCGCCCGAAAGTTCACGGTAGCAGCGGTTTTTAAGCTCTGTCAGCCCCATTTTTTCGATATTCTCCCGTGTGAGCTGCTTTTGAGCCTTTGAATAAAAAGGGCGCAGTCCAAGACTGCTTGCACAGCCCGAAAGCACTATCTCCTTTACAGATGCGGGAAAATCCCTCTGTACATCGGTCTGCTGGGGAAGATAGCCTATCTGCCCTTTTTGCAGTCCGTCACCGAATATTATTTCTCCCGACAGCGATGGGATAAGCCCGAGCAGAGTTTTCATAAGCGTGCTTTTTCCCGAGCCGTTCTCGCCGAGTATGCAAAGATAGTCTCCCTGCTGCACAGTAAAGTTCAATCCGTGCAGTATCTCTCTGCCGTCGTAGCCGATACACAATTCCTTGCAGGTCAACAGAGCCATAAAAACCAGCCTTTCTTACAGTAATGCGTCTCTGAGAACGCTCAGATTCTTTTCCATTTCGCCAAGATATGTCACACCGCCGTCAACATCCTTTTTGGTGACCGACTGAAGCGAATCGAGCGTTACAATATTCTGGTCTTTACTTTTCGTATTGTCCTTGACGGTCTTTGCGATATTGCTCTTTGAGCCTTCTATCTGAAAGATGTTCTTCAATCCCAGCTCGTCGACTTTCTTTGCAAGGAAGATCACCGTTTCAAAGCTCGCCTCGCACTCTGCCGAGCAGCCTGCAAACGCCGCGTAGTAGTCAAGTCCGTAGTCGTCTACCATGTATCTGAACGGGAATCTGTCAGCGAAAACAAGCGTCTTGCTCTTTGCATTGTCAGCAGCGTCTTTATACTGCATATCCAGCTTGTCGAGCTTTTGTATATATGACTTTGTGTTTGCCAAATAGGTGTCCTTGTTCGCCTTGTCCTTTTCACATATCTTGTCGCAGATATGCTCGCAAAGTGCAGAAGCATTTTTCAGCGAGAGCCAAACGTGCTCGTCCTTTTCCTCCTCGTCCTCATGCTCATGATCGTGCTCGCCCTCATCATGGTCATCGTGATCGTGGTCGTGCTCCATACCTTCCTTATGCTCCTCGGTCTTTACCTTGTCACCCAGAACATCGAGCAGGTCAATAACTATCATTTCCTTGTTTGACGACTGTCCTTGTTTGACGACTGCTTGAGCGCGTCGTCCACCCACTCGTCAGACTCGCCGCCGACGTAGATGAAAATATCGCACTTTGATATTTTAACTATGTCGTCCGTTGACGGCTGGTAGCTGTGCAGGTCAACGCCGTTGTCGATAAGCATTGTGAGTTCAATGTTATTTTCCTTTTCACCGACTATATTTCTGACCCAGTCGTATTCGGGGAAAATGGTGGTGACTATTTTGAGCTTTTTGCTGTCGCTGCTGCCCTGCGAGGTTGCGCCGCAGCCTGTGAAAATGCTTGTCATAAGCATAAGGCATATAAATGCCGAAAGTATCTTTTTCATTGTGTAAAACCTCCGAAGTTTCTTAAAAATGGGCATAAAAATACAAGGGCAGACTGCGCCTGGGCAGACTTGTCCCTTGCTTGTTTTAATCGGAAAGCTTTACTTTAAGCGAAACGGGCGTCGGTGAAACGCACAAAACAGCTGCACCCGCAAGTGTCCTCACAAACACAAAGCACACTGCCGCAAGTGTCACCGCCGCAGCTACCGCACCCGAAATATTTTTCAGCGCATTTTCGCAGGCATCTATCTTCATGCAGACCGAGCAGTTTGCGCCTGTACAATCGTGCTGTGACTCGTGAGCGATAAACAAAACAGATAAGAGCATAGCAAAAAACAGCACACAGGCAAGTACGGCTGCTGCTCTCTTTGTCCTTTTCATTACGCTCACTTCCGTTTCATTTTTTCTTACACTCGCCGCACACGCCGTAAAGCACGGTCTCGGTGCGGTCTATCTCAAAATCGGCATTCTTCTTAACATTGTCTATCAGCCTGTTGGTCGCAGGCAGCGGCATATGAAATGTCTTTCCGCACTTTTCGCAGGACAGATGTATATGCTCCCTGCACTCGTCAGCCGCCTTGTATCTGTAAAACACCCTGCGGCAGCCGCCCTTTGTCACACGCTGCACCTTGCCGGCGGCTTCAAGTGCTGAAAGATTGCGGTATATTGCACTCAGACTAATGTCCTCGCTGCCGAGACTCTCGCAGATGCGGTCAGCAGAAAAGACCTCGTCGGCATGGCTTTTGAGAAAATCCAACAGCACCTTACGCTGCTTTGTGGCATATACTGACAAGGTCTCACCTCCCAATTTGCGAATTCGTCGCAAATCAGTATAGCACATAATATAATTTTTGTCAAGCAAAATTTGCGTTTGACTCGTTGCCGAGGGCGCAAACAATAGCACAGCATTTTTAAACTTACAGCCCGACGTGGTTTTATTGAACCGTGTCGGGCTGTGCTTCGTCTCTTTTTTCAAAAATTCCCTGCCGTTTAAACCACAGTTAAGGTAAGTGTAATATACTATGGTCAGAACATCAATGGAGGCGGTCTTATGAACAGCAAAATAAGAATAGCAGCATTTGTTTTAGCTTTGTCAATGCTTTCATTTACAGCCTGCTCGGATTCGTCCGAAAGCAAGGATACAACTCAAGATTCATCGGTCAGCTCGTCAATGCACAGCAGCAAGACCGAAAGCGCAGCAGACAGTTCAAGCTCTGCGGCTGATGATACATCTTCGGCAGCAGACAACTCGTCTGCGTCCGACTCGTCTTCAACTGCTGACAGCAATTCTTCCGCAGGCGTTTCGGATATAAAGATTATCGAAACAGCAAGCGGTGAGTCTTTGTCATCGGGCAGCGCTACTGTCACCATCGGCAACAAGAAGATAGATGTCAGCGGTGCGTATGTCATCGACGGAAAGTCTGTTGAGCTGACAGGCGGAACGTACACCTCGTCGGGTACAGACCGGAATGTTTTTCTTGTTATCAACGGCGGCTCGCTGAAAATCTCAAACGCAAAGATCGTCAAGACGGGCGATGCCTCGACCAATGATTCAAAGCATTCATCAGATGTTTCGGACGACTACAATTTCTACGGGATAAACTCGGTCATTCTCGTCGTGGGAGAGGAAAGCTCTGCTGAGATAAGCGACTGCATCATCACATCTGATTGCAGCGGTGCGAATGCGGTTTTCTCAACGGCGGGTGCAAATGTCAACGTGAACAACGTGCAGATAACCACCACAGGCAACTCGTCAAGAGGCGTGTATGCGACCTACGACGGAACGATAAATGCAGACCACGTTGACATAACCACGAGCGGCGCCCACTGCGCTCCGATAGCGACAGACAGGGGCGGCGGACACGTTACCGTTACCAACTCAAAGGTGCAGTGCTCGGGCGATGGAAGTCCGTGCATCTATTCCACAGGTGAGATAAAGGCTGAAAATGTTGTGGGCGTTTCAACCGGTGCACAGGCGGCAGTTATCGAGGGCAAGAATTCTATCACGATGACAAAGTGCAACTTTACCGTGAGCGGCGGAAACAACGGAGTTATGCTGTATCAGAGTATGTCTGGCGATGCTTCCGACAAGGACGCAACATCGAACTGCTCAACGCTCACAATGACGGGCACGACCATTCGCAACAGCACTGACGGCGCGATGTTCTACATCACAAACACCACCTCGGTCATCAACCTTGAGGGCGCAAACACGCTTGAGTGCAAAAAAGGAAAGCTGGTCGATGCGGCTGCGGGACGCTGGGGCAAGGACGGCTCAAACGGCGGTGAACTCTCGCTCAACATCAAGGACGATAAGATCTCCGACAGCGTTACTGCTGATGATATCAGCTCGGTCGCAGTCAATGTGCTTGACGGCGGCGAGTTCAAGGGTGAGACCTCGGGCGAGGTAATGGTCGGATAACAAAAATGCAAACGGGAGCGGCTCTGTGTGAGTCGTTCCCGCTTTTTGATGCGTATTTTGCTGCACTGTCAGACAGGCTCAATTCTGTTTGGCGAGCAGCTTTGCGATGTCCGCAGGCTTTAGAACCTTGCCCGAGCAAACGAGCTTATCGTTCACAACGAACGCAGGCATAGACATAGCCCCGTACTGCATTATCCTTTGCAGGTTTGTGATATACTCGACTTCGATATCCGTACCCGCGACAGCTTTGAGTGTGTTGTCATAGAGCTTGTGGCAGGCTTTGCAGCCCGAACCGAGTACCTTGATGTTTGTTTTCATAACGACTTTCTCCTACACGATATAGTTTTGAATACTGTTGAAAAAATATCCCACAATGATTATCCCAACTGTGCAAATGGCGATGAAAATTCCCAGCAGCTTTGCCTTGACAGCCTTTTTGAGCATTATCATCGACGGCAGCGAGAGCGTTGTAACACCCATAAGGAACGCAAGCACAACACCGAGCTGCGCACCCTTTGCAAGCAGCGCCTCCGAGATAGCCAGGCACCCGAAAATGTCCGAGTACATCGGTATGCCGCAGACAGCTGCGATGATGACGCCGAACGGATTACCCGTTCCGAGCACGCTTACTATAAAGTCCTGCGGTATCCAGTTGTGGATCACTGCACCGGTACCTACTCCGACAATAATGTATATAACGACTTTTTTTACCGTTTGGATGACCTGCTCCCAGGCGAATTTGACTCGCTCTTTCTTTGTCAGCTTATCCTGCGCGGTATCTATGCTTTTGCCGTTTCTGATAAACTCCTCGATCTGATCCTCAAGGTGCATCTTTTCGATAAGCGTACCGCCTGCAACTGCTATGACCAGCCCCAGCACAACATACACTGCGGCGACTTTCCAGCCGAAGATGCTTGTCAACAGAACGAGCGAGCCGAGGTCTACCATAGGTGACGAGATAAGGAACGAAAATGTCACTCCCAGCGGCAGCCCTGCGCTTGTAAAGCCCATAAACAGCGGTATCGACGAACAGGAACAGAACGGCGTGACCGTGCCGAGCAGTGCGGCGATACAGTTTGCACGGATGCCGTGAAATCTGCCGAGAATTTTCTTTGTTCTCTGCGGTGGGAAAAAGCTCTGGATATACGAGATAATAAAAATGACCACGCCGAGCAGTATCAGTATCTTTATGGTATCGTAGATGAAGAATTGCAGCGCGCCGCCAAGCCTTTTTTCCGTATCAAGACCGCAGGCACGAAGCAGTGAACCGACAAGACGGTTCAGCCATTTCATGCCGAATATCTCGCCCTGTATAAAGCTCCACACTCCTATTCATCCCCTCCAAGCATTTCAGAAACTATCTGTGCCGCTGTCCTCACCATTTCAGTGCAGTACCTGCCGTACAGACCGTTTGAGCGTGCGAAGCTTCTGCCATCGTCGGTGGAAATATCACACCCAAGTATCTCGCGGCAGATATACGAACCCTTGCGCCTTTTGAACTCCTCAAGAAACTCGGCAGCCTTTGCACTTTGGGCGGCACGGCTGTCAAGGTCGTTTTCATCAAACTGTCCGTACCTCATTCCAAGCACCATAAGTGCGCCCGTGCAAGCACCGCAGACCTCTGCCTTGCTCATACCTGCGCCGAAACAGGCACCTATCTGGAGAGCCTGCTTTTCGGTTATACCAAAGCGCTGTGCAAAAGCTGCAAATACAGCCTGCGAACACATAAACCTACGTTCAAACAATTCCACTGCTCTTTCTGTACTGTTCATTTTTGTTTCCTCCTATAAATATATTTAGATATGTCAATATGTATTGCTTGTTTAAAGCCGCACATCAGTACGGCTCAATTTCATTTATCACAGCATTTACTGCCTGCTTCACTCACAGATGTTATCTCGCCAAGGCACTTCATAGCACTCAGAGCGCCCTGCGGCGAAATGGAATAGTGCATCCACTTGCCCTCTTTCCTGCCGACCACAAGTCCGCTGTCACAAAGTATTTTCATATGGTGAGAAAGTGTCGGCTGGCTCAGGTCCATCTCCTCAAGCAGATGACAGGCACACTTTTCACCGCCCTGCAAAAGTCTGAATATCCTTACTCTGTTCTCGTCGCACAGTGCCTTGAATATGACGGTTACCTGCTTGTCGCTGTACTCCATTTTCTGCACTCCTTTATCTTCATATCGAAAAGTATCTATGTGTTAGTATACACCACACATTCGGATTTGTCAATATGTTTTCAAAATTTTTTCGCAGCACGCAAAAAATTTGTATACAGCACAAAGCGCAAGCCCGATGGCAAAACGATTTTGTGGCTGATGCTTGATTATCAGGCGAGATTATGCTACAATATGATAAACACAACGCTTTGGTGGTGATACAATGGAAAAAGAACAGACACTTTGCAGGCTGCTGGGCAGCAAAACTCGCGGCGTTTCGCAATATATAGACAGCTATATCCACGATGACATCGGGCTTTTTATCCCGTCGGACAGCGTGGGCGGCAGCTCGCTCATCAGCGTGCCCGACCGACCCTCGTATATGGTGCTTGTCAGCTTTGACAGCGGCGGAAGCGATGTTTTCCACTACAAAGCAAGAGTCTGCTCGCCTTTGCTCTCCTGCGGCGACCTCGGCACGCAGCATTACTACTGCATTATGATAGCCGCGGACTACTTTGAAAAGCGCTATCTGATGTATGAAGAAAAGCTGCCCGTGTTTGAGGACAAGCCCTTTGAGATCTGCAGCGATATTCTCAAAGCACTCAACACATTTGCGTTTGAATCGAGCAAGTCGATGATGAATTCCGACATCACGCTTGCCGCACAGACCGAGATAATCACCCACTGGATGATACGCAGCATGATAGGCGAAACACTCGATATGCGTGCGATTTCCGATGACTATTCCGTCGCAAGAGCGCAGCATTATATCGAGCTGCATTTTGCAGAGAACATCACCGTTTCCGCGCTGGCAAAGCTCGGCTGCGTTTCCGAATCGACCTTTAACCGCAGGTTCAAAAAAGAGACAGGCAGAACGCCTATCGAATATCTGATAGATATCCGCATCGCTCAGGCAAAGAAGCTGCTGCGCCGCAAAAATCTGTCCGTCACCGAGGTGGCTATGCGCTGCGGATTCGGGACGGGTGCGCATTTTACTGCCTGCTTTGTGCAGAAAACAGGCGCTACCCCAAGCGAATACAGAAACAAGTTTCAGTGACGGGATAGTGTAAAATGTTGAAGGTATTTTTATAGCCATTCTTTTGGCGCTGTGATATACTCAAGGCATACACAAATGAAAGGATGATAAAAATGACCTCACAGGAGATTTTTGAGCTTATCAGCAAGCAGCCGATGTTCCACCTTGCGACAATGGACGGCGACCAGCCTCGTGTAAGAGGTATGATGCTGTTTCGTGCGGACGAAAGAGGCATAGTTTTCCACACCGCCTCGACAAAGGACGTTTACAGACAGATAAAAGCAAACCCAAAGGCAGAGATGTGTTTTTCGTGCGGCGAGGTACAGGTAAGGGTCACAGGAGTGCTTGAACAGAACGACGATCCCGCTTTGAGAGAAGAGATATTTGCCCACCCGTCAAGAAAGTTTCTGCACGCCTGGAAGGAAAAAGGCATTGACAGACTTTTGCAGGTGTTTGTTATGAAGGACTGCACCGCTGTCACCTGGACAATGGCTGCGAATTTTGACCCCAAAGAGCCTGTCAAGCTCTGCTGAAAATCATCAATAAAACAAAAGCCCGAGAGCGAATAAAAACGCTTTCGGGCTTTGTTATGCCTGGTCAAACTGCTTATTTATAAAATCTATGTTTTCCAACAATATTTGCTTGGTTTCAGGTGCTTTTGTCCCTATCGCTGCAAAAGCATGGAATGTCCCTTTCATTTCAATCATCTGTTCCCGATCCTTCGAGCTTTGTGTAAAGCCACAGCGAATCGCAATACAGTGTTTCGTTGGGATCACAGGTTATAAACGTTGGCGGGAATACGGCGAAACATACGGGGTATCCGCTCTGTTATTTCCAACATATATTTCATTCAGTGCTTTAAGGCAGCAGCAGGATATTTCAGCGCAGCTGCAATGCAAAGGTTTGTTTCGGCACTTTCCCCGACAAGCGAGAGCTTTAAACGCGGGTATTTATCCCGAACTGTTTTTACTGCATTACAGCAGTCGTTAAATCCGCACGGATAAGTTTTTTCAGGCATTATTGCTGACCGTTATAATGCACCTTGGCTCTTTTGTGACATAGTTCATAGATGCCTCAAGCGTAGATGCACTCACTCTTTTAAGGCTGCGTCCGCCGCCGGCGAAATAGGGGTCTGCATAGTAGAAATACAGTTCGCCGTCTATGTATTCATATCCGCATACAACAACAAAGTGTGCAGGCAAATCGGGCTGTGCAGCGATGCTGCCCGAACGGTAGCTTGTAACAACTATGCTCCTTTCGCCGTTGTCAATAAGACCTTTGAGTGTAGCTGACGGGTCGCCGCCGTAAAGGTTGCTTGCCGTTACCGTACCACTCGAGTAGCTATCTATCAGCTTCACAAGGTTCGGCGCAGTGATACCGCCGCCGTTTGTCAGGCTGCCCTGGTCGTTGAGATCGTTCTGCTCGCAGAAAAGAATCAACTCGTCCTTTGTCCATTCCATTCCCAGCTGATAGTTTACAAGCATCGTTGCCGCAGTCGGTCCGCAGGCTGCTTTTCCATAGATGTCACCGCCCATCTGCCCTATCGCTGCCGTTTCAAGTATCTTTGCACCCTGCTGCTCGATCACACAGCTGTTTGCTATCAGGTATTCACCGCTGCGGTAGTTTATCACAACGTATCCCTCGTAGCTTGGGTCATAGTGTCCCGAATAAAAGCTGCCCGCTGCTATCGTTCCGACCTTGCTCTTGTTCTTATCACGAAGATTTGTCGTGTATGGGAAGTAATACAGCTTTGAAGATGTGTCAGCATTGTCGGGATTTACCGCAGGCGCAGCTGTTGTAACACTTGTGGCTTCGGGTGCAGCTGTCGTAACACTTGTGGTTTCAGGCGCAGATGTCGTAACACTTGTGGCTTCGGGTGCAGGTGTTGTAACACTTGTAGTTTCGGGCGCAGGTGTTGTTCCCTCGGTAGTTTCGGGCGAAGCTGTTGTTAACTCGTTGGTTTCGGGCGCAGGTGTTGTTGCCTTTGCAGCTTCAGTATCTGTTTGTGTCATCGTAACGACCGAGTCTGTTGCCGGCTGCATAGCCGTCTGTCCCGCGAAAGATATTTCCGTTTTGCTTTCGGTAGTGACCGCAGGCTTTTTATCTGTGCTGCTGCCGATCTCCCCACCGCAGCTTGCCATACAAAGCGCAATGCATATGCTCAAAACTGCTGTGATTATTTTTTTCATTGTTATCTCCCCTTGATTTTTTATCTTTCACCTATATATTCGCAGCGGCTTTCGGTTTTCACTCAATGTTTTTGAAAAAATTTTTTAGTTCCCAAAAAGGCTGATGCGGTTTTATCTGCACCAGCCTTGATTTTATGGGCTTTGGATAGTTCAACTCTTGCTATATTTTCAATAGTATGTTATTATAAACACGAAGTCAAAAAAAGTTTTTTATTTTGAGTGAAAACCCAAGTTCGCTGCGAATATATAAGTGAAAGGACCTTTCAAAGAAAAGAGATGATGAATATGACAGACGAGGAGCTGCTCGCACGGATGCGCGCTGACGACCAAAGAGCGTTTGAGAGCGTTATGGACAAGTACAGGCGGTATGTGGAATACATCGTCGGGCGGATGATAAACACACAAAGCGACAGAGAAGAAGCAATTATGGATACCTTTTACAATGTGTGGAACAAAAGAAATGTAATAGATTTAAATAAGATGAGCCTTAAAAGCTACATATCCATGACCGCTTCAAGCTGTACTGTCGATAAGCTAAGGCGGATAACCAAGGGCGCGCCTGTCGATCCTATCGAGGATGACCTTGAACTTGATCTTGATCTTGAGGACGAAACTGCAAGAATAATCAACCTTGAAATCATCAAAAAAGTCGTGCAGGCTATGCCCTCTCCCGATCGTGAGATATTCATCGACCGCTACTATTTTGAGCTTGACGTTAAGCAGATAGCAAGGCGCAGAAACGTGGGAGAGAAAAAAGTCTGGAACATACTATCCAGAAGAAAGAACAAACTTAGAAAGGAACTTATTAAGGGAGGTGTTACCCTATGAGCAAGCTAACAGAAATAATGAAGCAGATCCCCCTTGATGAACTTATGGGAGACACTGTCCAAACGACAGACAATACGGATAAAAATATAACACAGACAACAGGAGAAATAACCGTCAGCAGCGCACAATCGAGAACAAACA
This sequence comes from uncultured Eubacteriales bacterium, assembly GCA_900314975.1. Lineage (GTDB taxonomy): Bacteria > Bacillota > Clostridia > Oscillospirales > Ruminococcaceae > Hominimerdicola. The sequence goes on along the minus strand of OMXI01000011.1, from coordinate 33,205 downwards.
TCAGGCAATCGGACGCTTACGTCAAGCGCTCGGGCGCGCTGGTATCCGCGGCGGCTATCGCGATCGTTGCGATAGGAGGTACATTTACATATTTAATGCTTTCAAAAAACAAACCCGAAACTTCCGCTGTAAATTCAAGCTCGATGTCAATACAGATAACATCACAATCTTCCTCGCAGACACCGAGCAAGTCAAACAAAGCTATCCTTGAGCAATACATCAAAAACAAAAACGGGCTGAAGGAGGGATTATCCGATAACTCGTTGGATTTTTTCGATGTTGACACAACCTGCGGCTACGGTCTTTACAGAGTCGGCGAAAATAAGAGTACACTGTATAGGGTGAGCAGCGGCAAGGTCACCGAGTACGGCGAGCTTAAAGGAATGACTGATGGGAAAACTTTTGAGCTGCCCTACGATTTGTTTGAGACGCAGATATTTGAGATGGGCGGCAGCAAGTATGCGGCACTGCTGGTAGAGATGATCAGCGGCGACGGCTATTATCCCGCAGTGACGATATTAAAGCTCGACAGTGACGAGCCTGTGTGTGCAGGCTTCGGATACGCGCGTCTTACTATGGATAAATACTGTGACAACTCGGTATTCACTCAGTATGATCCATACAAGTACCCCACCAGAGCGATAAGCCTTAAAGACGTTTTTAAGGTGAAAGATGCAGGCGTGACCATTGACGGTATAGAGTACAGCTTCAGAAACGGGGATTTCGTCCAGACATTCCGCGTGAACCTCGAAGACTTCGTGGGTCACAAGCAAGGCTCTGACAATCTCGAAATACTGAATGCGTATACCACCACCAATAATGACAACTACGCATACGGCGCTTACTACGACCGTTCTGCCGGCAGAAGCGTTCTGTGCAAGGCAAGCGGTCAGACCGTGGTCGAGTACCCCGAAAACCTTTTCACGAACGGCAGCAATATATCCATCACAGGCAGGATATATAATATGCAAAGCTACACTGTTGTCAATGGCGACGGAGGAACCAAAGAAGTCCTTGTGATATTGGCAGACAAGGTCACTGGCGGCGGTGTGGCTCCGATGATAGTTGTGCTTGACATCACCAGCGAATCACCCGTTGCAGTAATGAGCGAACCTGTAATGATAGACATGACTCACTACGACAAGAATGCCACGGCAACCAAAGACGGCGATACCGTTATCTATAACGTCAGCAAATTCGACGACACGATCCGGACTTATTGTCAGACCACGGACAAGGGTTTAAAGCTCGACGGCAAATTGTTTATTATCGAGGGCGGCAAGCTTGTCGAGGGTATAAGATAAGCAGCACATACACATCAAAATAACAGGACAGAGGTACGGCAGCAAGAACGGCTCTTGTTGTTATCCACGACAACAAAAAACAGACTGAAACATAACAAGCCTGAGAGCATAGCGCTTTCAGGCTTGTGTTTGTTATGTCATAGAAAAATAGAGCTGCTGTTACCGCTCTTGTTCATTATTTATCATCTGATTCATCTTGTTTACCTTTATTCTGGTCGGAATATATATAATAAACCATATCACAACAAAAACAGCAGCAAAGATAAGTGAAAAAATCGGTATTCGGTATTATTTCGCTGGCAAACGGTAAGTATGCACCGTTATCAGATATTGACGCTGCGCAGATAAAAGCTGCTTATCTGCTCGGGGGCATGCTCGCTGTGACCTTTGAGCCACCAGCGGACTGTTTCGGCAAAGCTGCTGACTGCGTGGTGAAGGCGGTACTCCTTGGGGATGTCGCCGCCGCCCGTCAGCTGACCTTCAAAGATGCGGTACAGGTACTGCTTGAAATACCGCATAAAGACCTCGCCGCACTCCCCCGAAAGCAGACCGTTTATGCTTTGCTGCTTTTCACGCAGGTGATAGAGGATATGCGTCAGCTTGTCGCTGAAGCTGTGATGCTCGGAAAAATCGTGCTTTTCCTCACAGAGTATATCCTGTGAAAAAACGTGCTCGAAAATGTCGCTGCATATCGCTTTCAAAAGCTCGTCCTTGGTTTAAAAGTGTGCATAAAACGTGGTTCGTCCCACATCGGCTTCATCTATGATGTCCTGTATCGTCAGGGACGAATAGCTGCGCTTTTCCACAAGAGTTGTGAAAGCGGAAAAGATAGCCGCTCTTGTCTTTCGCTGCCGTCTGTCCATACTTCCTCCTTTTACCGAACAGTTTTGCGTTTTTGTTCGGTAACTAACAATTATTCTGAACTGACCATTGAAATATCATTGTTTGTGTGTTACTATACTTACAGAACAAAGTGTTCGGTATCAAATAGAACATAACATAAATCAAGCAGTTTGTCAAGGAGGTAAATATGCACAAAAAGCGAGACATCAAATTCGACAAGAGAGCCGACAAATACGACGAGGGCTTTGAGGGCAGGTTCTCTCAAAGGTTTTATGACCTTGTGAGTGAAAATGTGAAAATAAAATCGGGAATGAATGTGCTTGACGTCGGCTGCGGAACGGGAACGATACTTTACCGCCTGTAACACAAATACAGGTTTAACGGCTTTGGTGCAGACGTTGAAAAGAAGATGCTTGAGCAGGCAAAAGCAAAGTGCGGTGATATGAAATTCTTTCACTGTCCGTGCGACAAGACACCGTTTGAGGACGGACAGTTTGATGTTATTATTGCGTGCATGGCTTATCATCATTTCCCTGACAAAGACAGCTTTGCAAAGGAAACTGCACGACTGCTGAAAAAGGGCGGCAGGCTTTACATTGCAGACCCCAAGCTTCCGCTGCCTGTCAGAAAGGCACTCAACACAGCACTTGACATTCACAAGATAAACGGCAAGGTCTACACGGCTGACGAGATAGCTGACAGCTTTTCGGGATACGGTTTTGAAAAGGTCTATGACAAGTCTGACGTGTACGCACAGCTTGTGTGCTTAAAAAAGATATGAAAAAAAGTGATACTTATGCGATAGGATACGCGGTTGCGGCGGCGGTTTTCTATGCGCTGAATGTCCCCTGCTCAAAGCTGCTGCTGGGCAGTGTTGCGCCGACTGTTATGGCTGCGCTTTTGTATCTCGGTGCAGGGCTTGGCGTGGGGATAATGTATATTTTTCACCGCAAAAAAGAAAATACGGCAGAGCGTCTTTCAAGGGCAGACCTGCCGTACACGATAGGTATGGTGGTGCTTGACATTTCCGCGCCGATATTTCTGATGATAGGCGTAAAGCTGGGGACATCTGCGAACGCCTCGCTGCTTGGCAACTTTGAGATAGCTGCAACGACTGTCATAGCAATGCTTGTTTTCAAGGAAAAGGTGAGCAGGCGGTTATGGGCGGCGATAGGTCTTATCACGCTGTCAAGCATGATACTCTCGGTCGGGACGGACGGCAGCTTTTCGTTCTCGGTCGGCTCGCTGTTCGTGCTTGCGGCTGCAAGCTGCTGGGGACTTGAAAACAACTGCACACGTGCTATTTCGGAAAAGAGCACCTATCAGATAGTAACGATAAAGGGCTTTGGTTCTGGCATAGGTTCGCTTGTGATTTCTTTTATCATTGGCGAAAAACTCCCGCAGGTCAAATATATACTGCCTGCGCTGCTGCTCGGATTTGTTGCATACGGATTGAGCGTTTTCACTTACATTCGTGCGCAGAAAACTCTCGGCGCATCAAAGACAAGTGCTTTTTATGCAGTAGCGCCGTTTATTTCGGCATTTCTGTCGTTTGTCTTTCTGCACGAATCGCTCACGCTCTCCTATGCGGTAGCTCTTATCGTTATGGCGGCAGGAACTGCGCTGGTTATCCACGACAACAAAAAACAGACTGAAACATCAAAAGCCTGAGAGCATAACGCTTTAAAAGATTTATAGCGCTCGTGTGACAAAGCGTGTGATTTCGGGCTGTAAAATCAAGAGCAATTTGGGAAATTGAGCGTTCAAAAAATACGCTGTATTTCCAAAAAGAAAAAGCGTGCAAAGCACGCAGAATCAACATTTAAGCAAAGCAAAAGCCCAAACCGCCGAGCTTTTCGATAGTTTGGGCTAACTGGAAAAATAATGGCGGAGAAGGAGGGATTCTTGTTGTCCGTATGATAAAGAACACCGCTTGACAAAGCGATCGTGGGTTTGATATAATTTAAGCAGGATATGGCAGTTACCTGCCGCAACTATGGTATTGTTTCAGAACGGAAGTGATAACAATGATCGATCTGAATGATTTGAACAGCTATCGGGAGAACAACCGCATTGAAGCGAAAAAGGCTCTCGGCGGACTGCCCAACAGTCTGTGGGAGACATACTCTGCGTTTGCGAACACGCTCGGCGGTATAATTCTGCTTGGTGTTGAGGAACATAAGGACAAATCGCTGCACGCTGTGAACCTGCCCGATCCCGATATAATGATAGAAGAATTCTGGAGCATTATCAATGACCGTGAAAGAGTCAGCCTGAATATCCTTACCGAGAAAGACGTTCAGATAGAATATGTCAATGGAAAAAGTATAATAGTGATACAGGTGCCCCGTGCGGAAAGGTCTGACAAGCCGATATACATTGACGGTGACGCTTTTAAGGGAACATACCGCCGCAGCGGTGAGGGAGATTATCACTGTACCAAAGACGAGGTGCAGTCAATGTTTCGTGATGCGGCAGCAAAAGCACAGGATATGCTCGTGCTTGAAAATATGAACCTCAAAGTTTTTGACTATGAGAGCGTTCACAGTTACAGGGCACGCATGAAGCACACCCGTCCGGGTCATGTCTGGGAAAGCCTTGACGATGAGGACTTTCTTTTCAAGCTTGGCGCTGTCAGCAGAGGAAAGGACGGTAAGCGTTATCCGACTGTTGCGGGACTGCTTATGTTTGGTTATGAGTATGAGATAGTAAAAGAATTTCCGTATTATTTTCTTGACTTTCACCAGCAGCTTGATGACAGTACACAGTGTACAGACAAAATCATTTCTTCATCGGGAGAATGGAGCGGCAACGTTTACGATTTCTATTTCAAAGTCTACAACAAAATCGTTCAGGACATAAAGACGGGCGGAAACGGTGATGAAATGCCTGTCCATAAAGCTTTGCGTGAAGCTCTTGCAAACTGTATTATAAACGCAGACTACTATGGCAGACAGGGACTTGTTATAGTCAAAAAGAAGGACGTTATTACCTTCTCAAACCCCGGTAATTTCAGAATAGGCATCGAGGAAGCCAAAAGCGGCGGCGTATCAGACCCAAGAAACACCACGCTGATAAAGATGTTCAATCTTATCGACATCGGAAAGCACAGCGGAAGCGGTATCCCGAATATCTATCGCATATGGGATAAGCAGGGCTGGGAGCCTCCCGTTATCGTTGAGAATTTCAAGCCTGAAAGGATCACGCTCTCGCTGTCTCTCGGAACTGATAGCAAGAAAGTGAGGGTAAAGAGAGTTGATAAGGTCAAGGTATACGATCTGCAAAAGGAAACAATAATCGAGTACCTGACCGATCATATCACAGCAAAAACGTCTGAGCTTGCACAGCTTCTGGGTGTAAATGATACAAGGATCAGAAACCTTATAAAAGCCTTGATAGCAGAAGACATTGTCGTTGCCGATGGCGCAGGCAAGAACAGAACATACAGATTGAAGCGTTAAGAAAATTACAGCCTGACTTGGTTCACTGAAATGCTTTTAGGCTTGTTTTGTTACTTCATTTTTACAAATGTGTTGCTAAACAACAGAATTTATCGGTTCATATAAAAGTTTACAACCTCGACTTTCCCGTCCATTACGTTTTCTCCTATATTGAACCCGCATTTCTCAGTATAAAACTTAACGTTTTGGGTTTTGTCAGCAGGTGTGACCAAAGTAATCTCTTTCCAATCAGGGCAGACAGATAACATATATTGAAATGCCTTTGTACCTATTCCAAGCCCTTGATATTCTGGTATAACACATAGACATCCGAGGTAATAATGCCCATCTCCGTTGTCTTTGAAAGAAAGTGCACCGACCGGAATATTATCATTTAAAACGATATATTTCGTGAAATCCTCAATAGATTGTTCCATTTGTTCTTTTGTCTGTCCATAAGCAGGGCACTCCCCATAAAGAACATAATCATCATAAAATGAAGCATTGTATATCTCAATTAACAAATTTGCATCGTCTTTGACTGCTTTTCTATATGTCAATTTCATTTTCAAATCTCCTCTAAAATCACACCTTGCGAATAGAGCACTGCCTTGCCTGCGACCTTTACTCTGTCGCCGCAAAGGCGTGTATAAAGCACTCCGCCTCTTTGAGATGCCTGACAGCAGACAAGTTCGTCTTTGCCAAGCCTGCCGCACCAGTATGGCGTTATCATACAATGCGTGCTGCCTGTGACGGGGTCTTCAGGCAGAGCAAGCTCGGGCGCAAACACACGGCTGACACAGTCAAACCCAGCTATGTCTGATGGCGCAGTTACGGCTATGCACAATCCGTCAAGTTCTTGCAGCTTTGCCTGTCAATGTCCCTTGTGCTTCTCCCTGCGTTTTTGCTGTCTGAGATCAAACTGACGCTGCTTTTCCGCTTCACGCTGCTGCTTTGTGAGCTGCTTGCGTTCGGTCTTGTTCTGCTCCTGCATCAGTTTCAATGCTTGCTGCGACTTTGTCCCAATGCCCGAATCGGACATCTGCCTGTGAGCATCACGCTGTCTGCGTTTTGGATTGTCAGCAGTTTTTCTCGATTTTGTCTCAACAGCAGGACTGAACTTGAGTTCGTAGTAATGCCTGAGTGCAAACTCCAACACCTCGCTGTCCTTCGGCTCTGCACCAAAGGTGACCTTAGCCGCCGAGAGCTGCCCGTTTTCTGTTCGTTCAAAAACTCCCACCCAGAAAGGCTCGTCAAAAAATACCGTCAGCATACCGCTTATCTTGTCCATATCTTTCCCTCCTGAAAAAATGCTATGGACAAAGAACGGACAACCCGGAGGGGCAGGTTACTTACCCTGTTTTCACAGGACGGCCGGGCTACCTACCGGCTCTGGCATACCAAAAGGTACACGTTGCGTTTTTTTCTTTGTCTTTTGGTCAGCACGATATGTGCTGGTAGAATTATATCATATCCCGCTCAAACGGTCAAGGGTAAGACTTGACGAAAGCTCACTCTTGGGTTATAATATTATCAAGCAAAAAGCAATAATCATAAAGGAGAAAAAGATGATGAAACGAATTAACTGCTCGGTGCAGTGATGACGGGAACGGCTCACCGAGTAAGAAATGTTCCCTTGCTGCACCGTAATCAATGTAACAACAACACTAATTACAAAGGAGCAGTAAAAAATGAACATAAACGAATTAAAGAAGTCGTGGCTTGCAGAGGAGCAGGCTGCGCACATACACGGCTGGGATTTTTCATATCTCGACGGAAGATTTGATTCTTCAGATGATGACTTGGACTGGGATTACCGCCGGCTGATACTTGAACGGCTTACTCCCGAAATGCGAATTCTCGACATTGACACGGGCGGCGGAGAGTTCCTGCTTTCACTTGGACACCCTCACAGCATGACAGCTGCGACCGAAGGGTATCCGCCGAATGTTGAACTGTGCAGAAAAACTCTTATTCCTCTCGGCATTGATTTTCATTACTGGCAGGAAGGCATGGCTCTGCCGTTTGACGAGGAAAGCTTTGATATGGTGATAAACCATCACGGGAGCTATGATGTGCAGGACTTATGGCGTGTGCTGAAAAAGGGCGGCGTTTTCATAACCCAACAGGTCGGCGGAGACAATGACCGTGAGCTTGCAGACCTGCTTTGCCCTGGCAGAATCAATCCGTATGAAAGTCATTGTCTTGCATCAGAGCTTGAAAAGTTCTCACGGCAGGGATTTACCATTGAGCAAAGCGGAGAGTGCTTCCGCCCTATCAAATTTTTCGACACAGGTGCGCTTGTATGGTTTGCCCGTGTGATACCGTGGGAGTTCCCCGATTTTTCAGTCGAGAAAAATTTTGACAGACTTTGCGTGGCACAGGAGATGGTCGAAAAAGACGGCTGCGTCAGCGGAAATATCCACAGATTTATGATAGCCGCCGTAAAATAACCGAATAGGACAGAGCAAAGCTCCCTTGCAATCTGATTCGCAGGGGAGCTTGTTTGCGTTAAAATAAGAATATACCGCAATCTATCGGAATATGAAGTAGTTTCTTGCCGGAATAAAGACCAAGGTTGTGTAGTGTTGAGCTATGATACAGCTTTAATGTTTTCCGAACAGCCAGCCCATTATATCGCTGTCGCAGCCAAATGCGTTGCCTCCTGCGTGCCGGTCGGTATATCCGTACTGCGAAAAATACTGCTGCTGTTTAACGTCAGGCACAAGTATGTTGTCTATCTCATCGGCGTTAAGACCTTGCTGCTCATAAAGCCTTTGAAGCTGTGCATAGGCATTTTTCATCGGCTGTGCCCTAACCGAAATATGTCTTTACAGGGTAGAATAAGTAAACTTGTTCATTGATTTGCCTCCTTAATACCCCTGCTCTTTGAGCCAGTTCTCGATGTCCTTCTGCGACTCGCCGACCCTTCCGCCTCGCACCGAGTAGCCGTCCTTGACGGTCGCATTCGGTTCAAGCGATTTTATCTTCTGAACCGAGTCTGCAAGCCCGCTGCCCTCGTGAGTTGTTACGGGGATAACCGTTTTGCCCGACAGGTCGTACACATCAAAAAAGCTGTATATCGGCTGCGGCATAGTGTACCACCACACAGGATATACCACGAACACAGTGTCATATCCGCTGATGTCTACAGCCGTTGCAAGCTTTGGCAGCTCGCCCTTTGACTGTTCTTTCTTGGCATCGTCGGCAAGAGCATTGTATTCGGTCGGATAGTCCTTTTCGGTCTGTATCGAGAACAGGTCTGCCTTGGCATATGCTGCAACAACATTTGCTATCGCCTCGGCATTGCCCATTTCCTCGCCCCAGAAATTGAGCTTTGATGCCGATGTCACAACATCAGCCTCGCCGTTCTCTGCCGCTGTGAAGTAAGCAACAAGTATCTTGCTTTTGCTTGTTTCGGAGCTGCTTTGCGATTGAGTCTGTGATGATTGCTCCGAACTGCTCTGTACCTGTGATGATGTACTGCTCGCGTCCACCTTGCTGCCGACCTGCGATGCAGTCTGCTCGGGCTTTGAGCCGCTGTCCGTGCTGCTTGAACTGCCGCAGGCAGTAAGTGAAAGCACAAGTGCGGCAAGCATTGCGGTAACTGTCTTTTTCATTTTCATATCGAATCCCTCCGTTTATCGTCTATTGTGTAATTGATAAGCTGCCTTGCGGTGTGTGCGCAGCGGTGGTCGATTATCTCGCTGTGCCCGATGTCGAGCGCTGATATTTTCTGCATTTGCTCGTCTGTCAGCGTAAAGTCAAGTTCAAGATTTTCTGCTCGGTGTGCTGCGTTTTCAGAGCGCGGTATGACAGGGACTCCCCTTTGGACATTCCATTTCAGCGCGACCTGTGCGGCTGTTTTTCCGTGTGCCTTGCCTATCTCGCAAAGCACGGAGTTGTTGAAAATGTCCTTTTGTCCCTCGCAAAGAGGTCCCCACGCCTACGCTGTGCAGCCGTACTTGTGAAGCTCGGCTATCGTTTGTGACTGCGCAAAGTATCTTAAAAAAGCTCTTTTATTGCATCTGCGCTAATTTGTGAGCAGACTTTTTACATTTGTCTTTTTTCTTGTCTTTGTTTCAGTCATTATGGCACCTCGTTTCTGTCTTTTGAACGGCTCGCTCTTTTCAGAAGTTCTCCGAGATAGTACCCTGCTATTGCGAATGCGGCAATTATGCAGATATAGTCAGCAAAGAATGCTGCCTTGCTCTCGCTTGGGTCAAAGAAAGCAAACTGTATCTGCATAAACATATAGCTTGCTATCTCCCGCTTGATAAAAGCGTACATCCCATAAGCAAATATCGCTGCGGCAGCGGCGCGCACAATGACTGTGCGCAGGGTCGATGCCTGCTTTATCTTAAACATCTTCTTTACGCCGTTCATCATCATTTTGCCGTGATTGCCAAGATGCAGAGACATCAGCACAAAGCCCCAGTAGGAAGTCGTCATATGTACAGTTCTTGCAGTACTTGCGCCGTTTGTTATCGAAAGAAACGGCACGGCATATCTTGACATCACGATACCGCTTATAGGCAGAGCAAGCATTATCACGCAAAGCAATATATTGACCGTATTTATGTATATGCGATAGGGTGTGTATCTGCCCTTGAAAATGCTTGTAAGCCATTTGCGGTTTAGTATGTGGTGCACAATGAACACTGCAAACATCGCTATACCAAGCCATTCGTGCAGGCTTTCGCCGATGAGCGAATATGACATCAGCAGCGGCAGAAGTATCAGCATTATACTGTCCGTCACGATTTTAAACTTTTTTGTGTTCATGGTGTCACCTCGTATGTGCATAGGTTATTGGTTTTGCTCACTTTTTATCACGCTCACGTTCAGCTCGTTATAGTCCTGCGAGAACTCGAAATCCTTCTCGATACCCCGGGTGATATATATTTCTCCGCTGTCGGTCACGGCTATGAAATCAAAATCCTTTCGCTCGTTCCACAGCTTTTTTGCCTTGTCGATGCCATTACAAAAAGAGAGGTCGAAAGCGCGTCGCACGAGGTCTGCGATGCAAGCAGTACAAACAGCGTCAGGTATATAAGTATACGGGCGAAAAACGTTCTGTTTGACCTTGTCATAGCAGCCTCCTGTGTAGTTTTCATCTGCCTTTATCATAACATATTGCTGTGCGTTTGTACAATGCCGATTTATCATAGCGGTATGCCTGACAATAATAGCAACTGCCGCCGAAACCGAAGTTCAGCGGCAAGATTTATTATTGTATCCTCACTTTGCCGGCAGCGCGCCGACTACCTCGTGAGGAGCGTAAAGCTCTTCAAGGAATTTCACGTCTTCATCTGTGAGCGCAAGGTCAACGGCTCTGACTGCGTCATCAAGGTGAGCGACCTTTGTTGCACCGACTATCGGTGCGGCAACGCCCTTTGCATAGTGCCACGCAAGTGCTATCTCGGTCATTGTCACGCCATACTTATCGGCAAGGTCGGAAACCCGAGCGATTATCTGCATATCGTTATCTTTCGCTCTGTCGTACTTGTCCTTGAGCACCTTGTCGGTGTCGCTGCGCTTGCTGCCCGACTCCCACGTCTTATGCGTAAGATGACCGCCTGCGAGCGAGCTGTAAGGTATCAGCGAAACACCGTACTGTCTGCAAATCGGGATAAGCTCACGCTCGTCCTCACGGTAGAGCAGATTGTAGTGGTTCTGCATTGTCGAGAACTTTGTCCAGCCGTTTTTCTCGGCAGCTATCTGCATATTGTGGAACTGGTAACCGTACATTGCCGAAGCGCCTATCGCTCTGACCTTGCCCGATTTTACAAGACTGTCAAGAGCCTCCATAGTTTCCTCTATCGGTGTGTCATAGTCAAATCGGTGTATCTGGTAAAGGTCGAGATAGTCTGTCTGCAAGCGTTTGAGCGTGCCGTCTATCTCACGCAGTATCGCTTCTTTGCCGAGCTTTCCGTCATTGAAATAGACCTTTGACGCAAGCACGACCTTATCTCTTGGGATACCAAGGTTCTTCAGCGACTGCCCTATATACTCCTCACTCGTGCCGAAGCTGTAGCAGTTTGCGGTGTCGATAAAGTTGACACCAAGTTCATATGCGTGGGCGATCATCTGCTGCGTTTTCTCTTGGTCAAGCGTCCACTGATGGAACTTCTCAGATTCCTCGCCGAACGACATTCCGCCGACACATATCTGCGAAACTGTAATATCGGTATTGCCTAACTTTGTGTATTTCATTTTCGTTACCTCAATCTACTTTAAGCGTATGCAGCATCTTGACAAAATCAACGCTGCCGTGGTCAACTATCTCACTGTGACCGAGATCAAGCTGTGCTATCTTTGCCATATCATCATCTGTGAGAGTGAAATCCCAGATGTCGATATTCTGCTGCATACGTTCAATGTGGACGGACTTTGGCAGAATGGAAACGCCGCGCTGGATGTTCCATTTCAAAGCGACCTGCGCTGCGGTCTTGCCGTACTTTTCACCTATCTCGGTGAGGACGGGGTGAGTGAAGATACCGTGCTTGCCCTCTGCAAGAGGTCCCCACGCCTGCGGTGCTACGCCGTATGCTTTCATTGTTTCAAGTGCATTCGTCTGTGCAAAGAACGGGTGCAGCTCGACCTGATTTACAGCAGGTATCACCTCGACATTCTCGCACAGGTTAGCAAGGATAGCAGGATAGAAATTCGACACGCCGACTGCCTTGACAATGCCCTCTTTATACGCCTTTAAGATGCCTCTGTATGCTGCGAAATAATCGCCCATAGGCTGATGTAAAAGCACAAGGTCAACATAATCAAGTCCCAGTTTTTCAAGGGACTTTTTCACCGATTCATAAGCTGTTTCCTCGGTCTTCATATTTGATACCCACACCTTTGTGGTGATGAAAAGCTCGTCCCTGCCTGCAAGACCGTCTGCGATCGCTCTGCTCACAGCCTTGCCGACAGCAGCTTCGTTCATATATGCCTGCGCCGTGTCAATAAGGGGGTAGCCGACCTTTATCGCATTGTAGACAGAGTCCTCGCACACCTGCGGATCGGGCACCTGGAATACTCCGAAGCCCTCAAGCGGCATTTTTGCTCCTGTGTTAAGTGTTACAAATTCCATAAGTCATACCTCCGTTCATTTATTTGTTTTATGCTCTTACGAATTGCGTTTGGTTCATGCTTAAAGTATAGCATAAACATCTGTAATTGTACAATGCCGATTTATCATAGTACTATAACCAGAAATTATAGCGCGCCTTGAGGTAATTGTCAGATAACAAAAATGCAAACGATCATAGGCGATAAGCTGAACGGTCTGCACAGCGAAAAGCAATAATAGAAACAAGCCCGAGAGCTAAACGCTTTCAGGCTTTTTGTTGGTATCATAATATTATCACAAAAGAGTTATTTCCCTTTAAAACTTACTATATCCGCCCACGCACAGAGCTTTCTGTAATCCCTGTCGATCACATCATCGCACCCGGGCATGTTTCGGTCGACCATTGATATATACAGCTTTCTTCCGCCCTCTCTGATAAGCCGTTCTGATTTGTAATCATCGTCCTCAAATGTGCCGACACGGTCAAATATCTCCTTATTTATCTCATACAGCTTATACGATGCTCCGCCAACACCGCCAAAGCGCAGTTCAGCGGTATATCGTCCGTCCTGCGTATCAAAGCAGACCTTCAAGCAGGACGAATTGTCTGCGTTACCTTGTCCTTGTTTAAAAACATATCGCTCTGACATTTTATCACCATCCACAGTCTCCCCTGTTACGATAAAAAGCATATTCAGAATTTAAGGCTTATTCGTTTATTTCAGATGCTATATCAAGTGCTATCATCAGTTTTCCAATGCCGTGATTTGCTTCATTCAGTCCTTCGACCTCATAGCCGCTTTCTGCAAGAACATCACCTGCTTCGAGGAAATCATAAAGCTCAAAGCCATAAAATCTGCACACCGCCTGCACTCCCGCAAGCTCCATTTCAACGGCTATACAGCCCTCGTCCTTGCGCTTGGCGACAAGTCCTCTGGTCTCACGCAGCATAGAATCCGTAGTCCACACCCTGCCCTTTACATATGGTATACCAAGCTTTTCAAACATACCTGCAAGCTTGTCACAGTTTTTTATCTTTATGTAATCATTAGGCGGTGCGTAATAGTATGAAGCGCCCTCGCCTCTGAAGCTCTCTGTCGGGATTATGAACCTGCCTTTTGTCTTATCATTATCAAGACTTCCGCAGGAGCCAAACATAATAAACTTCGCTGCACCCACCACCCAGTGAGCTTCATAGCACATACCCGATGCGATAGCCGAGCCTAATCCCGAAAGGTAAAATGCAATATTCTCGCCCTTGTATTCAAGAGCATATATGGGTACATTGCCATTGCAGGCTCCAATAACACCTATCGGTTTACACTCAAAATTGTCGAGCAGATAATTATGCAGCTGCTGCGAAAACATGATAAGACACTTATCAACGATATGTCGCTGCTTACCGTAAAAGCTTTCCGCATTTGTTATCGCCTCGGTTTCATCATAGCAATCAGTTATCATAATATTTCACCTCGTGTATCTGCAATGATCAGCTTTTAATTATTGTACCACAGGCACATTTATTTTTCAAGCATATAGTGTCTGCGCTGCTGACGATTTTGTGTCTGCGCTGCTGACGATTTTAACGGTCACGCCGAGAGTTCGACATCTTGCTGCTTTGCAGCAAGTGGGGACATCGCATAAAACGATTACTGACGGTTTAGCAAACCGTTTCCTTTCCAATTAGGCTTGCGTGACCACAAGGCTGACTGAAGAAAATCGAACTCCTATTGTCAGAGCCACAATCTGACGTCTTTCCATTAGACCACAGCCATCATAAATACAGGATAAGGGAGTCGAACCCTTAAAACCTCGGTTCTTAGCCGAGTGCGTATGCCAGTTTCGCCAATCCTGCATAAAATAATCGCAGCGGGGCTCGAACCCGCATTACAAGATTGAAGGTCTTTAGACGATGCGACCATATTGGTGGGCAAGGCAGGAATCGAACCTGCGATGTTTACCGCAAGGGTGACAGATTTACAGTCTGCTGCGTTCGCCAGCTGCGCATACTTGCCCATATATCGCCCCTCAGACACGAGTGACGATTATTATTTTATCTATCGGCACGCCGAACATATCAGCTAAGATGATCATATTGTCGATAGTCGGCACAGCATCTCCGCGCATCCATTTGAAGATAGCCTGCGGGGTATTGAAGCCGCACCTTGCCTGGACATCTGCTATCTTGAAGCCGCACTGCTTTATCATAGCCTTTATGTTCGTACCTGTTGCTTTCATATCTATTATCGGCATTTCAAACATCTCCTTTCCAAGTGTTCATCCCTCTTGTTCTTTTGCCAATGGCAATGCTCTCGACGAGACTCGAACTCATACTGTGCGGATTTTAAGTCCGCTGCCTCTGCCGTTGGGCTACGGGAGCGTGGTACGCGCGTGTACTGCAGGATAAGGGAGTCGAACCCTTAACTGACAGTTTTTGAAGCTGCTGCGTCTTCCTGTTGCGCCAATCCTGCGTAGTATCCGTGGAGAGATTCGAACTCTCAAAACCTTGGTTCTTAGCCAAGTATGTATGCCAATTCCATCACACGGACAA
This sequence comes from uncultured Eubacteriales bacterium, assembly GCA_900314975.1. Lineage (GTDB taxonomy): Bacteria > Bacillota > Clostridia > Oscillospirales > Ruminococcaceae > Hominimerdicola. Next base: position 17,998 of record OMXI01000011.1, on the reverse strand, counting down.
ATATCAAAGTCAAGCCCGCCGTCAATCGAAGCCTCTGCCTGAACAAAGGCTTTCCAAAGGCGGACAAGCGTGGTGCACGCTGTGCACCCATCACACGGACAAATATCAAATTCCAGCACGCCGCAGCGGCACTGCCCGTGGGGAGATTCGAACTCCCACAACCTTGTGTCTGAGACAAGTATGTATGCCACATTCCATCACACGGGCAAATATAAAGCCTTTCGGGCATAAAAATACACCGCCTGCATTGTACAGACGGTGTTTGTCGTCAAAAGGATGAACACTATGAAGCGTCACCTGAACGTTTGTCCACTATCGTCTGTACACAGCACAATAAGAGCCTCTTCGCTTTCGAGAACGAGACCCAGATGCAACTCACTATACAGACTTGTAAAAATAGCAGACCTGTTCATTTTCAGGCAACTCCTTTCGTAATGTTTTCTACAGTATAGCACACATTTTTGAAAAATGCAAGTAAACTGTGGGTATATTTTTGTAAAACCATTCTCTTATGGGTATGCTGATAGTATTAGGGCAAAACAAGAGTTAGCTAATATGATTGGAGACGCTATAAAAATAGACAGTATTATAAATCCTTCTGCTTGTTAACAGTAAATTTACAATATCTGTCATAGGTAATCTCATTATGTTTATGTAGTTTTATTAGCACAAATGAGTATTATTGTGTTTTTGATTAGCAAAGCTGATTAGCAAGGTACATCATTTAATGTTAGAGTACAAGGAATTGGACAGTATTGGGGCATGAAAAAAAGCCCGCAAATAACGCATTTACGGGTTTTTCTTGGCGGAGAAGGAGGGATTCGAACCCTCGATGAGCTATCAACCCATACACGAGTTCCAGTCGTGCAACTGTGTACGGTTTTGTTCATATTGTACAATATGTATATATTGTACAGCTTCTCTGCCGTACAGATTGAACAAAAGAATACCAGATAAACATAATGAACATATTGGACATTTTTAAAAGTGATTAACAAGTTGATTAACAATTTGCGCTTTCCGCAAGCCGCTATAAACCCTTATATTATGTACCTTCATGTGATTCCAACAAGTAAATACAATCAAAAACTGCTGGCGTTTGTAATTCTACAAGCGCATTTTTATTTCCCAAAACACAGTTGGAGGGCACAATAATCGGAATATGTGTCCAGAACTCCAATATTAGTTTACACGCCGCAAAATCGGCAACAACGGGCATAAAGAAGATAATACATACACCGTGGAACTAATAGCGTGAATATCAAACCCCACTTGGCAAAAACCGAGTGGGGTCCTTCATATCTGAAGCCATATCGAGTTCAATCAGATCAAGACATGATCCATATCTATCACTTGTTTTTGCATAGAGAATGTTTTTATGTCTACTTTTCTTTGCAACTACAATTATGTGAAGAAAGGTATTAGTCAATGATCCATTTACCGCTGCGGTCACTTCCGCTGCGGTGTATACGCTTATCCTCTTTTAGTTTCTTAATCGCAGATTCGACCTGCTTTTTAGTTATATTCAGAAGTGAAACAAGCTCTTTTATTGTAATATTGGGATTTTCGGAGATTGCAGAGAACACATGCTCTATCCTTTCAATAATTTCATCTTCTCCTATCTTCTCCTTTTCTTCTCCTTTCTTCTCCTCCTTGTCAGAAAGGCGATAATTAAGGTTTTTAAGCGTTAAGAAAAAGCCGCCGTGTTCGGAAACAAATTCAGGCTGCATATCATCTGAATACTTGTACTGAGCCTTATATTCCTTTATGATCTTCTTGATTCCGCTGCCTCTGCGCTCCATAAAATGAAGCCTTGAAAACATATCTGCGATAATTGGGTTACGCCTTTGAGAAGGAATCTGCATTATATCTCTGTCCTGAACATTGATGCCGTCAAACATTCCTCCAGGAGAATAGATCTCAAGTCTGTCATCAAAGATGTCGATATGCACTTCGCTTCCAACAACAAGATAATCCCTGTGTATCAGTGCATTTACGATTCCCTCTTCAACGGCTCTTTCAGGATAATCGGGCAGTTCTATCCTCTGATCCGGAGCTTTGAACCAGCCTTTATGCGAATTTCGTTTAACGAAGGCTTCACCTTCTTCAAGCAGCGTAATAAGGCTTCCGGTGTATTCTGCATCGTCAAGAGCATCCTGCAAACCCGATGCTTTTGTAAGACCGTTCCATCTTGTGCAGAAAAGGCGTGACTGATAGATCGGGCAGTAGTCAGCAAGCAAAGCACCAGCGTTGGTCAGATTTCCATCGCCGTCGACCAGCCCGAAAGAAGTATAGTCACTGTCCAGAAAGTCATTGTGCGCTCTGTTGTAATATGTTGAAATAAGCTTTGTGAAAGACATTTTTGAAAAATCATATCCTGATGTCAGGCTGTCAAATGTTTTGCCTGAACCCTTCAATGCCAGTTCACGCAGCTTGTTAGCATCACAAACTACGCTCTCGTTACCTACACGATGATAGGCAGTTCTCTCATTTCTCCCGACATAATAGTAGGGCGTTTCTTTTCCGGATTCCACACGAAGCAGTATCAGATGCTTTTCGGCTTCAGTATGAAAGGACAGTACAAACGATGGTATCGGATCGATACGGTCACGAATGAAGCGGCTGATCTTTTCAGCAGTACCGTCAGGATCCTGAACCCCGACAATCTCACCTGTCTTATCTTCAACACCGAAAATAAGCGTTCCGCCCAATCCGTTTGCAAAGGCACTAACGCTTTTCAGCCAGCTGCGAGGTTCTTTTTCCTCAAGCTTTTCTTTTTTATCATATTCGGTAGTTTCACCGATCAATTGTGTAATTTTCACGGGAACACCCCTTTCGTCAGGTGTAAATAACATGATGGTCTGGTCATATTATACCACGATTTATTTACATTTACAAGTAGTTAATTATGCGGATATGATTGCATCAAAAATATAGACTTTTCATCTCGGCTGACAAGCCACTAGCGCAAATCTATTTCCCAAAAGCAAGATTTCTTTTGTTTTGGGAAATAGCAACCAAATCATATGTATTATTTTGAGCTAACGAACTGAATTCGTTGGCTCTTTTTTTCTTCCCTCGGAAAGTTTTCTTGCGTTTTTTTCTAAAATCGCATATAAAACTATTGTACGAAATGGACTCATTAAACTTAATGGAAAATATGGAACTTAAAGATTTCTTGTGTTTTTTTGCAGAATCTCATATAAATATAGTGTCGTCTTGGACATGTTGGAAATATTATAATATCTGTACTCGTCCGGCAAGAAAAAACTGAATACAACGGAGGTAAAATCTATGCAAAAAAAGAACTCAGACTGGCTTAAATCTGGTTTAATATCGGCTGTAAACAACGAAAAGAAACTGGCATGCATACTCGTGCCAGCGGTTTTAGGAGGTGATCACACATGAGCCTCTTTAATTCGGCAAACGAGTTTATCGAAAACCTGGAACTGTTGTTATTCAACTTCACGAATCTAAGCGGTGATCGCAGGACAGAATTTTGGAAACACACTATTTCCGAGGCACGTAAAATTGGTTCTGAATCGGAACTCATGAACAAGCTCGATGAATTGTGCCAAGACACCAATTTCTGGGGTGCGCCTAAACGGTTGGATGGAACCGTTTCGTTGCCTAACTTACCCGAAGACGCCTTGCCGGATTTGCCCAATAGGTATCTCAAAGCGTTCTGCGCATATGCTCAAGTGTCACACGAAATGGTACCGCTGCCTATGCTCTCTGTTTTTGCTCTGTGTTTACAGGGTAAAGCTATGATCAAGAATCCAGGCACAGGTAGTCTTGAACACCTGTGTTTATATACAATAACTGTTGCTTTTCCCGGCGAACGGAAATCAAGCTTACTTAGTTGCTTGCTTGACCCGGTTTACAAATATACTGCTGCATGGAACAAAGAGCACAAACTTGACATCGACAACTATAAAACAGAGAAAGAAACCTATCTCAAGAAGAGAGCCCTCTTGATAAATAAGGGAGATATTAATGCAGCAAAAGAGATGGATCAAAAGCTGGCTGCCCTTGTCCCTGTCCACCCTCTGAAGCTTATTGTCAGTGATGCAACTCCTGAGGCACTGGTAAAAGAGATGAGCATCAACGATGAGAAGATGGCTGTAATGAGCGATGAGGGCGGCATCTTTGATATCCTTATGGGAGCTTACTCTAAAGGCGATCCGAACATAAAGATACTACTCGATGCTTACGACGGAAGTCCGTATTCTGTCTCGCGCATCAGCAGAGATAACATTGTCCTGCAATCACCTCTGCTTACAATGGGGTTAATGACACAACCGTTGCAGTTCCGAAAAATAGCCAGCAACGAGCTTTTCTTAGGAAAGGGTTTTCTTCAGCGATTCCTGTTTTCCCATCCCAAAAGCATGATTGGAAAACGAGCATTTGAAAGTCAGGAGATACCTCGCAAACTCAAGAAAGAATACAGCAGATTGATACGTACTCTTCTCAGGATTCCACGTCCTGAATCATCAACACTCCCTGTCCTGGAGTGCGATGAGAGAGCAAAGAGCATTTTTAAACAATACCACGACTACATTGAATCACAAAGTACACATGGAGGATGCTTTGAATCCATATGCGGATGGTCATCCAAGCATGTTGCAAGGGCTCTCCGTATCGCAGGGATCTATCACCTTGTCAAACATGGTGAAAATGGACTAAGCTTGAAGGTAAATGAGGAAACCGCCAAACAAGCCGTAACACTGGCAAGATGGTGCGAGGCTCAGGCTATATATGCACTAGTAAATGCACAAAGCAATAACCAAACAAAGTCAAATGCTATCAAAATTGCAGAATGGCTAAAAGCGGAAGGTGAAACTCAGTATACAAAGACTGATATCATCAACAAGTTCAGGCATTTACACGACGCAAATCTGCTTAATCCAGCTCTCGATCTGCTTGAGCAGAACAATTATATTCTGACCATAACCATCCCGCCAGCTGGTCATGGCGGACGACCAACAACGAACATATATGTCTCGCCAAGATTTATAGAACCATAAATCTATACAATTATACAATTAATTAAGTTTTGCACCGCAAAACAGCGTAGATACGCCTTGAATTAATTGTACAATCAAATACAATTAATTCGCCATCGGTACAACTAATCGAATTAATTGTACCGATCTATGAAATAAATCGAATTAATTGTACACCCATATACAATTAATTATCAAGTGAAAGCAGCGTATCTATGCGCTTTTATCGGAGCAGCCCGAATTAATTGTATTAATTGTATAAGATTTTGGATTTTAATATCAGTTATAATTATGACCTCAGATTCATCGTCGGCACACCTCGTTTTTTTACTGCGTATTTGTATGCTCCTACAAAAAGGGGGCGATTGCAATCGGGATTATCCGTTCTCGAAACTGCGAAACAACGCCGTTTCCATACAATCCCCTACATTCAGTTTTTTCGTCCGGCGAAACAACGCCGTTTCCATACAATCCCCTACATTCAGTTTTTTCGTCCGAACCAAATCAACATTAACGACTATTTGTTTTTCTTGCTAACAAGAAACGCCGTAATTACGGCATTTTCAGTTCCTCAAGAAACAATACATGCAGCATTGTATTAAATTATCGAAGAGAATCCCCTACATCCAGTTTTTATTCTTTCTGCGAAACTAGGGGCTTTGTAGCTTATATCCTATTAAAACTCCTACAAAAAGGGGGCGATTGCAATTAGGATTATCCGTTCTCGAAACTGGCGAAACAACGCCGTTTCCATACAATCCCCTACATTCAGTTTTTTCGTCCGAACCAAATCAACATTAACGACTATTTGTTTTTCTTGCTAACAAGAAACACCGTAATTACGGCATTTTTCAGCTCCTCAAGAAAAAAATATATGCAGCATTATATTAAATTATCGAAGAGAATCCCCTACATTCAGTTTTATGTTTTCAACAATCCCCTACATTCAGTTTTAAGTTTTCAACAACAATAAACCTTGTGTAAAAAGCGTTGATACAGACTTTTTCAGCTATTCACTACATTTTGTTCAGATGATGTTCAAGTTCTAGACTGCAATGTATCAGATTGAAATCGGTAAATAAAATCAGCATAAGAAAGGTTCTGATTTGATGATAAGTCTTACTCATAACAGGAGAAATAAGTAGATAAGAAAAGGTGATATTTCTTTTCAAAGGTATTGGTTTTCAAGTATAAAAAGTATAAATATTTATACTTTTTATACATTTTATATTTTTTATACTTTTCCCATAATTTGTTATTTATATGATCGATTTTCACTCGAAAAAGTCGATTTCGGAATCGACTTCCTTTTTAGGAATTGAAATAGAATGTTTCGGGAAATTTGACGAAAATCGGCTTCTAAAACACCTACAAGGACGAAAAACGATTTTTGAGCGGGGTAAGTAGGCTAAAATCGACTTAACTTTGAGTTTTCAAAGGGGTAAACCTATTCAAAAACCTAAAAACGACCCCGACAAAGACACTCGATTTTCAAAAAGTGAAAATCGACCAATTTGAACTCAAAAACCTAAAATGTATAAAAATTTATACATCGAATTTTGCCTTGTTTTTTCTCTTTTACGCCTTCTCAAAATTCTCCTCATAAACTCTCACTTTGACATGCGCAAATAATCAAACTCAACTCAATTTGAGAAGGCATCCGCCAGATTTGCCTGAATCAAAATTCTTTGATTATGATGAGATGTCTTAACGGTATAACAAAGTGTTAGAATATATCGGCAAATTTATAGTAGCTGACGCAGAATGAAAAAGGCATATTCCTATATTATCATAATTCTCCTCACCCCTATCATATTTCTCCTCACCCCTATCATATTTCTCCTCACATCTGTCTTTAGAAGCGAGCCTGAACTGAGCATCTCAAAAAGTTGTGTATTTCAGAGTTATAGTATATATATAAAGTACAATTCGGACTATTATCAAGTACGAGATTTTTTATGAGAGGAATACATTATGAATTCAAAGAAAGAATTACAGAAAAGGTTCGGAACGGACTACAATAGCGAAGAGTATGTCAGGCAGTTTGAGGATGCGATATTTCCACTGGATAAACAGACCCTTCAACACTTAATATTCTTCAAGATCGCACTCAAACATTTTGACCCCAAGAGCAAAGATTTAAAAGTACCATTTCACGAGTTCAAGCCACTTTTCCCGGGCAGAGGATACGAGGTGGAGTTCTTTTTGCGCTTCATGGCGTTCGTAGACGACTGCTTTACCGAGCACTTTAAAAAGTATCCTAATAATATAGGCGGCTCAATCCTCGTTAAGCACAAACAATATAAATTTGAAGGTGGTTATCTTATTTTTCAGTTCCGAGACGAAGTAAAAGAACTCCTTCAATCGTCTGAGATGTATTATGCCGTGAGCAACAAGGTCAAAGAACTGGTAGACTCAATGCGTTTTTGAGGAATTTCTATTCAAGGCTCACCAATAATATTGATTTGTGTATTGTAATGCAAAATAAAAATCTTGATTTGTGTTATACTAAAAAGCACGGCTAGAGAATAACTGCCCTTCTTGTTGGAAGGCTGTTTTGAAAAAGATCTGTGCTCACATGGCATATAAGATCAGAGCCATACTTGTTGCCGTCTGCTTGTTTTGTACATTTTTTCGCTTAATTGTGGTACAATAATAAGGGAATATACCCTTAATTGCTTGACAATTCCCTTAAAGTGTGGTATATTTTAATGGAAAGCAACGGAGGTGAGGGCATGAGAGAGTTCAATTATACCAGGATTTCCGAACAGAAATGGGATTCTGATGTTCTTGGATTGATAGCGTCAATATACAAGCAAGCCGGCAAGCAGGAGATGTATCTGAAGCAGCGACCACAAGAGCTTGAAAAGCTGGTAGAGATTGCAAAGATACAAAGTACGGAGGCATCAAATGCAATCGAGGGTATCGTTACAACCGACACCCGTATCAGACAGCTTGTCAAGGAAACCACTGCGCCAAAAAACCGCAACGAGCAGGAGATCGCAGGATACCGAGATGTATTGAGCATCATTCATGAGAGTTATGACACTATCCCGATCACGCAGAATTATATTCTCCAGCTGCATAAGATACTGTACAGCCATATGAACAATCCCGTTGCAGGTAGGACAAAGACAGTGCAGAACTATATCAGTGCGACTTATCCCGATGGACATACACAGACGCTGTTCACTCCTCTTGCCCCGTTTGAAACTCCGGAGGCACTCGACAGGATCTGTGAGCAATACAACCTTGTTATCGGCAATATGCAGCTCGAACCGCTGATAGCTATTCCGATATTCATTCATGACTTTCTCTGCATTCATCCGTTCAACGACGGCAACGGTCGTATGAGCAGGCTGCTTACAACTCTTTTGCTTTATCAGAACGGCTTTTATGTTGGAAAGTACATTTCCCTTGAGGCAAAGATCTCAAAGAACAAAGACCTGTATTATGATGCACTTTCCGAATCGCAGGACGGCTGGCATGAAGGAAACGATGATCCGATGCCATTTGTAAAATATCTGCTGGGTACAATTCTTGCAGCATACAAGGACTTTGAAGACCGCTTTGCGCTGGTGGAAAAGAAACTCCCTGCAATTGAGACCGTAAGGCTTGCAACGCAGAATAAGATAGGTCGCTTTTCAAAGCAGGATATTCGTGAGCTTTGCCCATCACTCAGTATCAGCTCTATTGAAGGAGCATTAAGAAAGCTTGTTGAAGCGGGCGAACTGAAGCGTGAAGGAAACGGAAAGAACACTTGTTATTATAGGGTGAAGTAGTATAATCAGGATTTGAAAAGATAGATACTCACAATAAAAATGTCGTAGATAATACTATTGAGTTTAAAATTAACCAACACTTGACTTTGAAATTCAGGTATGCTATACTTTGAATTACAGTAATATCAGACTTTGAAATTCCATAAAATCAAGGAGGAGTTATATGGTAACCAGAATTGCTCAAAAAGCTTTGCTGCGTCTGGCAGAACAGTTTCCTATTGTGGGCATCACAGGTCCGAGGCAAAGCGGTAAATCAACTCTTACAAAGCTAACTTTTCCTGACAAGAAATATGTGACTTTTGATGATAAGAATATGCGTGAGCTTGCAAGCTCCAACCCTGCCGACTTTGTTATGGCTTTCCCGGACGGTGCCATAATAGACGAGGCACAGAAAGTTCCAGAGATCTTTGATGCGTTAAAGCTCCATGTTGACAGCACAGCGTTTACTCCTGGAAAGTTTATACTCACTGGTTCAAGCCAGTTCAGGCTCAGAAAGAATATGACTGACAGTCTTGCGGGCAGGGCTGCTTTTCTTAAGCTGCTTCCGTTTTCCCTGAAAGAGCTTAAAGATGAAGATATGCTGCCAGAAAACCCATATGATATCATTTTTGGCGGACAATATCCTCCGCTTTATGACAAAGAAAAGCATTACATTGCACAGGATTGGTTTGAAAGCTACATCGACACTTATCTCGATATTGATGTTAAAGACCAGATCAATGAAAGCAATCTGTCAGTGTTCAGAAAGTTTATTCAGATGTGTGCTCTTTACAGCGGTCAGCTGCTCTCTATGGACAGCATTGCAAAGCAGTTAGGTGTTTCACAGCCCACAATCAAAAGCTGGCTCTCTATTCTTGAGAACTCATATATTATCCACCTGCTTGAGCCGGACACCAATAATCTCGGGCGTTCAATTATAAAAACGCCGAAACTGTATTTCGTTGATTCGGGGCTGCTTTGCCATTTATTAAGGCTGGAGTCAAAGGAAGAACTTCTGCTCAGTAAATTCAAAGGAGCTGTTGTTGAGACCTGTGCTGTTGCAGAAATGCTGAAATGCAGAATGAATCAAGCAAAAAAGCCTAATTTGACCTTTTACAGAGACAGCAACGGATTTGAAGTCGATACTATCGCCGATTGGAAACACACATTTGCAGTAGAGATCAAAAGCTCGAGTGATGCGGAAGCAAAGCTGTCTGCAAACACAAAGAAGTATCTTTCGCTTCGCAATGATGAAAATGCTCGAAACGCCGTTTTCTATCTCGGTGATGTCAGCATGACAATCAACGATACTATGTATGTCAGCTGGAAAGACTGGGGAGATCATTTAGCATAGTATCAATTATAACTAAACAATCTAATGAATTAATGCACAAAGAGCCGACTGTTCAACGCAGCCGGCTCTTATTGTATTTCGTCCATAAAAACAATTCAAGCATATACTCTATTAAATCCGTATTTCTTTGCATACCTGTAGAACCTGTTCGGCTTCATGCCAAGCTTTTTCATTGTATCCACGGCAGTCTGGCTGCCCTTGACCCATTTCTCGCATTCTCGCTTGAACTCTTTCTCGTCGAACGGGAGCGGCTGTCTGCCCTTGTACTTACCCTCTGCCTTGGCGATGGCTATTCCTTCTCGCTGCCTTTCGAGGATCATTTCACGCTCAAACTCTGCAAGCCCTGCAAAAACGGTCAGCATGAGCTTGCCCTGTGGAGTCGATGTGTCAAAGTTCTCTTTCTGAGATATAAGCTGAACGCCTTTTGCCGACAGCTCATCAACAATGTTCAGCAGGTCACGAACCGAACGTGCAAGTCTTGCGTACTCCGTAACAATAACCGTGTCGCCTTCACGCACATACTCACGCATAGCAGTGAGCTGAGGTCTTACCGCATCTTTACCGCTCTGCTTGTCTATGAATACTTTCTCAACGCCCAGCGACTTGAACGCCTCCATCTGCCGAGCCTCGTTCTGTCCGTCTGTACTTACACGGGCATACCCTATCAAAGCCATAATAACATCTCCTCTGAACACAATACTGTTTGATATAAGTATATCATGAATTATGCAATATGTCAATATTGAAAATAATATTTATATGACATATATTTTCAATAGGTGGTTAGGGTATAGGCTAATGAAATACAAATGCTCAACACTACTGTTTAACTGGTTTCAATGTGATGCTTGTTATATATTGAAACGGTTTATCTATAACCCCTTATAACTCATACCAGCAGATACTTTTTTATAATGGAGAGAGGTAAGGCTTACGATAAGTGAAGCTATAGTACACCATATATGTTGATACGAAATACTGATGTTGCATAGAATAAGGCTCTCAGAGTGTTTCTGAGAGCCTTATTCAGTATCTTTTATTTCTTCAAAAGCCTATTGATATGATTCAAAATCATCAACTGATCCCCGTCATCAAGCTGCTTCATACCCTCAACCGCTTTCCGTATCAGCTCAGGATTTGAAATGCTGTCGTCGAAGAACTCGGCAGGCGTAATGCCGAAATAGTCGCATATCGCAAAAAGCTCCGAGAGTGGCGGAAGGGACTTTCCAGATGAAATATTGTAGATATATCCACGGCTATGACCGAGATCATAGCTCATCTGGTATTCCGAAACGCCCTTTTGAAGCCGAAGCTGAGTTATTCTGTTCCTTACAAAATCGTCTGTCATAGCTAAATCACCTCTTACTTCTATAATACAGCAAAAGGAATCAACTATACTCAAGGGAAATATGTTGTTATGCCTTGAATAATCTTCTGATATATGTTATAATCAAGATATATTAGATTATTCTGGCGGTAGTATCATTAATAATACGAATAACAACATTTATAGGTGTAAGCTATGGAGATATATACAGTCAGTTTCTTTGGGCATCGTGAGGTAGAAGGCGCATCAAATATTGAAAGCAGGCTGGACTGGCTCCTGCATGATCTCATCACACAGAAGCAGTATGTTGAATTTCTGATTGGTCGAGACGGAGAATTTGATCTCTTGGTGGCATCAGCGATCAGGCGAGCTGTCAAGCAGTACGGCTGCGGCAACACATCGCTAATCCTTGTACTGCCGTATATGAAAGCCGAGTACCGTAACAATGAACAGAGCTATCTCAATTACTATGATGAGGTGGAAATCTGTGCTGAATCATCTAAAGCACACTATAAATCCGCAATACAAGTCCGTAACAGGTGTATGGTTGACCGTTCTGACCTGGTTGTTTGCTGTATTCAGCATAAGAGTGGTGGAGCATATAAAACAATAAAGTATGCATTGAAACATGATAAGTCCGTAAGAGATCTGGCTAATAACTTCCTTTGACTTTGATACATCCAAAGTAAGCATATGTTTAATAAGCATCCTATTCTTAAAGTGTCAAATGTATTTTTTCTGAGCATACAGTTGTTTAAATCAGTCAGATTGAAACGGCATAACGGCATATTGTTTGTTGCGCTATAATACAAAGCAGGTTCTTAGAAATATACTACGAACCTGCTTTTTCAATATTCAGTACACATAGTGCACCATATGCGCTTGAATTATCTATAATAAAATAGCCGATTTCTCAAAATAGATACATTCAGGAAATCCGCATTTTTAAACAAGTATTTGCGTTGAAAGGCATAATATCCCATAATGATATTATACAGGATTTTTCGGGATTTTTCAAGTATCGGGCTGAAAATCGGCGGATTGTATACAAGAGAACTGACTCAGATGTGCAGATTGCTATTCTGAAGGCGTTTGGAGGGCTACTGAATGGAGAAAATAGGTATAACTATTACAAAGCGTAAAGACGGGCGGTATGTCGGAAAGTTCATTGCCGATTATACTGATAACGGCAAAACACAGTACCAATATGTTTATGGCAAAACCTACGAAGAAGCCGAAAGCAAGGTGCTGATTGGGCGAGAAATTGCCACACGCTATCTTTCGGGCAGATATATCACCGTCGGCAAGGTATATCGGGAATGGCTGAATGCTGTGGTGAACCGTGTCAAGGAGTCCACACTTGCAAATTACCGGAACACCTTTATAAACAAAAAGCTCGCAGACGGGTTATCTGCAAGCTATGTGAGGGATATATTTACTGTTTTCAAAACAATGCTGAAATATGCACAGGAGGAGTACGGCTTCAGGCTTTCGCTGAAAAATGCAACTCTTCCGAAAGCTGAAAGAAAGCAGGTTGAAAAGATCAGCGATACAGAGCAAAAAAAGCTTGTTTCGTATCTGAAAGCCAATATGTCACTGACTGCTTTCGGTATCCTGTTGTCGCTTTTTATGGGTTTGCGTATCGGTGAGCTTTGTGGTCTGAGATGGGAAGATGTGGACTTTCGGAACAAGATACTGCATATCCACAGGACTGTTCAGCGTATCAGCTCCGCTAACGGCAACAGAAAAACAAAGATCGTGATCTCAGCACCGAAGTCTGCAACATCGTTCAGAGATATCGCTATCCCCGATGCTTTGATGAAATACTTTGAAATGTTCCGAAGCGAAGCCGATTATTTCATCTTATCGGGTACGGACAAGCCTGTTGAGCCTCGCACAATGCAGTACCGCTACAAGAAGATACTGCAATCAGCGGAGGTAGAAAATCATAATTATCACAAGCTCCGCCACACTTTTGCGACTAATTCAGCCGAGAAAGGATTTAATGTCAAAGTGCTGTCAGCCGTTCTCGGTCACAGCAGCGTTACCCTGACACTCAACCGATATATTCACCCTGACCGCACCTATGAACGCAGGCTCATGAATATGTGTATGCAGTTGTAAATCGTTGTCAGAACAGTATCTTGAAAATTGAATAGTGACGATTTTACGCTGTTTTGTAAGCATTCTCCTGAATGTATCTATTTTGAGAAATCAAACATCGCACCTGATACTTTATTTAGTATTATAACACCGCATTTGTTAGGTATGCATGCAGAATGAACAGTTATCCCTGAATTATGTAATAGTCAGGGGGATTGTAATGGCACACGATACTTTATATATAGTTGACAATAGCAGCGAAAAGACTTCTGTAAAAAAATATCTTTCCGAATGGTGTTCTATCTCAAAGCAGATGGATATTGCTACGGGATATTTTGAAATAGGAGGTCTGCTCACTTTAGGAGAAGATTGGCAGGACCTCAAAAAAATACGCATTATCCTTGGCAACGAAGTAACGAAGCGAACCAGAGATGTTATCGAGGAAGTTGCTAAAACCATGATAGAGCGATTCCGCAGAAGCGTAGAGCATGAGCAAGAAAAGAATGAGTTTTTGATCGGTGTCCCTGCTATTATTCGGGCAATGAAGGTAGGCAAAATTGAGTGCCGTGTATATGACAGCAATAAATTCCACGCTAAAGCATATATCACATATTTCCGTGATGAATACAGAGATCAGTTCATTTCTGCTATGAATGTTCCATCGGGGTATGCCCTGGTCGGATCAAGCAACTTTACAAAGGCGGGACTGACGCAGAATATTGAGCTGAATGTTCAGGTCAAAGATGAAGTTGAACAGCTTCAGAAGTGGTTTGATGAGCATTGGCAGAACGGCACGGATATTACCGAGGCGGTTTTGAAGGTCATGGAGATGCACTGCCGTGAGTTCAGCCCCTATGATGTTTATCTGCGCTCTATGTATGAGTATTTCAAGAGCCATGAGGAAACCGTATCAGAATGGGAAGAAAACGAATCAGTTGTATATAAAGGGCTATCGCAGTATCAGAAGGACGGATACAACAGCCTTATTCAGATAGCAGAACGTTACTCCGGGGCATTCCTTTGTGATGGTGTCGGTCTGGGCAAGACCTTTGTCGGAATGATGCTGATAGAGCGTTTTGTCAAGAAAGAGCGTAAGAATGTCGTCCTGATCGTTCCTGCATCTGCAAGGGTATCTGTATGGGAAGTAACGATAAAACGCCTTATCCCTGAGATATTGGAGGGCTTCTACCCGTTCAAGATCATCAACCATACCGATCTGCTGCTTGACAAGAATCAGAACCTTATGAATCAGATTGCACAGCAGGCGGAAATAATTATCATAGATGAAGCACATCATTTCCGCAACCGTTCCTCCAATAGATACAGAAAGCTGTTTGATATGATGCAGTCGGGTTGTAAAAAGCAGATATTTATGCTGACAGCTACGCCGATCAATAACAGTTTCCTTGATTTACAGCATCTTATTGAGTTGTTCACTCACAGACAGGAAGATTATTTCTCCGTTGCTCCGTTGGGTATCCACAGTCTTTCAGGACACTTCAAAAAGATGGAGAAACAGCTCGATCAGGTATCGGGTACAGCGATCAGCGATTCTCTTGATATATCCGGTGATATTATCCGTGCAGACAGACTTGTAACAGAGCTTGTTGTACAGCGCAGCCGTGCTTATGTCAAGCGGAGTCTGCTGACCGAGCAGGGTAATAATGTCCTTTTCTCCGAGAGAAAACCGCCGACAGTTGCGAACTACTCCCTTGAAAAGTCATACGGCAGACTGATAAAGGACTTCAAGGAGTCATTTGACCGTAAGGACAAGAACGGAAAAACGATAACGATCCTGTCCCTTGCCATTTATTCGCCGTACAGCGATGATTATTTCATCGGGGACAAGTCCAGGATGGACGAGATGGTAACAGGTCGTCAACAGCAGGTAGTAAATCTTATCCGCATTTTGCTCCTGAAACGCTTTGAAAGTTCTATCGAAGCATTCAAGGAAACTTGTATCAAAATATATATCCGTCTGAACAAGTTCCTGAACGACTATAAGGACGTTGACGCAAGCAGTAAGCGCCGAGTTGAAAGAAAACAGGCAGAACAGGAAGATATTTTTCGCTATGCCGAGGAATATGCGGCTATGAATCAGACCTCTATCGAAGATATTGAGGACAGCCTGCCCGATTATGTGTGGAATACGCAGGAAGTCTTTGATGTCAATGATTTCGATATCAATGCTCTGCTTGTTGATACCATGATGGATATGGACACGCTTTCAAAATTTATCGAAGATATGATGGAATTCAAGCCCGAAAACGATGATAAGATACGGGAATTAAAGCGTATTCTGCATGAAGATACACATATTCAGAACAAGAAAGTCATCATTTTCACGGAATACAAAGCGACTGCGCAGTATATCTATCGGGAACTTCAAAAGGCAAGTTTTACCGATCTTTACGAGATCGACGGACAGACTTCCGGTGACCGCCATGAAATGATACAGCGTTTCGCGCCGTATTATAACGGCTGTTCGTCGGCGGAAGTAACGGACGAGATAAAGATACTTATCGCAACAGATGTACTTGCCGAGGGCTTGAACTTGCAAGACGCATCGTGCCTTATAAACTATGAATTACACTGGAATCCTGTTCGCCTTATGCAGAGAATAGGTCGTATCGACCGCCGCCGTGATGCAGATACCGAAGCCCGTCTGCTTGCAGATCACCCCGAACTGAAAGCAGACCGTGATTATGCGTACTATTGGAACTTCCTGCCGCCAAAGGAATTGGAAGACCTTTTGTCACTATATAAGACAGTATCAAAGAAAACACTTCGCATTTCTAAAACATTCGGCATTGAGGGAGAAAAACTCCTCACTCCCGATGATGAATACGAAGCACTGAAAGAGTTCAATTCACATTATGAGGGCAGCACTTCCGCAGAGGAAGAGATTGCCCTTGCATATCAGCAGTTGTTAGCGGACAACCCCGACTATCTTGAACAGGTCAAGGAACTGCCGAAGAAAATGTACAGCGGTAAAATGGCTTCAACACGAAAGGGATACTTCTTCTGCTATGAACTGCCGACCAAGAGAGCAGACGGAACATGGTCAGACAGAGACGGCATTTACCGCTGGTATGTGGTTGATCCGGAAAGCAAGCAGGTCACGGAAGATCTACATGAGATATGGACTGCTATCAAGTGCGAGCGTGACGAGAACAGAGCCTTTAACGCTAATGAGGAGCAGTTCTCCGAGATACGCAAAGTGATAGAGAATTACATCAAGAAGAATTATTTGAAAGCTATACAAGCGCCTATGGGCAAAAAAGCCAAGCTGGTTACATGGCTTCAGATGTTATAAGAGGTACAGGCTATGGATATCAGAAATATAAAGAGCATAGATGATCTTATCAGGTACTTCACCGAGGAACTGAATTGGAACATCGACCTTGATGATTTTGATGAGATTGACGATATTACATACGATTTTGACGCTGCCGACATAGGATTGAAAGAAGAAGCATTTGCTAAGATTTCATCATTACGGCAGTTACAGCCGCTCTGCGATGAGCAGAAATGGGGCATCTTCTGCGTAGAGTTCGACAGCAACAAGTTTGAAGTGTCGGCACTCCGTAAGATACTGTCGGGACTTATCCCCAAGAGAAGAAACGCCACTGAACACGCTGTATGGTCGCAGAAGGACTTGCTGTTCCTTTGTTTCTGGAGGACGGATAATAACCGCACCATTGGTATCGCACATTTTGAGGATAAGGATGCAGGGCTTCCGCAAATAAAAATGATCTCCTGTGCCACTGCTGTTGAGGATTTCACACAGATACGCACTTTTGAGGAGCGTATTAGTCATTTATCATGGGTGAAAGATGTTACTGACACACAGGCATGGTACGATCAGTGGTCGGCGGCATTTGTAACGGCATATCATCAGGTCATAAGAGACTCTGCTTCGCTTACTGTCAAGCTGGCGGCAGAGGCTCAGGCTATCCGTGACCGTATACTTGACATATATGCTGTCGAAACGCATGACGGATATGTGCATAAGCTGTTCAAGGATTTCAAGGACAATCTTATCCACGATATGACCAAGCAGCAGTTTGCAGATATGTACGCTCAAACCGTTGTTTATGGTTTGTTCTCCGCAAGGTGCATGGATAAGACGCAGGATAGCTTCAATGTGAAAGAAGCGATCGCCTGCATTCCGAACACCAACCCGTTCCTGAAAAGGCTCATGGAGGAATGTCTGGGTGAAAGCTCTGAGCGTCTCCTAACCTTTGACGAACTGGAAGTTGCGAATGTTGTGGAGATACTCACGCACACAAACACCGACCTGATACTTGCCGACTTCAACCGTCAGACAGGCGGCGGACGTGAAGACCCTGTTATCCATTTCTATGAGGAATTCCTGACCGCATACGACAAGGCACAGAAGGTGCAGAGGGGCGTTTACTATACGCCGCAGCCTGTTGTCAATTTC
>OMXI01000053.1 GCA_900314975.1 uncultured Eubacteriales bacterium | reverse complement strand
AGCCGTTTGCGCTTTTTTCAATGAAAACTCAACAGATTGCCCGAAATCTGCACCCCTGGGATGAAGTTAGGGACTATTGCTTATTTGCAACAGTCCCTTGTTCTTAATACCAGTTTTTTCAGGTGCTTAACTTTTTTAATCACAGCCTTACAAATTCGGGCTTGTGTCTCTTGAAAAATGTGCAGTACTTAAATCCGCACTCTTTGGCAAGCTGTGCGCCGATATCAATGCCCTGCCCGATTTTTTCAGCGCAGTGTGCATCAGAGCCGAGTGACAGCACCTCGCCGCCAAGGTCTTTATACAGCGCAAGCAGCTGCTTGTCGGGCATTGTAGTCTTATAATCGGTGAAAAGGCTTGATGTGTTTATCTCAATGCCCTTGCCCTGCGCTATGAGCGTTTTGAAAATCTGTGCGCAGATATCGCGGTATTTGCCAAGGTCAACACTTATTGCATATTTACCGATGATATAGCGCAGCGGATAAGTAATGTGACCGAGAATGTCAAATTTTCCCCACTCGCACATTTCAAGCAACTGTGCAAAGTAATCGTCAAGCAACTTTGAAAGCTCACTATCTGTCATTTTATCATACTGCAAGTAGTAAAAATCGGGAACATCCGCATTATTGTGCAGCGAACCTATGACGAAATCAAGTTGCTTGTCAGAGATAAGCTCGTTTGCGATCTCTATCGCCTGAAGCGGCTGACCAAGCTCAATACCGCGGACAAATTCTATTTTGCCATCAATGGTTTGCGCAAGGTTTTTAACAGGTTCAATGCTGCCTTGGTGAAATTTTCGGCAGTTATACATAAGTATATCGTCGCTGTCGGCGGTTTTGCTGTCTATACCGTAATGCTCGGGTTCAAACCAGGTATTGCACTCACAGTGGTCAGTAAGCGCCCACGCAACAAGTCCTCGTTCTACAGCTTTCTGTGCAAGCTCAAACGGTTCGTCCTGCCCGTCTGGAGAGAATTTACAGTGGGTGTGGCAATCGATAAGTCCTTTCAGATACACTTTATCACCCCTGTCTCATTTCAAACAGCTTCTTCCCTGCTTCATATGCTTTTGCAAGGAACTGCTCATCGGTCATACCGTCATACAGACTGCATCTGTTACGCATGACCTCAAGTGAGATTACACCGTAGTAGTCAAGCTCTTTCAGCTTTGAGATAAACCTTTCAAAATCGATATTACAGTCGAATGGGATCGCGTGCTGGTCGGCAGTGCCGTCGTTATCGTGGATATGCAGGGTTTTAAGCCTGCTGCCGTACTTTGCAAGCACATCACTGCCATTTGAAAAGCAGTTTTCGTGACCGAGGTCATAGCACAGCTTGACGTTTGTATCGTCGCACTCGCCGAAGATAGTGTCAAGGTACTCGGGGCGCTCGATATTTTCAAAGGCAAGGTCTACGTTCATGCTCTTTGCGTATCTTATCAAGCCCTTGAAATATGTCTTTCCACATTCGCTTACGGGCGGAGGCGTTGTAGTATCGGTAGGATGGACCACAAGCGTTTTTATTGCAAAAT
The DNA here is from genome assembly GCA_900314975.1 of uncultured Eubacteriales bacterium. Taxonomy (GTDB): domain Bacteria; phylum Bacillota; class Clostridia; order Oscillospirales; family Ruminococcaceae; genus Hominimerdicola. The sequence goes on along the minus strand of OMXI01000053.1, from coordinate 9,271 downwards.
TGTGGCAGGAATCTATCGCGCCGTGCAGCTTGATTAGGCTTTCAAGCGGATTTTCATCTGTCCAGAGATTATTCATCATATGAAATGGAGCGTGGACACTTTCGATACGCAAGCCGTTTTCCTTGACACACATAAGCTCGTCCTGAAAAACATCGCTGCCGTTCCAGAACATTATAACACTTTTAAAGCCCGCAGCTTTTATCATTTGTATGCGGTCTGCAAACGGAGTGGTTTTTGTATAGTTCGTATTGATGCTCAAAATCATTTGACAGTCTCCTTTCAGTGCGTAAACAATTATTCGCAGAGTTTCCCCTGCGAATATACAAAATAAATCTTTCTATTCTTTCTTGCCTTATTCATAATAATATGGAGCAAAACGAAACTAACGATCCATAGAGCAAGCATAAATATCCCATACGGGAAACGTCCTACTGCTGCTTCATACACAGTCTTATTGAACTCCGTATTATCTTCCACAAAACGATCCACTATGATAGCGACTGCAAAAAACAGCCAGACAACAGAAGTAATAGAATAAAGAACTGCTGATGCAATAATCACAGGCTTTCTCATAGCAGAGCCGCCTTTCATTGATTTTAGTTTTTCAGCGAATGCAGTGGTGCAGGTATCTGTCCGCCTCTGTTGATAAACTTGCTCGGCGACTCTTTTTTAAGCGGCATTACAGGCGCTCTGCCAAACAGACCGCCCCAATCAAGCTCCTCGCCTACGTCCTTGCCGATAGCGGGGATAACACGAACAGCGGTTGTTTTGCTGTTTACCATACCTATTGCAGCCTCATCGGCAATTATTGCAGAGATAGTATCGGCAGGGGTATCGCCGGGGATACAAATCATATCAAGTCCTACAGAGCATACCGCGGTCATAGCCTCGAGCTTTTCGATACACAGTGCACCGCTCTTTGCGGCATCTATCATTCCAGCGTCCTCGGAAACAGGGATAAACGCACCAGAAAGTCCGCCAATTCTTGAGCAAGCCATTACGCCGCCCTTTTTAACTGCATCGTTGAGCAGGGCAAGACAGGCTGTAGTTCCGTGTGTACCGCATCTTTCAAGACCTATTTCTTCAAGGATATGCGCAACCGAATCGCCAACGGCTGGAGTCGGTGCTAGCGAGAGATCAACGATACCGAACGGCACACCGAGTCTTTCGGAAGCTGTTGTTCCTACAAGCTGACCTACGCGGGTTATCTTATACGATATCTCCTTGATAACGTCGGATATCTTTGTGATATCTGCATCGGGGTATTTTTTGAGTGCGGCTCTTACAACGCCGGGACCCGAAACACCGACATTTATCATACAATCAGGCTCGCCTACGCCGTGGAAAGCGCCAGCCATAAACGGATTGTCCTCGACCGCATTGCAGAACACTACAAGCTTGGCAGCGCCAAAGCAAGCATTGTCAACTGTTTTTTCAGCGCACTCTCTTACTATCTGACCCATCATTTTGCAGGCATCAAGGTTGATACCTGTCTTTGTTGAGCCGATATTTACAGACGAGCAAACTCTCTCCGTGCAGGCAAGCGCCTCGGGGATAGACTTTATAAGCTCGATATCGCCCGCTGAAAAGCCCTTGGGAACGAGTGCGGAATATCCGCCTATAAGATTTACACCGACAGCCTTTGCAGCCTCGTCCATAGTTTTTGCAAACTTGACGGGTGAACACTTGCAGGCCGCCGAAACGATAGCGATAGGGGTAACGGAGATACGCTTATTGATGATAGGTATGCCGTATTCCCTTTCTATCTGCTCGCCGACTTGCACAAGGTGCGCAGCTTTGGTTGTGATTTTGTCATAGACCTTTTTGCAGGCAACATCAATGTCGCTGTCGATACAGTCAAGCAGCGAGATGCCCATGGTTATTGTACGGATGTCCAGGCACTCGTCCTGTATCATTCGTATTGTTTCAAGTATATCGTAAACATTTATCATTGTGTAAAGTTCCTCTCGTCAGATATGGTGCATACAGTTAAAGATATTCTCGTGCATAACGGTGACTTTAAGACCGTTTTCCTCACCGAGCTTTTCAAGTGCATCTGCCATTGCCGCAAAATCGCTGTTTAGCTTGGAGATATCTACCATCATTATCATAGCAAACATTTCCTGCATAACAGACTGGGTGACCTCGATGACATTTGCGTTATATTCTGCGCATTTGGTGCTTACCTTTGCGAGTATGCCTACTGCGTCCTTTCCGATAACTGTTACTACTGCTTTCATATTATTACCAACCTTTCAAATCAGTTATTTTCACATCTGTAAATTATAACACATTATTGCCGCTTTGCCAATAGCGTTTTATAAATATTTTATTAACGCTTATCTGTTTTGGTATCATCTGCTTGTCTGGCGGGCTTTTTACGGTTTCTTGATGAACTCAATGCAAAGCCGACAGCGCAGGCTGCGACAGAGACAACAGGAAAGATGACAAACCCTATCCATATCATGCTTTTATTATCGTTATCGCTGTGCGATTCGTCTTTTGCTGAATACACTCGCTTTACAACGCCTTTGGCGTACTCAAAATGCCCGAAGTTACTGCTGACCTCGCCGTTTGTATTTAAAAGCTCGGCAATTTTTCTTACGGCATAGGTCTTTTTCACGCTTTCGAGCTTATCCTTCGCTGTGGAGAAACAGTTCACAACGTTTATATTTTCGCTTGAACACTCGCCGATCATTCCGTTTACGTCTTTTATATCCGACCAGCACTCGCTGACTGTTCCGCTTTCAAGTCTGCCGACGATACCGCCGCAGATATCTGCTTTTATCTTTCCTGAAAAGCCGCAGCAATTGACGGTGCCGAGCGTACATATTCCGACTATCCCGCCTGCTGTTTTTGCCTTTATCTCGCAATCTGTCACATTCAGCTCGCTTATACAGCCGTATCTGCCTACATACCCGATAACACCTGCGGGCGTGCTGCCCGGCGTATTTATCTTTATGTTTTTGAAGCTATGTCCGCCGCCGTCGAAAAAGCCGTTAAAGCACCTGTCCTGCGAGATACCTGCGGGAATAAACTCGGTGTTTTCAAAATCTATATCCGATTCGACGACAACAGTTTTGTCGCGGTACTGGTTACCGCTGTTGACATCTTTGGCAAAGCTGTTCCATTCCTCCGCGGTGGTTATAACGGTGTAGCTGTCACATTCGTTTTTCCGCGATTCAAGCAGCTTTTCAGCCTTGCTGACCTCCAGAAAACTCGGTGAGGTCTTATCTATCACGCTTTTTGCATACGAGACGGCGCGCTGCATGCCGCGCTTGTTTTCAAGCTCTTTCAGCTTGGCTTTCAATCGGGAAGTATCGGCGCTGCCTGTTTTCTGCGTATAAGCGTTGATATAGGCATTGTTATAGACAAGCTCGGTGCAGTCCTGCCAGCCTTTTTCTTCTGTGTAGTAATAGGTCTGCCCTTTTTCGCTTTCACAATTGCTGTCCTCGGCGACAAAGAAGTTTTTGCCGTTGCCAGATTTGAGTGAAATGACAACCGAAAAGCGTTCGCCCTTTGACAGCTTAATTTCAGACGGCATATTAACGGTATAATACCCGTCAAACTGAACAGTTCCGTCAATATCGGCACACTCGATGCCGTCAATTGCAGAATCCTCTTTCAGCTCCTTGAAAATGCGTATTTTATACTCTGTTCCCTGTCCGCCGTTTTCCTCAACAAAGAAAGAAACGCTCGTAAGCTTTTCATCACCCTGCGCGGTGAAAACATTGGCTGCCTGTACCGGATTTTTGGAAGATGCGTACATTCTGTCCATACCGCCGTTGTGAGTATAAACAGTATCGGAAGCTGCCTTTTTCAGCTTATAGAAATAGAAATCCTTAAGCTCCGTTTCGCAGTAGGAAATCCAATAATATCCGTTGTCGTTGCGCGTTCCCCACACGCCTTTGACCAGCCAAGCGCCGTCTTTATCGGGCTTTTGCTTATCAAAGTTGTCTTTGCTGTAATTATCGTCCCAGCCGATGACTGTAACGCTGTGGTTTACGTCAGAGCGTTCGCTCTGATAGTAGCTTTTATGGTCGCTGCTGAAAGCATCAAGGTCATTATGATAGCACACCGCAGCGCCGCCGAGCTGCATCAGCTTTTTCTTGACAAGCTCGGTATCGCCCGTGACCTTTTCTACAGATTCAAGCTCAAACTCACTCAATCCCTGAAGCGAGAATGAAACAGGATTTTTATACGGCGCACTCAAATATGTAGGCTCGTCGATCTCGTTCACAACTCCGCAAAGGCGAGCCATAGCATACACGGGTGCGATTATAAAGTTGCTGCCGTAACGCTCCTGGTCGGACAGCGCACCTTTTTCCGACGAGGATGAAAACCACGCAAGAGCGCTTTCGGAGAGATCGACCGATGCGTTGTCAAGCCCTGTGAAGATAAGGCTTTGTTCCATCGCGCCGACGGTCGAATAGCACCAGCAAAGGTCATAAGCCTGCGGTGTTTGCCGAACAGGTGTGACCTTACCGTCGTGCGTGGGGTCAAATCTCGAAGGCAGGCTGTCATTACCGGCAGCTGCCGAAAAAGGCGCACAAAGCGTATATATCAAAACCGACAGCACAAGGCATAACAGCCTGCAACTGCGTTTCATCAGCATCACCAACTACTTTGTCAAAACGATTTTGCGGGTGTACTCGTTGCTGAACTCGTCACCTGCGCATATTTCACGCAGCCTTACGGCATTGCACTCAAGCATTGCTACGCGGCGGCTGTCGATATCCTTTTCAAGCTTGCTCAAAGAGGTATCATATTCAAGCGTTCTGTTTTTCGCCGCTGCAAGTATCTGCGCACCCTTTTCATTAAGTGCAAGTATTCTGCCGTACGGCACGGGAACGTGCATATCAAGTTCGCAGATACCGAGTGCAAGGTGCATTACCATTCGTCTTATCCTTGCCATAGTTATATCTTTGCTCTTGATAAGGCTCTCAAACTCTGCAACGCTCTGCGGACATTTCTGAACAGTTTTATAAAACCTGTTGGCAAGGCTTTGGCTCATAAACGGCAATTCTTCAACAAGGTCCTCGTCAGCAGTAATAATTCTGAAAAGCAGCGCCTTGTCCATATTGTCAAGAAAAGCAGGCTCACAGTCGGGCAGCTCGGGAACAAGCTTTGAAAGGTCTGTTTTATACCTTATCATCTTGCGCACGAGCGTGGCACTTGCAAGGTCGCCGTTGACCTCCATTTCATCGTGAAATACTCCGTTTCTCTCAACGCACATAAGCTTTATCCACGGAGCGAAGCGCTTTGCTGCCTTTATGTATTCAATGGCAAGCACGTTGTTTGCATCACTCAGAATGTTCTTTATATCCTCGCAGTCACTTTCGGCAGCTTTCTGCATTGCCGCGGGATAGCTCAAGCCCTCTGAAATAAGCTCCTTGAACTGTTCGCTGTCCTCAAGCTGCGCACACCGCTGCTGTGCTTTTTCAAGCAGCTGTGCATTATCACACGCACATCCGAAGGAAATGGAATTAACGACACCTTTACCAAATCCTGCAAGCAGTCTTACGGCGTTTTCGGCGAAAACCTGGGCAGGAGCGCACGAATACGGTGCACTCAATTCAAGCACAAGGTCGGCACCATGTTTCAAAGCGATCTGCGCACGCACATATTTGGAGTAGACCGCGACATCACCGCGCTGCACAGCGTCACCGCTCATAACTACAACGATATGGTCAGCACCCATTTTCCCGGTCTGCTCAAGATGATATTTATGCCCGTTATGAAACGGGTTATATTCTGCAACTACGCCTGCAACATGCATTTGCGTCCCTCCCGAACCTGTTTCAATTATTAAAATAATTAAAACTTTTTTGAATATACAGCATATTTATGATAAATGCACTTGAAATTTGTCTCAAATATGATATACTAATATTATATTATATTGTAGCTTTAAAGTCAAGCGACAGTAATATTGTAATTCATTTTGAGAGGAGTATTTCTTGATGAAAGTATTGGTAGTAAACGCAGGTTCGTCATCGCTCAAATATCAGCTTCTTGATATGACAGACGAGTCTGTTATCGCAAAGGGTAACTGTGACAGAATCGGTATCGGCGGACATGTCAGCTCTAAAACAGGCGATGGCAGAAAGCTCGAGGCAGACTGTGACTTTCCTACACACACAGAGGCTTTTGAAAAGCTGGTAGAGGTTCTCACAAGCGGCGACACAAAGGTTATCGACTCTATGGACGAGATTTCCGCAGTAGGTCACAGAATAGTACAGGGTGCAGAGGTATTCTCCGAGGCTTGCCTTGTAACTGACGAGGTTATTGACAAGATAGACGGTCTTGCAGAGCTTGCACCTGTTCACAACCACGCTCACGCTCTTGCTTTGAGAGCATGCAAGAAGGTAATGCCGCAGACTACTCCGCAGGTCGTTGTATTTGATACAGCTTTCCATCAGACAATGCCGCCAAAGGCATATATGTTCGGTCTTCCTTACGAGGATTACGAGCAGCTGCACGTCAGAAAGTACGGCTTCCACGGCACATCACACAGATTCGTTTCCGCTGCACTTGCAAAGGCAATGGGCAAGGACGTTAAGGATCTTAAGATAGTTTCCTGCCATCTGGGCAACGGTTCTTCGATAACAGCTGTTGACGGCGGAAAGTCTGTCGACACAACAATGGGATTTACTCCTCTTGACGGCGTTATCATGGGTACACGTTCGGGCTGCGTTGATGCTTCGGCTGTTACATTCGTTGCGGACAAGCGTGGTCTTACACCTTCGCAGATGAGCGATTACCTCAACAAGAAGTCGGGATTCCTCGGTATTTCGGGTGTTTCCTCCGATAACAGAGACATTATCACAGGCGCTAAAGAGGGAAACAAGAGATGCGAGCTTGTTAACGATATGCTGACATATGAGATCAAGAAGTACATAGGCGCTTTCGCTGCTGCAATGAACGGTCTTGACGCTGTTTTGTTCACAGGCGGTATCGGCGAGAACGAGGCACTTGTTCGTTTAATGGCTTGCTCGGATATGGATTTCCTCGGAATCAAGCTTGACGAAGAGGTTAACGCCTCGGTAAGAGGCAAGCTGTGCAAGATCTCGGCTGCTGACTCAAAGGTTGAGGTTTGGATAGTTCCTACCAACGAAGAGCTGCTTATCGCAAGAGATACTCTCGCACTTATCAGCAAGTAAGAGTAAAAAATACTTTGGAGTTTAAAATGAGATTAGACGGCTTTGGCTTGCTCGTTGATGATATGGGCAAAATGATACGCTTTTACAGAGATGTTCTCGGCTTTGAGATAAAAGAGTCAGAGGACACATCAAATGTATACCTTGTAAAAGACTCAACGCTGTTTTTGCTGTACGGCAGAAAAGACTTTGAAAAGATGACAAGCCAAAGATATGAATATATCAAGGGCTTGAACGGACATTTTGAACTTGCTCTGTACGTTGATACATTTGAGGAAGTTGACTTATCGTTCAAAAGTGCAGTGGAAAAAGGCGCGCAGCCTGTTTTAGAGCCTGAAACAGAACCATGGGGACAAAGGACATGTTATATTGCCGACCCCGAGGGAAATCTGATTGAAATAGGTTCGTGGAACAAGCCATACGAAGAAAAGGACGCCTAAACTCCGAAACCAAATATAAAGCTAAAAGACTTGTCACCTTTAAAGGCGGCAAGTCTTTTTTGATTATTTACCGAGTTTTTCTTCTATCTTGTCTATAATAGTTTTCATTGCCTTGATACGCGCATACTTTTTGTCGTTGCCCTCGATTATCGTCCATGGTGCAGCTTTTGTTGAGGTCTTCTCTATCATTGTATCGATGTACTTTTCGTAGGTATCCCACTTTTCTCTGTTGCGCCAATCCTCGTCAGTTATCTTCCACTGCTTTTCGGGGGTGTTCTGGCGCAGGGTGAAACGTTTGAGCTGCTCCTCCTTGTCGATATTTATCCAGAACTTGATAACTACTGCGCCCCACTGCATAAGCAACTTTTCAAACTCGTTTATTTCCTGATAAGCCTGCTCTACCCTATCGGGCGGAGTGATGTTCTCGATAGGCTCGACCATTACTCTGCCGTACCATGTACGGTCAAAAATCGTAAAGTGTCCGTCGTTTTCAAGCCGTATCCAGAATCGATACAGATAGTGCCTTGCAAGCTCGTATTTATCGGGTGCAGCGATAGGCTCAACCTCGTAGCCTCTTGGGTCAAGCGCATTGGCGACGCGGCGGATGTTACCGCCCTTGCCGGCTGCGTCCCAGCCCTCGTAGCAGATGATAACGGGTATCTTCTTCTGATAGCAAAGATTTTGCAGCTTGAAGAGCTTGTCCTGGTACTTTTCAAGCAGCTCGTCGTATTCTTCATCTGTCAGGGTCTTATCGACAAGCGCTGCCTCTCTGACCTTCTGCATTTTAGACATTTCAAACTGTTCAAGCTTTACATCTGCAAAATCGAATTGATTCTTCGGCACAAAGGACTTGCCCTCTGCCTTTGCGGCAAGCTTGCCCTCGACCGCCTCGACAAGCACTCTGAGCATCTCAAGCTTTGCCCAGGTCTTATCATCTGCGCCGATAACGTTCCACACGCCGCTTGGTGTGTTAGTCTTTTGAATCATCTCTTCGTAGTACTTTGTGAACTTTTCGCGCTTTTTCAGATTGTAAAGGTCGTGTTCGTCAATGCGCCAGCTGGTGTAATCAGAAGATGTAAGCTTTTTAATACGCTTTTTCTGCTCGTCCTCGGAAATATGCAGAAAGAACTTAACGATAAGGTAGCCGTCGTCGGCAAGCTGTCTTTCAAAAACATTGATATCGTCAAAGCGTCTGCGCATTTCGGCTTTGTCTATCTCGTCGTATAGATAGGCGTTTGCGGTATCTCTGTACCAGCTGCGGTCAAGGATAAGAAAGTTGCCCTGCATTGGCATTGCGCACGCAAAACGCCACAGCCACGGCTTTCTGCGTTCGACCTCGTTGGGCTTGCCAAATGACATTACCTTATAGAACCTCGGGTCAAGGCATTTGATAAGCTGGGCTATCTGCGAGCCTTTGCCCGACGCTGACCAGCCGTCGATAGTGATTATAACAGGCAGCGCGTTATCTTTGATTTTGGTTTCAAGTGAGAACAGTCTTGCGCGGAGCTTTTCTATCTGCTCGGCACACTGGTCTTTGGTTATTTCGTTATGTTTGATTTTGTCAAGCATTTTTATCACCTACTATAATAAAATTAGTCGTTAAACCCATGACAAACCAGCCATGGTTTAATGTTCTTGTTACTTAAGCTATAATGGAAGCAGTGATTGGAC
>OMXI01000030.1 GCA_900314975.1 uncultured Eubacteriales bacterium | reverse complement strand
TTGTATGCAATCCCAAGTAAAAGGAACTCGGTCTTTATGTTTTTCTTGCCCCTGCAAAGAAATCTTCTGAACCCATAGTTCTCTTTCAATACTCCGAATCTGTAAGCAGACCCTGCCGTACAGCCGCTGCGCTTACTTTGAACCCTTCTTTTTCAGCTGGCGCTTGCGCTCGTACATTTTCTTATCGGCTCTTGCAAACACGGAGATATAATCGCTGTCGTTTTCCTCGTCAAAAATGCTCATTCCCGTGGAAACAACGACCTCGTCCTTTTGAATGTTTTTCTCCATCTGAAGCTCAAACTCTGCCAGCAGGTCCTCTCTGTATTTATAATCAGTCCCCTACAATATCGCCACGAATTCATCTCCGCCGATACGGTAGACGGGACTGTGACAGAATTTCAGACATATCTGCTTACAGCCCGACCTGATATAGTTATCGCCCTCGTCGTGACCGAGAGTATCGTTGATAATCTTAAGCCCGTTGAGGTCAAACACCACGACACCGAACTGCTTGATACTGCCGTCCTTGATATCTCTATCCATCAGCTTGATCTGCTCGATATACGCAAGCTTGTTTTTGACTCCTGTCAGCGCGTCGGTATGTGCAAGCAGCTTTGCCGAGCCAAGCTCCTGCTTCTGCTCGCGCTCACGCTCTCTTGTTTCATCAAGCTGTTTTTTGTACTCGTTCTTTTCGTCCTCAAGAACAAACACACGCATTGTGAACGAAAGCACAAATACCATTGTGATAACTATCATTGTGATTATGATAACTACCGCCTTGTAGGAGTTGAGCGTACTGTCGTACCAGTCAGCGTTGAAATCCACACCGACGATAGCCGTGACATTCCTTTCGGAATCAAACACGGGGCTGTATGCCGAATAGAATCTTCCCCACTTGTCCGCAACGGCTTGCTTATCGACCGCCGCCGTACCCTGCGCCGCTTTTTTCAGCGCCTCGGTACTCTCGATGCGCGAGCCGAACTCGCCCGGGCTGTCGTGGTCTGGGTCTATCAAAAACGTAAACGTGCCGTCTGATTCGGGTCTTATCGCATATATGTAATCAAGATTTATATTGTTCTGGAAAGAGCGAAGCACTATAAGGGCATTGTTGTAGTTTGCCGTGTGCTTATCCTCTGCGGTCAGTGTCCTCAATGAATTGCCGTTGAGCTGGAACGCAGCTGTATTGGCAACATCGAGCATACGCTGCTCTATCTGTTCGCGCAGCGCATTTCTGGACATCATCACCAGCGTAACGCCCATGATTATATTACTGAGCAATATCAGAACAAGTGCGATGATAAAAAAGCGCTTGCTTCTTTTCACCTTACTGCTGTGTTTTGCCATATCACACCTCTTAAATATATGTCAACTGCAAAGCATCTGCAATGATCAGCTTTTATTCATTATAGCATATATGAATAAATAATTCAATGATTTCCCGATAAAAATATGCAAATCATCAAATGCTGACCAAGCACACGGTTTAAAGGTAACGCAAAACAATTTTTTGAATATTCTTGCAAAAGCAAGAAAAATAGTATATAATAGAAAAAAACGTGAATAATGGAGGGCTTTGAGTGAATTTGTTTTCTTGTCGCATATGCAAAAGAAAACAACAGGATAGACCGCTGTACATATCAGCTGATCGGACAAGTATACGATATTCAGACAAACACTATGGGCACAAGTATAAGCACCAGCCCCGACAGCAGCAACCCACTGATGATAAACACCTCAAATCTGACCGTTGGATGCTGGATAAACGGACAATGGTACACTTTTCACAGGGCGTTCGGCGAGTCTTTCTCTGCGCAAACTCTTCAGCGCTGTATGCAATACGGCGTACCTATCAGAATAAACCCGTATGATATCACAGAGTTTGTATTGGCTGATTCTACCGCATCGCCGTTATTTTTACCGATGGGTATCGAATTTCTTTTTTAGGTATTTTAGGGTTTGCTCTGTGCATTATTCTTAAAGCGGTAGTGCTTTGAAATGTTAAAGGGACAGCTGCACAAAAAAACAGGACTTTCGCGCGTAAAGTCCTGTTTTTTTATGTTTACATCATCAAGCGGAATTCTTCGGTAGTCTTGTCGGGATACATAGGGTATTCGGGTTCTTTCTTGAAACTGCTTATGCAGCGCGTGATAAAGTAAAACACCACAAAAGCCGCCGCCATGATAAACAGCACTATCGAAGCGGTGTCCCACGCGATCAGCGCCGCTGCCAGCAAAAGCGCCGCAAGCACAAGGTACGCCTCGGGCAGCTTTATGTACGCAGCCACCGCCGCACCTGTAATTATAACGGGCAGAAACGTCAGACTCGCCCAAAGCGGCAGCGCAGTCGTTTTCAAATCGGGGTCGGAACGGTTGAGTACCGACATAAATATAAGCGCAAGGCTTGCTGCCACCGCAAAAATTGACGCACCCTCAAATTCAATCTTTAAAACGCGCAGCTTTGCACGGCGCGAAGCCATTCTCTCGTTGTATGCGTGCCGCTGCTGTTCGAGCTTTATGTCCTGCTCGCTCTGGCGCTGCCTTTGCAGCAGCCTTTCCTGTTCTTCCTTTTCCCGCTGCTTTTCAAACTCCGCTGCGAGTTCGCGGTACTGCACTGCGGTCAGCACCTTCACCCACAATCCGTTTTCCATATCAACAAAGCCCGCCTGCGTCAAAGCCTGCTCGTCATCGCCCTGCGGCAGGCATTCGTATATCAGCGCCTTTTGCCAAACGCCGTCAATGCGCTGCTCGCCCGTGCGGCATTTTATGCCCTGATAAACTCCCTCCACTTTTTATTACCCCTTGTCTTATTTGAATTTATCATCGGACTTTGCAGCCGCCTTTGCCAGCGCCATCATAAGCTCGCCGCCGCTGTCCTTTCCCGATTCAGCCCGTTTTTTTGCCATCATAATTTCAGCAAACGAACCCCTTTTCATAAGCGGTATACCGTCAGATGAGACATTGTTGCCGTTGCGCTCGTCTTTCATTGCCTGCGAAAGCATCATCACGCGCGCAAGCTGCTCGCGTTTCATGTCCTCCAGATTCTTGTGCGCAATGTAATCGTCACACAGCTTGAAGCCGTCACCCATAGTGCAAGCCTGCTGTGTTTCAAAGACGTGCTGTAAGTATTCCAGCAGTTCTTCGCTGCGGTATTGCACGGGTATCTCCTTTTTGTCAAAGCTCTTTTCAAAAGCCTCCAGCTCGTCGCCCGCCTTGACAAGCTCCTTTTGTGCATCGTCTATCCTGTCTTTAGCCTCTGCCGCGAGCTGCCTTTTTTCGTGACCGCGCTTTGCTATAGAAATGTATACCAGCACCGTGACCAGAGCTATCAGCACAAACAGCACCACTGATGTCCTATCGCCGTTTGTTAGGTAAAGCATCAGATACGCTAAAGGCAAAAGTATCAGAAAAACGATATACGGACATCTCTCAATAAACCTCGGCTCTGCAAGCACATTCTGTGAGCACAGCTTTACCCTCTGCTTTGCGCTCTCACGGTTCTTTTCAAGCTTGTGGAGCTGCTGCATATTCTTGCGATAGGTTGTGACTGTGTTAAGACACTGCTGCGCGTACACCTTGTCCTGCGCATTTCGGTCAAGCTCTCTCTCGACCCTCGCCCCGCAGTATTTGCAGGTTATCATAAACTGATCCTCCCTGTAGTGCAGGTCTGCACCGCAGCTTGGACACTGATATTCTATCAGATGAATTTTCTCTGCTTTCATTTAGCCTTTCTCCCCTGTTTGCTAATGCGCAAAAACACCTTGTCACCGTTTGTGTGATGAATGTATCCGCCGTTTTTGAGTATCACCCTCTGCGATGCGATGTTATCCTTGTTCACGCGCAGATAAAACTCATCCTCGCGCAGACCGTCGCGTGTCTCTTTCAGCAGCAGCTTCAAGCCCTTTGTGCCGTAGCCCTTGCCGCGAAACTCCTCGCCGATATAGTAGCCGATATGACCGCCGCCCTCGATAAGCGACTCGCACAGATAGTGGCGAAAGCGGAACATTCCCACTATCTCGTCATTGTCCCACAAAAAGTATACCGTCTCGGGAACATATCCCTGCGGCAGACCGATACCGCTTTGCGCGTCTATCATCTTTGATATAACGTCCTCAAAGTCCTCGCGCTTTGTGCCGTGATATTCGTATATAAATCCGTTTTCGTCATACGGCATCTTGTCGGTGAAATCAAATTCCTTAACGCTCTCCCTGTAATTAGCCTCAAGCAAGTACAGCATAGCTATCCCCCCCTTAATATGTAATATAGCACAATTGCACAGCTTTTTCAATGCCTTTTGCGCAACAAGTAGATTTTTACGCCTGACAGGTATGTAACCTGAGAAAAGCATTGACGGCAGTGCGTGTTTATGGTATACTTTCAGTGGGAAACAAAACCCACAAAAACAGGAGGAATTTTATGAAAAACAGAAAGCTTATCCTCGCGGTGTGTGCCGCTATGATCATGTCAATGGCGTCCTGCGCAAGCAGCTCGTCAAATGCTGACTCCTCAAAGGCTGAAAGCTCGTCACAGGCACAAAGCTCATCGGCAGTTGAAAGCTCGTCAGTCACCGAAAGCAGCAAGCCCGACAGCAGCGAACTGACTGACAATCACCACAAGTACGATAATATGACTGCCGAGCAGATAGTTGAAAAGCTGTCGCTGGAGGAAAAGGCGAACCAGATGGCTCTGCCGCAGATACTCGGACTTTCTATGGACAGCGTCAAGAAAAACTGCTACGGCGGCGTGCTTTCCAAGATAACCGCGCAGACAGCTCAGGAGTGGCGAAGCACCATTGACACTATACAGAAAAACGCGATAGGCTCACAAACGGGCATACCTATCATCTACGGACAGGATCAGGTACACGGCATCTACGTCTGCTACAACTCCGTCATCTTCCCGCACAACATCAATATGGGCGCGGCGAATGACAAAGAGCTTATGTACAAGGTCGGGCAGATAACCGCTGACGAATCAAAGCTGTGCCATATCCTCTGGACATACTCACCATGCGTTGCACAGTCGGTCGATCCGCGATGGGGACGCACCTACGAAAGCTACGGCAGCGACCTTGGAAGAATAACCGAGCTTAGCACCTCATTCACCAAGGGCTTGAGGGACGGCGGACTGATAGTTTGCGCAAAGCACTTTTTTGCCGACGGCAACGTCAAATACGGCACAGGCGAGCAGGGCGACATCAAAATGCTTATCGACCGCGGTGATGCGACGCTCACAGATGCACAGGCAGACGAGCTTATGAAGGTCTACAAGGCGCAGATAGACGCGGGCGCGCAGACGATAATGATAAGCCACTCCTCTGTCAACGGCGTGAAGATGCACGAGAACAAAAAGTACATCGACAAGCTCAAAAACGAGCTTGGCTTCAAGGGCTTCATCGTCAGCGACTGGAACTCTGTGCAGAACACCTCTGCCAAGACCTACGAGGAGCAGATAATCAATTCCGTCAATGCGGGCATTGATATGTTTATGGAGGTCGATACCGCAGACGAGGTCGTCTCCACTATCGTCAAGGCGGTCGGTGACGGACGTATCTCACAGGCGCGTGTAGACGATGCCGTCACAAGAATAATCAGAGTAAAGCAGGAGGCTGGAGTTTTCAGCGACCCGATGTTTGAAAAGCTTGAAACCAAGCAGAAGGATGTCGGCAGCGAGGAGTACCGCAAGGTCGCACAGCAGCTTGTCGAAAAAAGTATGGTGCTTGTAAAGAACGATAACAAGACCCTGCCGCTGAAAAAAGGCACAAAGGTCTACATCACAGGTCCTGCTGCCGATCACGCACAGGCACAGTGCGGCGGCTGGACTATCGAATGGAACGCAAGTCCAAGAAGAGAGATCGACGGCGTAACTACGATACAGAAAGGCTTTGAGAAGCTGGCAGACCAGTACGGCATCACCATTATCACAGATAAGAGCAAGGCATCTGAGGCTGATGTAGTGCTGCTTTGTGTGGGCGAGCAGTCGTATGCCGAGTGGAACGGCGATACCGAGGACCTCGCGCTTTGCGGCAAGCTCGGACTTGCAGGCAACAAGGAGGCTATCAAGGAAGCCAAGGACCTGGGCAAGCCGACAGTTGCGTGCATAATCGCAGGCAGAAATGTCATTCTCGACGAGGCAGACAAAAAGGACTGGGACAGCATAGTTATGTGCTATCTTCCCGGCTCCGAGGGTCAGGGCGTTGCGAATGTGCTTTGCGGCAACTCCAACTTTTCCGGTACACTGCCAAGCCCGTGGTACAGCGATATCAAGCAGATAGGCACAAACGAGTGCTGGCTCAAAAAGGGCTATGGTCTTAAATACGAATAAAAAGCAGTCTGCTTGTACTTTAAGTGCAGGCAGACTTTTTTCGTTTGTTTCGGCGGTTGACAAAGACGCTTTTGGGTGATACAATAATAAAAAAACACAAAGGACTGATATTTATGAAAACATATACTTTAAAAGTTGCAGGGCTTGAAAGGCAGCTGCCTATCCTTCCCGTCAACGAAAAATTGAGCATAGCCGCATTCGTTATGTTCTCCGATGTTGAGCTGACCGTTGCGTGCGCGCGCGAGCTGCTCAAAAAGACTGGCGACTTTGACGTTATCCTCACCGCAGAGTCAAAGGGCATACCCCTTGCATTCGAGCTTGCAAGACAAAGCGGCAAAAACTATGTAGTCGGCAGAAAGAGCGTAAAGCTGTATATGTCCGACCCTATCAGCGTAAACGTGAAATCAATAACCACCGCAGGTGTGCAGACGCTGTATCTTTCGCAGGAGGACGCACAAAGGCTGCACGGCAAAAGGGTGCTTATCGCCGACGACGTTATCAGCACGGGCGAATCCCTCACCGCACTTGAAAAGCTGTGCGAGGAGGCAGGCGGCATTATCGCGTGCAGGTCAGCCGTGCTTGCAGAGGGCGAAGCCGCCGACAGAGACGACATTGTGTTCCTAGAAAAGCTGCCCTTGTTCTTTAAAGACTAAATTTACAGTTTCTGTTTTTTGATTACCTGTATCGTCTGATACTAATAAATCTGAAAAGCAAGACCGCTTCGCTTTTCAGATGCAAGAAGCAAGAATGGTATCGCTTTCAGCGATATTTTTAAAACCGTCCGCGCAGGCGGACACCTTTTCTTGCCTCTTGCTTCTAATAATCTTGCATCTTTAAATTTATAGATAAGGAGCTGTATTGTATGGACATTTTAGGTATGTGGAAAATCGCCGAGGTCAACGCTATTGATATGAACTTCAAGCAGACCTGGAAAACCGTTGAGGAGCTGACCGCCGACGAAAACATTCCCCCAATGCAGAAGCAAATGGCGCAGTCTGTTTATCTGTTCGAGGCTGACGGTACGCTCAAGCAGCTGATGCCCAAAGAGCTTGCAGGCAGCGAGGGTGAGCCTTATGACGACAAGTACGTTGTCGGGCACGTCTGCGGCTGGAAAGAGGAAGACGGCAAGCTTATGGTCGAGGGCGAGGACGGCTGGGAGGAAGCACCCGCAACGGCTGACGGCTTTGAGGTGTTCAGCTTTTTCAGAATAGTTAAGGTATAAATAGTGTGGTTTTCGTTGGGGGCTTTCCGCTCGCCCCCAAACCCCTTCGGGTGCAAAGTATTATACATTAGCAAAAAAAGACCGATGAGAGTGAAAAACTTTCATCGGTCTTATTGTTTTATTCCGCATCTATCGTGGATATTCCAATCGTCATTTCTTCAAGCACATCAAGAAGAACGCGAACTGTGTCAAGCGATGTCAGCATAGTAACGTTGTTCTGTATAGCGCAGCGGCGGATCTGCACGCCGTCCTCGTAATGCACACCCGAAAGTATCGCACGCGTGTTGAGCACATAGCTTACATATCCCGAGCGGATAGAATCCAGTATATCCTTGCTGCCCTCGCTTATCTTGCGGCGCACGCGCGTCTTTATGCCATGCTCTTTAAGGAAGTTCGCCGTGCCGACAGTTGCCTCAATGTTAAAGCCCATGTTGTAGAACCTCTTGACCAGCGGCAAAGCCTCCTGCTTGTCCTCGTCAGCAAGGGTGACCACTACCGTTCCGTAGTTCTGCATATGCACGCCAGAAGCGATAAGCGCCTTGTACATCGCTCTGTGCAGCTTTTTGTCGTAGCCGATAGCCTCGCCCGTCGACTTCATTTCAGGCGAGAGGTATGCGTCCATACCACTCAATTTCGAGAACGAGAACGCAGGCACCTTAACGTAGTAGCGCTCTTTTTCCTTGGGGTATATCTCGGTGATCCCCTGCTCCTTAAGGCTCTTGCCGAGGTTGACAAGCGTTGCGATGTCAGCCAGCGAGTAGCCCGTAGCTTTTGAAAGGAACGGCACCGTTCTCGACGAACGCGGGTTTACCTCGATTATGTAAACATTCTCCTGCGGGTCAACAATGAACTGTATGTTGAACAGACCTATAATGCCTATGCCAAGACCCAGCTTGCGCGTGTATTCAAGGATAGTCTGCTTGACCTTTTGCGATATGCTGAACGACGGGTATACGCTTATCGAGTCGCCCGAGTGTACACCCGTCCTCTCAACAAGCTCCATTATTCCGGGTACAAATACCTGCTCTCCGTCGCAGATAGCGTCGACCTCGACCTCTTTTCCGCGAATGTACTTATCGACCAGCACAGGCTTGTCCTCGTCTATCTCGACCGCAGTTTTCAGGTAGTGGCGCAAAGCCTCTTCCTTGGCAACTATCTGCATAGCGCGACCGCCAAGCACAAAGCTTGGGCGCACAAGCACAGGGTAGCCTATCTCCTCGGCAGCCTTTATGCCCGCCTCGATGTTCGTCACCGCCTGACCCTTTGGCTGCGGTATCTCAAGGTCGATAAGCAGCTTTTCAAAACTGTCTCTGTTCTCTGCCTTGTCGATAGCCGCGCAGTCTGTACCGATTATCTTCACTCCCAGTGCCGCAAGAGGCTCTGCCAGGTTTATCGCCGTCTGACCGCCGAGCGTTGCGATAACACCCTGCGGCTTTTCAAGCTCGATAACGTTCATAACGTCCTCGACGCACAAAGGCTCAAAATACAGCTTGTCCGAGCAGGTGTAGTCTGTCGAAACGGTCTCGGGGTTGTTGTTGATGATTATTGCCTCGTACCCTGCGGATTTTATCGTCTTGACCGCGTGAACGGTCGAATAGTCGAACTCCACGCCCTGACCTATGCGGATAGGCCCCGAACCAAGCACGATTATCTTTTTCTTGTCCGAAACTATCGACTCGTTCTCCTGCTCGTATGTCGAGTAGAAATACGGTATGTAGCTCTCAAACTCCGACGCGCAGGTGTCTATCATCTTATAAACAGGTGTAATGCCGAGCTTTTTGCGCAGCGCAAAAATATCCGTTTCCTGCATATCCCAAAGCACAGCTATCTCCCTGTCGGAAAAACCCATTCTCTTTGCGGTGTAAAGCTCGTCACGGTCGCCGACCTTTGCTTTGAGTTTTTGCTCCTCGTCGGTGATATTTTTCAGCTTGCGGATAAAGAAGCGGTCTATCTTCATGGCAGCGGCTATCTCGTCCTCGCCCACGCCGAGCCTTAACAGCTGCGCGATAGCGTAGATACGGTCGTCCGTACCTATCTTTATGTAGTCAAGCAGACCGTCCTTTTTCATATACTCAAATCGCTTGTTTTCAAGGTGGAAAAGACCTATCTCCAGCGAACGTATAGCTTTCAGCAGGCTCTCCTCGACCGTTCTTCCGACGCTCATTACCTCGCCCGTAGCCTTCATCTGCGTGCTTAAAGAGTTGTTGGCATCAGCAAACTTGTCAAACGGGAATCTCGGCATCTTTGTTACCACATAGTCAAGCGCAGGCTCAAATGATGCAGGCGTGTTCGCTATCTGTATCTCGTCAAGCGTCATACCTACGCCAATCTTTGCAGATACTCTTGCTATCGGGTAGCCGCTCGCCTTTGATGCAAGCGCCGACGAACGCGAAACTCTGGGGTTTACCTCGATAAGATAGTACTGGAAACTGTCGGGGTCAAGCGCGAACTGCACGTTGCAGCCGCCGTTTACCTGCAAAGCCCTTATCAGCTTCAGCGCGCTGTCACGCAGCATATGATATTCCTTGTTCGTCAGCGTCTGCGAAGGGCAGACAACTATCGAGTCGCCCGTGTGTATGCCCACAGGGTCAAGGTTTTCCATATTGCAGATAGTCAGCGCAGTGTCGTTGGAGTCGCGCATTACCTCGTACTCTATCTCCTTGAAGCCCTTTATGCTCTTTTCGATAAGTACCTGATGCACAGGCGAGAGCGCAAGCGCGTTTTTCATAACCGTGCGGAACTCGTCCTCGTTGTCGGCAAATCCGCCGCCCGTTCCGCCGAGCGTGAACGCAGGGCGCAGCACCACAGGGTAGCCTATCTTCTTTGCGACCTCAAGTCCCTCCTCCATCGTGTTTGCGATGTCCGAGGGCAGCACAGGCTCGCCAAGCTCGTTGCACAGCTCCTTGAACAGCTCTCTGTCCTCGGCGCGCTCGATGCAGTCGCTCTTTGTGCCAAGCAGCTCAACGCCGCACTCTGCAAGTATGCCCTTCTTTTCAAGGCGCATAGCAATGTTCAGTCCCGTCTGACCGCCGATGTTTGGCAGTATAGCGTCGGGACGCTCGTAGCGGATTATCTTTGCGCAGTATTCCAGCGTCAGCGGCTCCATATACACCTTGTCCGCAATAGCCGTGTCGGTCATTATAGTCGCAGGGTTTGAGTTGCAAAGGATTACCTCGTAGCCCTCCTCTTTGAGCGCAAGGCAAGCCTGTGTGCCCGCGTAGTCAAATTCGGCAGCCTGTCCGATAACAATAGGACCCGAGCCGATAACAAGTATCTTGTGTATGTCCGTTCTCTTAGGCATTGCCCTTGACCTCCTTCATAAGCTCTACGAATTTATCAAACAAGTACGCGCTGTCCTGCGGTCCGGGCGCGCTCTCGGGGTGATACTGCACACTGAACACCTTGTCCTTTTTGCACTCCACGCCCTCTATGGTGTTGTCAAGCAGATTTATGTGCGTAGCGGTGAGGTCGGTGTCTGCAAGGCTGTCCATATCCACCGCGTACGAGTGGTTCTGCGAGGTTATCTCTATCTTTCCCGTTGCAAGGTTTCTTACAGGGTGATTTCCGCCGCGGTGACCGAATTTCAGCTTGTACGTTTTCGCACCGTACGCCAGCGAGATTATCTGGTGCCCCAGGCAGATACCGAATATAACGTACTTTCCGCGCAGATTTTTTATCGTCTCGATAACGGGAGGAACGTCTGTCGGGTCACCCGGACCGTTTGAAATAAACACACCGTCTGGCTTGTACTTTTCTATCTCCGCCGCGGGAGTATCCCACGGAACGATTATCACCTTGCAGCCGCGTGCGTTCAGCGAGCGCACAATGTTCATCTTCATACCGCAGTCGATAGCCACAACCGTAAATCTCTCGTGCTGCGTTCTTGAAAGCCACGGCTCCTTGCAGCTTACCTTCATTACCGCGTCTGTGGGGATCTTTGTCTGCTCAAGCATCTTCATGCCCCACTCCTTCTGCGTGTCGATACCCGTGATAAGCGCCTTTCTGCTGCCAAGGTCACGGATAGAGCGGTTTATCTTTCTCGTATCCACGCCGCAGATACCGGGGATATTGTACTCCTTCATTACCTGCGACAGCGTCTTGCTGCAGCGGAAGTTTGACGGCTCGTCATTGTACTCGCGCACGACCAGCGCGCCAATGGTCGGTATCTTTGTCTCGTAATCGTCATCAGCCATGCCGTAGTTGCCAATCAACGGATAGGTCATTACCACCGCCTGATATGTATACGACGGGTCGGAAATTATCTCCTGATAGCCCACCATTGAGGTGTTGAAAACTATCTCGCACACCTTGTCGCACGCTGCGCCGAAGCCGTAGCCGTAATACTCCTGTCCGTCCTCAAGGATAAGCTTTCTGTTGTAATCCATAGATATCGACTCCCTTACCTGTTTTCCTTGAAAAAGCGTCCCTAATGTGTGACACTAAGGACGCAATACTCTAAATCATTATTATACAACCGTATACCTCGTTTGTCAATGACAATTTTATGACCTCTTTGCAAATTCGCCGTTATGCTCAAAGTATACCCTGTACCATATCAGAAAAGTAAACACCGTCCATATTTTTCTGCTGTTGTCAGCCTTGCCGCCGCGGTGGTCGTCAAGCAGCTTTTCAAGCAGCGCCGTGTCAAAGAATTTCCTTGCACTTTCGCTCTCAAAAGCGTCCTTGACGATGCCGTAATACTTATCCTCTTTCAGCCACACCCTTATCGGCACGGGGAAGCCCAGCTTTTTCTTTTCAGCCGTCTTTCCCGTCTGCTGCGGAGTGTCCTTTTTCGCCGCAAGGCGCATAGCGTATTTGGTTATGTACTTTGTCTGTTCGGTCTTTTTCTTGTGAGTTACCCTGTACCTTGTGGGTATCCTCTGCGCCAGCTTCATCACTTCCCTGTCAAGAAACGGCACGCGCACCTCCAGCGAGTTCGCCATGCTCATCTTGTCTGCTTTTAACAGAATGTCGCCCATCATCCACATATGCAGATCCAGGTACTGCATCTTGGTAACGTCATCGAGCTTCTGCACCCGCTTGTAGTAGTGCCTTGTCAGCCTTGTCGGGTCGGGCGCGTCGGTAGTTATTTTGAGCAGCTTTTTGCGCTCTTCTGGGGTAAACATATATGCGTTGCCGATGAACCTCTCCTCGACCGTCTTTCCCTTTCGCACAAAGAAATTCACGCCGCGCTTTGCAGGCAGCTTGGCAGCTACCTTGCCCACTCCCCTGCGGAAGAATTTCGGCAGCCTGTCGTAGAACGTGCCGCCTGGGTCGCTGTAAACGTTGTACCCGCCGAATATCTCGTCAGCGCCCTCGCCCGAAAGCGCAACTTTCAGCTGCTGCGAGGCGATGTTGCACACAAAGTACAGCGCCACGGCAGACGGGTCTGCAAGCGGCTCGTCCATATGATACTGTATCATCTCAAGGCTGCCCCAGTACTCCTCCGGAGTAATGACCTTGCTGTAATTCTCTTTTCCGATAGCCTTTGAAAACTCCTTTGCAAAGCCTATCTCGTTGTACTTTTCATCACTTCCGAAGCCCACCGTGAACGTCTTGTCAACGTCAGCCACCGCCGCAACGTAGCTTGAATCCACACCGCTTGACAGGAACGAGCCGACCTCAACATCGGCTATCTTGTGCGCCTGCACCGAGTTTTTAAAGGTGTCGGAAATGTCGTTCACCCACTGCTTTAGATCAGGCTTTTCGTCCGCCTCAAAGTTTATGTCCCAGTAGCGCTTGATGTCAAGCTGTCCGTCCTTGTAAATAAAATAGTGCGCGGGCATCAGCTTGTAAACGTTTTTGAAAAAGGTCTCGCTCGTCGGCGAATACTGAAACGTCAGATAGTTTTCAAGTGCCGCCTCGTTCAGCTCTTTCTTGAAATCGGGATGCTCCAGAAAGCTCTTTATCTCCGAGCCGAACATGAACGTGTCGCCCATAAGCGCGTAGTACATCGGCTTTATCCCGAAAAAGTCCCTCGCACCGAAAAGCTCGCCCTTTTTGCTGTCCCATATCACGAACGAAAACATACCGCGCAGCCTGCCCAGCAGCTTTGTGCCGTACTGCTCGTAGCCGTGTATCAGTACCTCCGAATCGGTGTTGGTCGCAAACTTGTGTCCCGCCTTGATAAGCTCCTCGCGAATGTCACGGTAGTTGTATATCTCGCCGTTGAACACAAGCACAAGGCTTCTGTCCTCGTTGAAAATGGGCTGGTCACCCTGCGAGGAAATGTCAATAATGCTCAAACGGCGGTGACCCAGCGCAATACCGTCATCAATGTACTTTCCGCTCGCATCTGGACCGCGGTGCCTTATCCTGTCCATCATCTTTCCGATAACCGCATCAGCATCAGCTATTTTATTTGTAAATCCAACTATTCCGCACATACAAAACACCTCAATGATTCAATGATAATTTGACGGAAATCCATAATGACTTATCCCGGGCTATTCGTCAAGTAACCGGAGGGCACTCTCTTGGGAGTGTTTTTTCTCAAACTCTCTTTTTGAACCCTCTACTACTTTTTCGGGATAAGGTGTCGCAGACACCTTGTGCCGAAAAAGCATTAAAAGGTTTAGGAATGGGGGTAAACCGCCCTTACGGGCGGTCGCGAGAAGGGTATCCTCGGGGGGACAACAGAGTAACCGTTACCACGGTTACTCTCTAAAACGGCGCAGCCGTTTTTAGCTTCAATCCAAAAGGGTTTCCCCCAGATACCTAACGAATTGTTCCGAGGTAAATCACTTGTGTATTTTCTCGTCAAACTTATTCTTTGTGCCTGCGCCCGAAACGTCCTGCGGGTACAGCCCTGTAAAGCAGCCCTCGCAGTAGCCCACAGCCGTATCGCCGAGCAGATCCTTGAGCCGCTGCACAGGCAGGTAATCCAGCGAGTCCGCGCCGATAGCCTCACATATCTCCTCAACACTTGAAAACTTGTTTGCGATCAGCTTTTCCTCGTCGTCAATGTCAGTGCCGAAGTAGCAGTTGTGGGTAAACGGCGGCGAGGAAATGCGCATATGCACCTGCGTCGCGCCCGCGTCGCGTATCAGCTTGATTATCCGCGCGCTCGTCGTGCCGCGCACGATAGAGTCGTCTATCATCACCACGCGCTTGCCCGCTACTACCTGGCGCATCGCGTTGAGCTTGATTCGCACAGCGTTTTCGCGCATTGTCTGCGTCGGCTGAATAAAGCTCCTGCCGACATAGCGGTTCTTGACAAAGCCCATCGCGTAGGGTATGCCGCTTTCAAGCGAGTACCCAAGCGCCGCGTCAAGTCCCGAGTCGGGTACACCTATAACCACATCAGCGTCAACGGGCGAGGTCTGCGCAAGTATGCGCCCCGCGTTGAGCCGCGCCTGCTCCACGCTCGTCCCCTCAATGAACGAGTCCTGCCGTGCAAAATATATGTACTCAAAAATGCAGATATGCTTTTTTTCGCGGCAATGCGTGGTTATCGAGCTTATCCCCTCGTCACTTATCACAACTATCTCGCCGGGCTTGATGTCGCGCTCAAAGTGCGCACCCACCGCGTCAAGCGCGCAGCTTTCGGAAGCCACCACCACCGCGCCGTCATCGGTCTTTCCCATGCAAAGCGGTCTGAAGCCTTTTTTGTCACGGAAAGCTATCAGCTTTGTCGCAGTCATAAGAATGCACGAGTATGCACCCTTTATTAACGGTATCGCCTTTTCCACGGCTTGCTCGGTGGAGCTGCACCTCAGACGCTTCTTAACTATCGAATATGCTATCGCCTCAGTATCCGATGTCCCGTGGAATATCGCTCCCGTCCTCTCGAACGAACCTCTCAGTTCAGCCGCATTTACAAGGTTGCCGTTGTGGACAAGCGCCATATTTCCCTTCATGTGCCGTATTACCAGCGGCTGTATGTTGTTGTGTTCATTGCCGCCCGTCGTGGAATATCTGACGTGACCCACAGCCATGTTTCCCTGTCCGAGCTTATCCAGTACATCTCTGGTGAAGACCTCCGAAACAAGCCCGTCAGATCTCTTGTGACGGAAAACACCGTCATCGCATACCGTTATGCCGCAGCTTTCCTGTCCGCGATGCTGCAAAGCAAGCAAGCCCAGGTAAACGCTGTCCGCCGCATTCGTCCGCCTTGGCTCGAATATGCCGAATACGCCGCATTCCTCGTGAATAGTCCCAAACATCAGCTAACACCGCCCCAACAAACCACAAATGTATAAATCGTTAAAATGAAAGTCGAGCGCTGCAATCCGCCAATTTGTTTACAAATCGGCGCTGCAGGTTTTGCCCCGCGCGCAAGCGCAAAGACCTGTTAATCCACCTTTATGATTATAATTCAATAAGCTGTAAATGTCAATGATTTTTGCAGTTTGCCGCGCACAATCTTTCATTTTCGACAAAACTTTTCTTTAACAAAGGTATTTTATCGTAAGTATGCTCAAAAATGTCCCCGCAGACAAAACAGCAGTACCTCTTTTGTGCGTATAGCACAACTTGACATTACAACTTGTACAAAATTTTATGATTTGTATTGACAAATAAGAATAAATGTTGTACAATGTATGCATACAAAGACTACTTGTATGTACAAGAGGTGACACTATGGACGATTTTAAGTACCTGAACATCGTAGAATGGGCAAAAGAGTACATCAAAACCAACCATCTGCACGAGGGCGCAAAGTTCTATTCCGAAAAGGAGCTGTGCGATATCCACAACGTCAGCAGACAAACGGTGCGCCAGGCGCTGATGACTCTTGAAAACGACAACATCATCGTGCGCAGACGCGGCAGCGGCACGTTCATCAAAAGCTCCGTAAAGCCCGCAGCTTCGTCGAATATCACCGTCGGCGTGATAAGTACATATTTCAGCGACTACATCTTCCCCAGTATCGTCACGGGCATAGAAAAGGTGCTGAAGGAAAACGACGTTGTTATGCAGCTTTCCATCACGCACAACCAGGTCGCAGACGAGACAAGAGCGCTCAAAACAATGCTTTCCCAGGACGTCAGCGGTCTTATCATCGAGCCGTCCAAAAGCGCCCTGCCCAATCCGAATATGGCGCTGTACGAGAAGATAAAGCAGATGAATATCCCCGTGGTGTTCTTCAACGCCAAGTACCCGTGGTCTGATTTCCCCTGCGTCGCTATGGACGACGTAGCCGCAGGCAGAATAGTCACCGAGCACCTGTGGAGCATCGGTCACAGGCGCATTTCGGGCATCTTCGCCCTTGACGACATACAGGGGCATAAGCGCTACAGCGGCTATATGGAGGCACTTTTGAAGCACAATTCCGCCTCTGCCGAGCAAAATGTCCTGTGGTACTCCACAGCCGAGCGCAAATCGTTCTTCACCCTCTCCGAAGAGCGTATCCTGCAGCTTCTGAACAGCTCCACCGCAGTTGTCTGCTATAACGACAACATCGCGGTCAGCCTGCTTTCGTTCTGCAAAAAGCACGGCATCAAAGTCCCCGAGGATATCTCGATAGTAGGTATAGACAACGCAAAGCTGGCAAAAATATGTGAGGTGCCGCTTACAACGGCTTCCCACCCACACCAGCTCCTCGGCGAGAAAACCGCGCAAAAGCTGATGGAGGCTATCGCCGACCCGGGCGCATATCAGAAGGACGAGATCTTCACGCCCGAGCTTATCGTAAGAAAATCAACACAGCAGCATAAGCGCTGATAAATCACGTCAGCACGAAAGGAGTTGTTATCAAGATGTACGCTTCTTCACCAAGACTTGACATCCGCGCCCACGACACAGACGTGCGGCGTATAGATATAGACAAAGTAGAGCATTTTCTCGAAAGCGGGCAGCGTGACCAGTGCGTAAACGCCGTAGATACGATATTTGACGAGATAGGCTACGACGCGCTGGAATCGTTTATGCTCCGCCTTTACATCACTATGGACATCTACGTCTGCGCAAGGACTTTCTCAAAGCGCTTTGGCATAAGCGGCGAGGAGTTCACCAAGCAGTTCGGCACGATAGACGATATGCCCGGCAACCTTGACACCGTAAGCTCCGCAAAAGGCTACTTTTCGCGTATGTTTGACAAGTGCATCAGCTGGAGAACGCAGTCCTGCAAGGGCGAGAACGGCGCGATAATCTGCAAGGCAAAAAAGTATATCTACGACAATTACCACCTCGAAGATATCTGCTTAAAGAGCGTAGCATCGGCGGTCAACCTCAGCCCGACCTATTTCAGCGCGCTGTTTAAAAAGTACGTCGGCATCAACTTTATCGACTACCTCACAAACGTGCGTATCGACAAAGCCAAGGAGCTTTTGTGCTGTACATCTCTGCAGGTGTCGCAGATAGCCTGCCGCGTGGGATTCAGCGACTACAGATACTTCGGACAGATATTCAAAAAGCATACAGGCAAGACACCAAGAGAGTTCCAGCAGACGCATAATTCGTGAAAAACAATACAACTTCACACCAAATCGACAATACAACTTGCAAACAACATAAAAAATCAAACAATATAACAAAAAAATTGGGTATACTTGTACAGACAAGTGTAATATAATGATAGCACAATCACAGTGCGTTAAAAGTGCTTGTACTATCAGTTTGAACTTAATTATTGAAATCGAATGGAGGATTCAAAAATGAAAACTAAGAAATTTCTTGCAGTGATGGCAGCATCCGTACTTTGTCTTTCAATGGCAAGCTGTGGCGACAGCTCCAGCGGTGACGAGTCCAAGAGCGGCGACAGCAAATCAAGCGGCAAGACCATTAAGGTCGGCATCATCAACAACGACCCTAACGAGTCGGGCTACCGTACAGCTAACGACAAGGACCTCAAGGCTACCTTCACCAAGGATAACGGCTACGACGCATCCTTCAAGTACAGCTTGAAGAACGACGAGCAGATCGACTACGCTAAGAAGTTCATTCAGGACGAGGTTGACTACCTGCTTCTTTCCGCAGCTGATACATCAGGCTGGGACGGCGTTCTCGAGGACGCAAAGAAAGCCGGCGTAAAGGTTATCCTGTTCGATAGAACTATCGACGCAAGCGAGGATCTGTACGAAGCATCTATCGTTTCCGATATGGACAAGGAAGGCGAGACAGCTGTTAAGTGGCTCAAGGATCAGGGCCTTAAGGAGTACAATATCATTCACATCCAGGGCGTTATGGGTTCTGCAGCTCAGAAGGGACGTTCAGGCGCACTGCTTAAAGAAGCAGAGGCATCAGGCTGGAACATCATCACATCCCAGACAGCTGAGTGGAACGCAGAAAAGGCACAGCAGATAGTTGAGTCGCAGATCTCTTCCGGCAAAAAGCCAAACGTTATCTATGCAGAGAACGACGATATGGCAAAGGGCGCAGTTGCAGCACTTGATAAGAACAACATCTCTCACGGCGTTGGCAAGGACTGCATCGTAATGGGATTTGACTGCAACAAGTGGGCACTCGAAGAGCTGCTCAAGAAGAACTGGAACTATGACGGTCAGTGTAACCCATTCCAGTCCTCTTACATCGATGACGTAATCAAGAAGCTCGAAAAGGGCGAAAAGATCGAAAAGAAGACCATCGTTATGGAAGAAAAGGGCTTCGACGCTGATAAGATCACACAGGAAGATGTTGACAAGTACGGCATCTAATATTTCCGTAACGGAAGCTAAACTATAGCAAACCTACACGGTGCGGCGTATATGGATAATGTCCGTATGCGTGCACCGTGTCTCTTTTTGACCTTTTTTAAGAAAAAAACGTAATTTTCAGGGTGTTTTTTGTAATTTTTTGGAGGTGAATCAAGCAAATGCAGGATGAAGCTATACTTAAAATGCGTGGCATTTGCAAGTTTTTCCCTGGCGTCCGTGCCCTTGACGGCGTAGACTTCTCACTTTGTGCAGGCGAGATACACGCGCTTATGGGCGAGAACGGCGCAGGAAAATCTACTCTTATAAAGGTACTTACAGGTGTATACCCAAAAGACGCGGGCGAGATAACCCTTGAGGGCAATGTCGTTTCGATACGCTCGCCGCAGGACGCACAGAACGCAGGTATAAGCACCGTTTATCAGGAGATAACTCTTTGTCCCAACCTCTCCGTTGCAGAGAATATGTACATCGGCAGAGAAAAGAACAAACTTGTAAATTGGAAAAAAAGGAACTCCGAAGCCGACAAGCTGCTTCAGAGTCTTGATATTCCCGCAAAGGCAAACCAGCAGCTTTCAAGCTGCTCCATCGCCGTACAGCAGATGGTAGCTATCGCCCGAGCGGTAGATATGGATTGTAAAGTCCTTATCCTCGACGAGCCTACATCGTCGCTGGACGAAAGCGAGGTTGAAAAGCTTTTCAGGCTTATGCGCGACCTCAAAGCAAAGGGCGTAGGCATAATCTTCGTTACCCACTTTCTTGACCAGGTCTACGAGGTGTGCGATAAGATAACCGTCCTTCGTGACGGCAAGCTCGTAGGCGAGTACGTTATCGAGGACCTCCCAAGAGTACAGCTCGTTTCCAAAATGCTCGGCAAGGACCTTGACGATATGAGCGACATCAAGTCCGAGGCTTCCGTCTACGAGGGCGAGGGCGCAGGACAGGACGTTTTCGAGTGTACCCGGCTTTGCTCAAATGCAGGCATCAAACCGTTTGATTTCCATATCCAAAAGGGCGAGGTCAACGGCTTTACGGGACTTCTCGGTTCGGGCAGAAGCGAATGTGTCCGCGCTATCTTCGGCGCAGACCACGTTACAGGCGGCACCGTCAAAAAGAACGGCAAGACCGTCAAGATATCAAAGCCTATCGACGCTATGAAAAACGGCATCGCATATCTCCCCGAGGACAGAAAGATCGACGGTATCGTCGCAGACCTGTCGGTGCGCGAGAACATAATCCTTGCACTGCAGGTAATGAAAGGCTTTTTCAAGCCGTTCACCAAAGCACAGGCTAACAAATTTGCAGACGAATACATAAAGCTGCTTGGCATCAAGACCGCATCGGCTGATACGCCTATCAAGTCGCTCTCGGGCGGCAACCAGCAGAAATGTATCCTTGCAAGGTGGCTGCTGACCAACCCCGAATATCTTATCCTTGACGAGCCAACCCGTGGTATCGACGTAGGTACAAAGATAGATATCCAAAAGCTCGTTCTCAAGCTCGCATCAGAGGGCATGAGCGTGACCTTCATCTCCTCCGAGACAGACGAAATGCTGCGTACCTGCTCAAGACTTATCGTAATGCGTGACCGTAAGGTCGTCGGCGAGCTTTCGGGCGACGAGCTTACACAGAATATGATAATGAACACTATCGCAGGAGGTGACACAGAGTAATGAAACAGACCCTTAAAAAAATAGCAAGCAACCAGATATTCATTCCCTGTGCCTCACTTTTGCTGCTTGCTCTGTTCAACCTTATCGCAGACCCGTCATTTTTCAAGATAACCCTTGGACATAACAGCGACGGCAACCCCGTCCTCAACGGCTATCTTATCACCATTCTCGACTACGGCAGCGAGCTTGCGATACTTGCAATCGGTATGACGCTCGTTACCGCAGCATCAGGCGGACAGGATATCTCCGTCGGCGCAGGCATAGCTATCGCAGGAAGCGTTATCCTTCGCGTGCTTTGCGGCTCTGACCCGCGTCCGTCGCAGCTTCAGACCTCGCTTATCGTGGCATTTGTCGTTGCGATACTCGTTTCAATGGCATTCAGCGCATTCAACGGCATACTCGTTGCGTATTTCAAAATACAGCCAATGGTCGCAACACTTATCCTGTTCACCGCAGGGCGCTCCATAGCTGCCTGGATAAACCAGAACAAGCTGCCTATCATCAGCGCCGAGTGCGACAAGACCTTCGGCTACTGGGGTACATATATTCCCGGCATACCTATCCCGACACCTGTATTTATCGCAGCTATCAGCATACTAATCATTATGCTGGTGCTCAAGTTCACAAACCTCAAGCTGTATACACAGTCTGTCGGCATCAATCCAAAATCGTCAAGACTTAACGGTCTCAACCCCGAGCTTATCAAGGTCATCGCATTCGTTATTCTCGGTGTCTGCGTAGCTATCTGCGGTCTTATCAAGGTAAGCCGTCTGCAGACTATCAACTACTCGGTAGTTGCAAAGGATATCGAAATGGACGCTATCCTTGCAGTTGCCCTCGGCGGCAACGCACTCAGCGGCGGTAAGTTCAATATGTGGGGCTCGATACTGGGCGCTTACGTTATCCAGTTCCTCACCACCACACTTTACAAGTTCAACATCAAATCCGAAGCGCTCCCCGCTTACAAGGCTATCGTAGTAATCCTGCTGGTAGTTGCAAGTGCCCCCGTTGTAAGAGAAAAGGTGAGCAAGCTGTTCAAAAAGTCAGCTAAAACCGACAGCAAAAGCGAAGGAGGTGCAGCAGCATGATGAAAAGAATCAAGAAGATGTCTGATACCAACCTGCTGCTCACTATTACAATAGTTGTATTCATCCTTATGTATCTGTGTGCTGTCATCTTCCTTGGTGAAGGCTTCAGAAAGCCCCAGGCTTTCCTCAATCAGTTCAACAACAACGCCTACCTTATAATCATTGCCTGCGGACTTTCACTGGTAATGATAACAGGCGGCATAGATATCTCCGTCGGCGGAGTTATCGGACTTGTAAGCATGACCTGCGCGGTCAACCTCGACCTTAAAGGCGGCAGCCTTTTCACCTCAATGCTTATCGCACTGGGCATAGGTCTTGCGTTCGGACTCGTACAAGGCTTCCTCGTAGCATACCTTGACATTCAGCCATTCATAGTCACCCTCGCGGGAATGTTCTTTGCAAGAGGACTTACAACAATAGTTCACACCAACCCTATCAATGTCAAGAATGCAGACTTTGTAGATCTGCGTACCACCCAGATAGTTATCCCGGGTCTTGGCACAACAAACAAACACAACGTCTACATAGACGCGTACATTGAAATAGGCGTCGTGGTAGCTCTGGTGTTAGTTCTCGCGCTGTTCTTTATGCTTCGCTGGAGCAAAACAGGACGTAACTTCTACGCAGTCGGCGGCAACCAGCAGAGCGCACTTATGCTCGGTATCAATGTCAAGAGAACAAAGTTCCTGTCCTACGTTATGTGCGGACTTTTAGCAGGTATCGCAGGCTATGTGTACTTTATGCACGTAGGCTCGGGCTCACCGTCACACGCGCAGGGCGCAGAGATGAACGCGATAGCGTCGTCCATCATCGGCGGTACGATGCTCACGGGCGGCGTAGGCAACATCATCGGCACACTCTTCGGCGTACTATCACTGAGTACCATCAAGGATATCGTTACCTCCAGCGGTTATGAAGACCCGTGGTGGACAGGTATCACAGTCGCAGCAATGCTTTGCATATTCCTTGTAATTCAGAGCGTGGTAATGGCAAAGAAGCACGCAAAGGGCGCATCAGACAAAAAGGAAAAGCAGGCAGCACCTGCATCGGCATAGAACAATCAATCATCCAATAAGGAGAAAAATATGGACATCGTAAAGCAGATCGAATCGGGCAGGACCTCGATAGGCATAGAATTCGGTTCCACAAGAATAAAGGCGGTAATGATAGGTGAGGACTACTCACCTATCGCCTCCGGTACTCACGACTGGCAAAACAGGCTTGAGGACGGTATCTGGACTTACACCGCCGAGGATATAACGCTTGGCTTGCAAAGCGCTTATAAAAGCCTTGCAGACAGCGTAAAGGGCAAATACGGCACAGATATCAGGACCGTCTCGGCAATAGGTATCTCCGCAATGATGCACGGCTACCTCGCGTTTGATAAAAACGACAAGCTGCTCGTGCCGTTCAGAACGTGGAGAAACACAATGACGGGCGAGGCTGCAAAGGCTCTCACAGAGGCGTTCGGGTTCAATATCCCGCAGCGCTGGAGCATCGCACATCTGTACCAGGCGATCTTGAACGGCGAAAGCCACGTGAGCGAGATAGCATTTTTCACTACCCTCGCGGGCTACGTTCATTGGCAGCTCACAGGCGAAAAGGTTCTGGGCATAGGCGACGCGTCGGGTATGTTCCCTATCGACCCGCAAACGCGCAGCTACGACAGCACAATGCTTGAAAAGTTCACGCAGCTTGTTGCCGATAAAGGCTTTGGCTGGAACATCGGCGGTATCCTGCCAAGGATAATCCCCGCAGGCGAAAGCGCAGGCAAGCTCACCGAGGCTGGCGCAAGGCTGCTCGACCCCACAGGCACACTCCAAAGCGGCATAACCCTTTGCGCACCGGAGGGCGACGCAGGCACGGGAATGGTCGCTACAAACAGCATAGCGCAGCGCACAGGCAACGTTTCGGCAGGCACATCTATCTTTGCAATGGCAGTGCTTGAGAAGAATCTCTCAAAGGTACATGAGGAAATAGATATCGTTACCACACCCTGCGGCGACCCCGTCGCAATGGTACACTGCAACAACTGCACCACCGACCTTGACGCGTGGGTAAAAATGTTTGACTCCGCGCTCAAAGCGTTCGGCGTTGAGATACCAAAGTCGGATATCTACGGCAAGCTGTATGATTCAGCACTCAAAGCACCTGCTGACTGCGGCGGACTTGTAAGCTATAACTATTTCTCGGGCGAGCACGTTACAGGCTTTACCGAGGGCAGACCAATGCTTATCAGAACCCCCGAATCACAGTTTGACGTAACAACGCTTATGCGCAGCCTTATCTACAGCTGTATGGCAACGCTCAAGATCGGTATGGATATTCTTCTTGGCGAGGAAAAGGTGCAGCTTGATAAGCTGCTTGCCCACGGCGGACTTTTCAAAGCGCCTATCGTTGCACAAAGATTTTTAGCAAGTGCGCTGGGCGTTCCCGTTGCGGTAATGGAATCCGCAGGTGAGGGCGGCGCGTGGGGAATCGCGCTTTTAGCCGCATTCACCGCAAGAGAAGATACCTCGCTTGAGCTTGCGCAGTTCCTTGACACGCAGGTGTTCTCAAAGTTTGCAAGCACAGTAATGCCGCCCGACGAGGACGACGCACAGGGCTTTGCAAAGTATATGCAGACCTTCAAAGCTGCTCTTGCCGCACAAAAGGCAGCCGTCGAGGCTATACGCCCCTAGAGGCAAGATAACCAGAAGCAAGAAGCAAGAAACCAAGAAACAGTGTAAGAAATCTTATACGCTCTTACTTCTTACCTCTTACCTCTTATAATCTATCTAACAGGCATTTACACACCTGTCCCCCGCACCTTGCAGCATCACTTTCAACTAACCGCCGTAAAGCGCGGGGGCAGAGTTTGTGTTTGTTCGTATCTGCTTGCTGTTTGAGCAGACAGGAATAAACACAAACAACAATCCAACCATAGAAAAGGAGAACATTATGACATTCTGGTTTATCACAGGCTCACAGTTTTTGTACGGAGAGGAAACTCTCGCAATGGTAGAAAAGGACGCAAAGGAGATAGTCGCAGGGCTCAGACTGCCTTTCCCCGTCGAGTACAAGCTCACCGCCAAGACCTCGCGCGAGATAGAGGACATCATCAAGCAGGCGAATTTCGACGACGACTGCGCAGGCATAATCACCTTCTGCCACACCTTTTCGCCGTCTAAAATGTGGATAAACGGTCTTGCAATGCTGCAAAAGCCGTGGCTGCATTTGCACACACAGTACAACAGAGCCATACCCAACGAAGAGATAGATATGGACTATATGAACCTGCACCAGTCCGCGCACGGCGACCGCGAGCACGGCTTTATCGGCGCAAGACTGCGCGCACCAAGACGCGTTGTTGCAGGCTACTGGAAGGACGAAAAAACGCAGCAGCAGATTGCAGACTGGCAGCGCTCGGCTGTCGGCATAGCGTTCAGCAAGCAGCTTAAAATAGTGCGCTTTGGCGACAATATGCGCGAGGTAGCAGTTACCGAGGGCGACAAGGTACAGGCGCAGATACAGTTCGGCTGGCAGGTCAATACCTGGGCAGTCGGCGACCTCGTGGAAGAGATAAACAAAGTCACCGACGAGCAGGTCGACAAGCTTGTCGGAGAATACCGCACGCTGTACGATATGGACGATAAGGATATCGACTCCATTGCTTATCAGGCGCGCGAGGAGATCGCAATAAAGACCATACTTGACCGCGAGGGCGCAAAGGCATTCACCAACACCTTTGAGGACCTGCACGGAATGCGCCAGCTGCCAGGGCTTGCGACCCAGCACCTGCTCTCGCTCGGCTACGGCTTCGGCGCAGAGGGCGACTGGAAAACCGCCGCAATGACCGCGATAATAAAGGCTATGTACCCCGACGGCGCTGCCGCCTTTATGGAGGACTACACCTACGACTACGAAAAGGGACTTATCCTCGGCGCGCATATGCTTGAGGTCTGCCCCACTATCGCCAAGAGCAAGCCGCGCATCGAGGTGCATCACCTCGGCATCGGCGGCAAGGAAGACCCCGCAAGGCTCGTCTTTGAAGGACGCGCAGGCAAAGCGCTCGCCGTTTCGCTTATCGACGTCGGCGGAAGAATGCGCCTTATCGCACAGGCGGTAGAATGCACCGAGCCTACGCAGACGATGCCCAACCTGCCCGTTGCGCGCATTATGTGGAAGCCTCTGCCCTGTCTTGAAACGGGCGCACACAATTGGATAATCGCGGGCGGCGCGCACCACACGGCACTGTCGTTCGACTTAACCGTCGACAACCTGCGCGACTTTGCGCGTATGACGGGTATCGAGTTCGTACTGCTTGACGAAAACACCACCCCGTATGCCCTTGAAAAAGAACTTATGTTAGGAGATATAATATGGAGATAAAGCAGCTCAAACAGCGCGTTTTAGAGGCAAATCTGCTCTTGCCCAAATACGGTCTTATAACTTTTACCTGGGGCAACGTCAGCGAGTACGACCGCCAAACAGGTCTTGTCGCTATCAAGCCCAGCGGAGTCGAATACGACGAAATGAAGCTTGATGACATCGTCGTCCTCGACCTTGACGGCAACATCGTAGAGGGCAAGCTAAAGCCCTCCAGCGACACCCCCACCCACCTTGAGCTTTACAGAAACTTCGAGGGAGTCTGCGGCGTTGTCCACACCCACAGCGATTTCGCTACCGTCTTTGCACAGGCGAGAATGGGCATACGTCCGCTTGGCACTACCCATGGCGACTACTTCTACGGCGAAATTCCATGTACAAGAGATATGACTCCCGAGGAGATCGCGGGCGACTACGAGCTTGAAACAGGCAAGGTCATAGTCGAGTGCTGTAAGCATTATAAGGATATCCCCGCCGCACTTGTCGCAAGCCACGCGCCTTTCGTCTGGGGCAAGGACTGCTTTGAAGCAGTGCATAATTCCGTAGTGCTGGAAAAGCTCGCGGGCATGGCTTACAGAACCCTCACCCTCAACCCGAACGCACAGAATATGTCGCAGGAAATTCTCGATAAGCACTACCTGCGCAAGCACGGCGCAAACGCCTATTACGGACAAAACTGAAAATTACCTTTCTTTCTTCATATCGCATACAAAAACTCGGTGAACGGTTGCATTCATCGGGTTTTTGTTGTATAATTGAGGATAATACTATAAGTATCTTATTGGGAGAAATTCTTTTCAGAAGAACTACCCCGATAAAACACTAACAGATTACCTTCAACTATACAGCAAAAGCACCGTAAAAAGCCAATAATACAATAAAGGAGTTGCCGCTATGAAAAAGTACCTTGATGAAAGCCTGTCCGCGCAGGAGCGTGCCGAGGCATTGGTCGATGAAATGACCGTAGAGGAAATGGCAAGCCAGCTCAAATACGACTCCGAGCCGATAGAGCGCCTTGGCATACCCGCATACAACTGGTGGAACGAGGGCTTGCACGGGCTTTCGCGTTCGGGCATCTCCACACTATTCCCGCAGGCGATAGGGCTTGCGGCGACCTTTGACAGAGCGCTTTTGCACACCGCAGGCGAGATAACAGGCACCGAGGCTCGTGCAAAGTACAAATGGTACTCAAAGTACGGCGATGTCGATAAATTCAAGGGCATAACCATCTGGTCACCCAACATCAATATTTTCCGCGATCCACGCTGGGGACGCGGTCAGGAGACCTACGGCGAGGACCCCTACCTCACAGCCGAGCTTGGCGTGCAGTACGTGAGCGGCATACAGGGCGAGGGCGAACGCCTGCTTGCCGCCGCGTGCGCAAAGCATATGGCAGCCCACAGCGGTCCCGAGGAAACGCGCCACGGCTTCAACGCGGTCGTTAGCGAAAAGGATTTGAACGAAACCTATCTGCCCGCCTTTGAGCGCCTTGTCAAAGACGCAAAGGTCGAGGGGGTAATGGGTGCGTACAACGCCGTCAACGGCGAGCCGTCCTGCGCCAGCCCATACCTTATGCAAAAGCTGAAGGATTGGGGCTTTGACGGCTACTTTGTGTCTGACTGCTGGGCGATAAGGGATTTCCACGAGGCACATCATTTCACGAAAGAACCGAAAGAGTCCGCATCACTTGCGATAAAAGCGGGCTGCGACGTAAACTGCGGCTGCACCTACGAGCATCTGCTCACCGCCTACAATGAGGGTCTAATCTCAAAGGAGGAGATACGCACCGCCTGCGTCCACGCAATGCGCACGCGCATAAGACTCGGAATGTTCGATAAGACCGCACCGTATGATTTCCCGTACAGCATAGTTGCCTGCAAAGAGCATAAAGCGCAGGCTCTCAAAGCCGCGCAGGAGTCGATAGTGCTTTTGAAAAACAGCGGCATACTCCCCCTTGACGAGAAAAACGTGCAGACTATCGCCGTTATCGGTCCCGAGGCGGACAGCCGCCTCGCACTTGAGGGCAACTACACCCCCAAAGCCGACAGATATATCACTCTGCTTGAGGGCATTCAGGACAGGTTCGCAGGGCGCGTGATATTCGCCGAGGGCTGTCATCTCTATCAGGACAGAGTCTCGCAGATATGCCTTGCAGGCGACAGATATTCCGAAGCGCTCGCCGCCGCCGAAAATGCCGACGTTGTTATTGCGTCTGTCGGACTTGACTCCACCATCGAGGGCGAGCAGGGCGACGCAGGCAACGAGTATTCCTCGGGCGACAAGCCCGACCTTATGCTCCCCCAAAGCCAGCGCATTTTGCTTGAAAAGCTCAAAGCCACAGGCAAGCCGCTCGTCATCGTGTGTACAGCAGGCGGCAGTATGAACACCCTTGTCGATGCCGATGCGATACTTCACGCGTGGTACCCCGGTTCAGAGGGCGGCAAAGCACTCGCACAGATTCTTTTCGGGGACATCTCACCCTCTGGCAAGCTCCCCGTGACCTTCTACGAAACCGCCGATAAGCTCCCCGATTTTGAGGACTACTCAATGAAGAACCGTACCTACCGCTACGCGCAGGATAATATCCTCTATCCTTTCGGCTACGGACTTACCTATTCAAAGGTCAGACTCTCAAACCTCACCTACAGCGATTTCACCGTGACGGTCGATATAGAGAATACAGGCGAGCGTGACACCGACGAGGTCGTGCAGGTCTATATCAAGGATACCTGCGCCTTTGCCGTGCCAAACCATAAGCTGTGCGGCTTTGAAAGAGTACGCCTTGCCAAAGGCGAAAAAAGGACCGTCACCGTCGCACTTGATAAAGACTGCTTCACCGCCGTTGACGATAAAGGCGAGCGCAAAGTCTTTTCAAGCGAGTTCACCCTCTTTGCAGGTGTCTGCCAGCCCGATAAGCTCAGCCAAAGCCTATGCGGTACCGCCTGCGAAAGCGTTTTAGTTAAAATATAGTACAGATTTCAAAACAATTTGCGCTTATCTCTTGAAATCCTTGAAACGTTGTGCTATAATAACTATGACCAATTTGAAGGAGTCAATATCATATGGGAATTTTTGCACAGAGGCTCGACAGCGTGATGAAAGAAAAAGAAATACGCCAGCACGAGCTTTGCAAAATGACAGGCATCTCAAAGTCCTTTATCAGCTCCTACCTCGCAGGGCGGTTTTCGCCAAAGCCCGATAAGCTGTCGGCTATCGCAAAAGCGCTTGAGGTCAGCGAGGGCTGGCTTATGGGTTACGAAAACTCCGTAAAGGACTGCTACACCACCGAAAACGTGGCGAAGATAGCCGTCAAGGACAATAACGGTCGGACTATCGCGCACCAGCCCGTTATCTATACCAGCGCATCAAAAGCCAATAAGCTGACATTCTACGTGTGCAGAGACGGCAACAACTATCCGCTGATAAAATCGGGCGATATACTGCTTGTTGAAAAATGTGCCGATTTTGAGGACGAAAAGCACTTTTATGCCATTCGCAAGGACGGCAAGATAACCTTCCGCCGCCCGCGCTTTAACGGCGAGGTACTGGTTTTAAGCGGCGAAAATACATCGCCTACTATCTATATAGACGACTACCATAACGAGATAATCGTTATCGGCAGAGTGCTTGAGGTAAGACGCGATCTGTCACGGGAGGACGAAAAGGAATGAACGAGGTAATAAAAGCGCTGCTTGAGAGGCGCAGTATCAAGGATTATACGAACGAGCAGGTCACAGACGAGCAGCTTGAGCAGATAATCAAATGCGGTCTTTATGCACCAAACGGTATGGGCGCGCAGGCACCCGTGTTCATCGCAGTCAGAGATAAGCAAACAAGAGATGAGCTTTCAAAGCTCAATGCAGACGTTATGGGCGCAAGCGCAGACCCGTTTTACAATGCGCCGTGTGTCATCTGCGTGCTTGCCGATAAAAACCGCAGCACCGCCGTCGAGGACGCAAGCCTTGCAATAGGCAATATGTGCCTCGCCGCACATTCGCTGGGACTTGGCTCCTGCTGGATACACAGATGCAGGCAGGTGTTTGAGTCGCCGCAGGGCAAGGCTCTGCTTGAAAAATGGGGTGTCAAGCAAGACCTTATCGGCGTAGGCTTTTGCATATTGGGTCACACTAATCAGAATAAACAGCCCGCTGAGCGCAAGGAAAACAGGGTGTTTTATATAGACTAAAAAACAAAAGTCAGGGGAGAAAAAATGAATAAGACAAAACGTACAGCGGCAGTGATCCTGTCAGTTCTCGCAGTGAGCGCTTGTATGCTTGCAGGCTGCTCGGAAAGCTCGTCAGGCAGCACATCTTCATCAAAGCCCGACAGCTCGGAGCAGAACACAAGCTCACAAAGCGAGAGCGTAACAACATCCGAAACCACCACAAGCACTTCAGCTTCACAGGAAACTACCACCACGGCCACCACCTCACAGACGGGGGAAACTACCTCCGAAACTTCTGCATCATCGCAGCAAACACAGCAAGCTGCAGCGACCACCACAGCCGCACAAGGCACACCCGTTAGCAAGGCAGACCTTAAAGCCGCATCGCAAGCAGCCGCCAAGCAGTCAAACGAGACGGCAAAGCAGGCAGGCTGGAGCGTTGTTGACGAGGGCGAGGTAATAAACAAGGATACCGAGTACGGCTATTGGGTATATTACCATATCGACAAGAACCATAACGGTCAGCCGTCCGATTTCGTCGGCATCTGGAAAGCAGAGATAAACCAGAAGGGCGAACTTGAGGTTCAGCTTTATATCCCCATGATGGGCGAGGACAAAAACAAGCTCGACAGCTATACCGTCAACTACAGCAAAGAGTCAGGGCTTGACCTTATCAAAAAGATGGGAAAATAATATTACATATATTTAAGGAGTGTATCAAATGAAAAAATCAGAGGTTCTGATAACCGCTATCATCATTCTGCTCGCATCCGCACTTGCAATAGGTGCTATCTTCCTGTTCACCAAAAACGAGGATAAGGATTCGTCATCTAAAAAGGATAAGGCAAGCAGCTCCGTAAGCGCAGCCGACCAATCAAGCAAGGCAGAAACGAAAAAGTCAAAGGACACCAAGAAGACCGAGGAGACCAAAAAGTCCGAGGAAACAAAGAAGTCCGAAGAAACCAAAAAGACTGAAGAAACCAAGAAAAAAGAAGACACCAAGAAAACCGAGGATACCAAAAAGACCGAGGATACAAAGAAGTCTGAAACGACTACTACAAAAGCATCTTCTTCAACAACTTCAAGGTCTGCCACTACATCAAGAACAACAACAACTACTACCTCAAGAACTACCACCACAACTACCACTGCAAAAACTACACCAAAGCCCACACAGGCAACCAAGCCAAGACCGACACAGGCGCAGCTTCAGGCAGCAGTAATGAATCTTGTCAATTCTGCAAACAGCACCGCGTATGCAAACGGCAACTGGAAAGTAAGCGGAAGCGGCTCGGGCGGAAGCAGCAGCTACACATACACAGGAACATACTCTACCGACTACTCATTTGCAACCAACGGACCAAGAACGCTTGCATTCAAATGGACAGCAACTATATCCTCGTCCAACGAAATAATTGTCAGCGTATCCGGCAGCGCATCGTCGCAGTCAGGTGTCCTCTACGAGCTTAACAGAGGTTAAGCCTAAAACCCAATAAAAGAAACCGGCTATCGCTTGATAACCGGTTTTTTGTTTACTTGGGCTGTTTCATTGTCAGAGAAATGCGCTTGCGCTTCAGGTCAACGCCCAGCACCCATACCTTGACCACGTCGCCGACCTTGACAACTTCAAGCGGGTGCTTGATGTACTTGCTGCACATCTGCGAGATGTGTACCAGTCCGTCCTCGTGAACGCCGATATCCACAAAAGCGCCGAAATCTATAACGTTGCGCACCGTGCCCATAAGCTCCATACCTTCTTTAAGGTCTGAAAGCTCCATAACATCACCGCTTCGCATAAGCGGCGGCGGCAGCTCGTCACGCGGGTCACGCCCCGGCTTTTCAAGCTCCTTGACGATGTCCTCAAGCGTGGGTATGCCCACACCTATGTCCTGCGCCAGCTTGCTTATGCCGACACCTTTTACCTTCTTGTCGATAAGCTCCTTGTCGCCCATATCCGCAACAGTAAAGCCGCACTCGTCGATAAGCGCCTTTGCAGCCGCGTAGGATTCGGGGTGAACGCCTGTGTTGTCAAGAGGATTCTTCGCCCCCGGGACTCTCAAAAAGCCCGCGCACTGCTCAAAAGCCTTTGCACCCAGCTTTGCGACCTTCATAAGCTGCTTTCTGTCCGTAAATGCGCCGTTTTCCTCACGGTAAGCCACAATGTTCTTTGCAACGGTGCTGTTTATTCCCGAAATGTACGACAAAAGCGAGTAGCTTGCGGTGTTAAGGTCAACCCCCACCGAGTTCACGCAGTCCTCGACCACACCGCGCAAAGCCTCGTCCATGCGCGCCTTTGGCATATCGTGCTGATACTGACCCACACCGATAGCCTTGGGGTCAATTTTCACAAGCTCTGCCAGAGGGTCCTGCATTCTGCGGGCGATAGATACCGCCGAGCGCAGCGAAACATCATAATCGGGAAACTCCTCCGCTGCCAGCTTTGACGCCGAGTACACCGATGCACCTGCCTCCGAAACGACCATGTACGATACCTTCTGCGGTATCTCCTTGATAAGCTCCGCCACAAACTGCTCGGATTCGCGCGATGCCGTGCCGTTGCCGATAGCAATAGTCGTAACACCGCAGCGTTCTATCATCTTCGAGATTATCCGCTTCGCCTTTTCCGTCTCCTTCCTCGGCGGAGTCAGATAAACAATATTCGTGTCAAGCACCTTTCCCGTCTCGTCAACCACCGCTATCTTGCAGCCGTGTGCGTATCCGGGGTCAAGCCCAAGCGTCACGGTACCCTTTACAGGCGGTGCCATAAGCAGCTGGCGCAGATTTGACGAGAACACCTTGATAGCACCCTCCTGCGCATTCTGCGAAAGCTCCGAGCGTATCTCGCGCTCGATAGACGGGTATATCAGCCTCTTGTAGCTGTCCACGCAAGCCGCCTCTACCAGCTTGCCGCACTCCGAGCCGTTCTTAACATACCGCGAGGTCACAGCCCTTTCGCCCGCACCCTCGGGAACGTCAACGCTCACCTTCAAAGCGCCCTCTTTTTCGCCCCTGTCAATAGCAAGTATGCGGTGTCCGGCGATCTTTGAAACGCCCTCGGAGAACTCGAAATAGTTCTGATAAACCGCGTCTGCGTCATCGCCCGCAGCAGCCGATGTCACCTTGCCTATCTGCGAAAACAGCGTCCTTAAATACTTTCGCAGCTCGGCGCTGTCCGAAATGTCCTCCGCGATTATGTCCATAGCGCCCTGCAAAGCCTCCTGCGTGTCTGCAACGCCCTTTTCTTCGTCTATGTACTTTTCAGCCTCGGCAGTCGGGTCGCCGTCTCCCTGTTCAAGCAAATACGCCGCAAGACCCTCCAAGCCCTTTTCACGCGCAATGCTCGCCCTTGTCTTTCTCTTTGGCTTGAACGGGCGGTAAATGTCCTCCACCTCAACAAGCGTCATAGCCGCGTCGATAGCCGCGTTCAGCTCGTCCGTCATCTTCTCCTGCTCGGTGATAGATGAACGCACCTCTTCCTTGCGCTTTTCAAGGTTGCGCAGATAGCACAGCCTGTCATACAGCTCACGCAGTATCTGGTCGTCAAGCGAGCCTGTAACTTCCTTGCGGTAACGCGCGATAAACGGTATCGTCTTGTCATCATCTATAAGTGCAACAGTGTTGTCCACCTGCTCCTGTTTTAAATTGAATTCCTTTGCCAGCGTAGCGTTAATGTCCATTTTCATTCTCCGTTTCGTGAAATTTATGTAATAATTATACCACATTTTCACTCAAAAGTCAAAACACATATCACAAAAATGCACAAAAAAGCAGACACATTAAAAGAAAAAGCGCAAACGCTTGACTTTTTGTGAAAAAAGTAATATAATTTAAAAGTGAATGTATCTGTAAAAGTTGGTTTACATATTTTGTAAATACAATTTGTACAGGCTTACTAATTTCATTAGGAGGATTTAAGGTGAAGAAAGCTAAAAAACCGGTGTTCTTCGTCGTGGTGATGTGTATACTGGCATTTGCCTATCTGACATTCTTCGGTGTACATACCTACTACGGTGACACCAAACACGTCTATATAAAAGGTGCCGAGGAAATACGCTGGGGTATCGACATACAAGGCGGTGTAAATGCAACGTTTGAACCTGCCGCAGCCGAAGAGGGCAGTGAGCAGCCCGACTTTGACGACATCACCAAAGACGATATGGACGCAGCAAAGTCTATCATCGAGCAGCGTCTTGTGGGACTTAACATCACCGACAGCGAGGTGTATGTTGACTACACCAAAAAGAGAATAATGGTATCGTTCCCGTGGCAGGCGGGCGAGGAGGACTTTGACCCCGAATCCGCAGTTGCCGAGCTTGGCGAGACCGCAATGCTGACCTTCCGCAAGGGCAGCGAGCAGACAGGCGAGCAGGTGCTTACGGGTAAAGACGTTAAAAAGGCTACAGCCTACTATGACAGCAACGATAAAACAGGTTCGGCAGGCTACGCAGTAAGCCTTGAGCT
Source organism: uncultured Eubacteriales bacterium (assembly GCA_900314975.1). Taxonomy (GTDB): domain Bacteria; phylum Bacillota; class Clostridia; order Oscillospirales; family Ruminococcaceae; genus Hominimerdicola. Next base: position 1,993 of record OMXI01000030.1, on the reverse strand, counting down.
TAACGACAGCGGCAAGGAAGCTTTCGGAGCCGCAACCACCGAGCTTTCCGCAAGCGGCGGTCAGATATCTATCTGGATGGACGATACCTGCATTTCCGCACCGAGCGTAAACGAGCCTATCACAGACGGCAGCTGCCGTATCACAGGCAATTTCACCTGGAACGAGGCAAGCAGCCTTGCAAACAAGATAAACGCAGGTGCGCTGCCGTTCAAGCTTTCGACAACAAGCACAAACATCATTTCCGCATCACTGGGTGAGGGCGCACTCAATGCAATGCTCCTTGCAGGTGTCATCGCATTCTGCATCATCGCAGTGTATATGATAATTTTCTACAGACTCCCCGGATTTGTCGCATCTATCGCACTTTTCGGTCAGGTAGTCGGAACGATAGCCTGCATCTCGGGCTTCTTCCCCAACCTTCCTTCGTTCACACTCACGATACCGGGTATCGCGGGTATAATCCTTGCGATAGGTATGGGCGTTGACGCAAACGTTATCACAGCCGAGCGTATCAAGGAAGAGCTTAACCACGGCAAGACCCTTAACGGCGCTATCGAGCTTGGATATAAAAGAGCGTGGAGTGCCGTGTTCGACGGAAACATCACCGTCGTGTTCGTAGCCGTTATCCTTATGGGCGCATTCGGACCGACAGACAGCGTGTTCGGCACAGTCCTCAAGCCGCTGTTCTCAATGTTCGGCGCATCCACCGCAGGTACTATCTATTCACTGGGCTATACCCTGCTGGTAGGTATCATTCTCAACTTTGTATTCGGTATTTTCTGTTCAAGACTTATGCTGGCATCTCTCTCCAAGTTCAAGTTCCTCAGAAACCGCAAGCTGTACGGAGGTGCTAAAATAGATGAATAACAAAGAACCAAAGATATTGAAGGTCTATGAAAAGCGCAAGATATTCTATGCTATCTCCTGTACGCTGATAGTCGCTTTCATAGCACTTACGTTTATACTCAAACTTAATGTCGCGATCGAGTTCAAGGGCGGTACGATACTCACCTACTCCTACGAGGGCGAGGTAAAAACCGCAGATATCGAGGACGTCGTTGCCGATACCGTTGACGAAAAAGCAACCATAGTTCTTGGTGAGGACACCGCATCAGATACCTCAACGATAAAGATTCAGTTCTCCTCCGACGAGGGTATCAGCGACGAAAAGCAGAACAGTATCAAAAACGCACTCACCGAAAAGTTCAAGGATAACGACATCAAGGTGCTTGAAACCACAGACGTTGCCGCATCAAACGGACTTGACTTCTTCCTCAAGTGCCTCGTTGCCTGCGCGTTCGCCGCAGTTATCACCATTATCTATATCGGCTTCAGATTCAGAAAGATAGGCGGTATCTCCGCAGGTGTGTTCTCTGTTGTCGCACTTTTGCACGATATGTGTATGGTATACGGCTGTTTCGTTATCTGCCGTTTCGATATCAACGCAAACTTTATGGCAGTACTGCTCACAATTCTGGGCTACTCCATCAACGCAACTATCATTATCTACGACCGTATCCGTGAAAACGAAAAGCTCGTGGGCAATAAAATGGAGCTTGACCAGCTCGTTAACCTGTCTATAACACAGACAATGGGACGCTCTATCCACACCACCGTTACCACAGTGCTTGCTATGGCGACCGTGTGCATCGTTTGCTTTATCGCAGGCGTGTCCTCGATAATCAGCTTTGCGTTCCCGCTTATAATCGGTATGCTCGCAGGTGTGTACTCCTCAAACTGCATCGCACCTACACTTTGGGTAATGTGGGAAAAGCATAAGGGCAAAAAGGGCAAGGGCAGAGTTGCCAAGCACGCAAAGAAAGCCCAGAGAACCTAAATAACACATAACAAAAGGGACTGCTTAAAACAGTCCCTTATTTTTATAGCATTGACAAATCAGAATTTGTCGGCGCTTTGCGCCGATTTTTCTTTTGTTGTTCTTCTATCGCTTTGTATAGTGTTATAAGTTTTGTGCCTTGACGTCATTTAAGG
>OMXI01000054.1 GCA_900314975.1 uncultured Eubacteriales bacterium | reverse complement strand
CGGGGGAACAGAGTAACCGTTACCACGGTTACTCTCAAAAAATGCTTTGCATTTTTTTCTTCATCCAAAAGAGTTCCAGCCCGATTATTCACCAAACGTGCCGCGGCAAATTCTGATTTATATTTTTTATCAAGCTTTTTACACAGCGCTTACTTTTTACGTTGTCCCCGTAAGCTCCTTGCCGTTCACATACAGCTTGAAACCGTTTGAGATAACGTTTGAAGCGTCGCCGTCAAAGCTGGTCACATAGCTGTCGGCGGTGAGTGTCCACTTGCTTGAGCTGTCCAGCTTTAAGCTGACATTGCCGACCTCGCTTGAAACGCTGTCGCCGCTTGCGTTTGTTATCTTTCCGCTGACATAGCCGCTGAACTGCGAGCCTTCGGTAAGATTGAGCGTGAGTGTGGAGTTGTCGCCTACAAGCACGCCGCCCTCAAGCTTTTGATTGACCACGTTGAGCGTCGCAGTGTTGTTTCCGCCGCTCCAGCCGTCGTCACATACAGAGATAAGCACCTTGGCGCTGTCCTCGTTGGTGATGTTCACGCCGTTAAGATTGATAACAGCATTGGTGTTTGTAACGTGGAAAACGTGACCGCTTTTGCTCGTCAGCAAGCCGCCCTTCATCGTGAACGAGGACGTTCCGCTTGCCGCATCGCCCGACATCGACTGATAAATCATTATCGTGTCAAGGAACTTTGCGTTGCCGTTGCACTTGGTGTTGTTTGCAGTCAGATTGCAGTTGTTCAGCGTAATGCTGTTCAGACCCTCAATGCACACACCCTCTGAAAGATTGGAAACCAGTGTCGCGTTCTCGCAGGTGATGTCCGCAGTGGAGTATATAGCAGGCGAGCCAAGACCGTTTGATGTGTATGTTCCGCCGCTGACGGTCACAGTTCCACCGCCTCTGTCAGTCCTTATCGCCGCAGATGACCTGCCGCTCGTTGTAACGGTGAGGTTTTCAGCCTTTGTTATTCCGCCGCCCGTGGTCATTATTCCGCCCGATCCGTCACCCGTTGTGGTGATAACAGTGTTTTTGATAACGAGCGTCGTGCCGTCGCCCTGCGCACCGTTCTGACCGCCGTTTCCGCCGTAGCAGAACACGCCGTTCGCGCCCGATGCATCAGATGTGACCGTGCCGCCCGAAATGGTCGTGGTCGTGCCGCCCTTAACAAGCACCGCCGCATTCTGCCCATAGAAATTGCAGTTGTCTCCGCCGTCGGAGTCGCCTGTTTTCTTGACCGTCGGGTCGGTAATAGTAACCTCGTCCGACGTGCTTATCATCAGCGCGCTCTTGTCTGCATCGCTGCTTTCATACGACTTGTTGTCGTCACGCTGCGACTTTGTTATCTCGGTAGCGCCCGCATAAACGACCTCACTCTGATTTCCTCCGGGACCGTTCTCACCGGGTTTTCCGTCAGGCTTGTCACCCGGCTCACCGTCGGGCTTGTCGGGCGGGTTATCTTTTCTGCTCTCCGAGCTGTCCGCAGACGAGCTGCTTGATGCTGAAGATGACGTATCCGCCGTGCTTGAAGAATTGCTGCACGCAGCCATTGAAACTGCAAGTATAATAGCAACTGTCATAGAAAGTATCTTTTTCATATCTCATTCCTCCTTGGTCTGCTTATTGTAAACTATTATATCCCGCCTATCTTAAATTAACTTTAAATACTATCCCTTTTTCGTTGTGAATTAGAATTAAGAATATTTCAATGTATAAGAGATAAACTCGAATGGGTAATGCGCAAAGTGTAGAAAAATCATAATTAGTTGGTTTGTGTTTGTCAAGTCATTGAGGGTATTCTCTTGGGAGTGTTTTCTATCAAGTTCTCTTTTCTGAACTCTCTATTACTTTTTCGCCATTTAGGTCGCAGACCTAAATGGCGAAAAAGCATTAAAAGGTTTGGGGGAGTTTGAGGGGGAACTCTTCTCAAAAAGAGTTCCCCCTCAATAACTCGGCAAATATACGCTAACTTTTATCCGTTTTGCACGCTTGAGCGCAGTATCTTTTTCGAGGCAGTCTTTTCAAACTCGCACTCGCGGTAAAACACCTTAACTATGCGCTTTGCTGGCGGGAACGTGTCATTGACCGCATCAATCTGCGCCTGAATCTCCGCCATGATATCCCCGCTTGCGTATTCGGGGTCTGGGTAAACCTCCGCAGCGATAGCGTGGTCGCGCTCGAAAACCACCATCTCCTTAATAGGCTCGAAAGTAACAAAGCGGTTCTCTATCTCCTCGGGCGAAACGTTCTCGCCGTTTTCAAGGATAATAAGGTTTTTCCGCCGCCCCGTTATGTAAAGATACCCGTCATTGAGATACCCCAGGTCGCCCGTGCGCAGCCAGCCGTCATCAGTCAGCGCGTTCGCCGTCTCCTCGGGATTTTTGTAGTACCCCATCATCACCGACGGGCTTTTCACCCATATCTCGCTGTCAACAATCTTTACCTCGCACCCCGGTACAACTCTGCCCACCGATTCGGGCTGCGGACTGTATTTCACACCCGTGCATATCCTCGGCGAGCATTCGGTCATACCGTAGCCCTGCGCGATTTCAATGCCGAACTGCTTGAATCCGCGGATTATGTCGGGGCTTAAATACGCACCGCCCGAGTAAATAACGCTGAAATCCTCGCCGAAAACCTCTTTGCCTACCGCGAGCTTGTCGGGCTGCTTTTCAGCCATCTGCTGCATACGCTTCAGAATAGATGCCGCTATCATCGGCACGAATGTCGCATCTGTCGGCTTGAATATCTTCAGATTTTTCAGTATCCTCATCAGCGAATCGTTCACGCACAGCGTCCTGCCGTACCACAGACTGCAAAGCACGTCGCAGGTAAAGCAGAAAACGTGATGTACAGGCAGCACCGTAAGGCGCTTGTTGCCATGGTAGTTCTGGTCAGGCTCACAGGTGGTGTTGTCCATTAGGTTTGAATTTCGCAGCATAACACCCTTGCTCTGTCCCGTTGTGCCCGATGTGAAAAGTATCGCCGCAAGGTCGTCGGGCGAGGGCATACCGCTCGGCTTTTGACCCTCATACTGCGAAAGTATATCGCCAAGGAAAAGCATATCCTCACACGGCTGGTGCAGCTGTATGTAGTATTTCACCGCAGGGCAGAGCTTTCTGAACGTCGGCACATCGCCCGTGTGGCGCTCGTCAAGAAACAGTATCTCGCTGTCCGAACGGTTTATCTCGTCGGCTATCTTCTCCGCGCTGTTTGCCACATCAAGCGGCACGCTGATGCTGCACGCACACTGCACACCGAACCACGCAGTCAGGTAGTCCGAATCGGTCGAGCCGATAAGCGCCGCGTGCACACCTCTGGGGAACTGTTCCTGTATCCACGCGCCCAGTGCATCGCAGCGCTGCCTGAAAGCACGGTAGCTCGTGTCCTTGAACTGCTTGTGTGCATATTCGCGAATAAACGGCTCGTCACCGAAACGCTCGTCAGCGCAGTACACAAGCTCCTTTATCGTCTGTATCTTATCCATTTGCCAGCCCTTCAAGGTATCCTGCCAGCTCACCCACCGTCTTTAGCTTGAACGCCTCGGACTCCTCGATCTCAACGTCCAGCTCGTCCTCAAGGTCGCCCAGCATACACATAAAATCGTAGGAATTAAAGCCCAGGTCCTCTGCAAATCTCGAGCCTTCCGTGATTTCCGACTCGTCAACCTCAACGTAGTTTGTTATCATTTCTTTCAGCTTGTCAATCATTTTACTGCACTCCTTTTTTAAACCATGTCCATTATTTCCTTGATAGTCTTGTTCGGGTTTTCAATGCTGCGGAAAAGCACCCTGCCCGTGTAGTAGTAAAGGAACTCTATCTCCTCGGGCGTTGCACTTTCGAGCTGGTAACCGAAGTAGAAATTGAGTCCTCCGTCACCGGGGCGGTGCATAGCCGTAACATAGAACGGCTGCGGCTGCCTGCCAGATGAGTACCAGCGGCTCTTGAAGCCTATGCCTTTAAGATACGGCACAAGGCTCTTTGCGCTCGCAGGCTGGTAGGTGAATGCAACGCTGTGATAGTTGCTGCCCGGGTCTCCGCCGTATTTCATACGCTCCTCGTAGTAGTAGCGCATAGTCGAGTAATCCGCGTGCATAAATACCTTTTGCTGCTGCTCGTTTATCAGCTTCATCGAGTCAAGCACAGTGGTCTCTATCGGCATTACCGTTCTCAAAGGCAGACAGTGCATTCGCACACCGCCGCACTTTTTGTGCAAAAGTGTCGAGCGCCTGCTGATAAAGTCCTTTATCGTGATGTCCGTCTCGTTGTTGTTGAACTTGCAAAGCACAGTCCTTATCGCGTGCAGTATCACCACGCTCACAGGCAGGTCATGCTCGTTCGCAAAATCTATCAGCTTGTTTGTCGAATCCACATCAAGCGAGTAAACAATTGTGTTTCCCGCACTGTCCTTTGTCGGCAGAACGCACCAGCGCAGGTTCTCATCACCCTTTTGCTGACGCATGGTCTGCAGCCTGCCCGGTCCTGTAAAATCAGTGTACATAGGCTCGGGTTTGTCAAGCTCTGCGTGCCAGAAAGCCATATCCCGCTGCTGCCTCTTGCTGCCCTCGTATTCAAGGTCTTTTTTGACCGACTCTATGTAAGAGGTCATAGGCGAGGGGTAGGGCATATTGTACATCAGATAGCAGTATATCTGCATAACGTCTTTTGTGAACGCTATCACCGATGCCGAGTCCATACACACGTGATGCACGTTGAGGTAGTAGCCGTTGTAGCCGCCCGGCATAGAAACTATAACTATCCTTGAAAGCGGTCCTCTGAACGTGTCAAACGGCTGCGAGGTCCACTTCTGCATTACCTCGTGCGCCTTTTCCTCGTCCCACGCGGAGAAATCATAGTATTCAAAGTACTGGTTCTGATAGGGCATTATGTACTGCCATATCTCCTGCGTTTCGGGGTCTCTCCACAAGCGCATGCGCATAGATTCGCAGCGCTCTACCGCCCTGTTGAGCGCCTCACGCAGCGCAGCGATATTCATATCTATCTGCAAATACTGTCCCGTTCCGATGTTGACTACCTCGTCCGAGGGGCTGAATTTAAGCGTGTACATATGTATCACCTGCGCAGGTGTCAGGGGATAGCATTCACGCTTTATGCCGCCGATTATTTTGTCCATAATAAACCTCTTTCGCTTACTTTTTTCGCGCAGCTTACCGCCGCACCGAAACATTGTTTAAACTTTTTACCTAATACTTGTATTCTACCACAATATGTACAATATGTCAACGGCATTTTCAGTCGAAAAATGTATGCATATTTCATAACGGGCATGACCGCACTTTGAAGATTATATGCCGCAAATTGTCCTATACGCTTGATATGGCGCAAAAAATGTGATATAATGGTATGCAAAGAGAAAAAGGAGAAACCAAATGACAAGGATAATGTTCATCTGCCACGGCAATATCTGCCGTTCGCCAATGGCAGAGTTTATAATGAAAGAGCTTGTGCGGCGCAAAGGACTTGAAGGGGAGTTCGTTATCGACTCCTGCGCCGTCAGCACCGAGGAGATAGGAAACGGCATCTACCCGCCCGCAAAAAGCGAGCTTACTCGCCGCGGCATACCCTTTGCCCGCCACACCGCCGTGCAGCTTACGCGTGCAGACAGCGAAAGGTACGATATGTTCATCGTTATGGATACAAGCAATCTGCGGCGCGCAAGGGGAATACTCGGCACAAGCGGCGAGGACAAGCTGTATAAGCTGATGCACTTCGCCGGCTCGGAAAGGGACGTAACAGACCCCTGGTATTCGCGCAGATTCGATACCGCCTTTGACGACATAATGCTCGGCTGCGAGGGACTGCTGGGCGAGCTTATGCAGGGCAGCGGACAGATTTAATGATTTTTTAATAAAGCATATGCTAAACTGTCTGTATGGAGAAAACGCATAGCAGTTTCCGCTGATGCTTTTTTTCAGGGAGATGAAAAAATGTCACAAAGCAAAACAGACCACAACAAGCAGAAGGAAAAGCTGTATAAGAAAGTCAGAAATACAAGCACATGGGGCTCGGCAGTAGTGTATCTGCTGCTTTTGGTTCTCTTTGCCGTAGCAGTCATTATTTTGGCAATATATGTTATGGAATACATCTTTGAATCCAAATTCAAGCAGGGCTGTCTTGAGCTTGAGCGTACCGTACAGCTGTATGAAAAGGGCAGCGATGACAAGAGCATTATGGATTTTATCGAGTCGGGCGACAGTGAGTTTTTTGTACAGGACAGCTCGGGTAAAACGGTCTACCAAAAAGGCAAAAACACCTGCAGCAGCAACGGCGGAAAGTTTTCTATCGCCAACGGGACAGAGACCTATACCGTTTATGCAGATACCGAGCTTGATATCGTATACCCCAAAAACAAGGACGGAATGGGATTCAGACTCAATAAGTTCCTTGAGTGGTATGATTTTGACTTGGACACCGCAAAGTTTCCCGTCTGGGTGTCGGTAGATATAAACGGCGGCAGCCAAAAGCTCATAGGCAAAGCGTATTTTGTTATCACCCCGCTGGAAAAGGTGCTTGTTCTGGAGCTGTTTTTGTGCGTGGTCATAGTCGTTGTCGTCATTGGTCTTATAACGTTTATAAAGATAATTAAAAGCGCAGTCAATTACAGACGTGTCGTCAGACTGTTCTATTCCGACGAGGTCACAGGCGGACACAACTGGACGTGGTTCGTGCGCTACGGCGATGACAGACTACAAAGCAGCCGCACCAAAAAAGACAGCTTCGCAGCAGTCAATCTCGTGTTCAGAAATTATCGGAACTACTGCCTGTGCCACTCCATACAAGAGGGCGAGCTTATGCTTGCAAGAATAAACAAAGTGCTGTCAGCCGAGCTTGAAAAGGGCGAACTGTGCGCCCACGCAACTATGTCAAATTTCGCACTCCTGCTTAAATGCAGCGACGAGCAAAGCCTTGCCGCAAGGCTTAATGGCTTTATCAAAAAGCTTCACGAAATGGACAGCGAGCATAACTTTGATTTCCAGATAGGCGCAGACATTGTAAAAGTGCAGACAAACGAAAGCGGCAAGATAGTCAGACGCAAAAACTGCAGCATAAAAAATGCGTACAACAATGCCTGTGCAGCACGTGCAACACTTGGTGAAACCGAGGAGTCCGGAGTTTGCATCTTTGACAGCAAGCTGCTGGAGGAGCAGCGCTGGCGCGATACCGTTTCGGAGCATCAGTGGACAGCCCTTAACAATGAAGAGTTTGTTGTTTATTACCAGCCAAAGTACGACCCCAGAACAAACGCCCTCAAGGGCGCAGAGGCTCTTGTCAGATGGGATTCAAAGGAGCTTGGCTTTGTCACGCCCGGCAGAATGATACCCATATTTGAGAAAAACGGCTTCATCACCGAGATAGACCACTATATGATATCCCACGTTGCCCGCGACCAGAAAGCGTGGCTCGATGCAGGGTATGAATGTGTGCCCGTGTCCGTAAATGTGTCAAGAGCGCACTTTATCGAAAGCGACCTCGCCGAGCAGATACGCGATACCGTGGACGCAGAGCATTGCCCGCACGAGCTTATCGAGATAGAGCTTACCGAGAGCGCATTCTTTGATGATAAAAAGGCAATGATAGAAACTATCAAAAGGCTTAAAAGCTACGGCTTTGCAGTCTCAATGGACGACTTCGGCGCAGGCTATTCCTCGCTCAATTCCCTCAAGGATATGCCGCTTGACGTTTTGAAACTCGACGCGGATTTCTTCCGCGGTGAAAACGCAGGCGAAAGGGGAGAGATAGTCGTCTCCGAAGCGATAAAGCTCGCAAAGAGCCTTGATATGCTCACCGTAGCCGAGGGTATCGAGGAAAAGGAGCAGGTCGATTTCCTCGCACAGCAGGGCTGCGATATGATACAGGGCTACTACTTTGCAAAGCCCATGCCCAAGGCAGAGTATACCGAGAAAATGTCCCGCGATAAAAATGGGGATAAAAATAAAACAAATAGGGAGGAATAAAATTGAAAAAGAAACTTCTGGCTGTCGCCATGGCAGCGTGTATGACCTTCGCATCGGCGGCAGTGCTGCCCAAACCCGCGTTTTCGGATACCTACATGACCGCCTCGGCAACTTTTGAAGAAGGCGATTTCAAGTTTGAAATCAGTTCAGACTCGGAGGCGATGGTGGTCAGATACATCGGCAGCGGCGGCGATGTAGTAATACCAAAGACGGCAGGAGGCAAGACTGTTACAAGGATATATTCAGGCACATTCTACAAGAATGAAAGTGTTACAAGCGTTACTGTCCCCGACACAATAAATCGTATCGACAGCTTTGCTTTTGACTCGTGTTATAACGTGAAAAAGATAAAACTGCCGGATTCGTTGCCCCAAATTGAATACAATACCTTTAGCAACTGTTATTCTCTTGAAAGCATCAACATACCCAAAAGCGTTACAAAAATCGGCGATTGGGCATTTCTATATTGTTATGCGCTTGATAGCGTCGCTCTTCCGACAGGTTTAAAAAGCATTGGTTACTCCTCATTTGCATTCTGTACATCACTCAAAAGCATAACTCTTCCAAGCGGGCTTGAAGAAATAGGTAGTAGCGCCTTTTATAGCTGCCCCGCTATGAAAAGTGTGACCATTCCCGAGGGACTGCGTGCGCTCGGTGACCAGGCATTCGGATACAAATGGGACTCTATAAAGAAAGAAATCGTTAAAGACGAGGATTTCCGTATCTACGGCGGTGCTGCAACTATCGCAGAAGAGTACGCAGAGGGCGAGGGCTTTGAGTTTATCGCCCGCGTCGCAGGCAAAAACCGCTTTGCCACCGCAGCCGAGGTATCAAAGAGTATGCGCACCAAAACAAACGTAGTTGTCCTTGCCAATGGAATGGATTATGCCGATGCGCTTGCAGGCGTGCCTATCGCAAGATCAATGATCGCACCTATCCTGCTCACCCGCAGCGATACCCTGCCCGGCGAAACTCTTGCAGAGATAAAACGCCTCGGCGCTAAAAACGTTCTCCTGCTCGGCGGCGAGGGCGCGATCAGCGAAAATGTCGTGAAAACGCTCAAAGATAACGGCTGCAATACACAAAGGATAGCAGGCGCAAACCGCTTTGAGACCGCAGTTAAAATCGCGCAGCAGCTCAACTCCTCACCCGAAGAGGTGTTCTTTGTTTACGGACTTGATTTTGCAGATGCACTCTCTTCAGGCACAGTCGCCGCTATCAAGGGCGCACCGATAGTCTACCTGCGCACAGACGGAACTATCGACAAGGCAACTGCCGACTATCTTGCAAGCCTCAAAAAGCAAGGGTGTGTCTCAAAAGCATACGTCATCGGCGGCGAGGGAGTTATCTCCAATGCTATGATGGCCAAAGCAGGAAGCGCTCTTGGCGTTACCCCCAAAAGAATTTCGGGCGCTAACCGCTACGAGACCTGCACAGCAGTAAATACATTCTTTGCAGATCTCTTCCAGAGAAAAACCGTGTGCGCTGCAAAGGGTCTTGATTTCCCCGACGCTCTCGCAGGCGGCGTGCTCGCAGCTTGGACAGACACCCCGATCCTGCTTGCAGATAACGCCTTGCGAACCTCGCAAAAGCAGTACCTGAAGTCGAAAAATGCGAACGTATTTCACGTCCTCGGCGGTACGGGCGCAGTACCCGACAAGCTGGTCAACGAGATTGCCGCCGCATCAAAATAGCATAAAAATAAAGCCCTCATCGCGAGGGCTTCTTCTATGATAAATCAGAATTTATCGGCGCTTTGCGCCGATAAGCAATGAATATTTTAATATATCGCCGAAGGCGATACCTTAACTATAAACTTTTCACTATTCGTTATTCACTATTCACTGTTAGCGTCAAAGACGCTAAATTCTTATTTGTCTTGGTAATATTTCGCGCCGTCACCGTGCGAACCACGCTTTCATCACGTCAAACACGTGCATAAGTTCGCGCTCACTGATGACATACGGCACCATCGTATACATATATTTAAGGAATGTCCTGCTGAACACTCCGCGTTCAAACGCAAACTGCCTGAATCCCTCAAGGGTCTTTTCGTCCTTCACCTCAATGCATACGCAGCCGCCCATTATGCGTACCTGCTTTATCCTCTCGTCACCAAAGCCGTTAAACGCCGACCGCGAGATTTCCTCAATGCGCCGTATCTTTTCTAGATAGTTTTCGCTTTCAAACAGCTCTATCGAGGCAAGCGCCGCACTGCACGCAAGCGCGTTTCCCATAAAGGTCGGGCCGTGCATAAGCGCGTGAGTCGGATCATCGCTGTAAAACCCGTCCCACACCCGCTTGTTTGCCACCGTCACAGCGTGCCCTATATAGCCGCCCGTGAGCGCCTTGCCAAGCACAAGTATATCGGGCAGCACAAGGTCTGCAACAAAGCGGTTTCCCGTCCGCCCAAAGCCCGTTGCGACCTCGTCAAATATCAGCAGCACATCATATTTGTCGCACAGCTCGCGCGCCCTTTTGAGAAACGAAACATCATACATTCTCATACCGCCCGCGCCCTGCAAAAGCGGCTCTGCAATAAAGCAGGTCAGCCTCTCGCCGTATTGCGCAAACGCATTTTCCAGCGCGTCTGTCTGTGTCGGTATATGCACAACTCCGCGCTTTTTCTCGCTGTGCTTTCCGAATGCAAAATGGTAGTCCTCGTCGTCGCCGACCTCCATCGCCTTGAACGTGTCGCCGTGGTACGCGTGTTCAAGCGCAAGAATGGTATCGCGCTTTGAGCCGCGGTTTGTGTTGAACTGAAGTGCCATCTTCAGCGCGACCTCAACCGCAACGCTGCCCGAGTCCGAGAAAAAGCAATAGTCAAGCTCGCCCGGCAGCATATCCGCGAGCTTGTCTGACAGCCGCTGTACAGCCTCGTGCGTAAGCCCCCCGAGCATAATGTGCGCAAAGCTTTCAAGCTGCTTTGTTATCGCAGCGTTTATCTTCGGGTGGTTGTAGCCGTGTATAACACTCCACCACGACGAGACCGAGTCTATCAGGTCGTGCCCGTCATCCGTGTATAAATGCACACCTTGCGCGCGGCTTATCTTTATCGGCGCATCAAGCGTTTTCATTTGAGCATATGGATACCAGATCATCTTGTCCTCCTATCCGCACAGCGAAACAAGCTGCCGCGCGTCAATACCGATCTCTGTGCTGCCGTTTCTTACGCACGCAAGCACGGGAACGCCCGTCAGGCGCGAACACATCACCCTGTTGTCCTCGTGCATAACGTCGCCCTCTTTGTAATTATTCAGAATAATACCGCGCACCTCAAAACCGCGCGCCTTTAGATATTCCACCGTCAGCACAACGTGATTTATCGTGCCAAGCCCGGCGTCCGCGACCACAAGGCAGGGCAGTCCAAGCGCCCTTACAATGTCCTGCAGCATCAGCTTTTTCTCGTCAAATCTTATCGGGCAAACTATCCCGCCGCTGCCCTCCGCGATAACGACCTCGTGCTTTTCACTCGCATTTTTGTATACCGCCAGCACCCTTTCAAGCTCCACGGGCGAGCCTTCAATGCGTGCCGCAAGATGCGGTGACACCGCCATTTCATACACATACGGACACATCTCATCAAGCGCCTGCGTTATGCCCGAAACCGTCTTTACGTGCGCCGCATCCCCCGGGATAAGACTGCCGTCCGCGCGCCGCTCGTTGCCGCTCATCGCTGCCTTGAAATACGCCGCGTCAAAGCCGCCCTCGCGCAGCTTTTTGAGCAGCAGCGCCGTAACATACGTCTTGCCTATGTCCGTACCCGTGCCCGTTATAAAAAGTCCCTTACTCATCCTCGCCGCCTCTTTTCGTGTCAAAGCCTATCTCGTGCAGCATCTTTATATCCTGCAATATTTTGTTGCCCGAGGTCGTCAGCATATCGCCCGTTATAGTCGAATTTGCACCCGACAGAAAAGCCCTCCTGCCGCAGTCGCTCATAAGGTCTCTGCCAGCCGCAAGGCGAATATCAGCCTGCGGGACGATGAATCTGAAGATAGCGACCGTGCGCAGAATGTCATTCTCGCTTATCCGCTGCAGATTTTCAAGCGGAGTGTTTTTAATAGGTATAAGCGCGTTTATCGGGATAGACCGCACGCCGACCTCCGAAAGCGTCAGCGCCATATCTATCCTGTCCTCCCACGTTTCGCCCATACCGATTATCCCGCCCGAGCAGACCTCCAAACCCGCATTTTTTGCACGGCGAATGCACTCCAGCTTGTCCTCAAACGTGTGCGTCGTGCAGATGTTGGGGAAATTGCGCCGCGAGGTCTCAATGTTCGCGTGGTAGCGCCGCACGCCCGCCTCTTTCAGCCGATAGAACTGCTCCTGCGTCAGCAGCCCGTGCGAGGCGCAAAGCTCGACCTTGCTCTCACTTTTAAGCAGCCTGTAAGCGTTCAGCGCCTTTTCAAAATCCTCACCTGCCAGCGTCCTGCCCGCCGTGACGATAGAAAACCTGTGAACGCCTTTTTTCTCGTTGTAAAGGCACTCGTCAAGAATTTTCTGCCCGTCAAGAAAACCGTACTCCTCAATGCCTGTGCAGTGGTGAGCCGACTGCGCACAGAATTTGCAGTTTTCCGAGCATCTTCCGCTTCTGCCGTTGATAATGCTGCAAAGGTCAGCGTGGCTTGCGCAAAAGTGCCTGCGCAGCATATCCGCACCCTCGCAAAGTCTGTCGAGTTCGCACGTGATAAGAAACCCAAGGTCATCATCTCTGCAAAGCCGCCGCCCGTTTATTATTTCATTTGCAAGACCTGTCATACCGTCATAGCCTCCCTGCGTTTAAGTATCGGTAAAAGCCGTTTTCCAAGCACGGCTGATAAAATGCACAGCACAATGTCCCCCGGGACAGCGAGCAAAAAGCAGTACAAAAACAGTGTCCACAGCCCTATCGGCTCGCCCAGCCAGAAACGGCAAATCGCCCAGTAGTACGCCATACCCATAGCGTAAACTATCGCCAGTCCGCAAAAGCCGCCGCACAAAAGCCGTTTCATCGTCGGCTTTCCCTTGTGTACTATCAGCCCCGTCACGAATGTCCCAACCGCAAATCCGAGCAGGTAGCCAAACGTCGGCTGCACCACATAGCCCGGTCCGCCGCCGCCCGTGAAAACAGGCACACCCGCAACCCCGATAAGCACATATATCCCGACCGCTAATGCACCCTGAAAACCGCCAAGCAGTATCCCCGCAAGCGTGGTGCATAAAAACTGCAGCGTGAACGGGCAAACGCTGATAGGTATCTTTATGTACGCCCCCACGGTGATAAGCGCCGCAAAGAACGAAATCATTATCATATCCCTTGTTTTGATGCCGCTCACTCCCTTTGTCACAAATCCGAGTTTGATTATACCACACAAAAAGCGTATTGTCAACCTTTGATTGTAAGAGTGGTATACAATAATACAAACGTCCTGTTTGTTGACTTTGCGCCGCCGCAGTGGTATAATTAATTTGACACAACACTTACCGAAAGGGCGGATACGATGAAAGAGCTTTTACATAAAGAGGAGAAAAAGGTCGAGTACCTCGAGCTTATCTATGACCTGATATTTGTCTACATCATCGGCAGAAACAACTCCCTTCTGCATCATACCTCAGGCGGCAGGATACAGTTTGAAATGCTGCTTGCGTATGTTCTTTGCACCCTTGCGGTGATACAGATATGGAATTTTTCAGCGTACTATATCAACATTTACGGCAGAAACGGTCTGCGCGAGCACGTCTTTCTTTTCACCAATATGTTTCTTTTGTACTTTATCGCCGAGGGTACCAGCGAGCATTGGCAAACGCACCATACCCAGTATCATATCGCGTGGGGACTTATACTGCTCAACATCGCGCTGCAATATGCGATAGAGCTGAAAAACCAGCAGCGCAGCTCGTGGAATATCCGCATCATCATCGTCCTCGTCACCGAGGCTGTGCTTGTGTTTGCAATGATACCTATATATAAACTCACGGGCATAGACTTTTCGTATGTCCCCATAGTTTTCGGTATGATTGCCGCAAGTATCCCCGCAAACAAGGGAAAGAGCTTCACCGTAGATTTTGCACACCTCTCCGAAAGAGCAATGCTGTACGTCGTGTTCACCTTCGGCGAAATGGTAATAGCCATAGCAGGCTACTTTCAGGGCGAGTTCTCGTTCAACAGCGTGTATTTCGCGCTTATGGCGTTTCTTATAGTCGTGGGGCTGTTTTTGAGCTACGGCACGTTTTACGATAAAATAGTAGACCGCGAACAGCAAACCAGCGGATTGCTGTATATGTTCCTGCACGTTTTCATCATCTTCGGGCTGAACAATATCACCACCTCGCTTGAATTTATGCGTGACGAGCAGGTGCAGCTGCTGCCAAAGCTAACATTTCTTATAGTGTCTTTTGTGATATACTATCTGTTTTTGTTCCTCGCACTGCGCTTTGCAAAGCTCTCGTGCAAACCGCCCGTATCGTTTTATCTCAAAATGGCAGCGCTTGCCTTGAGCTTTGTCGCACTGATGGTGCTGTTCAGAGAGATGATGTACGTCAATATCGCACTCAGCGCAGTATACGTTTTTGCGCTGTACGCTGTCATTTACCGAATCGGAAAGAAAAACTCGCCGCAGCGGTAAGCATAACACTTAAAACGGAGGTGAAGAAAATGAATACAGAAAAAATGTACTGGACAAGGCAGCCGCTTGAATATACCGTAACACCACAGCACATAGAGATAACCACAAAGCCCTTTACAGACCTTTGGCAAAGAACATACTACCATTTCCGCAACGACAATGCGCCCGTGCTTCAGATGCACACAGACGAAAAATTCTTTTCCTTTATCGTGAAAACAGATTTCACCCAAAGCCGCCACCGCTTTGACCAGTGCGGTGTAGTAATGTATCTTGACAGCGAGAACTGGCTCAAAGCCTCGGTGGAGTACGAAAACGAGACTTTTCAGCATTTAGGCTCCGTAGTTACCAATCACGGCTACTCCGACTGGGCTACCACCGCCATACCGGCGAGCGTAAAAACGATGTGGTACCGCTTCAGCCGCAGGGAAGACGACTACTGTATCGAGTGTTCGCAGGACGGCAAGGAATTTACGCAGATGCGCGTGTGTCATATGTGGGAGGGCGCAGGTGAGATAAGCTTTGGCATCTATGCCTGCAGTCCCGAAGATTCCTCGTTCAAAGCCGTGTTTACAGACCTTGAAATAACGCCTTGTGCGTGGAAAGCGCATGACGGTCAGCAGCCCGATTAAAACATTGCACACAAAAATGCCCGAGAGTTCTCGCTCTCGGGCGTTGTTATTTAACGTGTTCCTACAACAAATCAGAATTTGCCGCCGCGGCGGCGCGCTTTATTTGGGGGCTTTCCGGTCAATGCCCCAAAATGATTGCGAGCAATCATTTTACCCCATTCGGGTACACATCTATAAGTATGTGCAAATAAATCCGC
>OMXI01000010.1 GCA_900314975.1 uncultured Eubacteriales bacterium | reverse complement strand
TCTCACAAAACGAAAGCCCGGAGCGTCACAAAGGTGGCTGCCATCTCTAACTAATGCGCGACGGACAAGCGCGCCGCCGCGGCGGCAAATTCCGATTTAGTTTAGTAACATTACAAATGAAAAACGGCTGCTGCATTGCTGCAACAGCCGTTTTTGTGTTTTATCAGTCTATCTCGACCATTATCTTCTGGTCGTTTCTTGAAGCGCTGGCTCTCATAACAACTCTGATAGCCTTTGCGATACGACCCTGCTTGCCGATCACACGTCCCATATCGTCGGGTGCGACGTGCAGGTGGTAAACGACAACGCCCTCCTCGTTAGGCTCGTCAACGACTACCTCGATAGCGTCCTTGTCCTCAACGAGTTCGGAAACAATAGTCTCAAGTAATTTTTTCATAGTTCTTTCTCCATTCTCCCACAAAAATGCGGCGGTTTCCCACCGAAGAAAACCGGTAAGGCGGCGGTGGGATAAGTGCCTTACTGGTTTTTCAGAACAAACAAGGCTTAGATGTTGTTCTTCTTGAACAGTTCCTTAACGGTATCGGTCGGCTGTGCGCCCTTTTCGATCCAGGACTTTGCCTTTTCTGCATCAACCTTGAAAACAGTTGGCTCCTTGGTAGGATCGTAGTAGCCAAGCTCCTCGATGCAGCGTCCGTCTCTTGGATATCTGGAATCTGCAACAACTACTCTGTAGAAAGGAGCCTTCTTCGCACCGATTCTTCTGAGTCTGATCTTTACTGCCATTATATTTCACCTCCGATTGTGTACTTGTTATATAAATATCATTTTGATATTTAAGACTTTATTTAGGCAGGGAGTTCGGGTCAACTCCGCCCAGTCCCTTGAGCAGAGCAGCTCTGTTCATCTTTGCCTTTTTGCCGTGCAGCTTTCCGCCTATGCCGAACTGCTTCATCATCTTCTGCATCTGGTCAAACTGCTTGAGCAGCTGATTGATGTCCTGTACCTGCGTACCGCTTCCTGCTGCAATCCTGCGCTTTCTCTTGGGGTCGATTATCGACGGCTTTTCGCGCTCTGCCGCGGTCATTGAGTTTATCATAGCCTCGGTCTTGCGCAGCTGTATCTCTCCTTGCTCAAGCTGCTCGTCATCTATCTTGCCAACGCCCGGAAGAAGTCTTATCAGCGACTTCATCGAGCCCATTTTCTGAATCTGGCGCATCTGCTCGAGCAAATCGTTGAGGTCAAAGCCTTTTTCCTGCATTTTTTCAGCAAGCTTTTTGGCTTCCTTTTCGTCAATAGTATTTGTAGCCTTCTCAATAAGTGTGAGCATATCGCCCATTCCGAGAATTCTCGATGCCATTCTTTCTGGGTGGAAAGGCTCGAACTCGCCCAGCTTTTCGCCCATACCCACGAACTTGATAGGCTTACCTGTTACCGCAAGCACTGACAGTGCAGCACCGCCTCTGGTGTCTGAATCAAGCTTGGTAAGGATAACGCTGTCGATACCCAGCGCCTCGTCAAAGCTTGATGCGACTCTGACTGCGTCCTGACCTATCATCGCATCGACAACGAGCATTATCTCGTTAGGCTCTGCGATTTGCTTTATATCCTTAAGCTCGTTCATAAGCTCTTCGTCTATATGCAGACGACCTGCGGTATCTATGATAACAAGGTCGTGACCGTAGTCCTTTGCGTGCTTGATACCCTCTTTGACGATTTTTCTCGGGTCTATCTGTCCCATTTCAAAAACGGGCACCTCGGCTTTTGCGCCGACAACTTTGAGCTGCTCGATAGCGGCAGGTCTGTAAACGTCCGCAGCGATAAGCAGCGGTCTTTTATTTTGGTCTTTGAACAGCTTTGCGAGCTTTGCAGCGTGGGTGGTCTTACCTGAACCCTGCAGACCGCACATCATGATAATGCAGGGCGGCTTGCTGGGGAAGTTGATCTTGGCGTTTGCCTCACCCATAAGCTTAATAAGCTCTTCATTAACTATCTTTATTACCTGCTGTCCCGGGGTAAGGCTCTTTAAAACCTCTTCGCCGACAGAACGCTCTGAAACGCTGTTAACAAAATCCTTAACGACCTTATAGCTTACGTCAGCCTCAAGCAGCGCCATTTTGACCTCGCGCATAGCCTCTTTAACGTCAGACTCCGTGAGCTTGCCTCGCGATTTGAGACGCTTGAACACGCCATTGAGTTTTTCGGAAAGTCCTTCAAACGCCATATATATCCTCCTGTATCAGTCCTGTTCCTTGTTTTCTTCTTCGGGAGCGGGATTTTCGTATTCTTCAAGTTTTTCGTCAAAGCTTTCAAGCAAAACAACGATTTTCTCCGCAACTGTTCTGAAAGACCTGTGCGCGTTGCACTCGTTGAAAGCGGCAAGCGCAAGCTGCTTGAATCCTGCGATTTCCTCTTTCCTTGCCTGTTCTGCTTTTAAAAGCCCGAGCTTTTCTTCATATTCCACAAGAGCCTCGTCGCCGCGCTTTATCGCATCGTGTACGCCCTGGCGCGAGATATCGTAGTGGTCGGCAATTTCGCCGAGCGAAAGGTCGTCGTTGTAATACAAGTCCATAATGTCGAGCTGCTTTTCGGTAAGCAGTCCGCCGTACAGGTCAATAAGCCTGCCCATTTCGAGATTTTTGCTCAATTACAGCGCCTCCTTTGCAAAAGTGTAAAGTATTGAAACTTTACAACATCACTTATTATATATCAAGTAAAGTTACTTGTCAAGTGCTTTTTGCAAAAAAAAGTCCCAAAACGAAAATAAAAGCCTGAAAGGCACATCAGCCCTTCAGACCTCTTGCTTGTCTGTTCATATCTTCAACGACGATATCGTATATCTCGCCAAGCGTCGCACAGTATTCAAGCACCTTCCACGGCTCGTTCGTGTGGTAGTGTATCTTCATTACCTCGTCGTCGCCGATAGCGAGCAGGCAGTCGCCTTTAAAGTTCTTCTCAAAGTACTCGCTCACCTCGTCCTCGTCAAGTCCCTGCGCGTCGATAAGCAGCTGTGTGTCGTATCTGAATTCAATATCTTCCATAATAAAACCTCCGCTGTTCAAAGTATATGCCTTGAAACAAAAGCATATATTTGTTGTATCAATATGTTGTGAATAAATTAACAGAAAATTTTGAAATTGGCGTAAAATTTATGATATGATATATTCGTAATAATAAGGAATAGTCTGCAATGGGGGAAAACATATGATTAGCTACACACTGAAAAATGACAGATATGAAGCGGTTATCCCTGCGCTCACATTCGGCACGGGGGATTTCAAAAGGCACGATAATGACGAGGCTTATTTTGAACTGCTGGATAAATATACCGAGCTTGGCGGCTGGTGCATAGACACCGCAAGAGTGTACTGCGACTGGCTTGAGGACGGACACAACTCCAGCGAGGGAGTTATCGGGCGCTGGATGAAGGCGAGAAACAACCGCGACAAGATAGTTCTCGCAACAAAGGGCGGTCATCCGGCTATGGGTCATATGGACGAAAACCGTCTGAGCAGGGAAGACCTTGAAAAAGATATAAACGACAGTCTTGAAGTCTTGGGTACAGACCACGTGGATATATTTTTCCTGCACAGAGACGACGTTCACGTTCCCGTTGAGGAGATAATGCCCGTGCTCAATGACATTTACGAAAGCGGCAAAGCGCACTTTATCGGCGTGTCAAACTGGAGCTGCGAGAGAATACAGGCGGCTAACGATTTTGCAAAGAAAAACGGCTTGGAGCCGATACGTATAAGCCAGATATATTACAGCCTTGCGCACGCAAGCTCAAGCATTCTCGGTGACGAGACACTGGTTTGTATGGATACCAAGGAGTTTCGCTGGTACAGCGAGAATAAATTTCCGCTTATGGCGTTCTCTCCGCAGGCAAAGGGCTTTTTCGCTAGGCTTGCCAAGGGTGACACCGCGCAGTATCTGCCCGAGGGACAGTACGCAAGTACCGCAAACCTCGCAAGACTTGCAAGGGTCAAGGAGTTGAGTCAGAAGACGGGCGATTCACCTGCGGTGATCCCGCTTGGCTATCTGTCGAGCCAGCCTTTCTTTGTTACCTCCGTGTTTGCGGCTTCAAGAACGTGGCAGATCGAAGAGGATATGTCGGCACAAGACCTGCGCTACGATGCAAGAACTATAGCGTTCCTTGAAAACAAGCTATGATACCAAAGCTGCTGTGGAATATCACGGCAGCTTTTTTGCGCAAAAAAAGAGCAGCAAACTCTGCTGCTCTTTGTATATGTCAAATTTTTTTGCATGTACTAACAACTATTTAGCACATCGCAACTCACTCCAATTCAAATAAGATAATGGTTTGAAATTGAATTAAGCCATTGGATTTAACACCTTTCGTAGAAATATAAATAGTCCGTATAGACAAGCACCTGCTTGCCCTGCTTATTTAAAATAGAATTTTGGACTCACGCCTTTCAATTGATATGAAAAATCAAGTCGAATTCAAATTAAACAGTACTTTGGACTCACGCCCTTCATATTATTTTGTGCCCACAGACATCAACTTCGTCGGTGCAATTTCCGCATGAAGCCTGAATATCTGATTGTAAAAAATATCTAAGCCATTGGATTTATTACCTCTCAAAATATGAAGTCTGGTCACAATGGTAAAAGTTTTGTGACTGTAAGTAAAAATCGGACTTTGCGTAAAACGCATTTATATCAAGCCATTGGATTAAATTCCTTTCGGGTTATTTCAAATCATATTACCGACGCTGCGGTACTAAACTGAACTTTCCGGTGGACTCACTCCTGTCTGTCAAATATTCAAACGTTTGGTGTTTGTGCAAATCATTATGCACCACTCCAGTCATATAGAAAGTTTCAGAAAACTTATTTTGAAAAGAGCTTCAAGCTCGTAAATATCTTGGCGGACTCACTCCTTCACATTAAATGTTCCGATTCCTCGTGCAAGCTATTTTCATAGTGCATCACTCCAAAAATATTTATGTTGAAGAATTAAGCTGCAAAAGCAAAAATTACATATTACATTGGAATCACTCTTTCATGATATTTCTTTCTCGTCAAAATGATCCGAACAGTGCATCGGAAACAACTCCATTCTCAATGTAATAATATAATTCCCGGCATCCAAGCCGTTATTATTCAGTTGTAATATGACAGCCCTGCTGTGCAAAGTCTTTTAGTAATTCCGTTTTCCATCAGACAAGGCGGCTTGACTTATGTAAATCATAAAACTGTGGTCTGACGGCTCAATCGTCCGTGTCACGACCCTCTTAATACTGTAAACCGCCGAGCCTATGGCTGCCACTCTTGATATCCAGTGTGCCCATGGGACTCGCTCCTTTCGTGTCTGTCTGAACCTCCCGGAGTACCTCGCTGCCTGTCTGATATTCCGCAAGCTGTGCAGCGCGTTCACTGTATGCCGTTGCCGGTTCGTGATCGGGAAAACCTGAACCGTTGTCTCCTAACACCACCGCGCTTGCGGCATCTGCTATTCATCAAATCAGCTTCACCTTCAAGTGAACTGTTCGGTTCTTGTTTTCTTGTATACACTATAGCACACTTTTTGTGACTTGTCAATAGTTTTTTTCAACTTTTTTGGATATTTTATATTTAATATTACTTTTACAAATCACGTCTTGACATTGCTTTTAAGATGTAGTATAATGATATTGTTGCGGCGGACAAGTTGGCTTGCAAAGCCCCTTGTTCAGCCGTTTTAGTTTATGTATCGGCAGCAGCTGCGCGCAAGTGTTAAAACATCTTACATTTGCATAAAATGAAAGGGGAGAGCAACGTGGACAACGAGAAAGACTTTGATATGCAGGACGAATATATGCCCGACCTCTACGAGCTTGAGGACGAGAACGGCGATAAGCAGAGCTTTGAGCTGCTTGATGTCATGGAGTACGAGGGCGAGAAGTATTATGCGCTGACTCCGTATTTTGACGAGGATGAAGCAGAGCGCATGCTTGAGGACAGCGGCGAGGTTGTGATACTGCGCTCCGAGTTTGACGAGAACAATGACGAGATACTTGCGTCTATCGACGATGACGAGGAGTATGAAAAGATAGGCGAGCTGTTTATGAAGCGTATCGAGGATATGTTCGAGTTTGACGAGGACGATGACGACTGTGGCTGCGGCGACCCCGAGTGTGACCACAAGCATTTCAGCTGATACGGCTGCGAAAACGTTTAAGTACGGCATTTGTAGTTATAAATGTACAAATTTTCGTACTGTGATTTGTATAGAATAGTACTTGAATAATTCTGTCATTTGTGGTATTATAATAACAGTAAAAAAGATTTCTGCCTTGTGCGTTATGCACGGTCATTATAAATCCAACACACAATTAAAAGGGAACCGGGTCTCCGAGAAACGGATTGCAGACCTCCCGCCGCACGCCGACTTTGTGCCGTGTGCGTTCGGACGCTGGGAGCGAGAAGTCATTGGGCTGGTACCCACCTGCGAGAGCGGGTTTTATCAATCGTGCGACGGCAAGGCGGTAATATTTTAGCGTACCACACGGTATGTGTTAAAGCGAGGCTTTATGCCTCGCTTTTTTATGTTTTCGGGCGCTGGAACGCCATAATAGCGGTATTTCATACTCTCCCTCCTATTTTCGTTTTTGGGTAATAAAAAAGACCACATCGTTAAATGTAGTCTTTCATATACATATTTAATTGCGGCTAATGCTTATCCTTTGTGGCAGAACCACATATAGTAAGCATCGTGATTAACACCACTTTGCCAACCACCATAGTTTATTGAAAAGTATATTTCCGTTTTGGAAATCATATTTTGCGTTATTAAAGAACTCATACCTCTGTCCATTACGCAATAGCACTTTTTTATGAATGTGCTTATGCCTTGATAATTCTGCTCAACGGTTTTATATGCAGCATAGTACAAGTCTGTGGAATTGCCTGTGCCGAGGTGTGCGTTATCACGAGTAAATGTACGGTTGATAGTGATATTGATAGGTTGTTTTGCTGTGACTGTTCTTGTTACAACCGTCGGGTTAACGTAATAGTAGCAAGTGAATGTACCGCTTTTGCCGTTGAACTTGCGTATTGCAAAGTTGCAAAGGGCTTCGCTTATATCCTTTTTATCCTGCTCTGTCGGTACGCCCTTGCACAGCCTTTCAAACCTGTCATACATCGCCCTGTTAAACTGCGACTGCGGGAACATACTGTTTATCTCGGCTATTGTCTGGTTTATGTACGCTTCTGCGTTAAATGTCGGTGTTGCCTTCGTGGTGGCTTTGGTAGTCGCCTTCGTTGTAGCCTTTGTTGCGGCTTTGGTGGTCTGTACAGGCTTCTGCGTTGCCTGTGTGGTAGCTTGTGTAGTGTTCTTTGTAGTAGTTGTCGCCTGCGTCGTAGTCGTTGTAGTGGTGCTGTTCTCGGTCGTGGTTGTGGTATCAGATGTAGCAGAGGTCGTTTCAGCCGTTGTTGTAGTTGTTTCCTCGCTGTCCGAAGAACTGTCTGCCTCGCTGTTATCCTGCTCAGTCACAGTCGTTGTAGTCGTATCTGCCTTGCTTGTATCTGTGCTGTTATCCGCACCGCAGGCTGTCATAAACAGCATTGTAAGTGCTAGTAAAGCCGATATGATTTTCTTTGTCATAGCGTTTCACCCCTTGCTGCTGTGCATTATACCACTTTTTTTCAGGTTAGTCAACACCCATTCAAATCACCCAAAGCCGCCCTTGCGCATAGTATAGCATAGCGGCAGTTATGCCTTGCAGCGTTTCGGGTGGCAAGGCGGTTATCGGCTTGTCCGCAGAACAGCCCGAGCAGGCGGGGCGGGGAGCAGCTGCCGAGGTATAAAAAAGGAGTCGGCAGATGTCGGCTCCTTTTCGGTCATATATGTCCGCCCATACGCAGCGTCAGTCTGTCTGCAACGATGAAGATGAACTCGCTGTTTGTCGGTACCCAGCTGTCGTCGAGCGTGAACGGTCCGAAGTACTCGCGTTTGACCGAGGCTGCGGATTTCGCCCACGAGCTGTGTATCGCCGTGCGGATATTCCTTTCCACGCTCCACGGCGTTACGCTGAACTTTGCCGCTATCGACGGGTAGATGTCCTTGGATATCCCGCGCGCTATCGGACCCGTCTGTGCCGCGAGCTTTATTGCTTCGAGAATGTACAGATACCCGTTGTAGTTCTTTGTTATGCAAAGCTCAAAAAGTGCGTCTGCGATCATGCGTTCGAGCCTGCTGAAGCGGTCGGCGTAGGTGTCCGTTTGTATCCCGCTTTTGCCGAACAGCTGCAAAAACAGCTTGCCGAACACGTTTGTGTCCCTTTTGTCAAGTACGAGGTCGGCATAGTCCTGCGCCGCATAGTCCGTTTTGCCCTCGCCTATGACGATTATCATCGGTGTGTTCGCCGTTTGCCGCAGCAGCGTACACAGCTCGTTTTTGTGTTTCGTTGTACCTGAAAGTATCAGCGCGTCGGGTGTGCTGCGCATTACCTCGTGCTGAATATGCAGTGCGTTTTCGGGCGCGTAGCTTACCTTTGCACCGCCGATCTTGAGCTTTTTGCCAAGCTCGAGTGCCTCCTCGTCATTTCTCCCTACCAGGACACTTATCCTGCCATTTTCCATTCATAATTCCTCCTAACTTTCCTTAAGGCAGCGCACCGCAAGATGCTTTGTGCGCAGCTGCCTTAGCATTTTCCCCCCCTTGGAAAAACGCCGAATTATATTATACCACAACTAAAAATATTTTCAAGCATTTTCTTTCATTTTCTCTGGTAGAATTGCCATTTTTTAACTAAAATACATCTCCTGTTCATTGCTCGTTAATATGAGTCGCTGTTTTCGACTGTTTTCGACTGCTTGTATCACGGGCTCTGAATTGGCGCGATAGATTGCATTTAACGGCTTTTGCGGATTATTTGAAGCGCACCGCGGCGATATTTTCCGTCTTCTTGAAATATAATTGCCAAGTTCAATAATGATAGTGCAGATGCGATATGATAGTACTTTGCGATTAGTTTCATATATTTATATTGCAGCACAATGCCCTGCCTTTGATGCTTGACAAAAAAGGGCAGTTGTGGTAAACTGTTTGTGTATCAGCACGGGCTTGGTCAAGCCTCAATGCGTGCATACATAAATAACAGCATTTTGGAGGGCATAAGACTATGAAAAAGGATATGTTCGATTACATATGGACAGACAAAAAGCGCACACTTTTCGGTCTGCCGCTGTCATTTACAAGGTACTTCCTCACAGAGACCAAATTCATCACACGAAGCGGTTTTCTGAGCGTTCAGGAGGACGAGTTCGAGCTTTACAGGGTAACGGATAAAAAGCTGATGCTCTCGTTGGGACAGAGGCTTTTCAAGTGCGGAACGATAATGATGCACGTTCGCGACGTGGATACCCCTATTAAAATAGTCAAGTCGGTCAAGAAGCCGAGACAGGTGCTTGAGCAGCTTGACAAGTACATCAACATCAACCGCGACAAGTACCGCGTAAGAGGCAGAGATATGGTGGGCGGTTCGTTCGGTTCGCATAGTGACGATGCGTTTATCGACGGCGATATTGATGCAGACGATCATATTTTCTAATAACGATACTAAGGGCGGAAAGAGATTTCCGTCCTTTTTTGGAGGTAGTATGGACAAAAGTTATTTTAACAGCCTTGAAAGCTGCTGGGACAGGCTGAAAAGCTGCGGCAAGCCCGTATATATATACGGCATGGGCAACGGCAGTGAAAAGATTTTGCACCTGTTTGACCGCTTTGGCATAAAATGTGACGGCATCTTTGCAAGCGATGATTTTGTCAGAGGTCAGAGCTTTTGCGGCTTTAAGGTGCAGCGATTTTCCGATGTTATGGCTGACAGTACGGACAAGCTGATAGTTCTCGGCTTTGGCAGCAGCCTTGACGAGATAATGGCGCGCGTGCAGAGCATTGAAGAACGCTTTGAGCTTATTGCACCCGATACATCTGTCACTGATAACGGCTACTTTGACAAAAGCCGCTTTTTCGACCTTTACAGCAAAGCCGAAAGAGCGTACAGCCTGCTTGAAGACGACCTTTCTCGCAAGACCTTTGAGTGTGTGACCGCATACAAGATAACGGGCAGTCTGAAATATCTGCGCGAGTGCTTTTGTGACGAACGCGAGGCGCAAGGTCTGCTCGGTCTGACGGACACAGAGCAGTATTTTGACCTTGGCGCGTACAGGGGCGACACGGTGGACAGCTTTGTCAAGCTGGTGAACGGGAAATACAAGAGCATTACCGCCGTCGAGCCAAACGGAAAAAACTTCCGTAAGTGTGAGCAGAACACCCAGAAGTATCAAAACGTCACCCTTTACAATGCTGCCGCGTGGAGCGAGTGTACGCAGCTTACCTTTTCAAAGGGTGCGGGCAGACAGGCGAAGATATCTCAAAGCGGAACGCAGGTCACCGCGCTGACACTTGACAGTATCGCGCAGGGCGGCTGTACGTTCGTTAAGTATGACGTTGAGGGTGCCGACTGCGAGGCGCTGCTTGGCAGCGTAAAGACTATAAGAAAGTTCTCGCCAAAGATTTGTGCGGCGCTGTACCATAAGCCGTATGACTACTTTCTGCTCCCGCTGATGCTTTGCCGCATAAATGCCGATTATAAGCTGTATATGCGCCAGTCACGCTATTATCCCTGCTGGGAGACAAATCTGTACTGTGTTCCACTTTAACACTTTACATAAAATCGCATACCCAACATTGTGCAAAATGACACAATAAATAACGCGCTCCATATGCGTATATAGAGTGTAAGCCAAAAACACAAAACAAAATAAAAAAGAATAGGAGTGCTTATTATGTTAAAGAAATTCATCAGTGCTGTAATAGCAATATCACTTGTAATGGGTATGTGTTCATGCTCGGACTCAAGCACAACCGAAACAAAAAAGAATCCCACCGCTTCACAGTCTGCAAGCGGCGAGCCGTTCAAGCCGGGTGAGGATGTCGTTTCACCGACAGCGGCTTATCAGTTCGTGCCTGCTGCCGATATCAGCAGCGACGAAAAGTTCCTTATCGGCGCTAACGAGTTCTCGGTAGACCTTTTCAGAAATACTGTTATGAAAGACCTTGAAAACGGTAAGAACACGCTCGTTTCACCCGAGTCGGTGCTTTTTGCGCTTGGTATGACCTCGAACGGTGCAAAGGGCGATACACTCAAGCAGATGCAGAACGTTCTTTGCAAGGACGTTGACACCGATACGTTCAACAAGAATATGAACAAGCTGATGACCTCGGCACAGAGCAGCAGCGATTTTAAATTCAGTATCGCAAACTCTGTATGGGTAAAGGATATGCAGGGCATGACACTCACCGAGCAGTTTGCTCGCAGCTGCAAGCAGATGTATAACGCCGAGATGTTCAAGGCGCCTTTTAACGACGAGACCTTAAAGCAGATGAACAACTGGGTGAACGAAAAGACCGACAAGATGATACCGAAAATAATTGATGAGTTCGGTGATGATACAGCGGCTGTACTGCTTAACTGTATCGCATTTGATGCAAAGTGGGAAAAGCCTTACGAGAAAAAAGACGTTGTGGAAAACAGAGAGTTTAATCTGCAAAGCGGCAAAAAGGTCAACTGCTCTATGATGCACAGTGAGGAAAAGCTGTATGTCAGCGATGACAAATCACAGGGCTTTATCAAGAACTACAAGGGCGGCAAGTATGCGTTTATGGCGATACTGCCAAACGAGGACGTCAGCCTTTCTGACTATGTAAAGTCAATGACCGCCCAGAGCTTTGCCAAGATGTATGCAGGCAAAACGACGCAGTATCAGGTGCTTGCAAGCGTGCCAAAGTTCAAGTACGATTACAGCGCAAAGCTCAACGATACCCTTAAGCAAATGGGCATTACCGATGCTTTTGACGGCGAAAAGGCTGATTTCAGCGGTATGACTGAGCAGCAGAAGCTGTTCATCAGCAACGTGCTTCACAAGACACATATCGAGCTTGACGAAGAGGGCACAAAGGCAGCTGCCGCAACAGCAGTCACAATGGATGTATCTGGAGCGCTTCCCGCAAAAGAAGACATCAAAGAGATAAGACTCGACAGACCGTTTGCATACGCAATAATGGATACACAGACAGGACTGCCCGTATTTATGGGAACAGTCTGCGACCCGACAGCAAACTAAAAAGAGGCGATCCGCACAAAGAAAGCACTTGCGATTTGTGCATAATTACCCAATATAAACAATACTCCTTGTTCGTATATCTATTGTAAGCAAAACAAAGATATCAATAACAAGGAGTTGTTTTTTATGTTCAAAAAAATCATAAGTGCAGTAGTAGCAATAACAATGGTAATGGGTATGTGTTCGTGCAGCGAGCAGTCATCAGGCGAGCCGGGTTCGCTGCCGACCGCTTCGCAGTATGAGCCGTCACAGCCGCAGGAGCCGATAGCCGACACGGGCAGAGGTACCGTTGAGCTGACCGCAAATTACAGCTTTTCGCAGGCTGACAGCACACAGAAAAATGATGCCGATTTCATCAAGGGTCTTAACAGCTTTTCGGTAGAGCTTTTCAAAAACGCGGTCAGGACCGACCTTGCACAAGACGGTAAAAATACTCTCGTTTCGCCCGAATCGGTTGCCTTTGCAATGGGTATGACAATGAACGGCGCAAACGGCAACACGCTGTCGCAGATTCAGCAGGTTATGTGCGGCGGCGTTGATACAGACAAGTTCAACAGGAATATGAACCTGCTTATCTCAAATGCGCACAGCAATAACACCGAGGATTCAAAGCTCAATATCGCAAACTCGATATGGGTGAAGGACAACGACAACCTGGTGCTTACAGAGCAATTTGCGCTCAACTGCAAGCAGATGTACAACGCCGAGCTGTTCAGAACCCCGTTTGATAAATCCACACTTGAAAAGCTCAACGGCTGGGTGAACGATAAGACTGACAAGATGATACCAAAGCTTATCGACAGGTTTGAGGGAAACGAGATAATGTGCCTTGTAAACGCCGTAGCTTTTGATTCAAAGTGGGAAAATCAGTACGAGGATGACGACGTTCGCGAAAACTGCGAGTTTACAAACGCAAAGGGTGATAAGGTAGACTGCACAATGCTTTGCTCCACCGAAAAGCAGTATATTCAAAACGGCAGAGCAACAGGCTTTGTAAAGAACTACAAGGGCGGAAAGTACGCATTTATGGCAGTGCTGCCCAATGAAAATACATCGGTTTCAAATTATGTTTCATCAATGACAGGCAGCGAGATAGCTGACCTTTACGCAGGCAGGACAACAGAGTATGACGTTTACACAAGACTTCCCAAGTTCAAATTCGATTACGGCGCAGAGCTGGGAAATACTCTTCGCAGTATGGGCATCACAGATGCTTTTGCGGATAATGCTGATTTCTCAAAGATGTTTGAAAATACCGATTGCGCTATAAACAGAGTTATCCACAAGACGCACATCGAACTTGATGCAAATGGCACAAAGGCAGCCGCTGCAACAGCGATAACAATGCGGGAAAATGCCGCAATGGTGACAGAAGAACCCAAGACAGTTATCCTCGACAGACCTTTCGTGTTTGCGATAATGGACACACAAACGGGACTGCCTGTATTCCTTGGCACAGTCTGCGACCCGAGCGTACAGTAATTTACAGGGATAAACTTGAAGTCTGTTTCGGAGTGTGTTATAATTGATACTTAAAAAGGAGATGACTTGAATGTTCAAAAGAATTATAAGCGCAGTCATAGCACTGACAATGGTGATCGGTATGTGCTCCTGCTCCGAGCAGTCATCGACAGGGGATATATCACCCGCCGCATATTCGCATGAATCGATAGACAAATCAATGCAGCTGACCGCAAATTACGAATTCAAAGAAACCGATAGAGAAGATAATTTCGATGAGGACTTTATCAGCGCAGTGAACGGTTTTTCCGTCGAGCTTTTCAAGACCTCCGTGCGCAATGACCTTGCAAGCGGAAAGAACACGCTCGTTTCACCCGAGTCGGCAGCCTTTGCACTGGGAATGACACAGAACGGTGCGAACGGCGCTACCCTCAAACAGATGCAGAACGTGCTTTACAAGGGCGTTTCACAGGACGAGTTCAACAAGAATATGAACTATCTTTTGAGTGAGGTCGAGAAAAGATCACGCAGAGAAGATGACGAAAAGCTGAAGATAGCAAACTGCGTCTGGGTAAAGGACAGGCAGGATATCGTTCCGACCGAGCAGTTTACAAAGACCTGTAAGGAGATGTACAATGCAGAGCTGTTCAAGGGCGCCTTTGACGATAAAACAGTCAGTCAGATAAACGGTTGGGTATATGACAAGACCGACAGGATGATACCATCTGTTATTGATAAGATCGAGCCTGACGACGTGATGTATCTTGTCAACTGCGTGGCATTTGATGCACAGTGGCAAAAGCAGTATAAAGACAGTCAGGTCGAGAAGAATCAGAAGTTCACCAACGCCAAAGGTGATGAGGTAAAATGCACAATGCTCACAGGCACAGAAAATTGCTATCTTTCAAACGAAAGAGCTATCGGCTTTACAAAGGACTATGCAGGCGGAAGATATGAGTTTATGGCTGTTCTTCCAAATGAGGACATCTCTGTCAGCGATTTCGTTTCAACAATGACAGCCGATGAGTTCTCAAAGCTGTACAAGTCGCGCAGCTATGATTACGAGGTCACCACAAAATTGCCGCAGTTCACATTTGACCACGAGCTGCGCCTTAAAGATGCTTTGCAGAGTATGGGTATGACCGAGGCTTTCTCACAGCAGAACGCAGACTTTACAAAGATGTTTGAGGACACCCCTGCCTACATCGCACAGGTGTTCCACAAGACGCATATAGAGCTTGATGCAAAGGGGACGAAAGCTGCTGCCGCAACTGCTGTTGAGGCTGGAGCAAAGGCTGATCACAGCGAACCTGAGCACAAGGAGGTCATTCTCGACAGACCGTTTGTTTTTGCAATAATGGATTCGTATTCAACGCTGCCTGTGTTCATCGGTACAGTCTGCGACCCAAGCGTGCAATAATTCATAAAATCTTCTTGAATATACGATAAATGTGTGGTATAATTTTTGACGTAAGGAAAGAGTTTCCCTATAAATACCCTATCGGGAGGAATGTAAAATGTCAATGTATATCACCTGTCTTGACCTTGAAGGAGTTCTCGTGCCTGAAATATGGATAGCTTTTGCCGAAGCAAGCGGTATCCCCGAGCTGCGCAAAACTACCCGTGACGAGCCTGACTATGACAAGCTGATGAAGTACCGCCTTGCGATACTCAAAGAGCATAATCTCGGTCTCAAGGAGATTCAGGAAACTATCGCAAAAATAGAGCCAATGGAGGGCGCTAAGGAGTTTTTGGACAAGCTTCGTGACTTGTCGCAGGTCATCATCATAAGCGACACATTTACGCAGTTTGCAAAGCCGCTGATGAAAAAGCTGGGTATGCCAACTATCTTCTGCAATACGCTGGAGGTAGGCGAGAACGGCGAGATAACAGGCTACAAGATGCGCGTTGAAAAGTCCAAGTACACCACTGTCAAGGCGCTGCAGTCGATAGGCTTTGAGACTATCGCTTCGGGCGACAGCCACAATGACCTTGGAATGATAAAGGCAAGCAAAGCAGGCTTTTTGTTCAAAAGCCCCGACAACATAAAGGCTGATAACCCGGATATCCCCGCGTATGAAACATACGACGAGCTTTATGAGGCTATCAAGGGCGCAATGGACTGATAAAACAACAACGGACTTGATTGAATTTCAAGTCCGTTTTTTTGTACTATTGTTCTTGCTCTTGCTCGTTTAATTCATTGTTGCGCACGATATCGTCCAGCCACCTCGCGCCGCAGTACATCTTGAACACATCAATATTGCCCTCGCCGTCAAACGAGTCAAGCTCAAAGCTTAAAAACGGCAGGTCATCGGGATAGGCGTTTTCGCCCGTAAGACCGTACATTTCATTCATCACTGCACCCGACCACGTGTAGCCTGTTATCTCTTCCGTGCCGTCTTTTACAAGCTTTTCGCTGCAAAACACCTGTGCGATATCCGAGATGTTCTGCTCGTCAAGATTCATACCCTCCCAGGTAAATGCACTGTGGCTTGCAAGCTCTTTTATCTTGTCTTCATTTGCAGTTACAACCGTTATTTTCATTGTTTTCTCCTTGTCTTACTCAATCGTTCCGCCGCCGATAAGATAGTCACCGTCGTAGAAAACTACCGCCTGACCCTTGCAGATAGCCTTGTGCGGCTGCTCAAAGTCCACCCGTACACGCCTTTCGCCGATAGGCGTTACCGTGCAGGGAACGTCCTGCTGGTGATACCTTGTGCAAGCTGTACATTTTATTGGACTGTTAAGCTCGTCAGCTATCAGCATATTCACATCACAAGCTGTAAGCGACGTGCGAAAAAGCTTGTCTGGTGTGCCGAGTATAAGCCTGTTTGCTGCGGTATCCTTTTCGACAACAAATATCGGCTCGGTATACGAAACGCCCACGCCGCGCCGCTGACCTACGGTGTAATGTATCAGCCCCTTGTGCGTGCCCAGCTTTTCGCCCGTGGTCAGCACAATGTCGCCGCTTTGCTGCTCGCCCGCGCGTGAGGTTATAAAGCTCGCATAATCGCCGTCAGGGATAAAGCAGATGTCCTGCGAATCGGGCTTGTCTGCGTTTACAAGGCTGTTTTCGTTTGCTATCTCGCGTATGTCGTCCTTGTTCATCTCGCCCACTGGAAACAGGCTGTGTTCAAGCTGCTGCTGCGTCATCGAATAAAGAACATAGGTCTGGTCTTTTTTTCTGTCAGCCGAGCGCTTCAAAAGCCACCTGCCAGTCTTTTCGTCGCGCACTTTGGTAACGTAGTGCCCCGTTGCAACATAGTCAAACCCAAGCATCTGCGCTCTTTCAAGGAATTTGCCGAATTTGAGATACCTGTTGCAGTCGATACACGGATTTGGTGTGCCGCCGCCAAGATAGGTATCCACGAACTTGTCCATAACACATTGCTTGAAACAGTCTGCAAAATTAAAAACGTGAAATGGTATGCCCAGCTTGTATGCGACCTCGCGTGCGTCCTGCACATCATCAAGCGAGCAGCAGGTCTTTGTGCGCTCAATGCCGATATCATCGTTTGAGTACAGGTGCATAGTCGCGCCTGCGACCTCGTAGCCTGCATCCAGCAGCAGTTTTGCCGTCACCGAGCTGTCAACGCCGCCCGACATTGCGACAAGCACTTTCTTTTTGCTATCCATCTTATCCTCCGTACCTATTCGCCTCTGTATTTTTGCGACTGCTCGACAGCGAGCCTGTCACAGCGTTCGTTCTCGGGGTGTCCTGCGTGTCCCTTTACCCATACAAATTCGACCTTGTGCCTGTCAAGCAATCCAAGCAGCTTTTCCCAGAGGTCAGGGTTGAGAGCCTTTTCCTTGTTGCTCTTTATCCAGCCTTTTTTCTGCCAGCTCTTTGCCCAGCCCTTTGTCACCGAGTCGATAACGTATTTCGAGTCACTGTAAAGCGTGACCTCACAGGGTTCTTTGAGCGTTTCAAGCGCAGTGATGACCGCCATCATTTCCATACGGTTGTTTGTCGTGTGCGCATCGCCGCCCGAAAGCTCCTTTTCCGTGCCCTTGTATCTTAAAATCACTCCGTAGCCGCCGGGACCGGGATTGCCCGAGCAGGCGCCGTCTGTAAATACTTCAACGTGTTTCATACTCATTCCTCCGTATCGTTATTATACAATAAACCCGCGCAGTTTGCAAGTACAAAAAATGGCGTGCAGTTTCCCGCACACCATTTGCAGTTTTATTTGAAGATGCTGTCCATAAAGGTCTTGTCGTTGAAATAGTTGATGCCGATCGCATCGCGCACCTCATTGACCGTTTCGTTTGAGACCTCAATAGCGTGCTGAGTGCCCTTTTTGAGCATATTAAGCACCTCGCCCATATCCTTTGCATACTCCTCACGCCTTGCCCTTATCGGTGCAAGATACTCCTGCATCACACTGTTGAGCAGCTTTTTGCACTTCATATCTCCAAGACCGCCGCGCTCGTAGTGCTGTTTCATCTCGTCAAGATTTGCATACTCGGGCAGATACTTCTTGAAATCCTCGTCTGTCGAGAATGCTTCAAGGTACAGGAAAACAGGGTTGTTCTCGGTGTGCCCTGGGTCTGTGATGTTGATGTGCGTAGGGTCTGTGAACATTGACATTATCTTTGTTTTGATAGTCTTTTCATCGTCTTTGAGATAAATGCAGTTGCCAAGCGACTTGCTCATTTTAGCGTTGCCGTCTGTTCCTACAAGTCTGTTGCAGCTGTCCGAATCAGGCAGAACAGCCTCGGGCTCAACAAGGATATCGCAGTTGTACACTCTGTTAAAGCTGTTGACTATCTCCCTTGCCTGTTCAAGCATCGGCAGCTGGTCCTCGCCGACGGGAACGTACTTTGCTTTGAACGCGGTGATGTCAGCAGCCTGGCTGATAGGGTAGGTCATAAAGCCTACGGGAATGCTGCGCTCGAATTTGCGCATTTTTATCTCGTTTTTGATAGTCGGGTTTCTTTCGAGCCTTGACATAGTT
The DNA here is from genome assembly GCA_900314975.1 of uncultured Eubacteriales bacterium. Lineage (GTDB taxonomy): Bacteria > Bacillota > Clostridia > Oscillospirales > Ruminococcaceae > Hominimerdicola. The sequence goes on along the minus strand of OMXI01000010.1, from coordinate 38,772 downwards.
ACAAGATTTGAATAGTACATCGGCAGCTCGTACAGCGCAGGGATATGTGACTGCACAAGGAATGTCGTTTTGTCGGGTGTAAGCCCTGCGGCAAGATAATCAAGCATTACCTCAAGTATATTGTCACGTATCTTCTGCGGGTTATCGGCATTGTCCGTAAGCGCCTGCAGATCGGCTATCATAACAAAGGTCTGATACTTGCCTGTATTTTGCATTTGTACTCTCTTTTTAAGTGAGCCTACATAATGTCCCAGATGAAGCGAGCCTGTCGGTCTGTCACCTGTCAGAATGATATTGTTTTCCATACATAACTCTCCTTGTTTATACAAAAAAATAAGTCCTACCTCCGCTATGGGACGATAGAACATCGCTTTGCCACCCTTATCGGCACTAAAGATACTTTCATATCCGCTCACATTAACGCAGGAAACACGGCGAGCGATACTTGCTGATATCAGCTTTCCCGCTGCTCCTCACAGGTCCATTCGCAAAAAGCCTGCCTGCTGCCTCGCACCACTGCGGCAGCTCTCTGAAAAGCACAAAGCCAGAAGCTACTTACTCCTGTTCATAGGATTTGAATATATTCACAAGACAATTATATTCGCTTTTTCAGCTTTTGTCAACAAGGGTATGTGACCGTAAAATGAATGTAAAGTCAATATTATGTTAACAGAACTTACTCGAGCGAATTAAATGGATAAAATAATTAAAAAGCTGTTGCAATCCTGTGGAAAAAGGTGTATAATAAAAAATGTATAAATACAAATAAGTAAGGCATAACGGAGTGGTCAGATGAAGATAATGCCAAACAAAAAATATAATACCATTGCTCTTTATGCGGCGCTGGTCATCGCAATAAACGTGCTTTTGGTCGTTGCGATACTCAAATTCAGTGCAATAACAAGCTTTCTGGGTATGATAGTAACAGTTTTCATGCCTGTTATCTGGGGACTTGTCATAGCGTTTTTGATGAACCCTATAATGGTGAATGTTGAAAAGCTGTTCTCAAACAAGTTCAAAAGCACAAGGGGCAAGAAAAAACTGCTGCGTGCCTTATCGGTCACGCTGTCGGCAATAGTCTTTCTGGGAATAGTTGTCGGCTTGATAGCGATCGTCGTGCCGGAGGTCGTCAAATCGGTCACGAATCTGTTCAACAATATGGGCGATCTGCGCGAGAATGTTGAGAACTGGATAAGCAAGACATTTCATAATTACCCCAGCCTTGTAAAATCGGCAAATGAAAAGATAGACGGCTTTACAAAGGACGCATCGGTAATCTTTACGAAGATACAGCCTGTTCTGGAGGACATCGTTTCGGGCGCATGGGGAGTGCTTTCGTTCCTCAAGGATTTCCTGCTGGGTTTTATTGTATCGCTGTATATGCTGTGCAACAAAGAGACTTTGCTTGCGCAGATAAAAAAGTCTATCGTTTCGATAACCAAAAAGTCGACCTGTGCAAAGATAATGGGCATTGCCTCACAGGCTAACAAAGTTTTTTCGGGCTTTATCATCGGAAAGATAATCGACTCGATAATCATCGGACTGCTTTGCTTTATCGGTATGACACTGATGGATATGCAGTACAACATAATGATTTCCGTTATCGTGGGCGTGACAAACATCATACCGTTCTTCGGACCGCTTATCGGTGCGATCCCATCGACGCTGCTTATGCTTATCGTTGACCCGAAAAAAGCGATACTGCTGGCGATATTCATTCTGATACTTCAGCAGTTTGACGGAAACGTTCTGGGACCGAAGATCCTTGGTGACTCAACAGGACTCCCGGGATTCTGGGTGCTTGTTTCGCTTATCATCTGCGGCGGTCTGTTCGGATTTGCAGGAATGGTTCTGGCTGTTCCGGTGTTCGCACTGCTTTACAGCTTTACAAGGTCCTACGTTGAGAACAAGCTGCGCAAGAAAAAGCTGCCTGTGACGACGGAGTATTACAAACAGGACATCGAGCATCTGTACGCCAAACCCGAAAAGAAAAAGCCTATGACAGCGCAGGAACTTGAAAAGATGGATATCCCGTCTGCCGAAGAGGTCAACGAGGTACAGTTTGAAGACGGCGACGACGTAAAAGAATATAAAATAGGCGAGTAACAAAAAACCTCGGAGAGTAAATGCTCCGAGGTTTCTTTTATGCCTTCTTGGTGAAAACTATCTTCATAGGCTGTGCATCACAAACCTGTATGCAGCCTGTTATCGTTTCGCCGCTGTAGGAAAGGCTGTAATAATCACCAATGCCTTGCCGTGCAGGGTCTTTGTCGAGTATCATCACCTCGCCGCTGTCATATCCGTTCGTTCTGGCGGTGACTATCTCAACTGTTATATCGGGCTTTTCCTCACCGTGACCGCAGATGCCCAGCTTATTGCCGTCAAAAACGAGGTCGGTGTACTTTGATTCCCACCTGCCGTGCAGAACTGGCAGCATCTCGTCATCCACAAGCGTAACATTTCCGTAGCGGCTGTTGCTTGTCGGGTAAAGCTTTGTCTCGCTCACTCCCGAAAACCTGTAATCGTCAACAAAAACAAGCGCCGTTCCGTCAAAGTAGCATTCATTTATTACTGCGTACGGGTCGAGCGAGCCTGCGTTGCGCAGCCCGTTGTGTTCGAGCATAAGAACGGTCTTGCCGCCCTGCTCGGCAATTGTAAATTTCGTTTCAAGCACGGGCGCACCCATCCACAGCCTTGTCAGCTTGTTTTCCGTTATCTCAACTCTGGGTCCTTTAACGCTGCTTTCTTCCCAAGCACCATCAAGCTTTGTCATTTATCTTCCTCCATATCTCGCGTGATAAGCAGCTTAACTGCCTCGACACTGCATCTGATAGCCCTGTCCGTATCAAGAATTATGCTTTCGTCAGCGCCCTCGTTAAGATTCTTCTGACAGTTCCACAGACTTGCAAGCACCGCACCGCAGCGCACATCACGCGCCTGACCGACTGCAAACAGAGCCGCACACTCCATTTCCGAGGCAAGACATCCAAGCCGCACATAAGAATCCCAGCGGCTTTTTACTTTGTCACTTACAGGGGAGTTGTCGGGTTCAAGCTGACCGTAAAAGCTGTCCTTGCTGTGAACAACGCCCGTGTGCCAGCCGTTGCCCTTGCGCGAGTCACTCAATGCCTTTGCTGCCTCGACCAGAGCCGAAACGACCGTGAAGTCCGCAGCCGCAGGGTAGCCTGTGGGCATATATTCGTAGGTAGTACCCTCGCCGCGCACCGCAGCTGTTGCTATGATAAGGTCGCCCGCGCTGACCTTTTCGTTCATTCCGCCGCAGGTGCCTATTCTTATAAAGGTATCTGCGCCGCACTTGACAAGCTCTTCAACTGCGATAGCTGTCGATGCGCCGCCTATTCCCGTTGAGCAGACGGTGACCTTTTCGCCGCAGAGAGTGCCTGTATAGACGTTGAACTCCCTGTTATGCGCGACCTGCTTGGCATCGTCGATATACGCTGCAATCTTCGGCACGCGGAACGGGTCGCCGGGCAGTATGACAAACCTGCCGACCTCGTCGGGCAGCGTAGCTATATGAAACTGTCTTTCGGTATCAATAAGGCTTGCCATAGTCTGTGTTCATCTCCTTGCTTATTAAAAATTTAATAGTTGTATCATCATTCAGATCTTCAGGTTTTTCTCTTTTTCATAAAACGACCTGCAAAACATCTCAAACTCGTCCTGCGAATCGCAGGCTTTCCTGCATGCCGCTTTTTTCTCATCAGAGCATTTCACTGCCTTGCGAATCCTGTCGCACGGATACTGTGCGCAATCATTGCAGCTTTGTACCTCGTGGCTTTTTACGCAGTCGATCAGCCCGAACGCACAAACGCCCTTGCTGCCGCAGCCTGTACAGCTTATCTCCTCGTTGGAAACGACTCTGTCACGCCAGCCTGCCTTTTCCCAGAACACAGCCGTCTGGTGCAGCTCGTCATCGGTTTTGGCAAGGTATCTCGGACACACCGCACAGTCATCACCGCATAGAGAAATTATCGGCTTGGCATTTTTCAGTTCGTCAAATTTATCTGTATACCATTTCATATTATTTATCTATCTTCATTGATATGTCAAAAGCCTTTACCGAATGTGTCAGCGCACCGAGCGAGATTATATCCACGCCCGTCTGTGCGATAGCTGCGATAGTCTTTTCGGTAACGTTGCCCGATGCCTCCAGCTTTGCTCTGCCTGCGGTGATCTCGACTGCCTTTGCCATATCCTCGCAGCTCATATTGTCAAGCATGATTATCTCAACGCCGAGGTCGAGAGCCTCCGCGAGCTGTTCGAGATTTGAAACCTCTACCTCGATTTTTACGGTGTGTCCCATTTTCTCACGCAGGGCATTTACCGCACCCGTCATAGAGCCGTAAGCGTCAAGGTGGGTATCCTTCAGCATAGCGCAGTCGGAAAGGTTATATCTGTGGTTTTTTCCGCCGCCGACTGTGACAGCATACTTTTGCAGTACGCGTAATCCCGGCAGAGTCTTTCTCGTATCGGCGATAGATGCTTTGGTGCCTTTGACAAGCTCTACGCATTTGTTTGTCGCCGTCGCTATGCCCGACATATGCTGAACAAGGTTGAGCGCCGTTCTTTCGCCTTTCAAAAGCGCCCTTGTCGAGCCTGTTATCCTTGCGATGATATCGCCCTTTTTCACCTTTTCGCCGTCGTGGATAAGAATTTCTGTCTTAACATTCTTATCAAGCAGCTCAAACACGCGCAGAGCAACATCTATACCGCACAGCACGCCATCGTCCTTTGCAACATATTTTGCCGTAGAGACAGAACCCTCGTCAACGAGATAGTCTGTCGTCACGTCGATATAGTTGATGTCCTCCGCCAGCGCGGTCTTAATAATATCGTCTATCTGAAACTGCATCAGCTTCATTGTATCAATCCTTTCAATAGCTTAAAGCGCTTTTACGGGTTCTTTCTTCTTATTATCTCGGCATTCTCGGTCGCTATCTTCCAAGCCTCCGTAAGTACGATGTACGCGACCGTAGCAAGCGACTTTGCCTCGACAAAATCCTTGTCGATATTGTAATTGCCGCTGTAAAGCATATCCTTTATTTCGGTGACCTTATCAAGCCCCGGTCCGAGCTCCTGAATGTTTGGCAGTACAAAATACGCCTTTTGCATTATCGCTCTTATCTGTGTGCGCAAGCCCTTTGGCATTTCGGGAGCGTTTTTGTCGACTGTGAACTTGTACTCCTCAAAGTCCTTTTCGCAGTCCTTGATTTTTTGCGCGATATCGCCCGCGGCACGTCTTGAAAATACCAGCGCTTCAAGCAGAGAGTTGCTTGCAAGTCTGTTGTTGCCGTGAACGCCCGTGTGCGAGCATTCACCGCAGGCGTAGAGCCTGTCTATGTTTGTGCGCGCGTAAGTATCGACATTTATGCCGCCCATAAGGTAATGGTGGCAGGGGAATATCGGGATAAGGTCTTTGGTCATATCTATCCCCGCGTCCTTGAGGTTTTTGTATATCATCGGGAATCTGTTTCTTATGAACTCGGGGTCTTTGTGGGTAATGTCAAGATAGAACTTGTTTGAGCCTGTGCGCTTTGCCTCAAAGATTATCGAGTGCGAAACGACATCTCTGGGTGCAAGCTCAAGGCGCTTGTCGTAGTTGTGCATAAAGCGCTCCTTGTCGCAGTTGCGCAGATATGCTCCCTCGCCGCGCACCGCCTCGGAGATAAGGAAGCACTGCCTTGTATGCTCGTCATTAAAGGCGGTCGGGTGGAACTGTATATAGCTCAGATGCTTTATCTCAGCGCCCATATTGTACGCCATCGTGATACCGTCGCCCGTTGCGATAGGGGAGTTTGTAGTGAACTCGTACACCCTGCCTATGCCGCCCGTAGCGAAAATGGAATAGTGGCTGTTGTATGTAGTGAACTCGCCGTCTTTCAGCACGAGGAAAGAAAAGCCCGTGCTTGTTTTCTTTGCATCGCAGATAACGGCATTTTCAAGTATCGTCACATTGTCAAGCTTTTGCACGCTCGCAAGCAAAGTGCGCTCTATCTCCGCGCCCGTGGAGTCCTTGTGGTGAAATATCCTGTGCATACCGTGACCGCCCTCAAGCGTTCTGTGGTAGTCGCCGTCAGGCTTTTTGTCAAAGTCGCACCCAAGCTCGATAAGCCGTGCGATATCTATCTTTGCCTCGTTCACCAGCACGTCCGTAGAGGTCGGATCATTCTCAAAGCCGCCCGCAACAAACGTGTCGTGCTTGTGGTACTCGGGGCTGTCCTTGGGACTGTCGTAAACGCCCGCGATACCGCCCTGTGCGAGTGCGGTGTTGCAAAGGTCCTTCTGCATTTTTGAAAGTACAAGCACTTTAAGCTCGCTTGGCAGATTAAGCGCGCCGTACAGACCTGCTGCGCCGCATCCTGCGATGATAACGTCAAAATTCCTGTTCATATCTCAAAACCTCTTGACTTTATAGATTTAGTTCAAAGCGGAAAGTTCAAATAAATATACTTATTCTATTATATCACAACTGTTTACAAAATTCAACAGAAAATCGGCATATTTTCACGCGCTTTTAAACTTTTTTCAAGCCTTGGCAGCGACAAGTGCTTTCAGAAGCTGACTGTAAGTTTGCACAAACTTTGCCATTTCATTTTGTGTGAAGCTACAAACTTTTGTTTTTGACGCACAAATTTGCCGCTTTGAATCGTATACATTGCAGGAATGCAAGCGTATTGTTTGACACAATTCGGCAGATATGCTATAATTCTTGCAAATCAACGGAGTGAGAAAAATGACAAAGCAAAAACTGAAAAAGAGCATCATTATTTGTCTGGTGCTGACTGTGGCGACTATTGTTGCATTTTTTGTGCTGAATATGATATACCGTGATGCGCAGACCACTATAATAGAGTGCGCAGGCTCGCGGGGAAAAGTGTACAGCTATGACGGCGAATATTATATCATACAAAAAGACGGGATATATATCTATCCCGACAAGAAACTCGTTTCGGTGGAAGACTGTACAAGTATTACCGTTGACAAGGATAACATCTACACAACTGTTCATGACCGCAAGAGCGACACATACAGCATAGTGATATATGACCGCACAACAGGCGAAGAAAGAAAAAGCATAGCGGCTGACGAAGCCTGCACGCTGCTCGGTGCGGCAGAGGAAAAGCTTTATCTTGTTTATAAGGTCACCGATACATTGTACACGCTTGACCTTGAAAGCTATACTATCGAAAAGATTGATAAGGAGTACAGCAAGGATTTCAAGCGGACGCAGATAGGAAAAGACCTTGTTATCTACAACTGCGGCAACAGATATGTTTCGTGGCATCACGGAAACATCAGCAGTACCCTGCTTGGATTTTATGTTGCATTTGGAATTACAGATAACACGGTCTGCGGTTCGCGCACTCGACAAGGTATAAAAGATTTTGAAATGTACTGTAAGGGTGATACTTACCAAATTTCACTCGGCAACAAAGACAATGTATACGGCGATTTTACCGTTTCGTACTGCGACGATAAGACGCTTGCGTTTGCGGTGACTACTATCAACAAAGAACCCGGTGCATCATTTCCCGACCCGTCAGAGCTTAAAAACCACGGCTGTGACAGCGTGTTTACCTATGATGTGCAAAGCAGGGAGAGAAAGGAAAAGCACGATTTTAGGACATTTGAGCGTGTTATCGGCATAAGCGCAGACCACGTTGTCACATACTACAAGGGCAAGTACCTGATCTATTCCCGTGACGATTGGAAAGTGGTATCAGAGAAAGATGCTGATGAGATAAGCAAGGACGGGAAATACTATTTTGAAGTCTGCGGCGGGTACGTTTTCGTATTTGATGATGACACGGGCGAGTGCATAGACAGGATAAAGATTTAAACACAAAAAAGCGGTGCCAGCAAAGCACCGCTTTTTAGTTTGTCTTATTTTCCGTAGTATGCCGCGAGGTAAATCTCCTTGATCTCGCTCATCAGCGGGTAGCGTGGGTTTGCGCCTGTGCACTGGTCGTTGAATGCGTTCTCGACCATATCGTCAAGCGTTGCGAGGAAATCCTCTTCCTTTATGCCGTAATCTGCGATAGTCGGCTTTATCTCGATAGCCTTCTTGAGCTTTTCTATCTGCTTGATAAGGTTTTCAAACGACTCCTTGTCGTCCTTGCCGCCAAAGCCGCAGTAGCGTGCGACCTCTGCGTATCTTTCAAGAGTATGCGGATACTGATACTGTGAGAACGTACCCATTTTCTTCGGTGTCGGGTCGGCATTGTAGCGCATAACTCTTGTCAGTATAAGCGCGTTTGCTATGCCGTGCGGCAGGTGGTGGTAAGCGCCGAGCTTGTGCGCCATTGAGTGATTTACGCCGAGAAATGCGTTTGCAAAAGCCATACCTGCCATACAAGCAGCGTTTGCCATTTTCTCTCTTGCGATAGGGTCATTTGCGCCGTTTTTGTAAGCAGACGGCAGATACTCAAATACCTGCTTTGCAGCTTTAAGTGCAAGCGCGTCGGTGTAGTCAGATGCCATAACAGATGCATAAGCCTCAAGCGCGTGAGTAAGCACGTCGATACCCGATGCACAGGTGAGTCCCTTCGGTGCGTTCATCATCATATCCGCGTCAACGACAGCCATGTTAGGCAGCAGCTCGTAGTCTGCAATAGGGTACTTTGTGCCTGTTTCCTGGTCGGTGATGATTGCAAACGGCGTTACCTCCGAGCCTGTGCCCGCAGATGTAGGAACAGCTACGAAATAAGCCTTTTCGCCCATTTTGGGGAACTTGAATATCCTCTTGCGTATGTCCATAAAGTCCATAGCCATATCTTCAAAGTTTGCATCGGGATGCTCGTAAAGCACCCACATTATCTTTGCAGCGTCCATAGCCGAGCCGCCGCCGAGCGCGATGATAACATCAGGCTCGAACTCTGCCATTTCCTTTGCGCCAGCCTGCGCGTTTGCGAGTGTCGGGTCGGGCTGAACATCGGAGAAAACGTGGTAAGCAATACCCATTTCGCTGAGCTTGTCGGTTATGCAGTTAGCATAGCCGTTCTTGTAAAGGAAGGTATCTGTAACAACGAAAGCTCTCTTTTTGCCAAGCTCGTTTTTAAGCTCCTCAAGAGCAACAGGCAGACAGCCGTTTTTGAAGTAGACCTTTTCGGGCGATTTGAACCAAAGCATATTCTCTCTCCTCTCCGCAACAGTTTTGATGTTCAAAAGATGCTTTACGCCGACGTTCTCCGAAACGGAGTTGCCGCCCCAGGAGCCGCAGCCAAGCGTAAGAGAAGGAGTCATCTTAAAGTTGTAAAGGTCGCCTATGCCGCCGTGCGAGGAAGGAGTGTTGATAAGTATGCGGCAGGTTTTCATTGTGTTTTCAAACTTTTCTATTTTTGCCTTTTCGGTAATTACGTTGCAGTACAGCGAAGATGTATGACCTATACCGCCGTCGCGCACGAGCCTGTCAGCCTTGTTCAGAGCGTCGTCAAAATCCTTTGCCTTGTACATTGCAAGCACGGGGGAGAGCTTCTCGTGAGCGAACTCCTCGCTTATGTCAACGCTTGTGACCTCGCCAATGAGTATCTTTGTGTCCTCTGGGACTTTCACGCCCGAAAGCTCTGCTATACGATATGCCGACTGACCGACTATCTTTGCATTGAGCGAGCCGTTAATGATTATCGTCTTTCTGACCTTTTCGGTCTCGTCTTTTTTGAGGAAGTAGCAGCCGCGGGCTTTGAATTCTTTCTTTACCTCGTCATAGATGCTCTTGTCAACTATCACCGACTGCTCGGATGCACATATCATACCGTTGTCAAACGTCTTTGAGTGGATTATAGATGAAACTGCGAGCAGTATATCAGCCGACGAGTCGATGACCGCAGGAGTGTTGCCCGCGCCAACGCCAATAGCAGGCTTTCCGCTTGAATAAGCAGCCTTTACCATACCCGGACCGCCTGTTGCAAGTATGCAGTCAGCCTCGCGCATTACCGTCTGTGTAAGCTCAAGCGACGGAACATCTATCCAGCTGATGATGCCCTCGGGTGCGCCAGCCTTTACAGCAGCCTCAAGCACTATTCTTGCAGCGGCGATCGTTGACATCTTTGCGCGCGGGTGAGGCGAGATGATGATAGCGTTTCTGGTCTTAAGGCACAAAAGCGCCTTGAATATAGCCGTTGATGTCGGGTTGGTAGTAGGTATTACCGCAGCGATAACGCCGATAGGCTCGGCAAGCACCGTAGTGCCGTATACCTCGTCGCGCTCGATAACATCGCAGGTCTTGACATTTTTGTACTTGTTGTAGATGTACTCGCTCGCATAGTGGTTTTTGATGACCTTGTCCTCAACAATACCCATGCCTGTTTCCTCAACGGCGAGCTTTGCAAGAGGTATCCTTGCTTTGTTTGCAGCCATAGCGGCAGCTCTGAATATCCTGTCTACCTGCGCTTGAGAGTATGTGGAGAACGCCTCCTGCGCCTGCCTCAATTCAGCCAGCTTCTTTTCAAGAGCGGGGACAGTGTCAACGAGATAGTCCTTGTTTTCCGCGTTAGCCATATAAAAAACCTCCTGTCAGAATCAGTCTTTCGGGCATTGCTTTAACCCCAAAAACAGTATTATCCTTATTGATTTCATTATACAGTAAATGCGCATTTTTGTCAATTTCATTCCGTTACATCTTTGTGATGTTTTTAACAACTTTATTAGTCAAAATGACGATTGGTCATTTTTATTTAATACGGTGTACTTTTTGTACGTGATTCTTCGTCTTTTCTGTCAGAATTATGGCTTTTATGAATTTATGATGTTTTAAAACTTACTAAAATGTGTACAATGGTGAAAATCACGAAACGGCTCTTGACAATGTTAAAAAAGAGTGTATAATATATACAGCAGATGGTTTATCATATCATCAGCTTTACCCCGGTCGCTATGGTCCGGAAAACAGAAGGGAATGATATTATGAGCGAAAAAAGATTACTCGCATCAAGCGATATTTACGATGTTTACGAGCGTGACGGATTTGCCGTAAGAGAGTATAATGACGTCATTTACAAGGAAAAATGCCTGTATGCCGCACTTACTCACGCAAGGGTAGAAACAACTCTTGTAAATTCGTTTATCAAGATACCGACGCTGCACGAGGTATCCGTAGTTGACGGCAGATGGTCGATAACTATGGACTTTGTCAAGGGCAAGACCATGCAGCAGCTTATGGACGAAAACCCGGAGAATACGGACAAGTATCTCAACCAGTTCATTGATATACAGACCGAGATACACGCGCAGTATATGCCGCTGCTTTCAAAGCTCAAGGATAAAATGGCAAGGCAGATAAAGAGCCTGGGTCAGATAGACGAGATAAAGAAATACGAGCTGCTAACAAGGCTTGACTCTATGCCAAAGCACATCAAGCTTTGCCACGGCAACTTTGCACCCAAGAATATCATCATCAACGATGAGGGCACATACGTTATCAACTGGGGCTCGGCAAGGCAGGGCAACGCATCTGCGGATGTAGCGAGAACCTATCTGCTTTTGTGTCTTAACGATCCCGAACTGGCAGAGCCGTATCTTGACAAGTATTGTCTCAAGAGCGGTACGTCAAAGCAGTACGTTCAGGCGTGGCTGCCGATAGTTGCCGCTGCGCAGCTTATCAAGGGCAAGGCAGAGGAAAAAGACCTGTTGATGAAGTGGATAGACGTTGTGGACTATTCCTGAACCGGTTAATAGTTTTCACAAAAGTTGTATTGTTTACTTGTAATAAATCCGTAACCTGTTTTTGTGCAAAATTGCATAAACCGACTTTGTACCGATAGTGAAATATGTTCACTATCGGTATTTTTGGTGAAAGTTTGGTGTAAAGTGTTTACAATCGCAAACCGATATGGTATACTTTGTAATATAGAAAGAACATAGTGGGGATACTATATATAGAGAAAGGAGAGCCTGCGTAAAGGCTATATAGGGGACAAAGTTATGAAAAAGACAATCGTCATAGCAGTTATGGCACTGATATCGCTAATGACAGTAAGCTGTACAAATGCGCGCGATAACGGCAAAACACCTGCAGCCGCATCACAAACAGCGTACGGTTCACAGGCGGGCAAGGATACATATTCACAGATACCGCAGGAGGCTGAAAAGGCTCTGGGCGTGGCTGCACAGCGCAGCGAAAGTGCGTTCGCAGCAAACGGCACACGTTCATACGGATATACGGGAACTACCGAGGTAAAGGGAAGCGAATGCTATTGCTTTTCGGTGTTCGATACAAATGGTGAAAACACACTGCATGTTGCAGATATCGCGGTAACATCAGACGGCGAAAAGGTTTATTCCTCAAAGGCGGGAAGCAAGGAGTATACCGAGCTTAAATCACCTGCAAAGGCAGGCGGCTGGAGCGCAAAGCAGACTCCCGCGTTTTCAAAGTAAATCGGCTTAACAAGGCTGTTGCATTTTTATGCAGCAGCTTTTTTATTTGTGTAACCTTTTTATTATTGCGTGCGTCTATATAGGTGAAGCGCTTCAAAACAAAAGAAAGGAGAAAGGCATATGACCGATGACGAGCTTATCGCGCTGCTTGAGGTCAAGGACAGAAATGCCCTTATCGAGCTTGAAAACAAGTACGGCGCCTACTGCAAAAGTATTGCGATGAACATTCTGCGCAGCAGGCAGGACTGCGACGAGTGCCTTAATGACGTCTATCTTTCGGTGTGGAACGCCATACCCCCTGCAAGACCCGATGATCTGCGTATGTACCTTGCAGGAATTGTGCGCAATACCGCGATAAGCCATTGGCGGAAACTGCACGCACAAAAGCGCGGCTCGGGGCACGTTGAGCTTCTGCTTGAGGAGCTTTCAGATGCAGCGGCTTGCGACAGCGCACTCGAAAAGCTTGACGATACGCTCGCGTTCAAGGACGCATTCAACGATTTCCTCGGCTCGCTCAAACAGGAGCCAAGGCGGATATTCCTGCTGCTGTACTGGTATATGGATAAGATAGAGGAGATATCCGAAAAGCTCGGCATAAGCGAGAGCAAGGTCAAGGTCAGTCTTCACAGAACGAGAAAAAAACTAAAAAAGCATTTAGAGAAAGAGGGATTGCTATGAACGACAAAATGCTTGATTTGATAGGACAGGCTGATGAAAAGTATCTGCGTGAGGCGCAGGGGACACCGCAGATGAGGATAAAGCATAAGCGCAGGCTTTCGGCAAAGTTTATTGCCGTTGCCGCAGCCGCAGCAGTAATGACCGTCACCGCAGGCGCGGTCGCAGTCGCAAAGCTGTCGCATAAAGAGAGCGTTGATTATTATTACAACGAGAAAATGGCGTCGCAGATTGAGGAAAAGGGATATGTAGTAAATCAGGTGACACAGAATGAGCATATTAAAATGACACTTGAAAATATGCTTGTTGATGAAAACTATGCCTATGGCGTTGTGACAGTTGAGGCACTTGACGAGGTCGGGAAGAAAGCTTTCATAAATGAGCCTGCGACATACTTGTTTGATAAAGAAGGAAAATACATCGAAAAGGATTATCTTTCTTCAATGATCGGTATTATGATGATCGGAACCCATAATACAAGCCGTGAAAAGCAAGCACATATGATACAGATATGTCTTCGTGACCCATATAATGAAAAGAAGACGGAAATACCCGAAAATGTTAAGATCATATTCTCAAAGTATTTTGAAAAATGCAATGAGATCCACACAGAATCTCAAATACCCAAGGAAGAATTTGAAGGACTGAGCTTTGAAATCGCTCTGAAGCCAAACGTTCAGACACTCAAACTCGAAGCAGCAAGCGGTCATAAGGCGGTTATCTCGGGCTTTATGCTTGATATACAGTATTTCGGTGAGCAAGTAAAATCGTTTGATTATGAAAAGGTTCCCAATAAGCTGAAACTCAATTTCACAGACGGCAAGAGCCGCACGCTCAATTCGGATTCCAATTCAAAACAGCGTGATTTTTCACCTGAATGCGGTTCGCTCGGTGACAAAGAGTGTGAATACAGATTTTGTTTCAATGAAGTGCTTGATGTCTCAAAGCTTGAATCTATTGAGATAGCAGGCGAAACCTACAAGGTCAAGTAACTGTCCAAAAATATGTACAAAAAAGAGGACTTCCGAAAGCGAAAGTCCTCTGATTTTATCTGTACAATTTATTACCCTAAAAGCTTTACAAGTCTCTCGTTTACAGCCTTTAAGAAATCCTCGGTGTTGACCTTGGTCTTGTTCTCCAGTGTCGACAGCAGGTAGAGGTCGCCTGTCATAACGCCGTCCTCAATGGTCTGTATCGTTGCCTTTTCAAGCGAATCAGCAAAGTTTATAAGCTCGGGCAGTTCGTCAAGCTCGCCTCTCTTGCGCAGCGCGCCTGTCCACGCAAACAGCGTAGCAACAGAGTTTGTCGAGGTCTCCTCGCCCTTGAGGTGCTTGTAGTAGTGGCGCTGTACCGTGCCGTGAGCAGCCTCGTACTCATAAACTCCGTCAGGTGAAACGAGGACAGAGGTCATCATTGCCAGCGAGCCGTAAGCGGTAGCCACCATGTCGCTCATAACGTCGCCGTCGTAGTTCTTGCAAGCCCAGATGTAACCGCCGTTTGAACGGATAACTCTCGCAACAGCGTCATCGATAAGGGTGTAGAAATACTCAATGCCCGCAGCCTCGAACTTCTCCTTGTACTCCTTTTCATAGATCTCTGCAAAGATGTCCTTGAAGGTGTGGTCATACTTTTTGGAGATAGTGTCCTTTGTTGCGAACCAGATATCCTGCTTGGTGTCAAGGGCAAAGTTGAAGCAGGCTCTTGCAAACGAGGAAATGGAGTCCTCTCTGTTGTGCAGACCCTGAATTATACCTGCGGTCTTTTCAAAGTCGAATATCTGCTCTCTTGTTTCCTTGCCGTCCTTGTCGGTGAGAACAAGCTCTGCCTTTGAGCCCTGCGGACATTTCATCTCAACGTTCTTGTAAACGTCGCCGTAAGCGTGACGGGCGATAGTTATAGGCTTTGTCCAGGTCGGGATATAAGGTGTTATGCCTTTAACGAGGATCGGTGTTCTGAAAACAGTACCGTCCAGCATTGCTCTGATAGTGCCGTTAGGGGATTTCCACATCTCCTTGAGGTTGTACTCGGGCATTCTCGCAGCGTTAGGTGTGATAGTTGCACACTTTACAGCAACGCCGTACTTTTTGGTAGCGTTAGCCGAGTCGATAGTTACCTGGTCGTTCGTCTCGTTTCTGTGTACCAGACCGAGATCGTAATACTCTGTTTTAAGGTCGATGTAAGGCAGCAGCAGAATGTCCTTTATCTCCTGCCAGATGATACGGGTCATCTCGTCGCCGTCCATCTCGACCAGCGGTGTTTTCATTTGAATCTTGTCCATTTTATTTTCCTCCCTGTTAAAAATTAACTATGCGATCAGTATTGCCGCCAGCAGCGTCACTGCGAAAACGGGCAGCCCGGTGATAAGAAATACCGTAGATTTTTTTGTCGCCCTTTCGCCCCTGCCTTTTGCCCTGCGCTTGTGGATGATCCCAAGCAGCGGCAGTATGTAGCCTATGCTGAATCCCGCGGTAAGAAGCGCCTCGGTGTTGCTTTTGCTGACGGAAGCATCTTTCGGATAAGTTTGCAAAGCCGCGTCGATGATATAATACAGTCCGCCGACAATGACCGCCGAGCAGATAATATACAGCATGACCTTTACTACTATCCCTTTGCGCGATTCCTCCTGTGCTGCGAGTTTTTTCTCGCGCACAAGCAGCACGATCAGCCCTGCCAGCGCAAGCGCCGCAGCTATCAGATAGCCGATCAGCAAGCCCTTGGAAAGCGGCTGGACGCTTTGATCGGTGCTGTTTGCAAGCAGTATATGTTGCATTTGATCCATCTCCCGTTCAGAACCCTTTTGAGTACATAACCAGCGACGCTATCAATCCCACTGCGACCATCAAGCCCTCCAATGCAGCACCTTTGACCGCATCTTTAGGCTGGTCGTTGTCTATAACGATTTTTTTGACCATAGTAATGCCGTAGGCGATAAGCGCTGCAAACATCGGGTACAGCCACAGCGGCAGACTGAAAAGCCTTGCCAGCGCCGCACCGAAAGCAGCAAACAGCAGATACAGCACAAAGTCCTTGCTTATATCGGGAGTTTCGCCGTAATGGCTGTTGAGCGAGCGAAACGCTGTTCCCGAAAGCGCAATATCGGATATTATCTCACGCTGCCTTTCGCGCTTTTGCTGCTGATTGACCATATCGAAAAATTCGTCAGCGTCCATTCTGTTCGGGTTTTCGATATAGGTCGGGTTTTGCGCCATATAGTCATAGTCAGCCTGCGAATACAGCGTAGGACCTTTAGCTATCTGCGAATCGTTAAATGTGCTTTTTGGCTGCTGATACCCGTTGTCGTATGTGTTCTGATAGCCGTCATCATAGCCTTGGTCATAGCTCTGATAGTCCTGCTGATAGTAGTCTGAGCCGCTTTGGTCATACTGCTGATAGCTGTCCTGGTAAGCATAACCCATACCCTGCGAATCGTCATAGAAATCGTTTCGGTAGGTGGGATTGCTTGCATATTGGTCGTATTCGTCAGCAGAATGTTTTTCAATCCCGCCTTGATTTGAAGAGTTGCCCCAGTCAAGCGGGTCGTAAGAATCTTTCATATTTTTTGTCCCCTTTTTTTGTCTGTGTGTTATTTTGAAAGCTGCTCTCTTGTGTAGTCAAGCAGTCCTCCTGCGAGGATTATGTCTTTTGTTCTTCCTGTCAGCTCGCACAGTACAGCTATCTCGTCACCTGTTGTCTTGTTCTTAACGGTAAGCTGCGACTTGCCAGCCTCTATGTCAGCGCGGACGTTGTCTATAGTTATCTCGTCGCCCTGGCTTATCTTGTCGTAGTCTGCCTCGTTTACGAATGTCAGCGGCAGTATGCCTGCGTTGATAAGGTTAGCTCTGTGTATTCTTGCAAAGCTCTTAACGAGAACAGCCTTTATGCCCAGGTAAAGCGGTGCAAGAGCAGCATGCTCTCTTGACGAACCCTGACCGTAGTTTGAGCCGCCGACGATTATCGACTTGCCCATATTTTTAGCACGTCTTGGGAAATCCTCGTCGCAGACAGTAAAGCAGTGCTGCGAGATAGCGGGGATATTTGAACGCAGAGGCAGGATCTTTGCACCTGCGGGCATAATGTGGTCTGTCGTGATGTTGTCGCCGACCTTGAGCGATACCTGGCACTCGATGCTGTCAACCAGCGGAGCAGTCTGCGGGTAAGGCTTGATGTTTGGTCCGCGCAGAACCTCAACGCTGTCCATTTCCTCTACGCTTGCAGGTTCAACTACCATATTGTCGTTTATCTTGAACTGCTCGGGAACCTCTATCTTTGGCATTTCACCGAGAGTTCTCGGGTCGGTGAGGTAGCCTGTGAGCGCTGAAGCAGCAGCGGTCTCGGGCGATACAAGATAAATCTGTCCGTCCTTTGTTCCGCTTCTTCCGAGGAAGTTTCTGTTGAAGGTACGCAGAGAAACGCCGTTTGAGTTCGGAGCCTGTCCCATACCGATGCACGGACCGCAGGCAGATTCAAGTATCCTTGCACCTGCGTCGATCATCGTAGCAAGTGCGCCGTTTGATGCAAGCATATTAAGCACCTGCTTTGAGCCTGGGGCGATAGCAAGAGAAACACTTGGGTCAACGGTCTTGCCCTTGAGGATATACGCTACCTTCATCATATCAACATAGGACGAGTTTGTACACGAGCCTATGCAGACCTGATCTATCTTGAGCTTGCCTATCTCGTCCATATTCTTTACGTTGTCAGGGGAGTGCGGGCAGGCAGCCTGCGGAACGAGCGCGCCGAGGTCGATGTCGATAACCTCATCGTAAACCGCATCGTCGTCAGCCTTGAGCTCTGTCCATACGTCGCCTCTGTCCTGTGCCTTGAGGAACGCTTTGGTAACCTCGTCAGACGGGAATATAGAGGTGGTCGCGCCAAGCTCTGCACCCATATTTGTTATCGTAGCTCTTTCGGGAACGGAAAGTGTTTTTACACCCTCGCCGCAGTATTCCATTACCTTGCCGACGCCGCCCTTGACGGAGATACGGCGCAGTACCTCAAGGATAACGTCCTTTGCCGATACCCAGTCGGACAGCTTGCCCGTGAGATTTACCTTGACTATCTGCGGATAGGTTATGTAGTACGCACCGCCGCCCATTGCAACAGCAACATCCAGTCCGCCTGCGCCGATAGCTATCATACCGATACCGCCGCCTGTTGGCGTATGGCTGTCAGAACCGATAAGAGTCTTTCCGGGGATACCGAATCTCTCCAGATGCACCTGGTGGCATATGCCGTTGCCCGGGCGCGAGAAATACACGCCGTGCTTTTTGCACACCGAGCCGATAAAGCGGTGGTCGTCAGCGTTCTCAAAGCCAGACTGCAAAGTGTTGTGGTCTATGTAAGCCACGCTCTTTTCGGTCTTTACACGGGGAACGCCCATAGCCTCGTACTCAAGGTAAGCCATTGTGCCTGTTGCGTCCTGTGTGAGTGTCTGGTCGATACGGATACCGATCTCGCCGCCCTTGACGAATTCGCCGTCAACAAGGTGAGCCTTCAGTATCTTTTCAGTCAAAGTAAGTCCCATAAGTTAAACACCTTCCTAAATAAAAATCATACATAAATATTTTACTCTAAAATCCGCATTTTGTCAAGGAATATGACAGCGTTTGAACACGTTTTTCACTTATTACAGCGTCGGGGCGAAATTGTTGGGTGAGTTTGTCCAAAGTTGACAAATGCGTATTTCTTGACAGGACAGGCAGTATAATATATAATAAGTAGTGCAGTTGATTACGAAAAGAGGCTTGTTATGAAATTCAGACCGTGCATTGACATACATAACGGGAGCGTAAAGCAGATAGTAGGCGGCTCGCTTGCCGATAAGGGCGACTTTGCGCTTGATAATTTCGTGTCGGACCAAGGCGGCGCATACTATGCCGAGCTGTATAAGAAATACGACCTGTCGGGCGGGCATATAATAATACTGAACCCCAAGGACAGCCCATATTACGAGGCAGACTTAAAGCAGGCGCTTTGCGCGCTCAAAGCGTGGGAGGGCGGCTTGCAGATAGGCGGCGGCATAACGGGCGAAAATGCTTCGCTTTTTCTTGACAGCGGCGCAAGCCACGTTATCGTCACCAGCTTTGTTTTCAGGGAAGGCGAGATCGCGTGGGATAACCTTGAAAGGCTCGTGAGCGCCGTAGGTAAGCAGCGCCTTGTGCTTGACCTTTCCTGCCGCGTGAAAGACGGAAAATACTACATCGTTACTGACCGCTGGCAAAGGTTTACCGACGTTGAGCTGAACGCACAGACGCTTGAAATGCTATCTGGCTATTGCGACGAGTTTCTCGTTCACGCCGCAGATGTCGAGGGTAAAGCAAAGGGCATACAGGACGATGTTGCAAGGCTGCTCGGTGAGTCATCTCCCGTGACTGCAACCTATGCGGGCGGCATTTCGGGCTTTGACGACCTTGAAAAGCTTAAAACGCTCGGCAAGGGCAGGATAGATTTCACCGTAGGCTCGGCGCTTGATATTTTCGGCGGCAAAATGAATTTTGAGCGCACGGCAGCTTTCGGCAGGCAAAGATAGCCGACTTGGACAAAAGCACCAATAATATTGCGCATAATCGGCGTTATTTGTAGAAAAAAGTGTTTGCAATAGAGCCGATTTTATGATATAATATATTGATAACTTTTTTAGCAAATCTACAGCGAAGGGAAGAGGTTGTATGGCAAAACTGCGTGTAGCAGTCATCTTCGGAGGGAAATCCAATGAACACGATATTTCGTGCATATCTGCATCACACGTTATAAGGAGCATTCCAAAGGAAAGATATGACGTTGTGTGCGTGGGTATCACCAAAAAAGGTCATTGGCTCAAATATATCGGCGATATCGAGGATATAGCCACGGGTGCGTGGGAAAAGCACCCCGACAATGTACCCTGCGTCTTAAGTCCCGACCCTGTTGACAAGGGCTTTTTGGCTATGGGCGAGGACGGTGACGTAAGTCACGTCAAGGTCGACTGCGTTTTCCCCGTACTGCACGGCAAGAACGGCGAGGACGGAACAATACAGGGCTTGCTCGAAATGGCGCAGATGCCTTTCGTTGGGTGCGACCTTATCAGCTCTGCAAACTGCATGGATAAAGAGCTTACGCATACAGTCCTTGATGCGCACGGCATTAGAACAGCTCCGTATGTGCCTATCAACTTTTTTGAGCTTTCAATGCTTGATGAAAAGTGCGCGGTAATGGAAAAGAACCTGCGCTATCCTATGTATGTTAAGCCCGCAAACTGCGGCTCGTCTGTCGGCATATCAAAGGTCACCGACCTTGAAAGTCTTAAAAACGGCATAAAAATGGCGTTTGCACACGATAAAAAGGTAATAGTCGAGCAGGGCATTGACGGGCTTGAGTGCGAGTGTGCAGTTATGGGCAACGAAAGACCTGTCGTTTCCGCAGTGGGCGAGATATCTGCGGCGAATGATTTTTACGATTATGACGCAAAATATAATAACAGCGAATCGCAGACGTTTATCCCCGCAAGGATCTCCGAGGAAAGCTCGGAGCGTATCCGCGCAACAGCTCTCAATGCGTACAGGGCTATGGGCTGCTGCGGACTTGCAAGGGTCGACTTTTTCCTTTGCAAAGACGGCACGGTGATACTTAACGAGATAAACACAATGCCCGGTCACACACCTATAAGTATGTTCCCGCAGCTTTTCGCATACGAGGGAATGACCTTTGAGCGCCAGGAGGATAAGCTTATCAGGCTTGCCCTTGAAAGAGCGGGGGTCGACTATGAATAATTCGGCAATCGGTGTATTTGATTCGGGTGTTGGCGGACTGACTTGTGTTGATGAGTTAAGAAAGCTCATGCCAAACGAGAACATCGTGTATCTTGGCGATACCGCAAGGATACCCTACGGCACAAAAAGCAAGGACACTATCTATTCCTATGCAAAGCAGGATATAGCGTTCCTTGAACAGCACGATGTTAAAATGATACTTGTT
Organism: uncultured Eubacteriales bacterium; assembly: GCA_900314975.1. Lineage (GTDB taxonomy): Bacteria > Bacillota > Clostridia > Oscillospirales > Ruminococcaceae > Hominimerdicola. Next base: position 17,751 of record OMXI01000010.1, on the reverse strand, counting down.
GCCTGCGGCACGGTGTCGTCGGTAATGATGTCCAGCCCCGTGTTTGAGGACAGCAGGACAGAGCTTAAAAGCGGAGTGGTAGTGCCTGCCGCGCACGCTGCCTGCGCCGCAACAAGAAACAAGCGCATAGGCGTTATCGGCACGAGCGCAACGATAAAAAGCGGCAGCTACGGCAAGGTCATTCACGAGATAATGCCTGATGTAAAGGTAGTCGGTATGGCTTGCCCTATGTTCGTTCCGCTGGTCGAGAACGGCTATACATCAAAGGACTGCGCTCCTGCAAGATTCTTTGCGCAGGAGTATCTTGAGATAATGAAAAAAGAACAGGTAGATACGCTTATTCTCGGATGTACCCATTATCCGCATTTAAGCGGGCTTATCAGTGATATAATGGGAGAGGGCGTAAAGCTGATATCTTCGGGAGCAGAGCTTGCAAAGCACGCGCTCAATACCCTGAGCTATAAGGACGCCTTGTGCGACAGACAAACGCAGGGCGAGCTTGAGCTTTACTGCACCGACAGCGAGGAGCTTTTTGCAGAGAATGTACAGAAGCTGATGAGCAGAAATATAAACGCAAAAATATCAAAATGTACCCTTAAGCTTTGAGGAGGAGACTAATTGTTAAAACAGGATGTTTCAATGAAGCTTGTCAGCAGCCAGTCAGACGGAGATAATAAAGAATCTACCGAGCTGCTTTCAAGAGCGATATACGAAAAAACCAGCAGCGGCTATAAGCTGACCTATGACGAGTCCGAGGCTACGGGCTACAAGGGAAGCACCACGACTATCGAACTGTTTGACGGCAAAAAGGTCGTTATGTCGCGCAGCGGCAGCGTAAGCTCAAATCTAATCGTCGAGCTTGGTAAAAAGCACCATTGTGTGTACGGCACACCGTACGGAGATTTTATGGTCGGCGTGAATGCGAACTATATTCATTCCGATCTGAACGACAACGGCGGCAAGCTGGATTTCAGATATGTCATTGACGTTAATTCCAGCTATGTAGGTGATTTTGACATATCTATCGAAGTAAAATAGAGAGGAAGAATAAAATGACCGATTTGATAAATGAAGCATTTTCACAGACAAAGGAGCTTGTGATGCAGGCGCTGGGCGAGCTTGTCGCAGACGGCACGTTCCCTGCAGAGCCTATCCCGTCTTTTATAGCCGAGATACCTGCCGATTCTAAAAACGGCGACGTATCGACAAATGCGGCAATGGTCTGCGCAAGACCTTTCAGGAGCAATCCAAGAGCTATCGCGCAGAGCATAGCAGACAGGATAAGACTTGAGGGCAGCTGCTTTGAAAGATGTGAGGTAGCAGGTCCGGGATTTATCAACTTTTTCTATTCTCCCGTATGGTATGCACAGGTGCTTAAAGCAGTGCTGGACGAAAAGGAAAGCTACGGAAAGACCGATATGGGTAAGGGTAAGAGAGTGCTTGTGGAATTTGTTTCGGCAAACCCGACAGGTCCTATGCACATAGGCAACGCAAGAGGCGGCGCTATCGGCGACTGTCTTGCAGCGGTGCTTGAGAAGGCAGGCTACGAGGTCGAGAGAGAGTTCTATGTAAACGATGCGGGCAACCAGATAGAGAAGTTCGGCAAGTCGCTTTCCCTGCGCTATATGCAGATCATCAGCGAGGCCGGACAGGCTGTGTGCGCCAAAAACCTTGACATAGAGGATTTCTGTAAGGAAATCTACGGCGAGAACGGCAGCAGTGACGAGTTTCCTATGCCCGATGATGTTTATCTTGGAATGGATATAATCGCACACGCGAAGAATTTCTACGACAAGTTCGGCAAAGATGCCGCAGAAAAGAGCGAAGAGGAAAGGCGCAAGGCACTTGTTGACTTTGCGCTGCCTATAAATATTGAAGGGCTTCACAGAGACCTTGAAAAGTATCGCATTACATACGATACCTGGTTCAGAGAAAGCACCCTGCATGGTGACGGCTCTGTAAAGGAAATAATCGAAAAGCTCAAGGCAAGCGGTCACACCTACGAAAAAGACGGCGCACTGTGGTTCAGAACGACTGATTTCGGCGACGAAAAGGACAGAGTGCTTGTGCGCGAAAACGGCATACCCACCTACCTTGTGCCCGATATCGCGTACCATTACAACAAGCTCGCCGTAAGAAAGTTTGACAAGGCTGTCGATATCTTTGGTGCAGACCACCACGGCTATATCGCAAGAATTAAGGCATCTATGACCGCGCTGGGCGTTGACGAGAAAAAACTCGATATCGTTATAATGCAGATGGTAAGGCTTGTTAAGAACGGCGAGGCATACAAGCTGTCAAAGCGTTCTGGCAAGGCTATCACGCTCAACACTCTGCTTGACGAGATTCCGATAGACGCAGCAAGATTTTTCTTCAACCTGCGCGAGCCTAATTCGCAGTTCGATTTCGACCTTGACCTTGCAGTTTCGCAGTCAAGTCAGAACCCTGTTTACTACGTTCAGTACGCACACGCGCGTATCTGCTCGGTGATAAAAAAACTTGCCGAGGAGGGCATAACAGTCAAGCCGTTTGACGAGGAAAGCGCAAAGCTGCTTGAAAGTGCCGAGGAAAAGGAGATAGTCAAGCTGCTAGCAAATCTGCCGAGCGTTATCAACGATTCCGCAAGAAACTACGACCCCGCAAAAGTCACCAAGTACGCTATCGACCTTGCAACGCTGTTCCATAAGTTCTATAACTCCTGCCGCATCAAAGGCGAGCAAGAGGCGCTTATGCAGGCGCGTCTGTCGCTGTCGCTGGCTGTTAAGCAGGTCATCGCGAATATCCTGGATATGCTCAAGATAACCTGTCCGGAGTCGATGTAATGGAAATAATAAAAAAACTTTTCGCTTCAATGACCGCAGTGCGCTGGGTGCTGCTTGTCATTGAGCTTTTAATGATGTTCTGGTTCGCTGCGGCTTTTCCGTTCGGCAACGCAGGAACGGTCATAGGCGGCATAATGTGCTGTGTGCTTATCTTTGTTACGCTCAAATGGAAAGACATTATACGATCTGCAAAGGGCTTGTGCAAAACAGGCGCGGGCAAGGCCGTTGTGATATCCGTGTCAGTTATTGTTGCGGTGATGATACTGTACTTTGCGATACTTTCTGTTATGATGCTAAAGGCTATCTTCAGCAAGCCAGATAAGCCGAATGTTGTGGTCATTCTCGGCTGCCAGGTGAGAGGCGAGCGCCCGTCAAAAATGCTGCGCCGCAGGCTTGATGCCGCAAAGCAGCTGCTTGATGAGTACCCCGATGTAAAGTGCGTTGTTTCGGGCGGCAAGGGCGATGACGAGAATATTTCCGAAGCCGAGTGCATGAAAAGATACCTCGTTGAAAAGGGCATAAGCGAGAGCCGCATCATTATGGAGGACAAGTCCACAACGACCTTTGAAAATATGAAATTCACGTTTGAAAAGCTTGACGAGCTTGGCATAAGCCGCGATGTAACGATAGTCACCGACGGCTATCACCAGTACCGTGCAAGCCTTATCGCAAAGGAGCAGGGCGCAGGCGAGGTCACATCATACAGCGCAGATACCGAGTTCAGACACGTTGCATCACATTGGGTGCGTGAGTGGTTCGCGCTGACGAAATTCTTCATTTTCGGGACATAGGTGAGACTATGATGATAGAGCATATCGCAATATACGTGATCGACCTTGAATTTGCGAAGGATTTCTTTGTTAAATACTTCGGCGGACGTTCAAATGACGGCTACCACAATAAGAAGACCGACTTTCGTTCCTACTTTATCACCTTCGATAATGGCGCAAGGCTTGAACTGATGACAAAACCGCAGATGGTCGACACAGAAAAATCTTCTGACCGCACAGGTTATGCGCACGTCGCTTTCAGCGTGGGCAGCAGGGAAAAGGTCGATGAACTGACACAAACCCTGCGCGGCGCAGGATACAGCGTAATCAGCGGACCGCGCACAACAGGCGACGGATACTACGAAAGCTGCGTAAAAGTCTTTGAGGACAATATTATTGAGATAACCGAATAAAAATGGCTGCTGTACATTTTTTTGTACAGCAGCCTTTCATTTTTATGCGATATTTACTGTTCGTTAGCATTGTTGATAGCCGAAAGCAGCGCTCTTATAGAGGACACGATGATGTCCGAATGTCTGCCTGCGCCCCAGTAGGTCTTATCGCCCTTTGAGATAGAAACGTATGAGACCGCCTCGGAGTTTGTCTTTCTCTCGATAGCGTGCTCCTGGTAGGTTTCAAGAGCGAACTCAAAACCAATAGCGCTGCGCAGAGCGTTTGCCACAGCGTCAAGTCGTCCGTTGCCCTCGCCCTCGTATACCTGTGCCTCGCCGCCGCCCACAGATGCAGTCACCTTGGCGCTTATCCTGTCGCCTTCAAGCTGGGTGTAATGCTCCTGCGTTGCGTTGACATAGGTCGCTTTGTTGAGGTACTCCTTCTTGAAGATGTCATAGACCTCTTCGGGCTTAAGCTCTTTATGCAGGTGGTCTGAAACGCTCTTTACCTTGTAGCCGAAATCCTCGCGCATCTTCTTTGGCAGATCGTAGCCGAACTGCGTCTGAAGGATAAAGCCTATGCCGCCCTTGCCTGACTGCGAGTTGATGCGGATAACGTCTGCATCGTACTCTCTGCCGACATCGTGCGGGTCGATAGGCAGATAGGGAACTGTCCAGGCATCCACGCCCTTTTCCTTGCGCCAGCTCATACCCTTTGCGATAGCGTCCTGGTGTGAGCCCGAGAATGCGGCAAATACCAGCGCGCCCGAGTACGGGCTTCTTGGGCTGACGGTCATTCTTGTAACTCTCTCGTAAAGCTCAACGAGAGTAGGCATATCGCTGAAATCAAGCATCGGGTCAACGCCCTGCGAGAACATATTCATAGCAACCGTTACAATGTCTGCGTTGCCTGTTCTTTCGCCGTTTCCAAAGCAGGTTCCCTCTATTCTGTCAGCACCTGCGAGCAGTCCCATTTCGCAGTCTGCAACTGCACAGCCTCTGTCGTTGTGCGGGTGCAGAGAAACGATAAGGTTCTCTCTGTTGTGCATAGTCTTGCACATATACTCTATCTGCTGTGCGTAAACGTGAGGCATAGACACCTCAACGGTAACAGGCAGATTGATGATGACCTTGTCCTCGGGCGTTGGCTTCCATATGTCGATAACAGCGTTGCAGATGTCTCTTGCAAACTCCATTTCCGTGCCTGTGAAGCTCTCGGGGGAATACTCAAATCTGAAATTCGACTCGCCCTTGTACTTCTCTCTGTACTGGTTAAGAAGCTCTGCGCCGTCGGTAGCTATCTTGATTATTTCTTCCTTGCTCTTTCTGAACACCTGCTCTCTTTGCGCAACAGAGGTCGAGTTGTACAGGTGAACGATAGCGTTCTTAACGCCCTTGAGAGCTTCAAAGGTCTTTTTGATGATATGCTCTCTTGACTGTGTGAGTACCTGAATAGTCACGTCATCGGGTATCATATTCTTTTCGATAAGCGTGCGGCAGAATTCATATTCTGTTTCCGACGCAGCAGGGAAGCCGATCTCTATTTCCTTAAAGCCTATCTTTACAAGATGCTCAAAGAACTCCAGCTTTTCCTCAAGACTCATCGGAATGACCAGCGCCTGATTTCCGTCACGCAGATCTACCGAGCACCATACAGGCGCACTTTCAACGCGGTCCTTCTTTGTCCATTCCATACACCTTTCGGGCGGGAGAAAATAACCCACCGAATACTTTTTGCAGTTTTCCATACCAACAATTCCTTTCTCTTTTTTGATAAAATCGTTTGTACGGGGAAATAAAAAAATCGCCTTCCCCCGAAAAACAGGAGAGACGAGAATCACCCGTGTTACCACTCTCATTCGCATACAGCTCACGCTTGTATGCCTCAGCCACATCAAATAATGTGTCCCCTCTGTAACGGGAGGTACCCGAAAGCGACTACTTATTTCACCGCTTCTGCTCAAGGACGAGCTATTACAGACCGTACACACCGGGCTTACACCGACCGCCCGGTTCTCTGCGCAGTACGCACCTGCTTTTCTTCCTATCAAAGCATTTTTGATTATCAATATATATCCATTATAGACCCGACTATCCGCCTTGTCAAGCATTTTAGGAAATTTAACAGTTTGTTTAAATCTTGACATCGCCAACAGCCGTTGACAGCAAAGCGTTTTTGTTATATAATTAAAATGTATGTAAAAATCACGCTGAAACGCCGTTTAAGGAGGTCAGAAATGATATACGAAAGCATAAAAAAGCTCGTGACCTACGGGCTTGAATCACAGCTTATCGCACCCAGCGACAGAGTATACGCAACAAACAGACTGCTTGAGATTTTGTGCCTTGACGAGTATGACGAGCCAAGTGAAGAATATGAAAACGTTGACCTTGAAAGCACTCTTGCAGAGCTCTTGGATTATGCCTGCGAAAAAGGCTTGTGCGAAAACAGCGTGGTCTACCGCGACCTGTTTGACACAAAGCTGATGGGCGCACTCACACCAAGACCCAGCGAGGTCGAGCTTGAGTTTTTCACGCTTTATGACCGTTCACCCAAAGAGGCTACCGACTACTTCTACAAATTCTCGCAGGATACCGATTATATCCGCCGCTACCGCATAAAAAAAGACGTTCGCTGGCTTGCGCCGACGCAATACGGCGAGCTTGATATAACGATAAATCTCTCAAAGCCCGAGAAAGACCCCAAGGCTATCGCCGCAGCAAAAAACGCAAAGCAGTCGGGTTATCCCAAGTGCCTTTTGTGCTACGAGAATGTCGGCTATGCAGGCAGGGTAAACTCACCCGCAAGGCAGAACCACCGCATTATCCCCGTGAAGATAGACGGGCAGGACTGGGGCTTTCAGTATTCGCCATACGTTTATTATAACGAGCATTGTATCCTTTTCAACAAAAAGCATACACCTATGGTCATTGACAAGAGCGCGTTCAATAAGCTGTTTGATTTTATTGAGCAGTTCCCGCACTACATCATCGGCTCCAATGCCGACCTGCCTATCGTGGGTGGCTCTATCCTTTCGCACGAGCATTTTCAGGGTGGAAGCTACGACTTCCCAATGGCAAAAGCACCTGTTGAGCAGCCGCTTGTTTTCAAGGGCTTTGAAAACGTCAGGGCAGGTATCGTAAAGTGGGCTATGTCCGTTATCAGACTTAACTCGCCCGACAGAAATGCCATAGTCGATCTTGCCGATAAGATACTGACCTGCTGGCGCGGCTATACGGACGAGAGCGCGTTCATCTTTGCGCAAACAGACGGCGAGCCTCACAACACGATCACCCCTATCGCAAGAAAGCGCGGCGAGTGCTTTGAGCTTGACCTTGTTCTGCGAAACAACATAACTACCGATGAACACCCGCTTGGTGTTTATCACCCGCACGCAGAGCTTCACCATATAAAGAAAGAGAACATCGGTCTTATCGAGGTTATGGGCTTGGCAGTGCTCCCCGCAAGACTGAAAACCGAAATGGAAAGCCTTGCGCAGTACCTTGCCCAAAACGGCGCTGACGGGCTTGAAAACGACGAGGTGCTTGCAAAGCACGCGGACTGGGCAAAAGAGCTTTGTCAAAAGAACAAATTCACCGCAGAGAATGCGCAGGAGATTCTGAAAAAAGAAATAGGAATCGTCTTTTCAAAGGTGCTTGAGCACGCAGGCGTGTACAAGCGTGACGAAAACGGTAAAGCCGCCTTTGAGCGCTTTATCCGCTATGTGAACGAACAAAAAGAAAGGTAAGAAAATGGGGACAACAAAGACTGGTAAGAAAAAACTGCTGACAGTTCTGATAATAGCGTTTTCGGCAATAGCGCTGGGCGTGTGCGCGTTCTTTGTAACAAGGCACTTTATATGGGAATCCGAAAAGAAAAAAGCCTACGACGTTCAGACTCTGACCGACGCGCAGATACAGGCTGTCGCCGATAACACAAAGGCAAAAAAGCTTATGATAGTCGCTCACCCCGACGATGATGTTATATGGGGCGGCGCGCACCTTATGGACGCAGACTATTTTGTCGTGTGCATAACAAACGGCAGAAATACCACGCGAAAGCCCGAGTTTGAAAAAATGCTTTCGCAGTCGGGCAACAGCGGATATATCCTTGAATATCCCGACAAGGTCGCAGGCAAGCGCGATGATTGGGACAAGGTGTGGGATGAGATTCAAAGCGACATAGAAAGAATTATGAAGTGCAAAAGCTGGGAGCTTATCGTTACGCACAATAAGGACGGCGAGTACGGTCACCAGCATCACAAGTACACACATCGGATTGTTACCGAAATATACGATAACAACAAGCTCACCGAGCCGCTTTACTGCTTCGGGACATACTACTCAAAGAAAAAGCTGCCGAGTCACGAAAATGAAATGACAAAGGTGAGCGACAAACAGTACGAGTACAAAACAGAGCTGGTAAAGGTCTACGAATCACAGTCAAAAACAGTAGATAAGCTGTGGCATATGGGACCGTACGAGATGTGGACAAAATACCGATAAATAAAAGAACAAAAGAACAAAAACAGTGGGAGATAATATGAAACTGAAAAAGCAAAACTACATACATATCGCGATACTTATGGCGATGTATATCGCGATGGTGCTGATACTGACGCGCTTTAAGTACGTCTACGGCTCAAAGCTGGACTGGTCTGCACAGCACTTTGCGATACCCGATATTTTCAGAAAGCAGTTCTATGAAACGGGCGAGCTGTTTCCGAGCTTCGTTTTCAATTTAGGCGCAGGGGAGAACATCTACAATCTGTCATATTACGGGCTTTATTCGCCAATAATACTTTTGAGCTATCTTTTCCCGTTTGTGCCGATGTATATCTACATACAGATAATTTCTATACTCGGTGTATGCGTCAGCATATTGCTGTTCTATAGGTGGACATTCGGCAAGTTCGGCAGCACCACAGCATTTTTGCTCACCGTAATGTTTGAGTTTTCCTCGGGGCTTTCCCTTCATAGCCACAGGCACATAATGTTTGTCAGCTATATGCCCTTTCTGCTGCTTGCGTTCAATGCGGTAGATGACTACTTCAGGGGCAGACGAAAGTACCGGGTCGTCGTATATACATTCCTTTGCATAATGTGCTGCTACTTTTTCGGAGTTGCAGCCGTTGCGGCAATTGCTGTTTACGGCGTTTACGAATATCTGCGCATAACTGACAAGGTAACTCTCAAGGACTTGTGGAAAAAAGGCTCGCACTTTGCAGGCAGGCTCTTTACCGCAGTGATGATGTCGGGAGTACTGCTTCTGCCTACGCTTTACTGCCTTCTGAGCGGGCGTGATGCAGGCAACGCAAAGCCAATGCTTTCGCAGCTTGCACCCAATTCAAATCTTCAGTTCTTCTGTTACGATTCCTACGGCATGGGGCTTACTCTTACAGCCGTGATAGCCGTTGTGTCTGCTGTCTTTTCAAAGAACAAAAAGCATATACGATTTCTGGGCATAACAATGATGTGTCTGATTTGTCTGCCCGTGATCGTCTATGTACTCAACGGCACGCTGTATGTTGATTCAAAGGTGCTTATCCCGTTTATGCCATTGTGCCTGCTGATTGTCGGCAGAATGTTTGAGCAGCTCAAGGAGAAAACTTTTGCGTGGAAAAAATGCCTGCCCATTACCGCAGCGGGCATAGTCTGGTTCCTGTTTTTTGCACATTACAAGTATCTGCTGCGGTATATGCTGTTTTCAGACCTTGCACTTATAGCAGTTGCGGCGGTCATTTATTTGCTGTCCAAAAAGCAGATCGTGATTTATCTTTCCACCGCAGTGGTTGCAGTGCTTTCGGGCTTGGCGGTGAATTTCAGTGACACCCTTGTTGAAGGCAAATTCCTGCAAGCGCTGTTCTCGCAGGATATGTACGACATAACCGATACTATAAGTGGCGACAGTGACCTTGTCAGAACGGCAAACCTTGTGGAAAGAAACACCACGCCCAACTACATCTACAACGACGACTACCTTGTAAGCAATATCTATTCGTCTATACATAACAAGCGCTACAACAACTTTTATTTCAAGCGCCTGCACAACGAGAACGAGTTCAGAAATACTGCACTCACCACCCAGTCGCAAAGCATACTCTATCAGATATATATGGGCACAAAATATATGATAACCGACGGAAAAACCAGGGAGAGCGTGCTTCACCAGACAGTAAAGCAGTCGGGTAAATATACGCTGTATGAATGCAGCAGGGCAATGCCGCTTGCGTACTGTTCGTCCAATGTACTCAATGAAGATGCATATCTTAATATGCCGTATCCGTATTCGCTCAATGCGCTGATGAACAATGTCGTCGTCTCGGACGGCGGTGCAGACAGTTATGAAAGTGATTTTATCAAGCCTGTAAAGAGCTTTGAGCTTGCCGTTCAAAACGGCATAGCAAAACACGGCAAGGGGTATACCGTCCGCCTTGACCAGGATGTTGAATTCAGCGTTAAGCTCACAGAGCCTGTCGGCGCAGGTGAACTGCTGCTTATCTCGTTCGATGTCGATAACGATATGCGCAGCGTGGGTCTTAAATCGGGCGATGCAAAGATACTTATCGACGGCATAAAGAATAACCTGACAAACCCGAAGTGGAAATACTACAACGGCAATACTACCTTTGAGTATGTTATCAGCGCCCACAACGAGCAGCCGCTGCAGGAGCTTAAGGTAAAGCTTATGAAGGGCAACTACGATATCGGCGAGATAAAGTGCTACAAAATGCAGATAGCGCAGCTGAACAGAGTCGACAAGTTCGACTTTGACAAGGAAAAAACCAAGGGCGATGTTATTCAGGGCAGCATAGATGTCTCAAAGGACGGCTGCTTTATGTTGAGTGTGCCGTATACCGAGGGCTTTACCGCGTACGTTGACGGTAAGCAGACAGAGGTCGAGTGCGTTGACACGGCGTTTGTGGGCTTTCCGCTTTCGCAGGGTCATCACGAAATAAAGATAGTCTTTAAAGCACCGATGCTGCGCGGCGGAATGCTTATGTCAGCGGGCGGCATAGCAATACTTGTGATACTCGTTTCCTTTGAGTATTATGTAAAAAGAAGAAAACCAAGAAAAAGTGAAGTGAAGAAAAATGATTGACAATATCGACAGCTTTCTGAAAGGCTTGAGCTTTGATGCGTATGAAACTATGGGCGCGCATCTGCGTGACGGCGGCGCGCAGTTTGTGACCTATGCACCCAATGCCGAGAACGTCGGGCTTATGCTGAACGGCTCTCTGTACGATATGCATCGTGACGGACGCGGTGTGTGGAGCCGTTTTCACGAGGGTGCAAGGCAGGGCGACATATACCAATATGTCATTACCACCAAAACGCTTGAAAGGCACTACCGCTCCGACCCGTTTGCGTTCTACAGCGAGGTGCGCCCCAAGAATGCGTCCATACTTTACGATATCGACAGCTACAGCTGGGGCGATGATGCGTGGCTGCGCTGCCGCGATAAAAACTACGAAAAGCCGCTGAACATCTATGAAATGCACTTTGGCAGCTGGAAGATAAAAGAGGGAAAGACCGAGACCGAGCGCTTTTACAGATACGAGGAAATGGCGGATATCCTTATCCCGTACATCAAGGAAATGGGCTATACCCACATAGAGCTGCTGCCGCTTACCGAGCACCCGTTTGACGGCTCGTGGGGCTATCAGGCTACGGGCTATTACAGCGCTACCAGCCGCTACGGCGAGCCTGACGGCTTAAAGTCATTTATAGATAAGTGTCACAATGCAGATGTCGGCGTGATACTTGACTTTGTCCCCGTGCATTTTGCAAGGGATTTCTTTGCGCTGCACATCTACGACGGCGGATATATCTTTGAGAGCGACAACGAGAACGAGCGCTACAGCGAGTGGAACACCGCGCTGTTCGACTACTCAAAACCGCACGTGTTGAGCTTTATGAAGTCTGCGGTGAATTTCTGGATAGAAAAGTACCACATTGACGGCATACGCTTTGATGCAGTTGCGAACCTTATCTACTGCCACGGCAGAAAGGATCTGCCTATAAACGACAGCGGACTTTGGTTCGTGCGCGATACAAACTACACAATGCAAAGGCTTCACCCCGACGTTATGCTCTTTGCAGAGGACTCTACCGACTACGGCAAGGTCACCGCACCCGTTCAGTTCGGCGGACTCGGCTTTGACTACAAGTGGGACCTGGGCTTTATGAACGATACCATAAACTACATCAAAACGCCGCCCTTTGAGCGCTCAAAGCACCACAATAAAATGACATTCTCTATGAGCTATTTTTACAGCGACCTGTTTATCCTGCCTTATTCGCACGACGAGGTCGTTCACGGCAAGGGTACTATGCTTGACAAGGCACAGGGAAATCACGAGCAGAAAATGGCTACCATACGTGCATTTTATATGTGGCAGATGACTCACCCGGGCAAAAAGCTGAATTTTATGGGAAACGAGCTTGGCGAGTATATGGAGTGGCGCGAGGAAAAGGAACTGGGCTGGAACCTTCTGACCTACCCCTCGCACGATTCTCTGCACGAGTATATAAAAAGGCTCAATCACCTTTATGTGACCGAGCCTGCACTTTATAAGTTCGATTATAACGCCGCATCTTTCCGCTGGATAGATGCAAACAACAGCGGCAGAAACATCTTTGCTTTCCAGCGCAATGACCTTGAGGGACATCTTATCTACTGCGTTTTCAATTTTTCGGGCAGCAGGCAGAACTACACCCTGAATGTCAATGTCAATGGCGAATTTGAGGAAATGCTCAATTCAGACCGCGATATTTACAGCGGCTCAAACTGCCTCAACGAGCATTGCTATGCAAACGGCTACAAGCTCAATATCCAGCTTGCACCGCTTTCGGCGACTATGCTGCGCAAAAAGGGCTAAAGCAGGTCGCTCGCTTCAAAGGCAATCTGTGCGCCGTCCCGGATAAGCGCCGCCTGTCCCTGACAGCTTTCGCTTTTTATGTCATACGGCGGTAAAACGTATACGTCCTTGCCCTGCTGCAAAGCGTGGTTCACCGTGTTCAGACAGCCGCTTTTGCCTGATGCCTCGACCACCAGCAGCTTGTCAGAGAGCGCCGCTATCAGCCTGTTGCGCCGCGGAAAGTTTTCGGGCTTTGGTGGTGTCAGCGGCGGATATTCAGATATCACCACACCGCTTTTTGCAATGTCCGACTGCAAAGCAAGGCTGCCCTTTGGGTAAGGCGTGCCTATGCCGCAGCCAAGCACCGCAACGGTTTTTCCGCCTGCTTTAAGGCAGCTTGTGTGCGCACACCTGTCTATCCCTTTTGCAAAGCCGCTGACGATGACCAGACCGTTTTGAACGAGCTGACGCGTAATATCATCACATACCCGCAGGGAATATCCCGCCGCTTTGCGTGCGCCGATAATGCCTGCGGTTTTTGCATGTGAAAGACAGGATAAATCGCCCTTTGCGTAAAACAGCACAGGCGAGCCTGCTGCGAAGAAAGTGCTCGGGAAACGCCTGTCAGTCTGCGTTATGATGTCGATACCGTTTTCGCGGCAATCAGCAAGTATTCTTTGTACAGCGCTTTGGTTGGCACGTTTGCCAAAGCTTTGCAAAACAGCCAAGGCAGTTCCGTGCCTTTTCAAAAGCTGCGCAAACTGCTCTTCGCGCCCGAAAAACAGTATCGAACATTCGACCCACAGAGCCGTTTCATTATCAAGCATATCCATAGCCCCCCTTTGCACTGATGTTAAAAAGATGATACCACATTTGAAAGCCTTTTTCAAGTCCGCCGTACGCATAATTGCACAAGGCGGGCGGGCTTTATTTGTCTAAGTATACAAAAGTTAGATTTTGTGCTATACTATGCCGCGCAAATGTGTTACAATAAAATTGTACAGTGAAAGGTGGTGCTTTTTCGTGAACTTCCTTAAAAACATTAACTGGACTAATTCCCTTTGCCGCAGGGCAGGGCTTGTGCTTGCAGGTGCGCTTTTGTTTATCCTTGCGCTGACAACGCACGCTCCAAAGAGCAGTGCAGATAAAGACGATAGCTCGTCGAAAAAGCCTGCGGAGAGTTCGTCGCAGCAGCAAATCAGTTTTGATACCGTGTATGTCAAGCTGAACAATGACGAGTTTAACAACACAGGGCTTATCGCACTTGACAATAAGGATATGCATATCGCTCCTGACGGTGCGGATTTTGTGTCGATATATTCGTATCTGTTCAACGCAAAGGGCGATATGATAATGACCACGGGCAGCACCAATATCTGCGGAATCAAGGAGATGTTTGAGCAGCTTAACCTTATGATAAGCGATTTTTCCGCGCAGACAGGGCTTAAAACCATTATGGTGAGAAACGCAGCTTACAGAGTCGATGATAAGGTGTACAAATCGCAGTTTGATATACCCGATGATAAGAGCAAGCAGGGCGACACCGCCAAGACCGAGGACGACGGCAAAAGCTCTGACGGATGTTATGAACACCTTTTGGGACTTGCAGTCGATTTTCAGCTGTACGAGGCTGATAAAGGCACCTACCCCGACTATACGGGAGAGGGACAGTACGCATGGATAAACGAAAACTGCTATAAATACGGCTTTGTGCTGCGTTATCCCGCCGATAAGACGGATATAACGGGCGTTGAGGCGAAGAAGAACCATTACCGCTATGTCGGTAAGCAGTATGCGCAGATAATGCACGAAAACAACCTTGCACTTGAGGAGGTTTACGCATTTTTGCAAAAGTATACGTTTGAAAAACCGCTTACCGTGCAATCCGAGAGCGGCAGCCAGTATATTTTCTACTATGTCAAAAAGGATAAGGACAACACCTCTACCACCGTACCTATGCCGCAGGGCAGTGACGGCGGAAAAACAGGCACCGTTTCGGCAGACGCGCAGGGAGGGCTGTATATGTGCTGCGATATTTCGCAGCTTACCTCGCAGCAAGCGCCGCAGCAGGAGTCACAGACCTCACAAACACAGGTGCAAAAAACAGAATAGACTGCAAAGCACATCGCAGCGCGCGGTGTGCTTTTTTGTGACCTTGCGCACCGTTTTTACATAGAATGTAGAAAATACGGTCTGGATACAGACTATAACGGAGGATATGATATGGCAGAAAAATTCTTTTTAGGCGGCGTTACACCAAGCGGTTTTTCTACGCAGCTGACAGAGCTTGTGTGCAGCAGGCAGTATTTCACTTACATTCTCAAAGGCGGCGCAGGAACGGGTAAATCCTCGCTGATGAAAAAGCTTGCCGACAGGTTTGAGCAGACAGAAAATGTGACAAGGTATTACTGTTCGTCAGACCCCGACTCGCTTGATGCCGTGGTTTTGCACTCTTCAAAGGCGGTGATAGTTGACGGCACAGCGCCGCACGTTTTTGACCCCAAGTACCCCGGGGTGTGTCAGAAGATAGTCGATCTCGGCTTTTACTGGAATGACGCGATGCTGAAAGCAGACCGTGAGAAGATCATCACAGCGTGCCGGCTCAACAAGTCGTTGATGTCATCGGCTGCGAACTGCAATAAGGCGCTTGGGAATATCTGCACCGATATTTACAGCTGCGCAGGGGAGTTTCTTGACGAGCATAAGCTTGAAAGCTTCGCAGAGCGTTTTTGCAGGAAGCTCTTCGGCAGGAGCAGGGGGAACCGCGGAAAACAAAGTATACGTCAGCTTTCGGTAATGACTCGCTTTGGATATATGACGCTGTCTGAAACGCTTGAAAAATATCTTGACATCTACCTGCTCGATGACAGTTTCTTTGCTGCCTCGGATGCGTTTATCAGGATAGCGGCGCAGCAGGCGCAGAGCCGCGGCTACGATGTCAAGCTGTCGCCCTGCCTGCTGTTTGACGGGACAGTCTTTGAGCATTTGCTTATCGACGAGATAGGAGTCGCATTCGTTAGTGCTGATCCGCTGACCAAGCTTTCCTGCAAAAATGCGGCTAAAATAAATATGTCGCGCTTCTATGACAAGGCAAAAATGCAGCCTCACAAAAAGCGCCTGAAGACAGACAGCACGCTTGCTGCTGCGCTCATCAATTCCTCGCGCGAGATGCTTGACAGCGCCAAGCTCGTACACGATGAGATCGAGAGCTATTATATCAAAGCTATGGACTTTGATGCACTTGACAGGGTGTGTGAAGATATTGCCGCGCAAATACTTGCAAAATAAAAAACGGGGAGCAGTTATCAGGCTGCTCTCCGTTTTGCTTCAGAATATTTTGATGTTATCACTTTACTGCCTCAAGCAGAGCGTTCACCCTGTCGGTCTTTTCCCAGGCAGCGCCAAGATCCTCGCGTCCCATATGACCGTATGCAGCAAGCTTTTTATACTGCGGCTTGCGCAGATCGAGCATCTTTATAATCGCAGACGGGCGCAGGTCAAACACCTTGTTTACAGCCTGTGACAGCTTATCATCGCTCACTTTGCCTGTGCCGAAGGTATCGACCATTATCGAAACAGGGCGTGCTACACCGATGGCGTAAGCAACCTCTACCTCACACTTTTTCGCAAGACCTGCCGCAACGATGTTCTTAGCCACATATCTTGCAGCGTAGGTAGCCGAGCGGTCAACTTTCGTCGGGTCCTTGCCCGAGAAGCATCCGCCGCCGTGACGGGCATATCCGCCGTAGGTGTCAACGATTATCTTTCTGCCCGTAAGTCCGCTGTCGCCCTGCGGTCCGCCGATGACAAATCTGCCTGTCGGGTTTACAAAATACTTTGTATCAACTAAAAGCTCACCCGGGATAACTGCCTTGATGACCTTTTCGATTATGTCCTGTCTTATCTGCTCAAGAGTGATCTTTTCATCGTGCTGTGATGAAACTACTACCGTGTCAACTCTGATCGGCTTATCGTCCTCGTACTCGACTGTGACCTGCGTTTTGCCGTCGGGACGCAGATAACCGAGAGTGCCGTCCTTTCTTACCTGCGTAAGTTTGAGTGCAAGCTTGTGCGCAAGTGAGATCGGCAGAGGCATAAGCTCGGGCGTTTCATCACACGCAAAGCCGAACATGATACCCTGGTCGCCCGCGCCTGTGTCAAACTCGTTGTTGTCCCTGCCCTCAAGAGCGTTATCAACGCCCATAGCGATGTCGGGGGACTGCTTGTCTATTGTCGTGATGACCGCGCAGGTGTTGCTGTCAAAGCCGAAGCTTGCATCGTTGTAGCCTATCTCGCTGACAGTATCTCTGACTATCTGCGGGATATCAACATTCGCCTTTGTCGTTATCTCGCCCATGCACATTATCATGCCTGTGGTCGCAACTGTCTCGCAAGCGACTCTTGACATTGGATCCTGTGCAAGCATAGCATCAAGTATAGCGTCTGAGATCTGGTCGCAGATCTTGTCGGGGTGACCCTGTGTCACCGATTCTGATGTGAATAAATGTCTTGACATCTTTCTTACCTCTTTCTAAAGGTCTCATATTCGGCATTAGCCGTGCGTAAATGTCAAAATAGCCGAAAAAAAGCACTCCGTTTCCGAAATGCTTGAAATACCACGATTTCCTCATCTCTCGGAAAACTCCGCAGGAATTAGCACCTTGTGTATAAAATACGCAGGTTGCCGGGCTTCATAGGACCTGTCCCTCCGCCACTCTTGATAAGGCTATTTTGTTCAACAGACAACATTATACAACATTCGTCCTGCTTTGTCAACACTATTTGCGCGGTATATGTAAAGTTTTTGTGTCGGTTTGTCAATGATGTGATACAAAGATTTCAAAAAAGTTCACCATTTGAAAGGAAGGCGCTGATATAATCAGCGGGAGACTTCCAGTTCAATGGA